>NZ_DATELF010000176.1:0-39558 GCF_035276945.1 Amycolatopsis sp. | reverse complement strand
CATGGCGGAGACGGTGGAGCGCAGTCGAGCGACGCTGTACCGGCATGTGCCCCGCTCGGCGAAGTCGGACACGGAGTGACGAGACCTCGGGAATGATCTCCATGTCCCGATCGTCAGCGCCCCGGCCGGGGGAGTGTTGCCACCGTGGCAACCGTCTGGGTTCGGTGCCGTATTCGGTGCCGCACTTCCCGGCATGGCCCGACAGCGACCGTCACGGACCGACACCCGAAAAAGCCATCTAGCAGGGGAAACGCCGAAACGTGGCAGTTTCCGACAGATTCCGATATGAACCCTGTGGAACTGTAAATCAGACGGCACTGCCTTCAGAGGTTCGAATCCTCTACCCGCCACAACACTTCATACCGACGAGAGACCACCTTCTACCTGCGGTTTCTCTCACACTGGAACATCATCCCCTACTTGGGGCTCGTCCGACAGGGCGCCATGGGTGCCCGATGGGTGCCCGGGCGTTTTTCGAGGTGCCCGGCGCGGTATCAGGGCCGCCGTTGCCTCGGCAGCCGCGCGGGCGACCTCGGGCAGTACCGACGTGTAGATGTCGGAGGTAGTGCTCAGCGTGGCGTGTCCGAGGGTCTCTTGGACGACCTTCATGTCGGTTCCGGCAGCGAGCATGATCGTCGCGGCCGTGTGCCGTGTGCCGTGTGCCGTGTGTCGTGCAGCCGGATCGGCGGCAACCCGGCGGCGGCGGAGAGTACCGCGAACCTGTCGCTGATCCATGACGGCCGGAGCGGCGACCCATCACCCCGGGTGAACACCTTGCCCGAATCGATCCAGGCCTCGCCCAACTCCTGCTTGCGCTCCTCCTGCCGCTTCTGATGCAGCCGGAGAATGTCGACCGTCTCGCCATCAAGCGGGATGACTCGCTTGCCGGCTTCGGTCTTTGGGGCCTTCTCCTCGTACTCCAACCTTTCGGTGCGCTGTCTGACGATCTCGAGGGTGCCGGCGTCGAGTTGAGTCTCAATCCACGGCAATCCAGCCACCTCACCGCGCCGAGGGCCGCGTTTAAGGAACAGATGCCACATCGCTTCGTAGTCGAGAACATGCTCAGCGACATAGTCAAAGAACACACCGACTTGTGCCGGGGTCCACACCATCACCGGACCTGGACGCTGACCCGTCCTGCGCCAGTGCTCCACACGTTCTTTGGTCCAAATGATCGGCCTCGGCCTCGTCACCGACGCCATGTCGTAGTGGGCGGCGGGTTGAATTTCAGCTTCCCCGGGGTCTTGAGGGCGCGGTTGAGGCTGGCCCGCAGGGTTCTCAGTATTGAGTGCTGCGACGAGGGACCCACGGGTCGGCGGTACGGCGGCATCGCGGCCAGTTCCGCCTCGAGTCTCATCCACTCGGCTTTCTTGCGTCCGGTGGGCTTGTTGTGGATCTCCTTCGCTCGGGCGCGGTTGGTCGCACGGTCGGCGTTGTTGGCCTCGATCCTGTCGTTGTCGTCTTGGATCCTGTTGAACATCTCGATCAGGTCGTCGAGATTCAGCCGGTCCAGCCGGATGTGCCCGATCTTCGGATCGATGTATAGCCGTTTGTCCTTCTCATAGCCGTACAGCGTCGAGTAGGCCAGGCGGCCGTTCTTCCATTGGTGGCGCTTCTGCGCTATCCACGTGTGCATCCAGTCGCTGACCGTGCCTTTGTCGTTCAGCGCCTGGCGGCCGGATCGCAGGCAGAAGTGGGCCGGCAAGGTCATAACGGTCCTGCGGGACGCGGCGAAGGCCGTCGACGACGCACACGCGGCCGGTGCCGAGCAACTCGACCCCGACCTGCTCACCGATCTGCGCCAGCGCTACGACAAGGCCGCCGACTGGGGCATCACCACCAACCGGCATCGCGACTGGCACAAAGGCAACCATCCCGGCTACACCCTCGCCCAACGACTCAAGGACAAAGCCGAACAGGTCTGGCTGTTCACCAAAAACTTCAAGATCCCCTGGACGAACAACGCCTCGGAACAGGCACTCCGGAACCCGAAACGGCATCAGGCCGTTTCCGGGTACTGGCGCACCCTCGACACCCTCCGCGACGACCTACGCGTCCGCTCCTACCTCACCAGTACCCGAAACCACGGCATCCGCGCCATCGACGCGATCCACCACGCACTCACCGGCAACCCCTGACTCCCCACCACGAGCACAGCCTGACGCCATCACGCGACATCACCCGTGAATGGACACTCCCGTTGTAGGGTCTCAGTGCACGACATGTTTATCTTTTTTGAACTGGCCCTACGTGTTTGTCTCACGGTGATGCCACTCGAGATCAGCATCATTTTAATTGAATTCGAACATGCTAAACAAAGCCGCGCGGCCTATAGTGGGTTTGCCGGAATGGAGAGATCGGTCGTTCTGTTCCGGTCCCCGAGGCAGCGCATGGGCTGCAGTCGAGCAACGGGGTTGATGGCGGTCGTCCGATGGCGCGGACGAACCCACCACGCAAGGCGGTGAGTCCGGCCTAGGCCTTGAGCAAGCGTGGCGGTTGGGGTGGATAGCTCAATGGCCTTATTCTGCAGGGTTAGCGCTGGCAACGCAGGCCTGCGAGAGAAGGCTTTTGTGGTGAAGAAGGTATCGCATGTCCAGAGTCGACGGGACGCGGCGCGTCCCGGAAATACTGGCCCAGCCGGACGGGGCGACAGTTTCCGTCAAGACGGGGATTTTGTCGAAGACTGGGCCCTTACGGGTCCAGGGAGAGGCTCACGGATTGATTTAAGACCGGGGCGACGAGGACGACCGGCTCTTGATGATAGGCCATTGGGGTGGTTCGTCGAAGGGATCGTAACGAGCACAGCGACTGGGGCGACCTCGTGGTCGATCAGGTCACTGGGGGTCTTTCCGGCTGCGGCGCAGTGGACCGGGGTGAATTGTCGAGAAGGGGCTTGTCAATGGCGCATATCGGTGGACAGCGGGCCGACGAAAACGACAATGATCCCGTCGAGGTGCGGCACTACCAGATTCTGGGCGGTGGTCTGGACGATGCGTTGGGCAGGTTCCCGACGTCCCGCATCCTGTACAGGACAGTCACGGGCGGCGCCATCTTCTGGCAGTACTTTCCGAACGGCATCATCATCTCCACGCCGGAGACCTGCGCGTCGGTGCTGTACGGACCGATTTTCGACTACTGGGATCAAACCGGGGAGTTCGACGGCTACCTTGGCGCGCCGACAACCGACGTACTGCGGATCCCCAGTCCGCCGACCCCGCCCGGTAGCCCGCCACCGCCACCCAATGGCACATATGCGGTGTTCCAGCATGGGGTGCTGTACCTCGGCCCGGATATCAACGCGACCGTCGGTGAACTGAGTCCGCTGTCGCAGGGTTTGGTCGCCTCGGCTGCCGGTATCATGCCAACCGGTGATGGGATAGCTGCCGCGGCGCAGGCGATCGTGCAGGGCTTCGCGGACAACGCGTTAGCAACCAATCAGCATCTTTCGGACAACGTCTCGAGCATCTCGACGCGGGTGTCGTTCAACTCGACGGGTCCGGGTGGCTGCTCCGGTGCCGGCTTCAATGCCGTGGGGCGCTCTCTGCTGCGCTCGCACATCTTCAATGTGCACTTCGACTTCAAGCTGAAGGGCTGCGCCGGAACGTTCGGTGATGCGTCGGCAGACCTGCGCATTGAAGTTCGCCTGTTCGTGGATCCGCCCAACGTTACCGCACGGTTGGTCCATTATTGGATCGATTCCGTAGCCAGCCCGTTCAGCGCGGGCGACCATGATATCCGTGACGGGCTGTCCCAAGCGCTCAACGGCCAGTACGGGCGGGACCTGCTCAATCGGTCGATGCCGAAGGGGCTGACCGTCATCGGAGCAATCGTCGAGGTCAATGGCGACGTCAACCTATATATCGCGCCGCTGTGCGCGGCGACGTCGGTGCTGATGTCGACCCACGATGCCGCGAGTCTGGACTCGCTGGTGCACATGCGGCGGCTTCGCGACGTTCACTTGCGCGAGCAGGACTGGGGTCGCGATCTTGTTCTCGACCAGGAGTTCCTTGGCCCGATTCTTACTGAGGCGCTCCGCGATCAGCGAGACGCGCCCGACTTGCGCCGCAAGCTAGCCCACCTGCTCACCGAAACGTTCACGCCCGGCGCGGAACTCGCGCACCTCGCGGCGATTCTGCAAGCACCCGCCGATCGATTGCGGACGCTGCTGTCGACGCCGGTCGGCGACGATCCGGCCTGGTCGCGTCGGCTGTCCGACCGTGCACTGGCCGTCTTACGCGAGCTGGATGATACGACGCCGTTCGAGGAGGTTGTCCGCGTTGCCAACTCCGTCCTCGACGAAGAAATTCAGCGGGTTCAGCAAAATGATCGCCCTCGGAATTCGAACTCTTGATCGTTTTGTTCTCGGCCCGACGGATCCCGAGCACCGCCAGAGGCGCCGTGCCGCTGTGCGGCAATGCCCGCGAAGCCACTACTGGTTCCTCAACCCGCTCGCCTGGGTAGCGCTCGCCGGGCTGGCCGGCTATCGCCGGTTGGTGCCCGACTCGGCCAAGCCACAATGCCGTTTTATCCCCACCTGCTCGACCTACACCAGCCGGTCCATCATGAAGTACGGCCTCCGCAACGGAATGGCGCGCGGGATGCTTCGCCTCCACCGCTGTATCGGCTTCGGCGGTAGGGGCATCGATGAGCCGTGACCGCGGTCACCGCCCGCTTGTGCAGGGGCGGCCGGCGGCCCATCCCGGCCACACCGCGCTGCAGACCCTCAGCCCTGCGGACGAGGCTTGAACTCCGGGACCAACGGCTCGGCCAGTGCCCACGACTCATCTGCCACCAACCGCAACGACAACTGATCAATCAAAATCCAGATCGTGCGCCTGTCGGTGCTGGGCGACCACGGCGAGCACAGCGAGCACAAGGCCGCGCTCCCGGGCGAGCCGGTCCAGTCGCTCGTCGTCATTCACCTGCAGCGCGCTCGGTCGGCGATGTCTTGCTCGCTGAGGCGGCGGGTCGCGATGCCTGGGTGTGGAGACTCGACCTGGATCATGCCGGGTGCTACCGCGTTGACGTGCACGCCCCGGGCCGCCCACTCGACCCCCGGGTGAGTTGGATGACTCCACATCGCGCTCAGGGAACGCGGTGTACGACAGGAACGAAGCGAAGTCGACGGTCTTGCCCCGCCCTCGTTCGATCACCGTATGGCGGGCCAGCCAGGTGAGGATGCGGGTCTTCCCGATCCCCGGCTCGCCGGAGATCCGCAGGATTTCGGATCCGCCCGCGAGCGCGCCGTCGATGGCACTGGTTACCGCCGGCTTCTCGGCCGCACGGCCCACCAGACGCCCCGTCATCGCCCACCTCCGGGGACGAAGTCGTGAGCCGGGGCAAGCGCGTTTCGACCGAGCCTCAGCCGCCCAGCGCGGCGTTGATCATCGCGCGGCCGACCGGCCCGGCCACCTTGGCGCCCACCGTCGCCAAGTCCAGGTGACCACCTGAGGTGACCACGACCGCCACGGCGATCTGCGGGTTACCGGCCGGGGCGAACGCGACATACCAGCCGTAGGGCTGGACGTTCTTCGGATCCGGCCCGTGTTCGGCAGTGCCGGTCTTGGACGCGATCGGGACGCTCGGGTCCTTGTTCGCCGTGCCGGAGTGGCTTTCCGAGGCGACCATCATGTCGGTCAGCGTGCTCGCCACCCCGGACGAGATCGCGCCCGAGTCGAGTACCTGCGGGCCGAAGTCCTGAATGGACGAACCGTCCGGCGCCCGGATCGACTTGACCAACTGTGGTTTCATTTCCCTGCCGCCGTTGGCGATCGTCGCCGCGATCATGGCGTCCTGCAACGGGGTTTCCTGCACGTCGAGTTGGCCGATCCCGCTCTGGTACAACCCGGGCAGGCCGTTCGGGACGGTCAGGCAGCCACTGGACGTGTTCGGCCCGACACAGGACTGGACCACTCCGAGGGGAACGGACAGGTTGTTGACGCCGAAACCGAACTTCCGTGCCTGCGCGGTCAGCGCGGTGGCGCCGACGCGGCCCGCCAGCGTGGCGAACGCCGTGTTGCAGGAAAAGGCGAGTGCGGTCTTCATGGACACCTGCCCACCCACCGAGTCCGGGCAGGTTTCGCCGTCGAAGTTCTCCAAGGTGGTCGTGGCGCCGGGCAACGTGATCCGCGGGTCGGCCGGCAGGTTCGCGGTGTTTTCGTCGTCCGTGTTGCCCGACAGCGCGGCCGCGGAAACCACCAGCTTGAACGTGGAGCCGGGCGCATAGGCCTGGGCGACGGCCTGGTTGATCAACGGGCTGGTCGGCGAGTCGGGGGCGTAGCTCTGGTAGGCGGCCTGTGCCGCCGCGGTGTCGTGTGTGGACAGTTTGCTCGGGTCGTAGGAGGGCAGGCTGACCATCGCGAGGATCTGCCCGGTGGACGGCTGGATGGCCACGGCGGCCCCGGAGAAACCGTTGCGCACCATGGTGTCGTAGGCGGCCTTCTGGATCTTCGGGTCGATGGTCAGCTGAACCGTGCCACCGGCCTCGCCGCCCTTGGCGAACAAATCGGACAGTCGCCGCAGAACGAGCCGGTCGTCACTCCCGTTGAGAATGGAGTTTTCCGCGTACTCCATGCCGTGCGGGCCGGAAGCCACCATGTCGTAGCCGGTCACCGGCGCGTACAGCGGCCCGTCCGAGTACGAGCGCTGGTACTTCAGCTTGTCGCCGGTCGCCTGAGATGACGCCAGGACGGAGCCGTCGGCGGCCGTGATCAGCCCGCGCGGCAGGGCGTACTGGTCGTACAGGGTGCGCTGGTTCAGTGGGTTGTTCGCGTAGCGGCCGGCGTTGAGCACCTGGACATAGGAGTCGTTGGCCAGCAACAGGACGACCATCACCATCATCACGAGGCTGACGTGGCGCATCGGCTTGTTCACAACGCACGAGGCTAACGCGTGGCGTTGGCCACGCCCGGCCCGAGACGGGGAAACTCCGCGTTACCGTGTCACTCGTGGTTTTCGGGCTGGAACATTCGGCGCGCAGTACACTCGCCGAGCTGACCACGCAGGTCAGCGAAGGTTTGTCGGCGGCTTCGGACATTCCGGGACTTTTGGCGGCAATCGACCAGCACGGGGCCGCGGTGCGTGACATCGTCACTCTTGGTGTCGAGGCGACGGCGTCCGAGGCGGTCGTGCTCGCCGGATACGCACGAGGACTGATCGACCAGGCCAAGGAGTCGGGCTGGCAGTTCACCGCGCCCGCGGACTGGTCGACGGCGGACTGGGTGACCACCCGCCTGTTGAGTATCTGTGCGCTGGCCACCGGCCGGTGACTGTCCGAATTGGCGGGCGCGGGCGCGACGGAAGGCACCTAGTATCGGGGCGTGGACCTGCCCGTGATGCCGCCGGTGAAGCCGATGCTCGCGAAAGCCGTGCATGAGGTGCCGCGCGCGCCGGATCTGCGGTACGAGCCGAAGTGGGACGGCTTCCGCTGCGTCGCCTTCCGCGACGGCGACGAGGTCGAACTCGGTTCCCGCAACGACCGGCCCCTGACCCGCTACTTTCCCGAGCTGATCGATTTGGTCAAGGACGCGCTGCCGCCGCGGTGTGTGGTGGACAGCGAGATCGTGATCGTCACGGAACGCGGCCTCGACTTCGACAGCCTGCAACTGCGGCTCCACCCCGCCGCGTCACGCGTACGCAAGCTCGCGGAGGAGATTCCGGCCAGCCTCGTCGTCTTCGACCTGCTCGCGCTCGATGACCGGGACCTGACGGGCCAGCCCTTCGCCGAGCGGCGCCGTGTGCTCGAAGAAGTCGTCGACACCGAGCTGGCAAGGGTCCATCTCACCCCGCTGACGGGCGATCCGGATGTCGCCCAGGACTGGTTCGACAGGTTCGAGGGCGCCGGATTCGACGGTGTGATGGCCAAGCCCGCGGACGCGCCCTACCAGCAGGACCGGCGCGTGATGTGGAAGGTCAAGCACGAGCGGACCGCCGACTGCGCGGTCGCGGGCTTCCGCTGGCACAAGGACGGCAACGGGGTCGGTTCGCTGTTGCTGGGTCTGTACGACGAGGCCGGCACCCTGCACCATGTCGGCGTGGCCAGCAGCTTCACCGCCGCCCGGCGCCGCGAACTGGTCGACGAGCTGGCGTCGTTGCGGGAGAACGCGCTCGACGGGCATCCCTGGCGGGACTGGACGATCGCCGAGGCACCGGCCGGCCGCATGCCGGGCGTGCAGAGCCGGTGGAACGCGCAGAAGGACCTGTCCTGGGAGCCGTTGCGGGTCGAGCGGGTCGCCGAGGTCAGGTACGAGCACCTGCAGTCCGGGCGGTTCCGGCACGGTACCCGGCTTGTGCGGTTCAGGCTGGACCGCAAGCCCGAGTCGTGCACCTACAGCCAGCTCGAAGAGGTGCCCCCGGCCGAGTTGACGGCCCTGCTCGCCGAGGAGCGGGCCCGCCGATGACCGACGCCATCGCCCTGGACATCGACGGCCGCGAAGTCAAGATCTCCCATCCCGAGAAGGTGTTCTTCGCCAAGCGTGGCGAGACGAAGCTCGATCTCGTCCGCTACTACCAGGCCGTGGCCGAGCCGCTGCTCCGGACGCTGCGGGGGCGCCCGTTGCTGATGGAGCGGTATCCCGAGGGCGCGAGCGGCAAGTCGTGGTTCCAGAAGCGGGTGCCGAAGACGACCCCCTCCTGGGTCACCACCACGGTGGTCGCGACGCCCAACGGCACCACGAGCGACGCGCTGGTCGCGGCGGACCTGGCGCACATCATCTGGGCGGTGAACCTCGGCTGCCTCGGCTTTCACGTCTGGCCCGTCCGGGCGGAGAACCAGGAGATCACCGACGAGCTTCGGATCGACCTGGATCCCTCGCCGGGTGTGGTGTTCTCGCAGGTCCAGGAGGCCGCCACGCTGACCAGGGAACTGCTCGGCGAACTCGGCATCGAATCGAAGCTGAAGACGACCGGTTCCCGGGGGCTGCACATTTACGCCGGCCTGGAACCGGAGTGGGACGGCTACCAGGTCCGGGCCGCCGCCGTGGCGCTGGCTCGCGAACTCGAACGCCGGCACCCGACGTTGATCACCGCGCAGTGGTGGAAGGAGGAGCGCGGCGCCAGGGTGTTCGTCGACTTCAACCAGAACGCGCCACACAAGACCGTGTTCGGGGCGTGGTGCGTGCGGCCGCGCGTCGGCGCGCAGGTGTCGACGCCGATCCACTGGGACGACCTGGCCACTGTCGAACCCGACGAGCTGACGATCGCGACCGTTCCGGCCCACCTGGCCGAGCGCGGCGACCCGTGGGCGGGAGCGCGACCGCAGTCGATCGAACCGCTGCTCGAATGGTCGCGGCGGGACCTGGCCAACGGCCTGATGGACGCGCCCTGGCCGCCGGTCTATCCGAAGCAGCCCAACGAACCGCCACGCGTCGCGCCGAGCCGCGCCAAGAAGGCTTAGCTCACCGGCGTCAGGGGGAGGTGAGGTGGCCGCTTATGGTGCGAAAGTGGTCGGCGGCGGCGAGTTCGGTGCCCGTCGAGGCGGCCGCGTTCGAGCAGCAGACCGTGGTCGCGGCCGTGCCGTGCGTCCTCGCCCGCGACGATGACCACGCCGTCGCCCTCGCGGATGAAGATCCGGCCGGGCGTGCCGCCGTACCGCCCCTGGGACACCGAGGCCCGTACGATCCGCAGCATCTGTCCTTTGTGGAACGTAAGGGCGTTCGGGTAGGGGTCCGACTGGGCGCGGACTACCGCTCGATGTCTTCGGCGGGCGACCTCCAATCGGTCCTGCTCAATGGACCGCTTGTGGAAGAAGCTGGCCTTTGACCGGTCCTGCTGGGTACAGTCGGTATGGCCGGACGGGATCTCCGCCACGGTCTTGTGGAACGGGTCGGTGCCGGTGTCCCGCGGCCCGACCGGCACCGCACGCTGAAGCACGATGTCGCCCGCGTCCAGTTCGGCGTCCATCAGGTGCGCGGTGACGCCGACCTCGCGTTCGCCGTCGAGGGGAGCCCAGGTGAGCGGCGAGAAACCGGCGTAGGCGGGCAGCAGGGAGTCGTGCACGTTGCCGTGCGGCGGGAAATCGAAGATCTCCCGCGGCAGCCAGGTGCGCCGGTTGTTCAACACGATGATGTTCCGGGGCGGCCTCCTCGAAGCAGGTCTTCGGGACGGGGCCGGACCAGTACCGGCATCCCGGGTTCGGCGGCGAGGTCGGCCACCGAGTCCGACCAGATCCGCTCGTAGGCGTGTTCGCTCTTCGGGTGCGTGACCGCGAGCGTCACTTCGTGTTCCGAGTCCAGCAGCGCCCGGCGCCGGATTCGGTGCGGGTGGGAAATTTCACGGGGATCAAGGAACGCGGGAGCGTGTTCGGCGGGGGCCGTCGACGGTGGGCCTGCTCCACACCGCCCCGGCGGTCGCGTTCCTCGGCGAGTTGACCAGCGGCTGGACCGGTCGCGTGTGGCACAGTGGCCGCGCGCTCATCGTGTCGGTGCTGGTCTGGGGCCTGGCGATCACCGGTTCCGGGCTGTCCGGGCAGTTGTGCCTGTTGTGCCTGGCCATTGCCGGTTTCGGCGACACCACGTCGGAAATCCTGCGCCGTGCCTTGCTTCAGCACCACACGCCCGGCCATCTTCAGGGTCACGTCAGCAGCCTGTGGCTGGCCCAGGCCACAAGTGGATCCGCGGTCGGCAACGCGGAGGCCGGTGCCGCCGCGCCTGTCCGGAGCGTCGGAGGCGGTCGTCGGCGACGAACTGATCTGCGTTGTGGGAGTGTGCCTGGTCGCTTACCATGCCCCGGCTACGTAAGGCCAGTCTGGGGGACGAGCATGCCACTCGCTGAGATCAACGGAATCAAAATCAACTACGACGACACCGGTGACGGCGAACCGGTCGTGCTCGTCATGGGTGTCGCCGCCAGCGGGCGCGTCTGGCAGTTGCATCAGGTGCCCGCACTCGTCGCCGCGGGTTTTCGCGCGATCACCTTCGACAACCGCGGAATTTCGTCCGCCGAGCCGGGTTTCACCATTGACGATCTGGTCGCCGACACGGCTGGGCTGATCGAGCACCTCGGGCTCGGTCCGTGCCGCCTGGTGGGGACCTCGATGGGCGCGCAGGTCGTCACCGAACTCATGCTCGCCCGTCCGGAACTCGTCAGCCAGGCCGTGTTGATGGCCACGCGGGGCCGCCCGGACGCGATGCGGTCGGCGATGAGCGCGGCGGAACGAGAACTGCGTGACGGTGGTCTGGAACTGCCCGCGAAATACGAGGCCGTGGTTCGCGCAGTGCAGAATCTCTCGCCCCGCACGCTGAACGACGACAACGCGATCCAGGACTGGCTCGATGTCTTCGAGATGTCCGCCACCGTGTGGACGCCCGGCCTGCGCGCGCAACTTCGGCTTGACATCAGGGAAAGCCGTCTCGACGCCTATCGCGCGATCCGGGTGCCGTGCCTGGTCATCGGGTTCGCCGACGACGTCCGGCTGCCCGCGTATCTCGCGCGGGAAGTCGCCGAGGTGATCCCGTCCGCGCGCTATTTCGAGATCGAAGGGTGTGGTCACTACGGCTATCTGGAGCGCCCGGACGTGGTCAACGACGCACTCGTCACCTTTTTCACGGCTGGACACGCTTAGCCTCGGTGAACAGGACGGCTGGGAGGCTTACGTGACGAACCCCTTCGACGACGACAGCGGACGCTTCTACGCGCTGATCGACGACGAGGGCCAGTACTCACTTTGGCCGACCTTCGCCCAGGTGCCGCCAGGCTGGCGGGTGGTGTTCGGGGAAGACAGCAGACGGGCGTGCCTCGACCACATCGAAGCCAATCCCGCGACATCTGGAGCGTGTGATGCTGAGGCCGCTGCTGAAACGGGAAGATCCACCGGGCCAGACCGATCTGCACTACGTCGGCTCGCTCACCATCGACCGCGAACTGATGGACGCCGCCGGCATCGTCGAGGGCGAAACGGCGCACGTGGTCGACATCGACAACGGCGCCAGACTGGTCACCTACGCGATCACCGGCGGGCCCGGGATCATCGGCGTGAACGGCGCGGTCGCGCATCTGATCCACCCCGGGCATCTCGTGATCATCATGTCGTTCGGCCTGTTCACCGAGGCGGAACGGGCCACACATCGGCCCCGCGTCGTGCATGTCGACGGGCACAACCGGATCGTGGCCTCGGCTCGGACGCGGGCGAACCGGTGCCGGGACCGGATTTGGTCGATGGTTCCCGCGGTGGATGATGTCCTGCCGCTTTCGCCGATGCAGCAGGCATGCTGTTCCACGCACTCTTCGACGAGCGGGACATCTACACCGGCGAACTACGGCTCGACCTCGAAGGGCCGCTGGATGCCGCGCGGCTCAGTTCCGCCGCGGAAGCCCTGCTGCGACGGCACGCCAATCTGCGGGCCGAGTTCCGCACGCTGTCCTCCGGACGTTCCGTGCAGGTCATCCGCCGTGACGTGGAGTTGCCGTGGCGGGAAGTCACATCCGATCCCCCGGCCGAAGAGCGTTTCGACCTCGGCCGTCCACCGCTGGTCCGGTTCACCCTGGTGCGCCTGGGGCCGCGGCGGCACCGCCTGGTGATTTTCTCGCACCACCTCCTGTGGGACGGCCGGTCCGCGCCGATCCTGCTCCACGAACTGTTCGCGCTGTACTCCGGTGAGCGCCTGCCTTTCGTCCGACCGGATCGTGCCTACCTCGACTGGTTGTCCAAACGGGACACTCAGGTGGCGGAACAGGTGTGGCGTGAAGCGCTTTCCGGCCTTGACGGACCGACCCTGCTCGGCCCCACCCGGACCCCGGTCGAGATTCCGTCACCGTTCACCACCCAACGCGACGCCACGGACCTTTCGGCCATGGCACGGGTGCACGGCCTCACCCTGAGCACGGTCATGCGGGGCCTGTGGGCGCTGTTCCTGAGCACGCTTACCGGCCGCACCGACGTCGTCCTCGGCGCCACCGTATCCGGCCGCCCGCCCGGACTCGCCGGGGTGGGAGTCGATGGTCGGGCTGTTCATCAACACGGTTCCGGTGCGGGTCCGGCCGAACTCTTCGTGCGCATGCAGGCGGAGCAATCCGCGTTGCCGGACCACCAGCATCTCGGCCTGGCCGACATCCAGCGGGTATCCGGGCATTCGACGCCGTTCGCCCTGATCGGTCCGGATGTGAGCGTTGACACAACCGAGCGAGCTCCTTAAAGTCGCGACTTGTTCGCTTTGATCACAAAAGGTTCGAAATGCGAACACCGGGACTCGATGGAGAGGCCGATGACCCTGCCCAGCGACATTCCCTCAGTCTCGACCGAATCACGTGCCGGCACCTCGCCGTACCGGTGGCTGTGGGCGGTGCTGCTGCTCGGCTGGATGGTCAGCTACGCCGACCGGACCCTGACCGGGCCGGTGGTGACCTGGATGATCAGCAACCACGTCGGATTCATCGGCGAGGCCAGCGCGCCGAACGCGCTGGGCGGGCTGGTCGGCTCGCTGTTCTTCACCGGCTACATGCTCACGCAGTTCCCCGGTGGGCGGCTCGGCGACCGGTTCGGGCACCGCGAGATGCTCGTCATCTCGCTGCTCTGGGCGGCCGTGCTCACCGCCGTGTCCGGCTTGATCACCGGGCTGATCGCGTTCGTCGCGGCGCGCGTGCTCACCGGCCTCGGCGAGGGCATCTTCTACTCCAACGACCGGACACTGGTCATGACCCACACTCCGCCGAAACGCCGCACACTCGGCCTCGGGGTGGTGATCTCCGGCCTGTCCGTCGGCGCGACCCTTGGTCTGGTTTGTACCGCGCTGCTCATCGGCTGGGGCCAGGATCTCGGCCTCGGGGTGAACTCGTGGCGGGTCCCGTTCATCGTGTTCGCGGCCGGCTCGCTCGTGGTCGCCGCGGTGACCTGGGTGTTTTTCCGGCAACGGCTCGGTGGCCGGCTCAGGATCGGCCCGCCGATCCCGCGCCTGCTGGCGGTTTCGCTGCCCTTGCTGGTCGTGGTGGTCCTGCTGTTCGCCGTCTCCGACGAACTGCGCTGGCCGACCTGGGGCACGGCGATCGGCTCCGGCGTACTGGCGCTGATCGTGATCGGCGTGATCGTGGCGAGGCTGTGGCGGAGCCCGGAACGCTCGGTGCTGCTGAACCGCGACATCGTGATCATCTACATCGCCTTCATCGCGGTCTTGTGGAACCTGTGGTTCTTCAACTACTGGTCGGTCGCGATCGTGCAGGAATCGACCAAGAGCAGCCTGCTCGCGGCCGCGCTCACCGCCGCGTTCAACGCCGGTGCGGGAATCATCGGGTTCCCGGTGGGCGGCTGGCTGGCCGACCGGGCGCTGCGGCGCGGGTACGGACGCAAACCGCTGCTGATCTCGTTCTCGGTGGTCTATTCCCTGCTGGTGTTCGTGTTCGCCTGGCAGACCAGCACCGGACACAAACCGTCCCTGGTGCTGCTGGGGCTGCTGCTGTTCACGTCGGGCCTGTTCTTCAACGCGCTCCAGCCCATCGCCCACGGCATCACCGGCGACATGGTGCCCGACCGGCAGCGCGGATCGGCGTTCGGCATGCTGAACCTGGTCTCGGAGATCGGCGCGGTGGCCAGCCCGGTGGTCAGCGGCGTGCTGCGGGACGCGACCGGCAGCTGGTCGACCGGAACCTGGGTGGCCGGTGGGATCATGTTCGTTTCCGCGCTGATGTACCTGTTCGTCCGCGAGCGGAAACCACAGCTGGCGGCCTGAACTCAGGAACCGAGGTAGCGCAGGACCGCGAGGACTCGGCGGCTGAAGCCGGTGGCGTGCGCGAGCTCCAGCTTGTCGAAGATCGCGTTCACGTGCTTTTCCGCCGCACTCTGCGAAATGTGGAGCTCGGCGCCGATGCTCGGTTGGTGTGCCCCTCGGCCATCTCCGCCACCACCTCGTGTTCCCGCGCGGTCAGCCGGGCGAGCGGGTCGGCGCGGGTGGTCCTGGCGAGCAGCCGCCGGAGCACCTCGGGATCGAAGGCGGCCCCGCCGCCGGCCACCCGTTCCAGCGCGTCGAGGAACTCGCCGACCTGCCTCACCCGGTCCTTCAACAGGTGTCCGACCCGGCCACGGTCACCGGTGATCAGCTCGGTCGCGTAGCGCTTTTCGACGTATTACGACAGCACGAGCACGCCGACCTCCGGCCAGCGCCGCCGGACCTCCAGCGCGGCCCGCAACCCCTCGTCCGTGTGGGTGGGCGGCATCCGGACGTCGGTCACCACGATGTCGGGCTGGTACCGCTCCGTCATGGCGAGCAGGGCGCAGGCGTCGCAGACGGAGGCGACCACGTCGTGGTCCTCCTCGGCGAGCAGCCGGACCAGCCCTTCCCGCAACAGAGTCGAGTCCTGGCGAGGATCACGCGCATGGCAACTCGGCGCTGATCGTGGTGGGAGCGCCCACCGGACTGTCCACTGTGAACACTCCTTCCGCGGTGCTGGCCCGGCGGGCCAGTCCGGACAGGCCGCCGCCCGCGGGCCGCGCTCCACCGGCACCGTCGTCGGTGACCCGCACGAGCGCCTTTTCCGGTCCGGCTTCGACGTCGATGCGAACCCGCTCGCGGCCGCGTGCTTGATCGCGTTGGTCAGGGCTTTTGAGACCACGAGGTAGATCATCGTCCCGGTCGCCGGGTCGAGGCGGCCCGGCAGTTCGCAACGCAGGTCCACCGGCAGGGTAGCGTGCTCGGCAAGCGCTTCCAGCGCGACGGGGAGCCCGCCGTCGTCGAGCGCTGTCGGGTACACCCGCCAGGTGACCTCGCACAGATCCTCCAGCGCCCGCTCGGATTCCTGATGCGCCTGGCGCAGCGGTTCATCGGCTCGGCCCGCGTCCGTTGCACGCCGAGCCCGGCCGAGCAGCATGCCCAGCGCGACCAGCCGTTGCCGCACGCCGTCGTGCAGGTCCCGCTCGGTCCGGCGACGTTCCTGATGCACCGCCTCGAGCACTTCGGCCCGGCTGGTGGCCGGTTCGGACACCCTGCGCTGCAGCAGTTCCTGCTTGCCGGGGCCGATCTTCCGCAGCCTCATCTCGCTGCCCGCGAGCAGCGAACGCATGCCGTTCGGCCGTTTTTGCTGCTGACCGGGCTCGGCAGCCTGATCTGGAACACCGTCTTCGTCGCGGGATACCTGCTCGGCGCGAACTGGCAGGTGGTGAACGACTACGCCGCCTACTTCCAGTATCTGGTCATCGGCGCCGTAGCCGTCGTGGTCATCACCTTCCTCACCCGCCGCTTCCGCGCCCGAGGGACAACTCGCCTGCCGTGAACAGGCGACTGGCCGCGAGTCGCTCGTTCAGGCGGCCTGAGGCACCGTCGTGGTGGCCGGGGTCAAGGCGAGGTCGAGCACCTCGCGCACCTCGGCCACCGGGTGCACCTCCAGCTCGGCCAGGACCTCGGCGGGAACGTCGTCGAGATCCGGCTCGTTGCGTGCCGGGATGATCACCGTCCGCAGGCCCGCCCGGTGCGCGGCCAGCAGCTTCTGCTTCACCCCGCCGATCGGCAGCACCCGCCCGGTCAGCGACACCTCACCGGTCATCGCCACGTTCGTGCGCACCACCCGCCCGGACAGCAGCGACGCCAACGCGGTGGTCATCGTGATCCCGGCCGAGGGTCCGTCCTTGGGCACCGCGCCCGCGGGCACGTGCACGTGGATGCCGCGCTCCTTCAGGTCGCCGACGGGCAGCTCGAGCTCCGCGCCGTGCGAACGCAGGTAGGAAAGCGCTATCTGCGCCGACTCCTTCATCACGTCGCCGAGCTGGCCGGTCAACGCCAGTCCGGCACCACCCGACTCCGGGTCGGCCAGCGACGCCTCGATGTAGAGCACGTCACCACCGGCACCGGTCACCGCCAGACCGGTTGCCACACCGGGAATCGCGGTCCGCCGGGCCGCCGCGGGCAGCAGCGCCTCCGGCAGGTGACGCGGCCTGCCGAGGTAGTCGTCCAGGTCCGCGGCGTCCACCGTCACCGGCAGGGTCGCCTGGCCGAGCGCCACGCGGGTGATGATCTTCCGCAGCACCTTCGCGATGGTGCGGTTGGCGTTGCGCACCCCCGCCTCGCGGGTGTACTCGGCGGCGATCCGGCTCAGCGCCGCGTCGGTCAGTACCACGTCCGACGTCCCGAGCCCGGCCCGGCCCAGCTCACGCGGCAGCAGGTGGTCGCGCCCGATGATCACCTTCTCGTGCTCGGTATAGCCGTCGAGGGTGACCAGTTCCATCCGGTCCAGCAGCGGCCCCGGAATGGTCTCCAGCGCGTTCGCGGTCGCCAGGAACACCACGTCCGACAGGTCGAGTTCGACCTCCAGGTAGTGGTCCCGGAAGGTGTGGTTCTGCTCGGGGTCCAGCACCTCCAGCAGCGCCGCGGTCGGGTCGCCCCGGTAGTCGGCGCCCACCTTGTCCACCTCGTCGAGCAGCACCACCGGGTTCATCGACCCGGCTTCCTTGATCGCGCGAACGATCCGGCCGGGCAAGGCGCCGACGTAGGTGCGCCGGTGCCCGCGAATCTCCGCCTCGTCCCGCACACCACCGAGCGCGACGCGGACGAAGTTGCGCCCCATCGCCTTCGCGACGGACTCGCCCAGCGAGGTCTTACCAACCCCGGGCGGCCCGACCAGCGCCAGAACGGTGCCGGCCCCTCTCCCGCCGCCACCCTCGACGGAGCTCCGCGCAGTCTCGGTTCCGCGCCCATCCACTTCGGTCGCCGCACGCCTCGCCCGGACGGCCAGGTACTCGATGATCCGTTCCTTGACGTCGTCGAGGCCCGCGTGGTCGGCGTCCAGCACGGCCCTGGCCCCGGCGATGTCGTGCACGTCGGTGGTCCGGCTGTTCCATGGGATGTCGAGCACGGTGTCGAGCCAGGTCCGGATCCAGCCGCCCTCCGGGGACTGGTCCGAGGTCCGCTCCAGCTTGTCCACTTCGGACAGCGCCGCCGTGCGCACGTGCTCGGGCAGGCCGGCCTGCCCGACGCGGGCGTGGTAGTCGTCCTTGTCGGCGCTGCCGTCCAGCTCGCCGAGCTCCTTGCGGATCGCTTCGAGCTGGCGCCGCAGCAGGAATTCCTTCTGCTGCTTCTCCATGCCCTCCGCGACGTCCTTGTTGATGGTGTCGGTGACCTCCTGCTCGGCCTGGTGCGCGCGGCTCCATTCGAGCGCGCGCTCCAGCCGGGCCGAGACGTCGGCCGTCCGCAGCAGCTCCAGCTTCTGCGCCACGGTCAGGTACGGCGCGTTGCCCGCGAGGTCCGCGATCGCCGATGGGTCCTCGAGCTCGCGCACGGCGTCGGTCATCTGCTCGCCACCGCGCTGCCGCAGCAGCGAGATCACCAGCTCCTTGTACTCCGCGGCCCGCGCGGCGGAGGCGTCGTCGGTAACGTCCGGAACGTCGTGTGCACGGATCCACCTGGCCGCGCCGGGACCCTCGCCGGTCTCGCCGACCCGGGCACGGCGCGTGCCGCGCAGCAGGACGGCCGCCTTGCCGCCAGGCACCCGCCCGATCCGCTCGATGGTCGCGACCGTGCCCAACTCGGCCGGCGCGCCGGAAACTCTCGGCACGATCAGCACTTCGGCGTTGCTCGTGGACCTGATGCCGGGGAGCGCGGGAGCCTTCGCCTGCGCGGACTCGACGGCGGCGCGGATCTCGGCATCGCTGAGGTCCAGCGGAACGATCATGCCGGGCAGTACGACGTCGTCGTCCAGGGGCAGCAAGGGGAGCAGCCGGTATTCGGTCATCACTTGCTCCTTCAAGTTGAGTCTGTCTCACTCAACCTTGCGGAGCGTTGGTTTGTTTCCGCTGGTCGTTCGCCTACAGCGGACAGCGGTCAGGCACACTCAGCCCTTCTTGGCCACGCCGACCCACCCGAAGGGCGCGGCCAACTCGTTGCGCGGGTCCATCTGCTCCTCGACCCGCCACTTCGCGATGTGCACGATGCCGGGTTCGACCAGCCGCCAGTCCCCGAACCACTTCTTGATCTCGGCGGAGCTCCTGAGCCACATCGGGTTGCTGGTGTCCCGATAGGCGGCGACGAACCGCTGCATCTGCCCGGCACGCTCCGCGGGCAGGTTTTCGTCGGTCCCATGGGAGATGGCGAGCCAGCTGCCGGGAGCCAGCTTGCGCTGGTAGCGCCGCACGATCCTGCCCGGCTGGTCGTCGTCGCCGAAGAAGTGCAGCACCGCGATCATGAGCAGGCACACCGGCCGGGTGAAATCGATCAGCTCACGGGTGGCCGGGTCCTCGACGACCTTGTCCGTGTCGCGCAGGTCCGCTTGGACGAGGGTGGCCCAGTCCGTGGCCCCGTCCTGTTCCAGGAGCACCTTCGCGTGCGCCGCGGCGACGGGTTCATAGTCGACGTAGACGACCGAGGCCCGTTCCCCCTCGGGCAGGTGCTCGCGGACGACTTCGTGCACGTTTCCGACGGTCGGCACCCCGGAGCCGAGGTCGAGGAACTGGCGGACCCCGGCATCGAGCGCGGCGCGCACGATCCGGTTCATGGTCCGGCGGTTCTGCTGCGCCAGGACCTTGGCGTGCGGGAGCAGTTCGACGACCTTCTTGCCGAACTCGCGGTCCACCGCCCAGTTGTTCGTGCCACCCAGGTACCAGTCGTATATCCGGGCGGCGGAGGGCTTCTCGACGTCCACGCCGGCCGGTGGGGGTGGCGCGGAGTCCTGACCGTCAGTCACGTCATAGTTTTACCGTATGGCGGGGCGCCTCTGCCAGTGGGTCCACAGCGGGCGATAACCCTGGGAATACCAGAACGGCGTTGAACGCGGGTTGGCCAGCGCGTGGTGCAGGAGCACGACCTCCATCCCGGCTTCGTCGAACAACTGGTGTGCGTGGGCGGCCAGCGCCGAGCCGACGCCGGAGGATCGCGCGGCCTCGGCGACGTGGAGCGAGGACAGGTAACCGACGCGCTGGGCGCGGACGTACTGCCGCGCCCAGCCGGAGTCGGGCGGCACCTGGATCTGCAGCAGGCCGAGCGGTTGGCCGTACAGTTCGGCGATCCAGAGCGCCGGGCTGCTGCTCGCGATCTGCTTGGCGACGTCCGCGGCGAAGAGTTCGCGTGCGCTTTCGCGTAGCGTCGCTCCACCGAATTCGGCGTCGTATCGCAGAAGTTCGGTGTGCAGCCCGACCGCGGTGTCGAGGTCGGCTTGCTCCGCGGGCCGGATGCGAACTCCGGGTTCGGCGGCCGGTCCCGGCGCGGCGAGCCGGTCCGCGGGTCGCACGGCGAGCACGCGCACCGGGGCGAAGCCGTGGCGGAGGAGTTCCGCGGAGCCGATCGGGTCCCGGCTGGGCCGGATCACCACGGCCGCGGTGTCCCAGTCACCGGGAGCGGCGACCTTCGCGAGGTGTTCGTCCCATCGTGTGAGCAAATCGGCGAACACTTCACCAGACTGTGATCCGGCGAGTCGTACGGTCAGGCGGTGCTCGACGAGCGCTCGCCACAGAGAGTCACTGAGCTTGGGGGCGACCTCGGTTCTGGCGGACACTCCGCTCGCTCCGGAATCGCCTTTCACGACTTCGAAGACCGGGGCGTCGCCGGTGCTGCCGGCGTCGTCAAGGGCTTCTGACAAGGGCAGTAAGGGGTCGGCGGCGGCCAGTCGGGCCGCGTGTTCCGACGCGATGTCCGCGGTATTCATGTCGGTATTGAAGACCCCCGGCTATCCGCGAAGAGCAGCGGGGTCGGTTACCGGTAGCGATCACAAATAAATACGAATAGAGCTCCAGTTTCACTTGGCGGTCGCCGCAGGTCACGATAGTTGGCACGCTGTTCACTATCCGGTGATGGGATGGCGGCGGGAAAGAGGCCGAAGTACGTCCTCCGGGGTACAGTGATGCCCTCATTCGCGCGGAGATCAGAATCGGGCGGGTGATCGGGTGAGGGTGCGCACCTGAGGGCGAAGGGCGGGAAGGAGGTTGCATGCCGGACACAGGTGGCAGTATTGACACTCCCATTCCGGCGGCAGCCCAGAACACCGGTACCGGACAGCGGTCCACCGGTCGGGCGGACGCCGACGAGCGGCGATTCCGGGTCTACACCATGGCGGTGCTCACCTTCGGGGTGAGCGCAGCGGTGGCGGTTTCCCTGCTGTGGCTGCCGTTCCACGGCACGACGAGCCTCTGGTGGATCGGACCGGTGCTCGCGCTGTCCTTCCTGCTCGCCGAGCAGCTGGGCATCAACGTGGACGTCCGCAGCGGCATCTCCTGGACGATTTCGTTCACCGAAATCCCGCTCGTCATCGGGTTCTTCGTGGTGCCGTTCGAGGTGGTGCTGGCCGCTCACCTCGTCGCCGGGATCAGCACTTTGGTGGTAAGGCGGGTTTCCGGCCGCGTGCTCTACAACGCGGGCGCCTTCCTGCTGGAGATCACCAGCGCGTTCGCCGTCGCCGGTCTGGTCCAGCGCGTCATGGGCAGCACCACCATGACCTGGCCGGCCGCGCTCGCCGGCACGCTGACCGCGCCGCTGGCGAGCACGTTGCTCGCGCTGGCCGCGGTCCGGGTGCTGCGCCGCCGGATGCGCGTCGGCACCGCGCTGCGGCTGACCGGCCGGATCCTCGTCGTCGGGTTCGTCAACGCTTCCGTGGGGTTGTGCGGGTATCTGGTGATCGCCGGGGCCACCAACGCGTGGCCCCTCGTGCTGGCGGTGTTCCTCGGACTTTCCGCGCTGTACTGGGCTTATTCGGACCTTCTCCGCGAACAGCGCGACATGGAAGCGCTTTCGGACGTGAGCCTGATGGTCGCGCGGTCCGGTCACCAGGCCGCCGCCCGCCCGGCCACCCGCGCCGACGACCTGTCCGGCGGGGTGAACATCAGCGAATGGGCGACCATCGCGGAACGGATCAAGGACCAGCTGTCCGCGGCCAGAATCGTGCTCCGGATCCGGCTCGAGCCGACCGCGGCCATGCGGACCGTGGTCGCCGGGGAACCGCTGCCAGGCCCCGAGGACCTCGGTGAGGACCCGCTGGTGCGGCTGCCCGGCTCCCACGTCCGGCACTTCCGGGTCACCGAGGTGAACTCCGACGTCGCCGCCGCGCTGCTCGACCGGGGCGCCCAGGAGGCGCTGGTCGTTCCGCTGCGCAGCGCCAACCAGCTTCTCGGCGTCGTCGAGGCACATGACCGGTTGTCGCGCTGGCGCGGCTTCGGCAAGTACGACGTGCAACTGCTCGGCACCATGGCCAGCCACCTGGCGACCGCGCTGGACAACCGCCGCCTGCTCGCCACCCTGCGGCACGACGCCTACCACGACCCGCTGACCGGCCTGCTCAACCGCCCGGGCTTCCGGCAGGTGATCCGCGAACCGGTGCGCGACCGGACGGACGTGGCGGTGCTGCGGATCGACCTGGACGTCTTCTCCACGGTCAGCGACGCGCTCGGCTACGTGTGGGCGGACCGGCTGGTGATCGCCGCGGGCAGGCGGATCCGGGACGCGCTCGGGGCCGACGTGCCGTTGGCGCGGCTGGAGGGTTCGTCGTTCGCCGCGCTGCTTGTCGGCTCAAAGGGCGCCGAGGTGCACCGGGCGGCGGAGGTGCTGCGCGCCCAGCTGTCCGAGCCCTACCCGGTCGACCGGCTCACCGTCGAGGCCAACGCGATGGTCGGCTACGCGATGCCGATCGATGAGGACCCGGGCGAGGCCACCGACGTGGACTCGTTGCTGCAACACGCGGACGTGGCGGTACGGGCCACCCGCGGCGGCGAGGAGGTCCGCGCCTACGTGCCCAGCATGGGCCAGATCTTCCTGCGGCGTTTCCAGATGGTCACCCAGTTCCGGCAGGCCATCGAGGAGGGCCAGGTCAGTGTCCACTACCAGCCCAAGATCTCGCTGCCCAGCAAGCAGGTGCTCGGGGTCGAGGCGCTGATGCGCTGGCAGCATCCCGAGTTCGGCAGGCTCGACCCGGACGAGTTCGTGCCCGCGGTCGAGGCGGCCGGGCTGATCGGCGTGCTGACCGGATTCGTGCTGGAGCAGTCGCTGATCCGCATCCGCAAGTGGCTGGACGAGGGGCTGCGGCTGTCGGTCGCGGTGAACGTGCAGGTGCGTAGCCTGGCCGACCAGGACTTCCCGGGCAGGGTGGCCGAGGCGCTGCGGCGGTTCGACGTGCCGTCCGAGCTGTTGACCTTCGAGCTCACCGAGTCCGGGGTGATGGCGGACCCGGAGAAGGCGCTGCCGATCCTGCGGGAGCTGCACGCGCTGGGCATCGTGCTCGCGGTCGACGACTTCGGCACCGGCTACTCGTCCCTGGCCTACCTACGGCAGCTGCCGGTGGACGAGGTCAAGATCGACAAGAGCTTCGTGCTCGGCATGGGCACCGACCTCGGCGACCTCGCGGTGGTGCGGTCGATCGTCGAGCTCGGGCACTCGCTCGGGCTGACCGTGGTCGCCGAGGGGGTCGAGGAGGACATCGCGCGGGACCAGCTGGAGGCCATGGGCTGCGACGTGGCGCAGGGCTACCTGATCTCCCGGCCGCTGGCGGAGGACCGCCTGGAGACCTGGCTGCAGGCACGAACGGCCAGGTCGCCGGGCCGGCAGGCGGACATGGTGCTGACCCTCCTGACCTGAACCGTGGTGCGGAGCGCCTCCGTCGAAGCCTCCGGCCGAGCGGAGGTCTGACACCTACCCCGGTGCGCGCAGCCCTGGGAGGCTTGTGTAATCTTTCGGAGGCTTCAAGGTTACGGCCTTGATCCGCCCCTTTAGCTCAGTCGGCAGAGCGTCTCCATGGTAAGGAGAAGGTCTACGGTTCGATTCCGTAAAGGGGCTCCGCGAGCGGGTGTAGTATGTCCACGCAGAGCGTGGGCTGTGCTCGCTCCGCGACGCCCTCTGAGGGTTGAACCCTCAGCCCCCCGCCAGGGGAACCCCGGGCGGTGCGGGTCGGGTGCTATAGCGGTGTAGCTCAGTCGGTAGAGCAAGCGGCTCATAATCGCTGTGTCGCCGGTTCAAGTCCGGCCACCGCTACGCGGGTGGGTGAGGTGGGTCCGCAGAAGGCGCGGACCGTACCCGCTCGGCCACTACACCGGGGGCCGAGCCCCCGGACCCCCGCCAGGGGGCAAGCCCCCTGGACCCCCCACTGTGGGGGCGTCTTGCGTTGAGCTGAGAGGAAGGTTCGGCAGTGGCTGCGACCGACGTGCGACCGAAGATCACGCTGGCGTGCGAGGTGTGCAAGCACCGCAACTACATCACCAAGAAGAACCGGCGCAACGACCCGGATCGTCTGGAGATGAAGAAGTTCTGCCCGAACTGCGGCACGCACCGGGTTCACAAGGAAACCCGCTAACCCCAGCTTTCGCAGGCGGCCGCCCCGGGGTCTCCCGCGGCGGCCGCTTCGCTGTGTCCAGGTGTCACTTGCCGCCGGCGGCCCGCCGATCGAAGACGACGTCGCGCGCGGTGGCCAGCGCGGTCGCGATGGCGCCGGTGAGGGCGGCTTCCACACCCAGTTCTCCCGCCACGATGTCGGGCCGGAGCGGGGTCACGTCGGCGATGGCGCGGTTCATCGGTTCGGTCAGCAGATCGGTGTTCTTGCCCACCCCGCCGCCGAGCACCACGAGTGCCGGGTCGATCACCGCGGCCACCGAGGACACCACGAAGGCGAGCCGCTTCGCCTCCTCCTCGACCGTGCGCAGCGCGCGTGCGTCGCCCTCGCGCGCCAGCCGGAAGACCTCCTTCGCGGTCGGCACGGACAGGCCGTGTTCGGCGGCGATCTTCACGACCGAAGGCGCCGCGGCGGCCGACTCCAACATCCCCTGCCTGGGCGGCGTACCCGGCGGCGGCCAGCCGTACGGCAGGTAACCCACCTCGCCGGCCGCTCCGTGCGCGCCGCGGAACAACTTCCCGTCGACCACGATCCCCATGCCGATGCCGGTGCCCACGGTCAGGCAGACGAACACGTCCACCCCGCGGGCGGCGCCGGCCTCGTGCTCGCCGATCGCCGCGAGGTTGGCGTCGTTCTCCACGACGAGGTCCGTGCCCACCATTGAGCGCAGCTCGTTGAGCAGCCCCCGGCGCTCCCAGCCCGGCAGGTTGGGTGCCCGGCGCAGCGTGGCCGACTCCGGGTCCGGCACCCCCGGCGTGCCGACCACCGTCGCGACCACATCGGGCATCCGCAGCCCGGCCTCGCGCACGGTGTGCTCCGCGCAGTCGCGCACCATCCGCATGATGGCGGCGGCCGACCGGGCGGTGTTCGGTTCGTCGAGCCGGGCCACCACGGTCCCGGACAGGTCCGCGACCGCCGCCCGGATCAGCCCGCGCCCGATGTCGATGCCCAGCACGTGTCCGGCGGCCGGGTTGACCTCATAGACCACGGCCGAGCGCCCCGGCCCGGCGACCGTACGGCCGGCCGTACGAACCAGGCCATGCTGCTCGAGGTCTAGCAGGGCCTGGCCGACCGTGGGCTTCGACAGGCCGGTGTCCGCGGCGATGCGTGGCCGGGTAGCGGGACCGCCGCCGCGTAGCCGCTCGAGCACAACGCGTTGATTCAGCTCACGCATGCTCGCCGGCGTGCCGACCCCCGGCGCCCTGTGCATGCACGCTCCCCTCGACTGTGCTGGTAGCTGTTAATCCGGCCGGCAGTGTCGCGAGCGCCGAGATGCACGTCGGCCGGCGGTCTCCCGGCCGGCTCACTTCCGGCCTCCTTGGCAACTCGTTACCCAGTTTAAAAGGGCAGCCCCTTTCGCCTGCCCTCCCACTATGTTAAGAAACCTTCTTAACGAATTCAGGGAGGCGTGCCGTGACATCACCCACCCAGGTCGCCGGGTTCGAGCGCCGGATCGGACCCGTCCAGGCGACCGCGATCAACATGACCCAGATGTGCGGGATCGGCCCGTTCGTCACCATCCCGGCGATGGTCGCGACGATGCAGGGTCCCCAGGCGATGTTCGGCTGGGTCGTCGGGGCGATCATCGCACTCGCCGACGGGCTGATCTGGGCCGAACTCGGGGCCGCCATGCCCGGAGCCGGCGGCACCTATCTCTACCTCCGTGAGGCCTTCCAGTACCGCACCGGGCGGCTGATGCCGTTCCTGTTCGCGTGGAGCGCGGTGCTGTTCATCCCACTGATCATGTCCACCGGGGTGATCGGCCTAATCAGCTACCTCGGCTACCTGGTGCCCGGCGTGGTCGACGGCAGCGGCGACACCACGCTGCTCGGGCACGTCATCGGCATCGCGGTCGTGGTCCTCGTGGTGTTCGCGCTCTACCGCAAGATCGGTGAGATCGGGAAGCTCACCACGGTCCTGTTCGGCGTGATGCTGTTCTCCGTGCTCGCGGTGGTCCTCGCCGCCTTCACGCACTTCAACGCGGGCCAGGCGTTCGGTTTCACCCAGGGCGCGTTCGGTGGCGGCGGGGCCTTCTGGAGCGGGCTCGGCGCCGGCCTGATCATCGCGATCTACGACTACCTCGGCTACAACACCACGGCCTACCTGGGCGCCGAGATCCGCGACCCCGGCCGGAACCTGCCACGGTCCATTGTGTACTCGGTCCTTGGCATCATGGCGCTGTACTTCCTGCTCCAGGTCGGCGTGCTCGGCGCGGTGCCGTGGGCGGAGATCAAGGACTCCACCTCGGTCGCCTCGCTGGTGCTGGAACGCACCTGGGGGAGCACGACCGCCAGGGTCCTCACCGTCGCGATCGTGGTGACCGCGTTCGGCTCGATCTTCGCCGGGCTGCTCGGCGGCTCGCGCGTGCCCTACGAGGCGGCGCGGGACAAGCTGTTCCTGCCCTGGTTCGGCCGCCTCCACCCCCGGCTGAACTTCCCGACGGTCGGCCTGCTGACGATGGGCGTGATCACCGCGGCCGGGTCCCTGTTCAGCCTCACCGACGTGATCAACATGGCGCTCGCGGTGCTGGTCGTCGTCCAGTCGCTGGCGCAGGCCGCCGCGATCGTCGTGCTGCGGCGACGCCAGCCCGAGCTGAAGCGGCCGTACAAGCAGTGGCTCTACCCCGTTCCGACGATCATCGCGGTCGCCGGCTGGGTCTACATCTTCGTCTCGGCCACCGCGCTGTCGATGTGGCTGACGCTGGGCTGGATCGTCCTCGGTGTGCTCGCCTTCCTGGTGTGGGCGAGGGCCGAGCGCACCTGGCCGTTCGGAGAGAAGGAAATCCAGGAGGCGTTCGTCCAATGAGGATCGTGTTCCCAGCCGTGGTGGCGCTGGCCGCCGCGCTGCTCACCGCGCCGGTTGCCGCGGAGGCCGCCCCGACCGGTCTGCTCACCCTCGGCAAGCAGGGCTGGCAGGTGCAGAGCAGCGCCGTTGCCACCGAAGCCGCCGAAAAGATCTCCAACCCGTCCTTCGACATTAGGGGCTGGCTGCCGGTGACGCCCGATGACGCGGGCGCACCCGGCACGGAGATCAACGCGCTGCTGCAGAACGGTGCCTGCCCCGACGTGTTCCACAGCGACAACATGCGCAAGTGCTTCGGCTACACGGACAAGGTCGGCCCGGTGACCGTGGCCCGGTTCGCCGTGCCGTGGTGGTTCCGCACCGACTTCACGCTGTCGGCGAAGACGACCGCGAGGCTGGTCATTCCGGGCGTCGTCGGCGAGGGCGACGTCTGGGTGAACGGCAGCCTGGTGGCCGGCAAGGACATGGTCAGCGGGGCGTTCGCCGGCCACACCTTCGATGTCAGTTCACTGGTCCACGCGGGCAAGAACTCGCTGGCCATCAAGATGTATCCGAACGACCCCACCAGGATGTACACCCTGGACCAGGTCGACTGGGGTCAGATCCCGCCGGACAACGACACCGGCATCCAGTATCCGATCCAGCTCCAGCTCTCGGACGTGCTGGCCGGCTCGAACGCGCACGTGGTGCAGCAGAACGCGGCGGATCTGAGCAAGTCGGTGCTGACCGCGAAGCTCGACGTCACCAACAGCGCGAACCGTACCCAACAGGGCGAGGTCAGCGCGACGATCACGCCTCCGGATGGCGGCACACCGATCGTGGTCAGCCAGACGGTCAGCGTTCCGGCGTCGAGCACGAAGACGGTTTCGTTCGCGCCCGTGACCATCACGCGGCCACGCCTGTGGTGGCCGTACTCGATGGGCGACCAGCCGCTCTACACGTTGAGCACCTCGGTTTCCCAGGACGGCAAGGTGTCCACGACCTCCCGTGACACCTTCGGCATCCGCACGGTCAGCTCCCGGTTGATCGGGAAATCGCCGCAGGCGCCAGACGGCGCGCGGATCTTCGGCGTGAACGGCAAGGAGTTCGTGTTCCGCGGCGGCGGGTTCGCGCCCGATCTGTTCCTCCGGTATTCGGAGGACAATGTGGCGCGCCAGATCGCGCTGATCCGCAACCTCGGCCTGAGCGGTGTCCGGCTGGAAGGTCACGACATGCCCGCGGACTTCTACGAGCAGATGGACCGCGCCGGGCTGCTCGTGCTCGGTGGTTTCCTCTGCTGCGACGCGTGGCAACCCGATTCGGAGGCGAACCTGACCGCGCGCGACTTCCGCATCATGCATGACTCCGCTCGCGGCATCGGTGAGCGCGAGCGCAACCATCCGAGCGTCATCACCTACGGGTGGAGTGACAACGAACCCTTGCCGCGGCAGGAAACCGAGTCGCTCGCCGGGTTCGCCGAGGCGGACTTCCAGGTGCCGATCATCGCGTCGGCCGAATACAAGAGCACGAAGAAACTCGGCCCGTCGGGGGAGAAGGAAGGCCCGTACGACTGGGTGCCGCCGACCTACTGGTACGACAGCTCGCATTACGATTCCGGCGACGACAGCCGGACGAACGTGGGTGGCGCCTGGGGATTCGCGAGTGAGCAGAGTGCCGGGCACACCGTGCCCACGCTGGACTCGATCAAGAGCTTCCTCTCGCCCACCGAACAGGCGAAGCTCTGGCAGGACCCGGGGTACAACCAGTACCACGCCAATTTCGAGCCGGGCCACGGCGGTTACGCCTTCGGCACGCTCTACACCTTCGACACCGCACTGGCCGCGCGCTACGGGCAATGGTCCGATTTGGACAGTTACGTGAAGCTCGCGCAGTTGGCCAACTACGAGAACACGCGGTCGCAGTTCGAGGCGTTCCTCGCGCACTCGACGAACAAGACGAACCCGTCGACCGGCGTCGTGTACTGGCAGCTCAACAAGGGCTGGCCGACGCTGCTCTGGTCGTTGTACAACTACGACGGCGACCAGCCGGGCGCCTACTACGGTGCGCAGAAGGCCAACAAGCCGCTGCACGCCCTGCTCACCTACGACGACAACACCGTCACGGTGGACAATCTCGGCGCGGCCACCCAGAGCGACCTGTCCGTCCGGGCGAGGGTCTACGACCTGAACGGCAAGGTGCTCGACGACCGGCAGGCGAGCGGGATCTCGCTGGCGAGCCAGCAGGTCCTGGGCGGTGTGCTCAAGCCCGAGGTGCCCACGCTACCCGCCTCGGAGCCGGCCTACTTCGTCGAACTCGTGGTGAGCCAGCACGGAAAGGTGGTCGACCGCAACGTCTACTGGCGGTCCACGCAGGAGGACGTGGTGGACTGGTCCGCCACCCAAGGAAATCCGCAGGCGACGATGAAGCAGTACGCGAACCTGCAGGCCCTGCAGACGCTGCCCAAGTCGAGCGTCAGCGTGAAGACCACGAATTCGTCGGGTAGGACCTCGGTGACCATCACGAACACGTCGAACACGGTCGCGTTCTTCGTCCGCGCGGACATCGCGGGGGCGCGGTGGGCCACTTGGGACGACAACGACATCGTGCTCTGGCCCGGGCAGTCGCAGGTCCTCACCGCCCGCTACGACGGGGGCGTGAAACCGGTCGTCCGGATCTCGGGCTTCAACACACCCACGGTGACCGGGTGAGCGAACTCGTCCTGGGCATCGATTTCGGCGGGACGAAGGTCGCCCTCGGAATCGCCGACCGGGCCGGGCGTCTGCTCGAGCAGACACGGCTCGGCACCGACCCGGCCGGGGGAGCCGAGCAGGTCGTGTCGCGGGCGCTGACCGCCGCGCGCGACCTGCTCGCCGGGCGGGCGCCGGCCGCGGTCGGCGTGGTCAGCCCGGGCATCGTGCTACCGGAGAAGATCCTGCTCGCGCCCAACGTGCCCGGGTGGGGACGGCTACGGCTGCGCGAGCTGGTGGCCGCGGAGTTCGGCCCCGCGGTTACCGTGGGTACCGACGTCAAGGCCGCAGGGCTCGCGGAGACGCGCTGGGGCGCACTGGCCGGGGCCGACCCGGCGGTGTTCCTGTCACTCGGTACGGGCATCGCGGCGGCGATCGTCGTGGGCGGGCGTGTGCTCGCCGGAGCCAACGGTGCCGCCGGGGAGATCGGCTACAACCTGCGCGGCGCGGGCGACACCGCGTCCTTCGCCGAAGGCGCTGCGCCGCTGGAGGAGGCCGTCGGCGGGCGCGGGCTCGGCATGCGGGCCAGCGAGCGGCTGGGCCGCGACGTCACCGCGGCCGAACTGTTCGGCTTGGCGCGAGACGACGCCGTGGCCAAGGCGGTGGTATCCGAGGCGCTGGACGAACTGTCGGTCCACGTGGCGAACCTGGCGATCACCCTCGACCCGCGGCGAATCGCGGTCGGCGGCGGCTTGCTGGGTTCGGCCGAGATCATCCTGCCCGCGCTGCGGGAACGGCTGGCCAACGCCGTGCCGTTCCCGCCCGAACTGGTCGCCGCGCACTTCACCCAGGACGGCGCGCTACGCGGCGCCATCGCACTGGCCGGCTCCGCCTAAGGCCGCAGCAAGGATCCGGTGCTCAAAACCCCGACCCCTTGCCATATCGCCAGCAGAACGACGACCGGCCGTTAACGGACGACCGCGGACGCCTTGCCGAGCACGGTCTTGCCGTCGAACTTCGCCGTGATGTCGATGCGAGCGGTGCCGTCGTCGCGGACCTCGATTACCTTGCCGGTGAACTCGACGAGCGCTCCCTTCTCGTCGTCGGGTACCACAACGGGACGGGTGAACCGGACGCCGTAGGACACCAGGCGACCCGGGTCGCCGAGCCAGCCGGTGACGAGCCGGCCTGCCAGCGCCATGGTGAGCATGCCGTGCGCGATCACGTCCGGCAGCCCCACCTGCTTGGCGAAACGCTCGTTCCAGTGGATGGGGTTGAAGTCCAGCGAGGCGCCGGCGTACCGGATCAGGCGGTCCCGGGTCACCCGCACGCTCAACGGCGGCAACTCCTCGCCAACCGAGTAGCTCACGCGCCCTCCCCTCGAACGACCAGCTGTGCGCTGGTGGTGCAGATCAGCTCGCCATCGGACCCGGTGATCTCGGCGTGAACGGTCAGGAAATCGTTGCCCGCGCGTGCCATGACATCCTTGACGCGCGTCGTGACCTGGAGCTCGTCGCCGGCGTGGACGGGCCGCGTGTAGGTGAAGCTTTGGTCGCCGTGCACCATGCGCGAATAGTCGAGCCCGAGTTCCGGATCCTCCACGATCGTGTTGATCGCGGCGAGGTTGATCACGGTCAGGAAAGTCGGTGGCGCGATCACGTCCGGATACCCGGCGGCGCGAGCCGCCTCGGGATCCCGGTAGAGCGGGTCGGGGTCAGCGATCGCGTCGGCGAACTCCCGGATCTTCTCGCGCCCCACGGCATAGCTGCTGGTCGGCGGGTAGGTCCGCCCGATGAACGACTGGTCCAATGGCACCCAAGCAGGCTACCTTCCCGCGGCCCGCGAAAACCCGCCTGTCACGCCATCGTGGCCCGGTTTCGCCGCACATGCCCCGGCTCACCCCGCGAGTCGGCCTTTCGCAACGGGCGAGTCGGCCTTTCGCGACGCGCGCGTCCGGCTTTCGCGACGCGCGAGTCCGGCTTTCAGGTGGTGCGAGTCCGCCCTCCGTGGCCTTCGAGCTCCCGCTCCCGTTTCCGCTTCCGGATCCGGAAACCGGATTTTGGACAATGTTCGCCAGCGGCAGCCCACATATCCCGGATCTCACATTCGCCGGATCTTTCCTTGTCAGCCTCGCAAACGTGTCCGGGGTCCTTCTTGTGCTCGTGCTGATCACCTGAACACTCGACTGTTGGAGGTAACCGTGTCGACTTCCGCACCGGGCGCGGAAACGACGTTCCGGGTCTTCCTGCCCGACGGCTACGACGACCACCCCGGGCAGCGCTCCCGCGTGCCGTACCTGCTGCACGGCGGGAATCAGGACTACAAGTGGTGTGACCGACGACGGCGACGCGCGGAAGATCACCGCCGGGTTCGGAGTCATCGTCATGCCCGACGGCGGGCACGGAGGCTGGTGCAACTTCGGCTTGGGCAGGGCCACCGGAGTGGGAGACCTTCCACATCGGACAGCTCGTGCCGTGGGTCGACGCCAACTTCCGGACCACGAAAACCGCGCGCTCGCGGGCTTGTCGATGGGTGGTTTCGGGGTGATGAGCTATGCCGCGAGTCATCCCGGGCTCTTCGCCGAGGCCGCGAGCTTCTCCGGAGCGGTCGATCTCAACAGCATTCCCGCCACCCTGACCGTCGAGGCACCACTGGCCGATCTTCGGATCCCGACCGCGGTATGAGGCCCGCGCCCGCTCAGTAACCCGCGTTGGCAGCAACACGATCCGTGGCACATCGCGAAATCCTGCAAGGCACGCACCTCGCGGTCTACACCGGCAACGGGTTGCCCGGGCCTCTCGACGGCCCACTCACGCTGCCGGACCTGACCGAGTTGTGGATCCATCGCTCCTCGGTGGCCTTCGACGAGAAGCTGACCGCACTCGACATACCGCACACCTTCGTCGACTACGGTCCGGGCACCCACTCGGCGCCGTACTGGCAGCGCGACCTTCGCCAGGAGCCGCCGGCCATGATGGCGGTCAGCGGATGAGCGGAAGCACGGCGTCGGCCATGGCACGCTGGCCCTTCGCGTTGGGGTGCAGCGCTTCCGCCGGCGAGGTCGGGACAAGGTCCTCCACCCACTTGGTGTCGGATTTGGTGCACATGTCGTGGCCCTTGCTCGGCGTGGCGGTGTCGGCGAACCCGGCCTTGTGCGCCTTGGCCTGCTCGGCGAGCATGTCGTTCAGCTTTTCTTCGGATTCGCGCAGGTAGGCCACGTCGCCCGCACCCAGCGGTACGAAGGGCCAGCAGCCGTTGCCGTCGGGCAGCGCGGTCGGGTAGCCAACGACGATCACCTTGGCCTTGGGCGCTTTCGTGTGAATGCGGTCGAGCACCGCGGCCACCTTGGACGCGGTGGCCTGGATCCGCTCGGCGAGCTGGTCGTGGCCGCCGGCGGTCATCCGGTCCCGGCACGGTGAGGTGTTCGGGTTGAGCGTCGCGCATTCCCTGGCGAGGCTGATGAAGCCGACGTCGTTGCCGCCGATGCCGATGGTGACCAGTGTGGTGCTCGCGTTGACCGCGTCGAGTTGTGGCGGGTTCGTGCCGTTCTTGGTCTGCTGCGCGGAGGTCATGTTCGCCGTGGTCGCGCCGCTGCAGCTGACGTCGGCGAACCCGGCCGGCCTGAGCTCGGCCGCGATCAGGTGCGGGTAATTGTTGTCGGACCGGGCGCATCCCGGCGGACCACCGGCCTGCGCACCGGTCTTGGGCGAGGAGGTGTAGGAGTCTCCGAGCGCCACGTACCGCCCGGTCCCACCGCCCGTTTCCGATCCAGGCGGCGCGGGAGGCTCCGCCGACGACCCCTGCTGGGATTTGAGGTACCCGAACCCGATCAGGCTGGCGACGACCACCAGCAGGATCAGCCCCCCACTGCCTTTGTTAGCCACGGTCTGTTTGTACGCTATTCGTGGCCGGTCCATCACTCACCGATTGGGTGACGGCCGCTCCTGGGCGCGAAGATCGCCGATCGGGGTGATATCAGGACAGGAGTTCGAGCACCGCGTCGGCCATGGCGCGTTCGCCTTTCGCGTTGGGGTGCAGCGACAGGGCGGGGGCGGACGGAACCAGGTCTTCCACCCACTTCGTGCTGGCCTTGGTGCACATGTCGTGGCCCTTGCTCGGCTTCGTGGTGTCGGCGAACCCGGCCTGATGCGACTTCGCCTGCGCGGCGAGCGTCCGGTTGAACCTGGCCGCCGATTCGCGCAGGTAGGCGACGTCGTCCGGGCCGAGTGGGAGGAACGGCCAGCAGCCCGTCCCGGCGGGCAGCGCGGTCGGGTAGCCCACCACGATCACCCTGGCCTTCGGCGCCTTTCCGCGGATGCGGTCCAGCACGTCGGCGATCTTGGGCGCGGTGGCGTCGATCCGTTCGGCGAGTTGGTCCCGTCCACCGGTGTCCAGCCTCGCCCGGCACGGCGAAACGTTCCGGTCGTTGGTGGCGCAGTCCCTGGCCAGCCCGATGAAGCCGACGTCGTTGCCGCCGATACCGAGGGTGACCAGCGTGGTGTCGGCGTTCACCGCGTCCAGCTGGGGTGGGTTCGTGCCGTTGTTCGTCTGGTGTGGACCGGTCAGGTTCGCCGTGGTCGCGCCGCTGCAGCTGACGTCGGCGAACTCGGCCGGCCTGAGCTCGGCCGCGATCAGGCGCGGATAGTTGTTGTCGGATCTGTCGCATCCCGGCGGGTCACCGACCGGTGCGCCGGTCCTCGGCGAGGCGGTGTAGGAGTCGCCGAGCGCGACGTACCGGCCGGTGCCACCGCCGATGTCTGAACCCGGTGGCGCCGGAGGCGCGGCCGACGAGTCCTGCTGAGGCCTGAGGTAGAAGACCGCGACAACCGAGCCGGCGGCGGCCACCAGCACGATCAGCAGGAGGCCCAGGCGGCGCCCCCGGCGAGAGTCTGCTCCGTTACCCACATGTCCGGTTGTACCCGTTGATCAGCGTTTGATTCGGGCACAGCCCGGAGTTACCTCGCTTCGGAGAGCAGGTTGCCGACCCTCGTGACGCCCTCGACCAGGTCCGCTTCGGCGAGGGCGTAGGAGAAGCGGAAGTAGCCGGGGGTACCGAACGCCTCACCGGGCACGACGGCCACCTCGGCCTCACGCAGGATGAGGTCCGCCAGTTCCAGCGTGTCCGCCGGCCGCTCGCCGCGGATCTCCTTGCCGAGGACGGACTTCACGGAGGGGTAGGCGTAGAACGCGCCTTGTGGGGTCGGGCAGTCCACGCCCGGGATCTCCGAGAGCAGCGACACGATCCGCTTGCGGCGCGCGTCGAACGCCTCGCGCATCTGGTGGACGACGTCCAGCGGCCCGGCGACGGCGGCCAGCGCGGCCCGCTGCGAGATGTTGGCCACGTTGCCGCACAGGTGCGTCTGGTAGCTCGACGCGGCCTTGACCACGTCCTGCGGGCCGATGATCCAGCCGACCCGCCACCCGGTCATCGAATACGTCTTCGCGACCCCGTTGAGCACCAGTGTCCGGTCGGCCATCTCGGGCACCACGACCGGCAGCGAGTGATTCTCGGCGCCGTCGTAGAGCAGGTGCTCGTAGATCTCGTCGGTGATCACCCAGATGCCGTTCTCGTGGGCCCACCGGCCGATGGCCTCGATCCGCTCACGGGGGTAGACCGCGCCGGTCGGGTTGGACGGCGAGTTGAACAGCAGCACCTTCGTGCGGTCGGTGCGCGCGGCCTCCAGTTGCCCGACGTCGACCAGGTAGCCTGTCGACTCGTCCGCGGTGACCTGCACGGGCACCCCGCCGGCCAGCTTGATCGACTCCGGGTAGGTGGTCCAGTACGGCGCCAGCAGGAGCACCTCGTCGCCCGGGTCGAGCAGGGTCGCGAAGGCGGAATACACGGCCTGCTTTCCACCGTTGGTGACCAGTACCTGGGTGGAAGCCACTTCGAAGCCGGTGTCGCGCAGCGTCTTGGCGGCGATGGCCGCACGCAGCTCCGGCAGGCCCGCGGCGGCGGTGTAGCCGTGGTTGGCGCGGTCGTGCACGGCCGCCGCGGCGGCTTCGACGACGTGGTCCGGGGTGGGGAAGTCGGGCTGACCCGCGCCGAAGCCGATCACCGGGCGGCCCTCGGCCTTGAGCGCCTTGACCTTCGCGTCCACGGCGAGCGTGGCCGACGGCGTGATGCCGGCGATCCGGGCCGAGATGCGGGGACGGGCGGTGATGGTCGCGGGAGAACTCATGGTCTCCATGGTGGCATGCCGGCGGTGTGATCCAGCACGCAGGGCGGGGGTGAGGAGGCCTCGGTTGCGAGCCTGTCCAGGCCTTGCCGTAGACTGCCGAACTTGGGACGTCCGGGGCTTCGCTCCACCGGGAGGTGGGGTTGGTTGAGGGTGTCCAAGCGAGCTGGCCGGTAGCTCGAAGGGGTGTAGCTCAAATGGCAGAGCAGCGGTCTCCAAAACCGCAGGTTGCAGGTTCAAGTCCTGTCACCCCTGCGTCGAGATAGGCGGTGCGACGGAAGACGAAGATCGGCGAGAGTCATCGGCGTCGTCTTCCGGACACAACTACGGAGGAGTGGTCGTGAGCGACAGCGACGCCAGCGGCGAGAAGGACCAGGAGCCCAAGCGGGCTTCCCGGCCGGTCACCGCTGCGGCTCGGCGTGAGCGCCGCGCCTCCGCGCGCCCGGCGGGCAAGGCCACGGCCAAGGAAACCGAGAAGGCGCGTCCGGCGGTGAAGGCGTCCTCCACGGAGGCCACCGAGACCGTCAAGAAGGGGCGGGCGACCCCCAAGCGGGATCGCAAGCAGAAGAAGACCTCGCCGATGGCGAGGCTGGTGCGGTTCATCCGCGAGGTGTGGGCTGAGCTGCGCAAGGTCATCTGGCCGACGCGCAAGCAGATGATCACCTACACCACCGTGGTGCTGGTCTTCGTGGCCGTCATGGTCGCGTTGGTCTACTTGCTGGACTTCGCGTTCCGTAAGGGCGTGTTCTGGCTGTTCGGCTGAGCGCCAGGCGCGCGGGCCAGCACGAACACCATGAGCAACTGAGAGGACGGAACGTGACCTCCGAGAATGGCGTGGCAACCGGCGACGAGTACGACGAGCCGGGCGAGGCACAGGCCGACCTCGAACCGAGCGCGGTCGGTACCGACGCGGTCACCGAACCGGAGCCGGCTGAGGACGACCCGGTGGCCAAGCTCCGCAAGGAGCTGCAGTCTCTGCCGGGTGAATGGTACGTGGTGCACTCGTACGCGGGGTACGAGAACAAGGTCAAGAACAACCTCGAGACCCGGACCCAGACCCTGGACGTCGAGGACTACATCTTCCAGATCGAGGTGCCCACCGAAGAGGTCACCGAGATCAAGAACGGTCAGCGCAAGCAGGTGCAGCGCAAGGTCCTGCCCGGCTACATCCTGGTCCGCATGGAGCTGAACGACGCCTCGTGGAGCGCGGTGCGCAACACGCCGGGCGTCACCGGGTTCGTGGGCGCCACCTCCAAGCCCTCCCCGCTGAGCGTCGACGAGGTGCTCAAGTTCCTGGCGCCGAAGGTGGAGAAGGCCGCGCCCGCGAAGGCGAAGGGCGAGACCGCCGCGGCGGAGGCCGCGCTGGGCGGCACGCCGGTCGAGGTGGACTTCGAGGTGGGCGAGTCGGTGACCGTCATGGACGGCCCGTTCGCCACGCTGCCCGCCACGATCAGCGAGGTCAACACGGACGCGCAGAAGCTGAAGGTGCTGGTGTCGATCTTCGGCCGGGAGACGCCGGTCGAACTGTCGTTCAACCAGGTCTCCAAGATCTGACGGCCGCCTGGCGGCCGTTGGCCCTCGCCGCTGGCAGGTGCGCGGGGGAAGTTGTACTGAATAGGACAAAGGAATGCCACCCAAGAAGAAGAAGCTTGCGGCGATCATCAAGCTGCAGATTCAGGCGGGTGCCGCGAACCCGGCTCCGCCGGTCGGCCCCGCGCTGGGTCAGCACGGTGTCAACATCATGGAGTTCTGCAAGGCCTACAACGCCGCGACCGAGTCGCAGCGCGGCAACGTGGTGCCGGTCGAGATCTCCGTGTACGAGGACCGCTCGTTCGACTTCAAGCTCAAGACCCCGCCGGCCGCGAAGCTGCTACTCAAGGCCGCCGGTGTGGAGAAGGGCTCTGGCGAGCCGCACAAGACCAAGGTCGCCAAGGTGACCTGGGACCAGGTGCGCGAGATCGCCGAGACGAAGAAGAGCGACCTCAACGCCCACGACATCGAGCAGGCCGCCAAGATCATCGCCGGCACCGCCCGGTCCATGGGCATCACCGTCGAGTAGCTCACGGTCGCAGGACCCTCATCGCCGCGCTGCCGCGCGGCAGTGTTGAACCCCGTGGGAGGGCCAGGCGCTGGCCCGTCACCACACTGATCCAAAAGGACAGAGCATGGCAAAGCGCAGCAAGGCCTACCGTCAGGCCGCCGAGCTGATCGACCGCGAGCGGCTGTACTCGCCGCTCGATGCCGCGAAGCTCGCGAAGGAAACCTCGAAGACGAAGATGGACGCCACGGTCGAAGTGGCCATGCGTCTCGGCGTCGACCCCCGCAAGGCCGACCAGATGGTCCGCGGCACCGTGAACCTGCCGCACGGTACCGGTAAGACCGCCCGCGTGATCGTGTTCGCCGTCGGGGACAAGGCCGCCGAGGCCGAGGCCGCCGGGGCGGACGTGGTCGGCAGCGACGATCTGATCGAGCGCATCCAGGGTGGCTGGCTCGACTTCGACGCCGCGATCGCGACGCCGGACCAGATGGCCAAGGTCGGGCGGATCGCCCGCATCCTCGGTCCGCGTGGCCTGATGCCGAACCCGAAGACCGGCACGGTGACCCCCGCGGTCGGCAAGGCGGTCACCGACATCAAGGGCGGCAAGATCAACTTCCGGGTGGACAAGCAGGCGAACCTGCACCTGGTGATCGGCAAGGCGTCGTTCGAGCCGGAGAAGCTGGTGGAGAACTACGCCGCCGCGCTGGACGAGGTTCTGCGCGCGAAGCCGTCGGCCGCGAAGGGCCGCTACCTGAAGAAGGTGACCTTCTCGACCACCATGGGCCCGGGCGTTCCGGTCGACCCGGCGCGCACCCGCAACCTCCTCACCGAGGAAGCGACCGCCTGACACGACTCAAGCGAAAGACGGCCCGGCAACATCGTTGCCGGGCCGTCTTTTCGCTTCGTGTCAGCCGGTGGTCGGCGAGGCGCTGGGCGGGCGGCAGGTGGCCGGGCCCGGCTCATGCCCGGTGACCAGCCACTGTCCTTTTTCGACCTTTGTAACGACGAACACACCGAGTGCCGGTCCTCCGCTGATGGAGAACGAGCAGGAGTCGACCCGCACGGTGTCGCCGCCCTGGTCGGAGACGTAGCTCGGAATGGACTCGGCGTAGGCGTTGATGTCGGTGACCTGTGCATGCAGCGCGAACACGGCTTGGCGGCAGTCGGCGAAACCCATGTCCGTCGCGAACTTCTGCTGGATGTCCTCGCGGAACCGGCCGCAGGCCCTGGTCGCCATGTCCTCCGGATTGGGGTCCTTCTGGGCAATGGCGTCGTAGACGGTGCGGACCGCCTCGTACGGCTGGGTCGAGAGGATCTTGTTCGTGTGGTACGTCCCGCCGCCGGTCTCGGAGGCGGGACGGTTGTCGTCCTGGCTGGGGAAGAAGTATTCGTAGGCGAACTTCCCGGCGATCAGCAGCACCAGCAGGAAGAGGAACGCCGAAAGCAGCTTGCCGGCCAGCCGTTTCGCCCACCTGGGCGCCCTGATCCTGGGGCGCGGCGCGGGAAGCTGCGGCGGCGCTGTGACCTGGACCGGGCCACCGGGCGGCGGCGCCGGCGGCCCACTCTGGCCCGGCACCAGTTGGCCGTTCTGACGTTGGGCTTCGGTGAACCGCAGATAGTCCTGGAACTGCTGGAACTGCTGGAACTGCCGCAGTTGCTC
>NZ_DATELF010000175.1:0-75815 GCF_035276945.1 Amycolatopsis sp. | reverse complement strand
GTGCGATCGTCGACCACCTCCGGCAACGCGTGCGGTGGGGTGTCAACCTCGCTTCGTTCCGCACGGGCCGGCTCATCTTCGTCGACACCGACCCCGACCACCCGCCGACCGCCGACGCGGTTCTCGCCCGGTACCCGCACGCGTCCGCGCTCGGCAAACTGCTGCTCGCGCCGACCAAGCCGACTGGCGCGGCGTGGTGGGCGAACTCCGCCCTTTCACCTCGCACACCATCACCGACGGCGACCGGCTCACCGCCGAACTCGCCGAGATCACGCGGACCCACCTGGCCCGCCAGTGCGGCGAACTGCACCCCGACCGCGGTTGCCTCGCCGTCCCCATCCGCGACGTCACCGACGGCACCCTGATCGCTGGCCTGGCGGTGAGCGGGCCCGCCGAGCGGGTCGCCGAAGGAAACCCGGACCTCGTCGCGCTGTTACGGGAGCACGCCGGCCAACTGGCGCCATTACTCGCCTGAACTATTTCGGCGCCATTTTTTCTTTGCCGCCCGATCCTGTTCGCGTTCCCCATCCGGTCGGTTAATGACTCACATTTCCCTTCCCCGAAAAGTGAAGTGGTCGGTGAATGACCTCCGGGCGGGCGTATATAGTGCGCTCCCACACGAGATCCTGCTCGGAATTGAGCGGACTGGGAGGAGTCGCAGTGCCAGGCAAGGAACAGTTGAAGGCCGCCATTCACGCCGCCTTCGATTCGGTGGTGGCGGACGGGCCGAGTTACACCAAGGTCTACGCCGCCGAGATCAGGCAGAAGAACTACGTCGTGTTCCGCAGGACCACCATCAGCAACTTCGCGGTGGGCTTCAGGCCGGGGCAGACCGACCTCGTCATCGTCCCGCTCGACGAGAACAAGGGCGCGGTCACCGCCGGTGCCCCGCTGACCATCACGGACGCGAACCGCGCGTCGGTGAAGAAGCGTGACCTGCAGGGCCGGTTCGTGATCAAGACCAGCGACGGCCAGACCTTCCGCCTGACCGTCATCCCGTCCGTGCCCAAGATCGCTGCCGGGTTCTACCAGCTGCCGGTCGACCAGAAGGCCGAGTACGAGGCATTCACCGCGGTGCGTGACACCCTCACCACCGCCTGACCCGCGGCCGGGGGCTGCCCGCCGTCGGATACTCGAGCGGGACGTCACCGGACGCGGCCGCCGAACAGACCGAGCGAGTAGAAAGTGGACTTGCCGAAGTCGTCGGACTTGAGTTGGTGCCGGGAATCCGGTGGCAGGGAGGTCACGATGGATCAGGGCGACGGCGAGCAGGTGCTGAGCTACCCCTTTCCCGGCCCAGCGGCGCGGCAGGAGTGCCCGGTCGCCCGCGCCGCTCGACCGTCCGAAACGGACTCCGCGGTCAGCCGGGAGGGCGGGACGGTCTCGGATTACCTGACCGTTTACCTCACCGTGCTCGAGGTGCTTCCGCGGCGGTTGCCGTCGCTGGACCTGGCCGTGGCGCCGGACGACCTCCGCCGCCGGGAGGGACTCGTCGCCGCCGGCCTCGAACGCGTGCCGGTACGGTGGTGACCGTGGCAGGCAGGACCACGCGGGTCGAACGCGGCGGCGAGACGCGTGAGCTGATCCTGTCGGCGGCCGAACGGCTGTTCGCCGAGCACGGCGTGCTGGCGGTGTCGAACCGCCAGGTGAGCGAAGCGGCGGGACAGGGCAACAACTTCGCGGTCGGCTATCACTTCGGGACCAAGGCGGAACTGGTGCGCGCGATCGTGCGCAAGCACGCCGAGCCGATGGAGGAGCTGCGCGCCCGGATGCTGGGCGAAACCGGTGACACCATCCGGTTGCGGGACTGGGTGGCGTGCCTGGTCCGCCCGTTGACCGAGCACCTGGCCGAACTGGGCAACCCCACCTGGTACGCGCGGTTCAGCGCCCAGGTGTCCACCGACCCCAGCCTCCGCGCGATCATGCTCGACGAGACGCTCACCGCGCCGACGATCCAGCAGGCGCTCGACGGGCTGAAGCGGTGCCTTCCCGCGCTGCCGGGTCAGGTCGGCGCGGAGCGCAGCGACATGGTGCGGCACGTGATCGTGCACACCTGCGCCGAACGCGAGCGCGCACTGGCGGAAGGCACGGCCACGCCCCGGCCCACTTGGGAGGACACCGCCACCGGGCTCATCGATGCCCTCACCGGGCTCTGGCTCGCGCCGGTCACGCCCCGCGACTGAAAACGGCTCGGGCGCGATCACTCCTGGGCGATCGGGATGTCGACCTGCCTGCCGGGCGCGCCCGCCTCGCAGGGCACGGTCACCTCGAGAATCCCGTTCGTGTACTTCGCGGTGACCTTGCCGGGATCGGCGCCTTCGGGCAGCTTCACCGTCCGCTGGAACGAGCCGTAGCGGAATTCGCTGCGGCCTTTTTCCTCTTTCCCGGCCTCACGTTCGGCCGCGATGGTCAGCATGCTGCCCTCGACGGTGACATGGATGCCCTTTTCCGGATCGAATCCGGGTAGTTCGGCACGGACGGTGTACTTGCCGGCCCCGGCGGATTCCTCGATCCGCACGAGGTTGTGCTCACCGAACGGCCAGGCACCCTCCAGCCACTCGGCGAGGTTCGAAAGCCCCGCCTTCCTGCTGCGGGGAAGCATCGACGACATGGCAACCTCCTCACTCACAGCGCTGTTTCAAGACAGGTGCGCGAGTGGGCAGGCCACGACGTGTGCCCGTCTCGCGTTCTGAACAGCGTTCTGGCGGCAATTCCGGATCACCAGCGGCTCGACTTCCGGCTGAACAGTTCCCATTCCCGGGACCACGCGGCCGCGCGCGACCGGTCGAGGAGGACCCGCACCGCCCGCGTCAGAACGACCACCGCGACCGCGATGCCGATCCAGGCCAGCACCGCGAAACCGGAAGCCAGCGCGACCGCCTTGACCGGGGACATCGGCGCGGTGGTGACATCGCCGTTGCGGTCCAGCCAGATCGGCACCAGGCTGCCCGCCGGCGTGGCGGACGCGACGCTGACGACGCCGGTCCGGGCGCCGCCGTCCGGCAACCCCCATTGGACGGGCGTCTGCTCGGCGGTGGTCGCCGCCGCTGGAGTGTCGTTCGCGGCGGCCGGCCCGACATCCGTCAGCGTGACGGCCATCGCCTGGTGACGCTCGGCGGCCTGCGCACGCGCCACTTCCGACTGTCGCGCGTGGACACTCGCGCCGAGCAGGATCACGAGCGGTATCGCGGCCAGGCACAGGACGACGGCGAGGATCAGCACCGCCGCCTCGATGCGATCGCACCGGCGGGCCAGGGGATTCCGGCCGGGGCGGAGCAACCGCCATTGCCGCGTCAGCCAGGTAGCCGACGGCATGGGCGTCATCGTGGCAACCTCCATTCCTTACCGACCGCGAACCCTCAGACGGCGAGCAGCCGGTTCTTCGCGCGCTGGTATTCCTCTTCGGTGATGTCGCCGTGGTTGCGCAACCCCGCCAGCTTCTCCAGCTCTGCCACCTGGCTGGTGCCCGCGGCCGGCTCGGCGGCGGCTCCCCGCACGTAGGCGCGGAACTCGCGTTCCTTCGCCTGTGCGTGCCGGAGTTCGCGTTCGCCCATGCCACGGCCGCGGGCGATGAGGTACACGAAGATGCCGAGGAACGGCAGGACACAGACGAAGATCATCCAACCCGCCTTGCCCCAGCCGCTCAGTTCGTCGTCGCGGAAGATGTCGACGATGACCCGGAACAGGAGCATCAGCCACAGGATCCAGAGAAAGAACCACAGCATGGTGAGAAACAGGTTGAGCAAGGGGTAGCTGGACACTGTGGACCTCCGATCAGTAACTGACCCTTGCCACGCTGGAGCCCGGAGCCGCCCGCCACACCACCTGAACGGGGTGACGTCAGGCCCGCTCCGGCGTACGCAGTCCGAACGCCAGCGCGATATCGGTGACGCCCTTGGCGAGCGCCACCACGCCCACCCAGAGCACCAGCAGCGCGGCCGACCGGGTTGTGGAGCCGGCCGCCCAGAAAGCCACGGCGATCTCCGCCAGCCCGACCACGAGGAACAGCCACCAGAACGCCTCGTCGGCCCGGGCGACGAATCCGGTGAGGAGGTCCGCGCAGCCCTTGAACAGCAGGAACCAGGCGACCAGGCGGGCCAGCACGAGGAACGTCGGATCCGGCCAGACCAGGGCGGCCATGCCGGCGACGAAGAACGCCCCGGCCAGGGCGAAGTGGACCCACCGCCACCGCCGGGCCGCCTGCGCGGTGACGAGCTGGCTGAACGCGGCCACGACGAGCAGCAGCCCGGCGGCGAGCGCGATCGTCCGGGCCGAGGTCAGATCGAACTGGAGGACCAGCATCGCGAACACGAGCCAGAGCACGCCGAGCACGAGCAGCACCCACCACGGCACGGTGATCTGGGTCAGCACCACCGTCCGGGCCCGCCCCGCCGTCACTGGTTCTCCATGTTGGGCAGTTGGTTGAGCGAAACGAGGGTCAGGCCGAGATTGGCCAGCAGGTGCAGGATGCCCTGCAGGTGCGCCTGGTCGACCACGCCGACATAGATGATCGTCTCCGGCGGGGCGGGCACGATCCGGATGTCGCAGTAGTCGCCGAACGCGTGCTGAGCGCGCTCCGACATCCGCCCACTCACTCGCACTTCGTACTGCGTTCGTGACACCGCGCGGCTCCTCCCTCGCGGCTACCAACCCTGAATCACCCGGCTGGGGTCTTCTTCGCCCGAACGTGGTGAAATGCGCCTTTCGCCTGGCAACCCGATGGGGGATGGAGAACAGTAAAAGGCTCACCTGCCGTCACGGGGAGTCGCGGATGGCGGAAGCACACCCGGAAGAACTACGCGAAAACGCCCGCAGGCGGGTGCCGAGGACCAAGGTCGCGGTGCCCGCCGTAGGACCGGATTTCGTCCGGCGGCCGCGATTGCTGGCCGTGCTCGATCAGGCCCGGGACGCCCCGGCGATCGTGGTGTGCGCTCCCGCCGGGTCGGGCAAAACCCTTCTGCTCGCCGGCTGGGCACGCCCGGAGACCACGGCCTGGGTCTCCCTCGACGGCGACGACAACGACGACCGGCGGTTCTGGTCGGCGATACTCGACGCCCTTTCCGGGTGCCCTTCCGTGCCGCACGACAGCCCGCTTCGCGATCAGCCCGTTCCACGGCGTCCCAGCCGGGATCCCGGCTTTCTCGCGGCGGTGTTCGGCGCGCTCGACGACCTGCCCGACGTCGTCCGGCTGGTGCTCGACGATCTGCAGGAACTCACCGAGCCAGAACCGTTGCAGGGCCTCGAGGCCCTGGTGCGGTACCGGCCCGCGGGGCTGCGGCTGGTGCTGGCAAGCCGGGAAACCTCGTCGCTTTCCCTGGCCCGCCTGCGTTCCGCCGGCCAGACCACCGAAATCCGGGCCGGGGAGCTCAAGTTCTCCCCCACGGAGGCGAGGGCCCTGCTCGCCGTTTCCGGTGTCGACCCGCGCCCCACTCAGTTGCGGCGGCTCGTCGAGCAGACCGGCGGATGGGCGGCCGGCCTCAAGCTCGCCGCGATGTCCCTGACGGACGCCGACAAGGTATTCCTCGGCGGCAGCGACCGCGAAGTCGGCAACTACCTCCTCGCCGAAGTGCTTTCGGAGCTACCCGACCAGCAGCGCGACCTGCTGTGCACGATCAGCGTGTGTGAGAAGGTCTCCGCCGGTCTCGCCCGCGCCCTGTCCGGCCGGGCCGACGCGGCCACCATGCTGGACACCCTCGAGCACGAGACGTCGCTGGTGGCCAGGTCCGGCGCCGACGGAGCGTGGTACCGGATGCAGCCGCTGGTCCGGTCGTACCTGCTCGCCGATCTCGGCAAGCAGGCCCCCGCGCGCGCGGCCGAGCTGCACGCGAAGGCGGCCCGGTGGTTCGCCGAGCGGGGCCGGCCGGTGCCGGCACTCGCACATGCCGTCCGGACCGGGGATGCCGAGCGCGTCAGCGGACCGCTGCGACGGCAGGCCGTTTCGCTCATCCTGTCCGGGGAACACGAGGTGCTCCACGAGGCGCTGGCCGTCGTCGGCGATCAGGTGGTCGCCCAGGACAGCATGCTGGCGCTGGTCTCGGCCCTGCTCTGCCTGGAGGAAGGCGAGCCGGAATTCGCCCTCCTGCACTGGGCACACGCCGACGCCGCCTGGCCGCCGCACCCGGGCGCCGAGCTCCAGCTGCTGCGCCGCCTGGTCGCCGCGCGTCAGGCCGAAATCACCGGCGATGTCGGGGACATGGTGCGGGCGACCTCCGGCCGCCTGCGTGGACAGGGTCACCGGCTCGACGCGCTGGACCGGCTGTATCGCGCGACGGCTCTGCTGACGGCCAGCGACCCGGCGGCCGCGTGGGACGAGTTGCGGGTCGCCCTCGATGCCGCACGGGATCGTGAACAGACCTATGTGGCCACCCAGATCCTCGGCATCCTGGCCGGCCTCGCCGGAACCGCCGGGGATTTCCGGCAGATGGCCGAGCTGGCCGGTCAAGCGGACCGTGCCACCATCGAACACGGCTGGGAGCGGACCGTCGCTGGTGCGACGGCGAGCGCCCTGCTCGCCTACGACGCCTTGCTGCGCGCGGAACCGGCCGAGTGCCTCCGGCACGCCCGGCGGGCGGGACGGCTGACCGACGGCGGGCAGGGCCTGACCCTGCTGGTCGGCACGGTCGCCGGCGCGGCACGGTTCGAGCTGGGCGACTGGACGGCCGGCCTCCGGCAGATCGAGCAGGCCCGCCTCGCCGGGGGCACGCGGGTGTCGGCGGATCTGGTCGCGCTCAGCGCCGTGGTGCAACATCGCGCGGCGTCCCGGCTCGGCTGGAGCCGGGTCGCGCAGCAGGCCCTGAACGAGAGCCGGCTTCGCATCCCGGACTGCGGGGAAATCCTGCTGATGCGGGCCAGAACCCAGCTCTCGCTCGGCCGGGGAGAGTCGGCCGAAAAGCTTTTGCGCCCGCTCGTCGACGGAACCGTGCCCGCGATCCTGCCGTGGACCGCGGTCGAGGCTTCCCTGCTGGAAGCCGAAACCGCGAAACTCGCGGGCAACGAAGGCCGGGCGGTTCGCGCGCTGACCAGGGCGCTCTCGGCCGCCAAGGCAGGCGGACTGCGCTACCCCCTGGTATTCGGGTCACGGGAAGTCGTCGGACTGCTTGCCACGCACCGCGGACAACTCGGCGAACTGAACACCTTCGCCGCGGAAATCCTTGCCGCTCGGCGAGGGTTCGCCGGTCCGGAGATTCCCGATCCACTGACCGAACGTGAGCGCAGCGTGCTCCGCCTGTTGCCGACGCTTCGCTCCTTCGACGAGATCGCACAGGATTTGACGGTTTCCCCGAATACCGTGAAAACCCATGTCCGTTCCATCTACGCCAAGCTTCGCGTGCAACGGCGTCGTGACGCCGTCACCGTCGCGATGGACGGCGGGCTCCTCGAAACCCCCCATCCGGATTTACACGATTGACTCGCGGCTCTCGAACAGGCCGCCATCGAGCCGCAGCGCCGTAGCGCACAACGTCACCGACACTCCCCACGAGCGCCCTGACGCCACGATCGCGGTCGCCCGCGAACTCGCCGAGGGCATCGACGCGTGCATCCCGGCCAGGCCGCACCTACCCTCGGAGTTATGGGACGGCATGCACGGATTTCATTTGCCATTCCCCATGCGAAAATCACGGTGCCGCGCGTGCCGGCCGGCTTCGTGCGCCGGACGCGGCTGAGGGCGCGGCTCGCCGAGGCCGTGCAGGCGCCGGTCACGATGCTCAGCGCGCCGGCCGGGTACGGGAAGACCCTGCTGCTCGCGGACTGGATCGCCACGACCGGCGAGTCGGACAAGGCCTGGATTTCGCTGGACAGCGGGGACAACGAGGCCGGCCGGTTCTGGTCGGAGGTCCTGGCGGCGATCGGCGAATGCGGCGTCGTGCCCAGGGACAGCCCGCTCCGGGATCTCGACCCGCCGGCGGGTCCGGACGTCGCGGGGTTCCTCGCGGACCTCATCGACGCCCTCGACGCGCTGCCGGCCCCGCTTTTCCTGATACTCGACGAGGTCCACGAGGTGACCGACGGGCAGACGCTGCACGGGATCGAGACCGTGATCCGGCACCAGCCCGCGGCGTTGCGGCTGGTGCTGTCGAGCCGCTCCGACCCGCCGTTGCCGTTCGCACGCCTGCGGGTACAAGGACGGCTCAGCGAGATGCGCGCCTGCGACCTTCGCTTTTCCGGCGAAGACGCGGCGAGGCTGCTCGAGACCGCGAACGTCCGGCTTACCGGTGAGCAACTTCGACGCCTGGTCGAGCAGACCGAAGGGTGGGCGGCCGGGCTGCGGCTGGCGGCCAGGTCACTGCGGGAAGAGCCCGACCCGGACGTGTTCCTGGCCGCCTTCGCCAGCGACGATCACGCGGTCGCCGACTACCTCGTCGGCGAGGTGCTGGCCCGCTTCCCCGGCGAGACAAGGGAATTCCTTCGCACGATCAGTGTCTGTGACGAGGTGACCCCGGTGCTGGCCGAGATGCTGTCCGGGCGGGACGACGCCGGCGCGGTGCTGGACACGCTGGAGCGGGAGAACTCGCTCGTGATGGGCGTGGGGCGCGGCCACCGCTGGTACCGCATCCATCCCCTGCTGCGCTCCTACCTCCGCGCCGACCTCGACCGGCGGCGGCCGGAGCTGTCCGCGGACCTGCACCGGATCGCGGCGGCGTGGTTCGCCGGCGAGGAGAACCCGCACCAGGCCCTCGACCACGCGGCGCGGGCCGACGAGCAGGACACGGTGGTGGACCTGCTTCGCACGCATGCCGTGGCCCTGCTACTGAACGGCGACCATCTCCTGACGCGGCACGCTCTGTCGATCGCCGGGCCTGCCGCCACCGGTGATCCCTGGCTGACACTGATCTCCGCGATCGCCCAGCTCGAGGCGGGTGACCTCGCCACCAGCGAGGCGAACCTGGCGAAGGTGACCACGACGCCCGAAACCGCGCCGCTGGGGCGACTCGTGGCCGCGACCCACGCACTGGCCGCGGGCAGGCCGGCGAGCGTCGTCGACTGGCACGACGTCGTGTCCGGACAGGACGGACCCGGTCTGGAGGCGCTGGCCCGGTTGACCGCGGGGTGGGCGCTCGTCGGTTCCCCGGACAAGGCCCGGCCCGAACTGCACGCGGCCAAACAGCTCGCTCACGACCAGGGCTTCGACTACCTCGTCATGCACACCCTTGTCGCGGAGGGCGCCGCGGCCGGGATCGCGGGCGACTACCGGGCAATGGAAATGGCGTGCACGGAGGCGGTCGCGATCGCCGAACGGCATGGCTGGCGCAGATCGCCATGGCTGGCCCCGTGCCACGTCATGCGCGGCTTCGCTCGCCTGACGCACCTCGACCCGGCCGGAGCGCTCGAAGAGGCGGCACAGGCGGCCGGCCTCGCGGGCCGGTCTCCGGACCCGAGGCTGCTCTTCCTCATCGGCCTGCTGCAGGGCACGGCGCGCTTCGACACCGGTCACCAGTCCGCCGGGCTCCGGCGCGTCCAACGGGCCCGGCGGGAGCTCGCCGACGCGGACCTGCTTCCGGAGCTGGTCGGCGGCGCCGCGCTCATCGAGTACCGGTGTGCGCTGCTGCTGCGGCAGCACGCCTCCGCCAGGGACGTTCGCGTCTGGGCACGGCAACGCGGAGGGGCCACGGCGGAGTCGTCACTGATGACGGCCTGGAGCTGGTTCGCCCGTGGTGACATCGAACCGGCCGACCGTCTGGTCGAAGGTGTGCTGAACGGTGGCCTGCCGACGCTGACCCCGGCGACCCGGATCGAGGGCTGCCTGCTCAAGAGCGCACTGTCCCTCCGCTCGGGCCGGCGAACCCGGGCGCTGGGCGCGCTGGACGACGCGGTGCGGCTCGCCGAGCCGGCCGAGCTGATCCGGCCGTTCCACCAGGCCGACGCCGCGGTGCGGCAGTTGCTCGCCGGCCAGACCGGCGGCTTCGGCGCGGCGGACGCCTTCGCCGCGAAGGTCCGCCTTGCTCTGTCCAAGGTGGATGGTGACGGCGGTAATGGTGTGCTGACGGAACGGGAACACGTCGTGCTGGCCCGGTTGCCGTCACAACGGTCCCTCGACGAAGTCGCTTCGGAGCTTTCGGTATCGGTGAACACGATCAAGACCCACGTGCGGGCGATCTACGCCAAACTCGGCGTGAACAACCGGCGCGAGGCGGTCGCCGCGGCCCGGGAACGTGGCCTGACCTGAGCAGCCCTGCTTGATACCACCCGCCGCGGGTGAGCTTTTGCGGCCGCACGGGCCGCAGTCTGAGCCCATGACGGAAAGCATGTCCAAACGGCGGAGTATGCCGGAAACCGCGGGATATCTCGCGCAATTGCCCGGGAGCGTCATCGGCCTGGGCATCATCACGATTCTGGCGGGCGTGGCCATCCTGGTGTGGCCGGGTGCCACGGTGGGCGCGATCGGCCTGGTCTTCGGGATATTCCTGCTCATCAACGGCGTTTTCAGGCTGGTCTCCGCGCTGGCCTCGGACGAGCGGAGCGGCGGGAGCCGGGCGCTGGTCGCCCTGCTCGGCGTGGTGTCGATCCTGGTGGGTGTCCTTGTCCTGCGCCACCCGTTCCAGACGCTGGCGATCATGACGTTGCTGCTCGGCCTGTACTGGGTCATCAGCGGACTGCTGGAGACGATCCACGCCGTCGGCTCCCCCGGACTGTCCGGTCGTGGCTGGGCCGTCGCGGCCGGGCTGATCAGCCTGGCTGCCGGAATCGTCGTGCTGGTCTACCCGGCGGTCAGCCTGGTGGTCCTGGTCTGGCTGCTCGGCGTGCAACTGGTGATCGGCGGAGCGTTCGTGGTGGCCTTGGGCATCCAGATCCGCCGTGAACTGCGCTCGGCCGCTCCCTCGGTGCCACAGCGGCGTGCCCCTTCCGAGCCGCGACAGGCCGCCGCGGATCGTCACCAAACAGGACAATCGTCGTCTGGGTGAGGTCCGGGAGAAAGCCATGAAACACCAGGCAGATCCCCTCGCCCACGCACACCAGTCCGCGCGGGCATGGCTGAGCACGATCGGGCAGCACCTGGGCACCGAAGACCGTAACTTCACCTTCCGCGTCGTGAAGGCCTGGCTGCAACTCGTGCGGGATCGGCTCACCGTCGACAACGCCGTCCACCTGGCGGCCCAGCTGCCGGAGTTGCTACGTGGCGTCTACTACGAGGGGTGGGTCCCGAGCCGGGTGCCGCTTCGCTACGGGGCCGAAGAGTTCGCCCGCTCGTTCGCCCACGCGGCCAACATCAGCTCCAGCGACGTGCCGAGAGTGGCCCGGGCGGTCTCCGAGGGCCTGAACACGCTGTTCTCCCCGGGCCAGCTCGACCACGTGCTCACCCTGATGCCCACGGGCCTTCGCGCCGAGCTCCACGGCGAAGTGCCCGCTGCTGCTTCTGCACCCGCTGGTACCCCTACGCCGCCTGATTCCTCAGCGCCCGCCGCGTCCTCTGCGCTCGCCGCGTCCTCTGCGCTCGCGGCGTCCGGTGCCGAGCAGCATCGGCTCAACACGCTGGAGGACACGGTGGTCGGGCTGGCCGAAGCCGTGTCGACGCTGGCCCGGGCACTGGAGGAACTGCCGACCACCGAACCGTCCGGAGACCGGATGGCGAAGGCGGCCCAGGCTGTCCACCGGATCTTGACAGCGCAGGACACGCCTCGGGGGTAGGTGTTCCCCGGCTTGGCGTTTGCCGACGAGACGAACATGCGGTTGCGCGCGCCCGGGAAGGTAATTGAATTCTGGCCGGGGTGACGGTACAGCGGATCCGCACGGTCTGGGTTTGGGTCGGCGGCCGCCGACGCTGTCGCGGTCAGTGCGCTGATCGCGTGGTGGACGATCAAGCAGGACCAGATGTCCTGGTGCACCAAGTCCGGCAGCCGGGAACGCAGGATCGTTCCCGGGCCGGGAAGGTGGGTGTTGAACTGGTTGCTTCCGGTTTCTTCCTCCTACCGCTGGTGGTAACCGGCGGCCGGTTCGTCGGCGCGGGCGTCGGCGGGGTCGAGGATGGTGGACAGCAGGACGATCAGTTCGCCGGTCCCGTTGCCGTCCCGGTCGGGCAGGTCGTACTCGATCACCCGGGCCAGGTGGACGACCGGCAGGCCACGCTCGTCGAACGCGTCCGGGACCGCGTTGATGTCGGCCAGGTCGGCCCCGTCGCGGGCGGCGGCCGGTAGCCGTTCCCGCCCGTCTCCCGCGGATTGTCGATGTGATCAACACGGTGAGGTAGGTCCCGTCCGGCAACACCGTGATCACGGGGAGATGGATCTGGGTCGGGGCCCGCCACAGCAACGCCACGCCGGTCGCCGCGGCGGCATCCCATGCCTGTCAGGAGTAGAAGTTCCGGTCCGCGGTGAGCAACTCATCGGCGCGCAGCCGGGGATACAACCGGTTGGCCAGGGTTTTCTCCCCGACACGGTAGGCGTCGATCTCGGCCGCGACGAAGGCGTGGGTACCGCACTCGGCCAACGCCTTCATAGTCACTCGACTTTTGCGGTTGTGCGGCGGCTTGTGCCCAGGCGTGCCGGACTTCTGTGATTTCTTGGGTTGTGGCTGGTCGGGGGTGGTGGGCATAAATCTGGCGGCGGTGATCTGGCGTCGGAGCTTGGTGAGCATGTCGAGGGTGGAGGGTTCGGTCTTGGACCGGAACCACGGTGCCGAAGCGCGGCGCTGGGCCGCGTCGTCGTGATCGTGGCCGTGCAGGGCGTACCAGGTGATGAGGATGCTGTGGCAGAACAGGCTGAACGGGACGGTGCGTTCCACGGCTTTCGGACACGGTTGCGTGCTTGCCCGGCGCCGAGGATGTGTTTGACATCAAAGAACATCATCTCGATGGACCAACGGGCCGCGTAGCGGGCGATGATCTTCGCCGCGCCTTGACACGAGTGGCCATTTCGGACCTCGGAGGTAAGGCACACGAAACAGCGCATACGGCTGTGACCACCTGGCGCGCACGCCGTGCGTGACAGCACCGCCCCCGCCTTGCGACTTCGCGTGAAGCGGTCCCCGTCGATTGTGGCGGAATCACGAAGACAGCGGTCAAGGCCACGGCCACCCTGGGGAGCACACAACATGGCTGGAGACTCCGGGGAGGGTTCGTGTCCTATCCGGGGCTGGTGACCGCGGCCCTGGCCGTAATGTTCGTCCTGCTCTTCGCGCCCACGGCGGCGTTCGCGGCCACGGGCGACGCGTACCTGACGATCGTCAGCGGTGGTTCCGTACTGCGGGCGGCCCGTTCGGCGTCCGGCGCGTGGACCGGGTTCAGCCGGATTCCCGGCGTGCCTGGTCAGGCCCGCAGCGTCGACGAAGTAATGGTCGGCGGGCAACGGAATCTGATGGTTCTCACCTCGTCCGGGCTCTACCACTCGGTGTTGACGAGTAACGGGTGGGGACCGTTCAGTGACATCGTCGGCCGCGGCGCCGGGCAGCCCGACATCGATTTCACCATCGGCGGCGGGGGTGTCGGCGGCCGGGTCTCCGCCGCGAACGCCGGCGGCGTGCTGCACGTCGTGCTCACCGGGATCGGCCAGGCCACGCACACCTACCGCGACGCCAACGGTGGGTGGGCGCGGTTCAACCAGGGTGCGCTCCGCCAGCGGCGCGGCCACATCCGCAACGCCGACGCCACCGGACTGCCCAACGGGCAACTGTATGTCGCGGTCAGCTCGCTCGGCAAACCCGGCACGCCGTACCACGCGGTCCGCTTCCCCGACGGGACATGGTCCAACCTCGCCGGCGTTCCCGCTCCGGCAGGGTTGACCATGGGCGTCTCCTTCGTCTCCACCGCCGCGCTCAAAGACCAGGTCCATGTGGTGGTGACCGTGGCCGGCACGGCGCGGGTGTACGACGCGATCCGGTACGCGGACGGAACCTGGACCGGCCTCACCGACATCACCGGCCAGACCGGCCCCTGCGGCGGCGGCCCGATCGCGGCCTCCGGCGACGGCACCGGGCAGCTCCACATCGTGATCACCGGATATCCCAACAACTTCGGGCTGCTGCACTCGGTACGCCTGACCAGCGGGCGCTGGACCGCACTGAGCAACGTCAAAAGCGTCGCGGGCGAGCTGGGCCCCGCGGAATGGGTGGGCCTCAGCGCGGAACAAGCCTGATCAGCGCTTGCGCGCGACGCCGGCCAGCACGGCCGACCGCTCGGGGTTCTCGCCCACCGGGCCATCCGGACGCCATTCCGCCGTGAACACCACACCGGGCTCCCATGAGGTCCAGACCAGTCAGATCACCAGAAGTTCCTTCCTCCCGCGCGGATGCATGGGGAAGCTGGATGTGTTGAGAACGTCCACACCACGGCACAGCCGTTCGTCCTGTTGCTCGGCGGTGATCGTGCACAGCGCCAGATAGCTCCCGGGCGGGATGCTTTCCCGGTACTCGGCGACGAGTTTCGCGGGTTCGCACTCGTCCGGAATGAATTGCAGCAGCGAACCGAAATCACCATGACCGGCTCGCCGAAGTCGATGAGCTCCAGGGTGACCGGATGCGTGAGCACCGTCAGCGGCCGCTTGAGCGGGGCCGCACGCCGGGCTCGAGGCGGCGCGCTGGCTGTGGCTCGCCCCGCTGGACGAGTCCGACGCGGCCGGCCTGCTGGCCGCCATCGCGGGTCCGAACGGGTGCTCGCTGACTGGAGGCTGCCACCGAACTGGTCACGCTGTGCGGCAACCTGCCGCTGGCCGTGCGATCGCGGGCAACCGGCTGGCGCCCCGCCCGCATTGGTCGATCGTTTACCTCGCCGCGCAGTTGCGCGACGAGAGCACCAGGCTCAGTTCGCTGTCCGCGGGCGATCTCCAGGTGCGCTCGGCGTTCGAAATGTCCTACCGCCGCCTCTCGCCGGCGGCCGGCTGGTGTTCCGCAGGCTCACGGCACTGCCCGGCACCGATTTCGGCGCCTCGATGACGCCGTGGCCATCGCGATGACCGAGCAGGACGTGCACGGCTACCTCGACGCACTCGCGGACGCGAACCTGGTCCAGGCCACCGGCACGCCGGGGCGCTTCCAGTTCCACGACCTGATCCGGATCTTCGCCGCGAAGCGGTGGGAGGCCGAGAAAACCCGGAAGAGCGGGCACGGCTGTCCGCCATGGTGCTCGATCACCTGATCGGCACGGCGACCGCCGCCGGCATGTTCTACTCCGACACGCTGGGCCAGGGCACGATCGGCAACGTCCTCGGCGCGATCCTCCGGATCCGGGGAGAGCACGCCGAATCCCTTGCCGTGCACCAGGCCCGTGCCCGCCGACGCCACGAGGTATCGCGACAAGGCGAACATCGAGGCGCGCCGGTTCTTCATCTCCGCCACGCTGACATCGATCGCGCATGTCCAGCTGGGGCTGAAGGACTGGCGAGCGGCGGCCAGGGACCTTCCGCGAAGCAAGGACGCTGCTCCGGGAAGGCGGTTTCCGGCTGGAGGAAGCGGAGTCCGCGCTCCAGGAAGGCATGGCCTTGCGCGAAGCCGGGGCGTATGCCGAGGCCCGCGAATGCCTGTGGCTCGCGCTCTCGATCTTCACCGGCGTGACCGCCAACGCACAGCGGGAGCGCGCTCTCGCCGAACTCGCCGGCTGCCCGCGGAGTGAACTATGCCCGCTCCCCCGCCCAGATCCCCCGGACGTGACCGATGTGCCGGCGCATGAGCCGCTCGGCGCCGTCGGCGTCACGGGCCTCGACAAGGTCGAGCAGTTCGGCGTGTTCGCGAGAGGACGGAACGAGCTGGTCGCGTTCCGCGAGAGCCTTGAGCCCGTAGATCCGCGAGCGCGCGCGCAGGGACCGGACGACCTCGACGAGATGCTCGTTGCCCGCGAGGCCGAGCAGTGTGAGGTGGAACTGCAGGTCGATGGTGACGTGCGCGATGAGGTCGTGCCGGCGGGCGGCGTCCTCGATGCCGGCGGCGAGCGGGCGGAGGCGGGAGATGTCCGCTCCCCGCACCCCCGCTTCCGCGATCCGCCGCACCGTGGGCACCTCGATGAGCGTGCGCAGCTCGGTGAGACCGTCCAGGTCGTGCTCGGACAGCTCGGTGATCCGGAACCCCTTGTTGCGGACGGTAACCACCAGGCCTTCCTTCGCCAGGTCGAGCATGGCCTCGCGAACCGGGGTCGCGGACACCCCGAACTGCTCGGCCAGGCTCGGCGCGGAATAGACCACGCCGGGCCGCAGCTCACCCGAAATGACCGCGCCGCGAAGGGTTTCGATGATTTCCTCGCGCATGTTGCGGCGCTCGCCCAACGAGGACAGCATGCGCGCCGCTGTATCCTGCGGGACACCCGCACCCGACCGGCCCCCATAAACAGGCTGCGCATTGTCGCTCATGCGGGCCTCCACATCCTGCGGGACACCCGCACCCGACCGGCCCCCATAAACAGGCTGCGCATTGTCGCTCATGCCGGCCTCCTACAGTTCGAATCCGGCGGGGAAAGGATCGTCCGGATCGTGGAAGTACTGCGCGGTGCCGGTGATCCAGGCGCGCCCGGTGATCGTCGGGGTCACCGTGCCGAGGTCGCCCAAGGTTCCTTCCCCGACCAGCCGTCCCGTGAAATGCGTGCCGATGAACGATTCGTTGTCGAAGTCGGTGTTCAGCGGCAGCTCGCCCCGCGCGTGCAGTTGCGCCATGCGCGCGCTGGTGCCGGTTCCGCACGGGGACCGGTCGAACCAGCCGGGATGGATCACCATCGCGTGCCGGGAATGCCGGGCGTTCGAGCCGGGTGCGGCGAGATAGACGTGGTGGCATCCGGCGATTTCGGGATTCGCCGGATGCACCGGGGCGTCCTGGTCGTTGATCGCGGCCATGATGGCCAGCCCGGCGTCGAGCAGTCGTTGTTTCTCCGCGCGCTCGAACGGGATGCCGAGCTTGTCCAGTTCCACGATGGCATAGAAGTTGCCGCCGAACGCCATGTCGTAGCGCACCTCGCCCCACGGCCCGACCCGGACCGTCCGGTCCAGCCCGAGGACGAACGAGGAGACGTTGCGGATCGTCACCGCACGGGCCACCCCGTCGCGGACCTGAACCTCGGCGACGATTAGCCCGGCCGGGGTGTCCAGCCGGATCGTGGTGACCGGCTCGGTGACCTCCACCATGCCGGTTTCGACCAGAACCGTGGCCACCCCGATGGTGCCGTGACCGCACATCGGCAGGCAGCCCGACACCTCGATGAACAGCACGCCGTAGTCGGCGTCGGGACGGGTGGGTGGCTGCAGGACGGCACCGCTCATCGCCGAATGCCCGCGGGGCTCGTACATCAGGAGGCCACGGATATGGTCGAGGTGCGCCAGGAAATACCGCCGCCGGTCGAACATCGTGGCGCCGGGAATCGTCCCGATGCCGCCGGTGATCACCCGCGTCGGCATTCCCTCGGTGTGCGAATCGACGGCGTGGAAAACCCGGTTGCTGCGCATCAGGCCAGCCCCTCGGCAGGGGCTGGCCCCCAGGCGGGGTCTGGGGGTTGCACGCCCAGAGAGCACAGCTTTTCCATCGCCTCGCGCACGGCGGCCTCCTGCTCCGGGGTGAGCGGAACGCGCGGCGGGCGGCAGGGACCGCCGTAGCGGCCGGCGATGTCCATACTGAGCTTGATCGCCTGCACGAATTCGGTTTTGGCGTCCCAGCGCAACAGCGGGTGCAGCACGCGGTACAGCGGCAGCGCGGCGTTCAGGTCACCGGCTCGCGCCGCCTCCCACAGCTTGACCGAAGCTCGCGGCACCGCGTTCGGGTACCCGGCGATCCAGCCCGGCGAACCGGCGATGGCCAGCTCCAGCACGACGTCGTCACTCCCGCACAGCACGTCCAGTTCCGGGGCCAGCTCGATGGTCCGGTAACTGCGCCGAACGTCGCCGGAGAACTCCTTCACGCCGACGATCAGGCCTTCCCCGTGCAACTCGGCCAGGAGTTCGGGCACCAGATCGACCTTGGTGTCGAAGGGGTTGTTGTAGGCCACCACCGGCAGTCCGACCTTCGCCACGCGGCGGTAGTGGTCCACCACCGAGCGCCGGTCGGCCCGGTAGGCGTTGGGCGGCAGCAACATCACCGCGCCGGCGCCGGCCTCGGCGGCCTGCTCGGCCCAGCGCACCGACTCGTCCGCGCCGTAGGCGGCGACCCCGGGCATCACGCTGAACCCGTCCGGAGCCGCTTCGATGGCCGTGGTGACCACCCGGGCGCGCTCCTGCGGCGTGAGCGTCTGGTACTCGCCGAGCGATCCGTTCGGCACCACGCCGTCGCAGCCGTTGGCGGCCAGCCACGCGACATGCCCGGCATAACCTTCGTAGTCCACGGCCAGCTTTTCGGATCCACTGGTCTTCCGGAGCGGCAGAGCCGTCGCCACCAGTACGCCGTGCCACGGTTTGGTGCTCATTCTTCCTCCATTGTGTCAGCCAGCGCGCCCAAGGTCAGCGGTTGCGCGATCGGGCGTTTCGCGATCCCGCAAAGGTCGTCGGCGGTCACCGCCCGCCCGGCGTGGCGGGCGACCAGGCCGCTGGTCGCGAAGCCGCACACCCTTCCCTGGCACAGCCCCATTCCCGGCCGCGCGTAGAGTTTGACCGAACGGGCGTCGATCGCGCCGAGATCCCGGACGGCGTAGATGATCTCCCCCGCCGCCACTTCCTCGCAGCGGCAGACCGTCGTCTCACTGTCCATCCAGGACGTCCATTGAGGACCGAGCGGGAACGCCTGGTGCATCGCGGCGGCGAAGGCCCGTTGCGCGTCTCGGCGTCTGGTCAGGTGCCGAAGCCGTTGCCGAGGTATGGTCGCGTGCGCGGCATACAGACCGGCGATCTCCCCCTCGGTGACCGACAGGGCCGCGCCGCCGACACCGCACGCTTCGCCCGCGACGAAGACGCCCTCGACGGTGCCGCGCTGGCGATCGTCCACAATGGTCACCAGGCTGCCGTCGGCGTCGAGCCGCGTGGCGCAACCCAGTTGCAGGGGTATCTCGACCTGGGGCGTGAACCCGTAGCCGACCGCGACGGCGTCGCAGGCCAGGTCTCGCGAGGTTCCCGGCACGACACGCCACGCCGAGTCGAGCTTGGCCACGGTGACACCGGCGACGGCGCCATCACCGTGAGCGGCCACGACCGTCGCCCTGGTCAGATAAGGCACCCGGTGGCGCAGCAGCGTGCGGAAATACCGTGCTCCCTCCCGCACCTTGGCGACGTTGCGGGCGACCGCGAACGGATGCCGCGCGAAATTCAGCGGCGACCCGGCCTCGAAGACGCCGACCACGTCGGCACCCGCGGTCAGCAGCCCAGCGGCCACCGCCGGCAGGAACGGTCCGGTGCCTGCCACCGCGATCCGCTTGCCCGCCAGCACGCCGTGCCCCTTGAGCAGGGCCTGTACCCCACCGGCGGTGAACACCCCCGGCAGCGTCCAGCCCGGGAACGGGAGCTGGCGGTCGTAGGCACCGGTCGCGACCACCACCGTCCGGCTTTCGACGACACGGTTCGCCTCGCCGTCGGTGGTGTGTGTGGCGAAACCGTCCGAGGTCCGCTCGACATGCCAGATCGAGTGCCCGGCGAAATGGTCGGTTCCGCCGGTTTCCAGGGCGGCCCGGAAGCGCTGGAACCGCGCCCAGTCATGCTGCCCCCTGCCCGCGTCTCCGGGACGGTGCCGCCAGTACTGGCCGCCGGCGCGCGCCCCGGCGTCGACCAGCGCCACCCGGGCCCCAGCGGACGCCGCGGCGACCGAGGCGGCCAGCCCGGCGGGCCCGGCACCGAGGACGGCGACGTCGTAGTCAGCAGGCGAGGTCGGCACGGCCGGCTCCATCCTGGGTCTCGACCCGGTCGCCTTCGGTGACCTCGATCAGGCACGCGCGGCGGTTCGGGCGGCCGTTGACGGTGACCAGGCAGTCGAAACACACCCCGATTCCGCAGAAGACGCCCCTGGGCGCGCCGGTCCGCGTTCGGCGCCAGGTCCGTCGGCCGTGCGCGATGAGGGCCGCCGCGATGCTTTGACCGGGCTCGGCGCTGACAACGTGCCCGTCGAAGGTGAACTCGAAGCTCATGCTGTGTCCTCCGCGTCCTCCGCATCCTCCGCGTCCTCCGCGTCCTCCGCGACTTTGCGCGCGACCGCGATCGCGTCGACAAGACGCTCCTTACGACGCCAGATCACCCGGCTCGAAAAGATGCCCTGCTTCCTCGACAGCGGAAAGACGCGCACGCGGTGCTCGACTTGGCGGCCGCGGGTCGACACGGACAGCGTCATGCGTTGTCCTCCGCGAAACGGCCCGGGCGGAACGGCGCGAGGTCCAGCGCGGCCGGTTCGCCCGTGATCAGCTGGGCGATCAGCTGCCCGGTCCCGGTCGACAGCCCGATCCCGGCGCCCTCGTGGCCGGTGGCGTGGATCAGCCCCGGGGCGCGCGGATCCGCGCCGATCACCGGCAGGTGGTCCGGGCAGTACGGGCGGAATCCCAGGTAGCTGCGCAACAACGCCACTCCGGCGAGAAACGGGAAGAGGCCGATGGCGCCCGCGGCGAGCTTCCGCAGCACCTTCAGGGAAACCGAGCGGTCGAAGCCGGCCCGTTCGCGGCTGGCGCCGATCAGCACCGTGCCCGCCCGCGTGCCCTCGACCACCACCGACGTCTGAAGGCCCGCATCATCGCTGACCACGTTCGCCAGGTACTCGGCGGTGTAGACCTTGTGCCGGACCACCCGCGGCAGTGGTTCGGTGACCAGGACGAACCCGCGCCGTGGCAGGACCGGGACGGATGCCCCGGCGAGTTCGGCGACCTGCCCGCTCCAGGTCCCGGCGGCGTTGACGACCCAGCCGGCACCGAGGACACCCGAACTGGTCCGCACGCCGGTGATCTTCCCGCCGCGGTCGCGCACGAAACCGGTCACCTCGGTGCCGGTCATCACGGTCGCGTGGGCATGTCGCAGCAGCCGTGCCGCGGCGAGCGCGGGCTGGACCTGGCTGTCCTGGGGATAGAACGCTCCCCCGGCCACCGCCCGGGTCAGATTGGGCTCGAGTTCGAACAACTCGTCCGGCGACACGTCGACCGCGTCCACACCGGACGCCCGCTGGTCCGCGGTCAACGCCACGAGACCGGCCGCGGCCTCGGCGGAGGTGGCAACGACGACCCCGCCCTTGCGCTGGTACTCCACGGTTTCCGGGTTTAGGTCCCGCGCCAGCTCGTGCCAGAGCCGGTTCGACAGCGCGGCCAGTTCCAGCTCGGGCCCCGGAACCTTGTCCGAGAGCAGGATGTTCCCTTCACCGGCGGCCGTGGTTCCCGCGCCGGGAGCGCCCCGGTCGACAACGGTGACGCGAAGCCCCGCGGCCGAGCAGTAGTAGGCGCACGCGGCACCCACCATCCCCGCCCCGACGATCACGACATCGGATCCACCCACGGCAGTAGTATGTCACATTGCACAAGCACTCGCGCGACGCGAGCGGGCAACTCGCGGGGGCGGCAGCAGCGACATCGACGCCGCGGATTCCGTGGCGATCCAGAAGGCACCGATCGCCATGAGCAGGAAACCAGCGCCCAGCCGCGGGTTGTAGTCGGGGATCACGCGCGCCGTGAACGGCGCGAGCACGAGGGTGAACCCGTTCAGCAGCACGAAGGCGAGCGCGGACTGCGACGGCGTGAACTCCTGGATCGCCGCGAGCCGGCTGCTCGTGGCGTACGCGCTGCCGAGACAGGCGAACACGAACATCACCGCCGACCCGCCGGCCATCGCCACGCTTGCCCGCACGTCGATGATGACCGGCCGGTTGCGCGTGCCCGAACTGAACATCACACCGTCGCCGACCAGCTCATCCCGGTCGAGCAGGAAAACCGGTACGCCCAGCGGTTTTCACCACTGGAAACGCGCCTTTGCCGCGCCAGGCCCACATCCAGGGCACCGGGCGCCGCGCTTCCAGCCGTCGGAAACCATCGCCGCCCCCGCACGCACTCGAATCCCGGATCGCGACCGGTCGGTGGGGCGACCTCGCTGAACCGGAGCGACTCAATGCCGCCGCCGGGACGGGACGCCATGTGCGGTTCTTCCCGCCGTCGCTGATCCGCGGCCGACCCGGATCGTCCTCAAGAGACAGCTGTTCTTCACGCGAACCCCAGCTGAACCGGACCGCCCCGGCCGACGTGATTCTGCTTGCGAGGAGAAGGTCACCGGCCGGGAGGTTCCTCAGTTGGGTTCAGCGGGAAGAAAGATGGCCGTGGCCACTTTCCTAGCCGTCGCGGGCGTGCTCGCGGCGGTCATGATGGTGACCGCGGCCGTGGTCATCGGGGGTACCGGCTCCCCCGCGCCGGTCGCGGCCCGGAACGCGGCCGACCTCGTCCTACCCGCTCCGCCACCGGCGACTCCGCCGAGCCAGAAAGCGCTTACCGCCCCGCCGAGGGTCAGCCGGGCCGTGCCCCAGCCGAGTACGACAGGCCGGACCCGGGACGAGCGCGCGCCCGCCACGACGGCACCACGTGCGGATCTGGTCGTGGGCAGCACGGAGCAACGCCAGGGCAGGCACATCGCGCTGACCTTCGACGACGGGCCCGACCCCGTGTGGACGCCGAAAGTGCTCGCGCTGCTGGCGCAGTACCACGCGAAGGCCACGTTCTGCCTGATCGGCCGCAACGCGCTGGCCTACCCCCAACTCGTCCGCCAGATCGTCGCGGCCGGGCACGCGTTGTGCGACCACACGATGAACCACGACGAAGGCCTGTCCAAGCGGTCACCCCGGATGCGCCAAACCGAGATCGCGAACGGCCTGCGCGCGATCCTGGCCACGGCGCCCGGAGCGCAGGTCCGCTACTTCCGCGCGCCCGGTGGCGCGTTTTCCAAGCCGGATTTCCCGGATTCCCTGCAGCGCATCGCGGCCGGTCTCGGCATGCAACCACTCGCCTGGTCCATCGACGCCCGGGACTGGAAGCGGCCGGGCGTATCATCCATTGTGGACTCGATCGAGGACGCGGGCGACCACGACGTGGTGTTGCTGCACGACGGCGGCGGCGCGCGCGGGCAGACCGTGGCCGCGCTGGGCATCGTGCTGCCCTGGCTTGCCGCACACGGCTACGAGTCCGACTTCCCGGCCTGACTCCGCGGCGGGGTGGTGCTCGATCGCAGCACCAGTTCGGTCGGTACGCGCACCGCGGTCGCGTCGGCCGTCCCGGTGGTGATCTCGTCCAGCAGCGCCTCGACGGCACGGCGGCCGACCTCCCCGAACGACTGCCGCACCGTGGTCAGCGGCGGCCAGAAGAACCGCGACTCCGCCATGTCGTCGAAGCCGACCACGCTGACGTCGCCCGGCACAGAGCGGCCGCGCTCGTGCAGGGCACGCAGCAGGCCCAGTGCCATCTGGTCGTTGGCGGTGAACACCGCCGTCACCGCCGGGTCGTCGCACAGCCGCTGAGCCAGGCGATAGCCGGACTCGGCGGACCAGTCCCCGGTCAGCGCGTCCGGGATCGGGCGGCCGTGCCGGGCGAGCGTCGCCTGCCAGGACTTCCGCCGCCGCTCGGCAGCGTAGGAGTGCGGCGGCCCGGCGATGTGCCAGACCGTTTCGTGGCCGAGTGCCAGCAAGTGCTCGGTCGCGAGCACCGCGCCTTCGGCCTGGTCGGTGTCGACACTCGGGTAGTCCGACCGCGGGTTGGCGTCGATCACGACGACCGGCAATCCCGCGGGCAACTCGATTTCGCTCTCGTCGAGCTCGCGCTCGTGGATCAGCACCAGGACGCCGTCCACGGCCTGCTCGTCGAGCCGGCTGAACGCTCCGGTGACCTCGCGCTGGGTCGGATGGACGACCGGCCTCAGCGTGATCGAGTAGCCGCGGGCCACCGCCGCCGAGGCGATCGCTTCCAGGGTGCGGCTGCCGCCGAACGTCGACAGGGTCGACATGATCACGCCGATACTGCGGAACCGCCCGTTGCGCAGGGCGCGGGCGGCACTGTTGGGCCGGTAGCCGACGCGGCGCATCGCGTCCAGGACCCGCTGCCGGGTCTCCTGATCGACGTTGTCCCTGCCGTTGGCCACCCGCGAAACGGTCTGCCCGGATACGCCGGCTTCCCGCGCGACGTCCGCCATCGACGGACCGCGCCGGCCTCGCGACAGTTGCTGGCTCACCGGCACTCCCCCCGTTGTGGACATGTTGACGTCAACACGTTACTCTTCCCGGCGTCAATGTTGACGTCAACATGGAACTTGCGGCTTACCTGATGGCCGCAACGAGCAGCGGAGAGACAATGACGTCCACGACGGCCGCAGCGCCGGCGGGCCCGGTCAGCGCCCCACGCAGCCGGCGTGCCGGATCGCCACGCCGCAGCCGGGACCGGCGCGGCTGGCTTTTCGTCGCCCCGTTCCTGATCGTGTTCGCGCTGACCTTCCTCGCGCCGGTCGCCTACGCGTTCGGGCTGAGCCTGTTCCGTGACCAGGCTTTCTTCGGCGGCACCACGTTCGTCGGGCTCGACAACTACGCGGAAGTCCTGGCGGACGCGAAGTTCTGGGAATCCTTCCTGCGGGTGCTGGTCTTCCTGCTGGTCCAGGTGCCGGTGATGCTGCTGCTCGCGCTCATCTCCGCGCTGGCCATCGACAGCGCGCGCCTGCACGCCTCGGGCTTCTTCCGCATCGTGGTCTTCCTGCCGTACGCGATCCCGGCCGTGGTGGCGGCGCTGATGTGGGGCTTCCTCTACGGCGACAACTTCGGTCTCGCCGCCGACCTCAACCACCTGGTCGGCCACGACATCGTGCACCCGCTGTCCGGCAACTGGGTCCTCACGTCCATCGGCAACGTGGTCACCTGGGAGTTCACCGGCTACAACATGCTGATCTTCTACTCGGCCCTGCGGGTCATCCCGGGCGAACTGTTCGAGGCCGCGGCGATCGACGGCGCCGGCGCGTTCCGCACGATCTTCGCCATCAAGCTGCCGGCCCTGCGCGGGGCGCTCGTGATCGCCACGATCTTCTCGATCATCGGCAGCTTCCAGCTGTTCAACGAGCCCAGCATCCTGCAGACGCTCGCGCCGAACGCGATCAGCTCCTTCTACACGCCGAACATGTACGCCTACAACCTCTCCTTCAACGGCCAGCAGTACAACTACTCCGCCACCGTCGCGATCGTCATGGGCGTCATCACCGCGATCATCGCCTACGCCGTGCAGCTGCGGGCCTCACGGAAGGAAATGCAGTGAGCTTCTCGAGGCCAGGGAGCTTTTCGAAGCCACGGAAGTCGCGGGTGCTCACCGCGGTCATGGCGCTGTATCTGGTCTACACCCTGATACCGCTGCTGTGGCTGGTCATCAGCGCCACCAAGACGCAACCCGATTTGCTCAGCACGGCGGGACTGGCGACCGGTCACTCGTTTTCGCTGCTGTCCAACATCGGCGACACGCTGACCTACAACAACGGGATCTACCTGCGCTGGCTGGGCAACACGGTGCTGTACGTCGTGGTCGGCGCGGGCGGCGCCACCCTGCTGGCGACCGCGGGCGGGTACGGGCTGGCGAAGTACCGGTTCACCGGGCGCCGCGCGGTCTTCGCGGTCGTGCTCGGCGCGATCGCGATCCCGGGCACCGCGCTGGCCGTGCCGACCTTCCTGCTGTTCTCCAAGCTGGGGCTGGCCAACACGCCGTGGGCGATCATCCTGCCCTCGCTGATCAGCCCGTTCGGCCTGTACCTGATCTGGGTCTACGCCACGGATTCGGTGCCCGACGAACTGCTCGAGGCGGCCAGGATCGACGGGGCGGGCGAGCTGCGGATCTTCACCACGGTGACGCTGCGGCTGCTCGCCCCCGGCATCGTCACGGTGGCCCTGTTCGCCGTCGTGGCGACCTGGAACAACTACTTCCTCCCGCTGATCATGCTCAACGACCCCGGCTGGTACCCGCTGACCGTCGGCCTGAAGTCCTGGAACCAGCAGGCGATCGGCCCCAGCGCCCATCCGGTCTACAACCTGGTCGTCACCGGGTCACTGCTCATGATCCTCCCGCTCATCGCGGCCTTCCTTTTCCTGCAACGGTTCTGGCAGTCCGGGCTGAGCGCGGGCAGCGTCAAGCAGTAGGCGGCCACCCCTCGTCACCCCCCTTGAACGGACGCGCGTCGCGCGGAAGAAAGGAACGCAAATGGCACGTATCTGGCGCCACGGAAAGGTGGCGGTCGCGCTGGCCACGGTGCTGGCCGCAGGGCTCACCGCCTGCTCCTCCGGCTCGCCGGGGAGCACGAGCGGCGGCGCGACCGGCACCCAGGACTCGGTCGACGCGGCGTTGAAGGCCGGCGGAACCATCACCTACTGGACCTGGACGCCCCAGGCCCAGGCGCAGGTCGACGCGTTCGAGAAGGAGTACCCGAACGTCAAGGTCAACCTGGTCAACCCGGGGAAGGCCAACGACGCCTACACCAAGCTGCAGAACGCGATCAAGGCCGGCTCCGGAGCGCCGGACGTCGCGCAGATCGAGTACAAGGCGCTCCCCCAGTTCGCGCTCACCGGCGCGCTCGTGGATCTCGGCCAGTTCGGCTTCACCTCGTTCGAAACGGAATACACCACTTCCACGTGGAACTCGGTGCACGTCAACGGCGGCCTGTACGGGCTGCCGCAGGACTCCGGGCCGATGGCCATGTTCTACAACAAGCAGGTCTTCGACCAGTACAAGCTCACGGTTCCCAAGACCTGGAGCGAGTACCTGGACGCGGCCAGGAAACTGCACGCGGCCGACCCGACCAAGTACATCGCCGCGGACAACGGTGACGCCGGCTCCACCGAAAGCATGATCTGGGACGCGGGCGGCCACCCGTTCACCTCCGACGGCAAGAAGGTGACGATCAACCTGCAGGACGAGGGCACGAAGAAGTGGACCACGCTGTGGAACCAGCTCGTCCAGAACAAGCTCGTCGCGAACATCACCGCCTGGACCGACGACTGGTACAAGGGCCTGGGCAACGGCACGATCGCCACGCTGGTCACCGGCGCCTGGATGCCGGCCAACTTCGAGTCGTCGGTGCCGGACGGCAAGGGCAAGTGGGCCGTGGCCCCGATGCCGACCTACGACGGCGGGCAGCCGGTGACCGCGGAGAACGGTGGTAGCAGCCAGGCGGTGCTCAAGCAGAGCGGCAACGCGGCGCTGGCGGCCGCGTTCGTCCGGTGGCTCAACCACGGCAACGGCGTCAAGGTCTTCGTGCAGCAGGGTGGTTTCCCCGCCACGAACGCCGACCTGCAGGACCCGTCCTTCACCGGCAAGGCGTGGGACTACTTCAACGGCCAGCAGGTCAACCAGGTGCTGACGGCGGCGGCCGGCACCGTGGCCAAGGGCTGGACCTACCTGCCCTACCAGCTCTACGCCGACAGCATCTTCAACGACACGGTCGGCAAGGCGTACCTGAACAGCTCCGACCTCAACGCCGGTCTCCTCGACTGGCAGAAGGCACTCGTGGACTACGGCAACCAGCAGGGTTTCTCCGTCAACGCGAGCTGACCTTCCTGACTCACCGACTCGGCGGGTGCCCCCAGGCGGGGTCTGGGGCACCCGCCGAGCCCTGTCCACGAAAGGACCATCACGTGCCCGAGTTCGCCATCGGCGAGCACGACTTCCTGCTCGACGGCAGACCCTTCCGGATCCTCTCCGGCGCGCTGCACTACTTCCGCGTCCACCCGGACCACTGGGCCGACCGCATCGACAAGGCCCGGCGGATGGGGCTGAACACGATCGAGACCTACGTCGCCTGGAACGCGCACGCGCCGGAGCCGGGGAAGTTCGACCTCACCGGCGGGCTGGATCTCGACCGCTTCCTGCGGCTGATCGCCGACGCCGGGATGTACGCCATCGTCCGCCCCGGCCCCTACATCTGCGCCGAATGGGACAACGGCGGTCTGCCCGTCTGGCTGTTCCGCGACCCGGAGGTCGGCGTCCGCCGGTACGAGCCGCGCTACCTCGCCGCGGTCCGCGAATACCTCGGCCGTGTGCTCGGGGTCGTGACCCCGCACCAGATCTCCCGCGGCGGTCCGGTGATCCTGGTCCAGATCGAGAACGAGTACGGCGCCTTCGGTGACGACAAGCGGTATCTGGAGGCGCTGGTGGAATACACCCGGGCCGCCGGCATCACCGTCCCGCTGACCACAGTCGACCAGCCGACCGGCGAGATGCTCACCGCGGGCGGCCTGGCCGGCCTGCACAAGACCGGGTCCTTCGGATCGCGCCCGCTGGAACGGCTCGCGACGCTGCGGGCGCACCAGCCCACGGGGCCACTGATGTGCAGCGAGTTCTGGAACGGCTGGTTCGATCACTGGGGAGCGCACCACCACACGACCCCCGTCGACCAGGCCGCCGCCGACCTCGACGCGATGCTCGCCGCGGGGGCCTCGGTGAACCTTTACATGTTCCACGGCGGCACCAACTTCGGGCTTACCAACGGCGCCAACGACAAGGGCGTCTACCAGCCGCTCGTCACCTCCTACGACTACGACGCCCCGCTGGACGAGGCCGGCAACCCGACCGCGAAGTACCACGCCTTCCGGGAGGTCATTTCCCGCTACCACGAGGTGCCCGGGACGCCCCCTCCGCCGGCGCCACCGGCTCCGGCGCTCACCGTGCCGCTGCGCGATCCGGTGCGGCTGCTCGACGCTCCCGAGCGGTGGGGCACCTGGCAGCACCACGAAGAACTGCCGACGCTCGACGAGCTGGATCCGTCGCCGCGTGTGGTGCTGCTGCGCACCCGGCTCCGCGGGACCGGCCCGGGCGTGCTGATCTTCGGCGAGGTTCGCGATCGTGCCGCGGTCTTCCTCGACGGCGAACCCGTCGGCGTGTTGCTGCGCCAGCACCATGACCGGGCGCTCGGGCTGCCGCGTACCGACGGCGAGCTGACCGTGCTCGTGGAGGATCAGGGCAGGGTCAACTACGGCCCCCGGATCGGGGAACCGAAGGGCATCATCGGTGACGCGTCGCTGCACGGCACCGCGCTGACCGGGTGGGATGTGCTGCCCATCGATCTCGAGACGGTGCCGCAGCTGTGGACGGGCGAACCCGCGGACCCGGCCGAAGCCGTCGCGGGCCCGGTTTTCCTGCGCACCGGGTTCACCCTCGACGAGCCGACCGACCTTTACCTGGACACCGGCGACTGGGGCAGGGGGATGGTCTGGGTCAACGGTTTCCACCTGGGCCGGTACTGGCGGCACGGTCCACAACGGACGCTCTACGTACCTTCGCCGGTGCTGCGAGCGGGCGGCAACGACCTGGTGGTGTTCGAGACCGAGGTGATGACCGGGCCGGTGGCGCGGTTCGTCGAGGGGCCCCTTCTCGGGCACACCGAGCCGTAGCGTCCTCACACCGTGCGGGTGATGTCGCCGCCGTGATCGTGGGTCCACGCTCGGAAACCATGGCGAACACGACGGCGACCGGCCCGGCCGGCGGGACTCCCGACGACATCTCAGCCGTCACGGCTCGGCTGAGATCCCCGGCCTATCTGCGCGTGCTGCTCGTGGCGACGCTGATCGGCGTGCCGATCTCGGCCGCGGCCTACTACTTCCTCCAGTTGGTCCGGATGCTGGATGGGTGGACCTACCACGATCTGCCGCGCGCGCTGGGTTTCCCCGCGACGCCGCTCTGGTGGCCGCTGCCCGCGCTCGCCTTGGGCGGCGTCTTCACCGCGCTGGCCATCCGGTACCTGCCCGGCCGCGGCGGGCACGTCCCCCTCGATGGGTTCAGCACCACCGAGTTGCCGGCGCCGATCACGCTGCCGGGCGTCCTGGTGGCCGCACTCGCCAGTCTCGGCGCCGGCGCGGTGCTGGGTCCCGAGGCGCCGCTGATCGCCCTTGGCGGCGGGCTCGCCTTGTGCGCCGTTCGCCTGGCGCGCCGTGACGTCTCGCAGCAGGCTCTCGCGCTGATCGCGGCAACGGGTTCCTTCGCCGCGATCAGCGCCTTGCTCGGCTCGCCGATCATCGGCGCCTTCCTGTTGATGGAGGTGTCCACCTTCGCCGGCCCCGCCCTCGGGCTGGTGCTGATCCCCGGCCTGCTGGCGTCCGGGATCGGCTCGCTGGTCTTCACCGGGCTGGACGCGCTGACCGGCCTGGGCAAGGTTTCGCTGACCCTGCCGGCGGTGCCGCCCCTGGGCCGCCCCCAGCTCAGCGAGTTCGGCTGGGCACTGGTCATCGGCGCGCTCGCCGCGGTGGCCGGTGCGGCGATCCGGTGGCTCTCCAGCCGGTGGCGCACGCCGGCCGAACAGCAGCCGCTCCTGCTGACACCGATGGCCGGGCTCATCGTCGCCGGACTCGCCATCGCGTACACCACCACCACGAGCCGTGACTTCGCCGACGTGCTCTTTTCCGGCCAGTCGGCGCTGGGGCCGTTGCTGACGCACGGGGCGGAGTATTCGGTGCCCGCGTTGCTCCTGCTCGTGGCCTGCAAGGGGCTGGCCTACAGCCTGTGCCTGAGCAGCTTCCGCGGCGGCCCGGTCTTCCCCGCCATGTACCTCGGCGCGGCCGGGGGCGTCGCGCTGTCCCACCTCCCCGGCCTGCCGCTGGTCGCGGGCGCGGCCATGGGCATCGGCGCGATGTGTGTGGTGATGCTGAAGCTTCCGCTCACGTCGGTCCTGCTCGCCACGCTGCTGCTCTACTCCGACGGGGTCGCCGTGATGCCGCTGGTGATCGTGGCCGTCGTCGTCGCATACGTGGTCTCGGCGCGGCTGGCGCCCGTCGGTCGTGGCTCTCGTTGAGTCGGTTGTGGTGCAGGGCAGCCTTCGGCTATGCCTCGATGAAGACGATGCGTTCCGGCTCGACGGTGAGTTTCAGCGTCTGCCGCCGCACCTCGACGAAGGTTTCCAGTTCGGTCGCCTGCCCGTCGGGTGTGGTGAAAAGCCGGTCGTCGCGGGTGTCGAGGTAGTGCGAGAAACCGGTGAGCGACACCCCGCCGGTCTCGTCCATCGCGAGATAGTCGACCAAACGGCGGAACAGCTTCGGCAACAACACCGCCTGATCACGCAACTGCTGCCGCGACCGGAGCCGGAGCCCGGTGGTGGTCACGTCCTCGGCCCACACGCCCTTCCGCGCCTCGCGGGCCGCCACCGCGGTCCCTGCCATGGCTTGCCGAAGGTCCACGTAGAGCAGCGAATAGAACGTCGGATACACCAAACCGGCCTCGAGCAGGGCGTAGTTGGCCGACGATTTCAGCGATTTGACATCGAGGTGGACCGGACCACCATCGCTCCCGCGGCCCGGCCGCAGACCGGGAAAGGCGAACGCCACGGCTCGGCCGTACTTGTCGGCGAACCGGGTCAGGATATGGCCCGGCACCCGTTCCGGGGTGGCGGACGTGACCGTGCCCTCCTCGTCGCGCTCCACCTTCTTGAATCCCAGACGACTCAGCAGTCCCGAGGCCGCGGCCGAGCCGAGCTCACGGGGCTGGCGCCACATGCCGCCGTGGTTCTGGGCCTGGTAATGGGTTTCCAGCGCGTCGATCCCGTCGAGCCGCAACTGCACCCCGCCGCGGGAATTCAGCCTGGCCTTGATACCCGCCTTGCGGAAGATCGCCGGATCGTCCGGATAGAACCGCACCGAGTCACCGTCCGGCGACGTGCCGGCGATCTGAAAGCTGCCCTTGACCAACGTCAGCGGCACGACTCCACCACCCTTTCCTCTCCACCGATCGGCGTCTCGAAGTCGGCCGGGACCCGCGTGGCGTTACCGGGCACCTCAACGCTGCCCGAAGGTGCGGACCGTTGCTCACCCGGTGACCGTCGGGGCCTTACCCAAAACGGTAACCGGTTCGAAGGGGCCGCGCGATTACCTGAACAACGCCGTATGACGAGGCCGGGCTTACCGCTACGCCACGCGCGTTCGTCGGGCGAGAAGGTAACGCACCGGTAATTGTTCAGGGCCTGGCGCGAGTTTGGTGTCTGCCACGGAACACCGTGGCAGACACCGACGGAAAGAGTGGCACCAGATGCGCACTCGCACCGCCCTGCAGGCTTCCGGCGAGACCTTCACCGCGACGCGGGAACCATGGCAGGCCTCCGCAACCTCGCTATCAGCGCCCTCCGTCACCACACGGGATGCGTTCGGTAGTGGAACCGTATGGTCGGTGGTGCTGCCGACTGCGCGAAGTGGCGTGGCCACGGCGATCTTCCTCGGCATCGCGAGAGTGGTCGGCGAGACCGCGCCTCTGCTGTTCACTTCGTTCGGGTCACCGGCGCTGAACGCCGATCCGTTCAGCGGGCCCAGGAAAGCCTGCCCCGGTTCGTCCACCGCTACCTCGAGGAACCGCTGGAATCGGCGCAGCAACGCGGTTACATCGGTGCGCTCCTGCCCGTCCTGGTGATCTTCGCGCTGTTCGCACTCGACGACTTCGTCGCACATACCGCTCCCGCCGCCTGCGACCAATTCATCGCCAGAAGCGTCGCCAACGGCGTCGGAACCTTTCGCCGGGCGCAGAACATCGCCGCCGCGCTGAAGCCGGCGAACCCGCGACCCGACCTTTCGCAAGAAACTCAGCGGCGTGTGTCCCATTTCCGCGTACTCCTACCTGATGGTGCCCTGTGCCGCCGGAACACCCGCAAAGGAGGTTACCCGGACCCGGCGAAGGCGGACACCATAACCGCGTTCATCCGGCACATCGCGTGCGACGGTCATCCCTGAAGGAGCGACCCGCGTCGGCTATAGGCCGTTACCCCCCAACCTTTCCCAGGAGATGATGAACTTCGTGACGCGGCTCACCGGTCAGCCGGCCGTACAGTTCAACCCGGACAACTGTGGGAACCCGACCTTCCACGGCAGCCTCGGCGCCGGCGCCACCTCGCCCCCCGATCCCTTTGACACGCTCGGCGGCGTCGACAAGCTCACGCACGGTGGCACCGCAAGCACCGGCAAGTGATCCCAGCCCGGTGCGCTGGAAACCGGGAACGCGTCGACCACCACGGGACCGGACAGTTCCACCGCCGACGCCTCGCTCGCGAACGGAGGCTCCACGGACTGGCGCAACGCGGAATTGGGCGCCTACGACCGCGACGGCTTCACCGGCTTCGGTTCGCTGGCCGCGCTGGTGCTTCTCGGCGCCATCGTCACCCCACCGCTCCTGCGCACTCGTCCGCCGGATCCGGCGCTCATGAACTGTCTCGTTCCAGAGTGGACCCTGGTCGGCGAGCGGCCCCTCGCCGACCCTGAACACAGCCCGTGTTAATTTCAGCCGTCGGTTTGCCCGTTTCGGCCCCGGCGGAAACGGACATCCCGGAGGTGATGGTGCAGACCAGGAAGGTGGATCCGAACCACGCCTTTCCCCTGGGCATACCGCCCCTGCGGACCTGGGCGCGGCGCATGGCGGGGCAGGTACTGTCGGCGGAGCTTCCACGCCGGTGGGCACACACGCAGGGGGTCGCACGCCGGGCCACTGAGATCGCTCGGGCGTTTTCGCCCGCCGACGGTGAGGTGCTGGTCGCCGCCGCGTGGCTGCACGACATCGGCTACGCCCGCGAACTGGCCGACACGGGGATGCACCAGGTCGACGGGGCACGGTTCCTGGCCCGGCGCGGTGTGCCACACCGGGTATGTGCTCTCGTCGCGCATCATTCCGGCGCCGCCGCCGTGGCCGGGTTGTGCGGATTGTCCGGTGCGCTGGCCGAGTTCGCGGACGAGCACACCCCGGTGCGGGACGCGCTCTGGTATTGCGACATGACCACGAGCCCGGGCGGGGAACCGGTGTCCTTCCCGGATCGGCTGGCCGAGTTGCGCACCCGCCGGGGGCCGGACGACGCGGTGGTGCGAGCGCTCGCGGTCAACGAACCGGAACGCGCGGCCGCGGTGCGCCGCACCGAGGACCTGCTCCGCCGGGAGGCCGCTACAGCAGCCCGGTGCGGACCCCGATGGCCACCCCGATGGCCACGAACACGGCGGGTACCAGCCACGCGCCCGCACGCCGGATCGCCAGAATGACGGCCTTCTGATTCGCGATCGTATAGGCGACGGCGCACCACAATGCCTCGAGCACGGCGAAAACGGTGATGCTGACCGCCGATTCGGCCGTGGTTTGCGAACGAAACAGGACAATATAGACAGAAAGATTGTCCACGCACACCGACAGGATCAGGGTGACGATCACCGGGAGGCTGTCGGTGATTCGCGGGTCCTCGACTTCCTTGCGCGCCTCGAGCAGTCCGCGAATTCCCATGACGAGCGGAAAGAGGCCCAGCAGGCCGACCCACTTCAGGGGCACGGACGCGAAAACGAACGCGGCCGCCACACTCACGCCGACGAGCATCACGTAACCGACGAACTGGCCGAGTACGACACGCCAGGCCCACGTTCCCCCGGCGCGAGCGGCGGCGAACAGCACGGTCAACAGGATGAACGCGTCGACATTGGTCGCCGCGAACGCTCCGGCCGCGGTAACGATCGTGCCGGTAAGCGAGTGCATCGCCCGATCGTCGCACTCATCGGGCCGAACGGACCTAACACGGTTGCAACAAACAGTTCAGTTGATATTCGACCGAACGTAGCATTAGAGGTCGCGAGTCACTGAGGAGGGAGCGACGATGCCCACCAAGTCTCCGCGGACCCAGGCCCGCCGTGACGAGCCGACGCAAGAGGAAGAGCAGCGTCCGACGACCGAAGAGACGCGGGCCGCGGAGCACGAAGGCAGGCGCACCGCGACCGTCAACCTGCCGTTCGTCACCGCCCAGTTCCGCGCCCCGCGCATGCGCATGCCGTCCATGCCCGTCGGGCGGGGAGAGGTCGCGGCGGCGGCGCAGACCGCACGTTCCTACCTGCCGTCGGCGCGGGACACCCTGTACTACGGCGGCCTGGCGACACTGGCCGCGTTCGAGGTGATCGAGTGGCCGGTAGCGGCCGCGATCGGCGTCGGCACGGCGCTGATGGGACGCGGCCGCGGCGAACAGCGCGAGCGGGAGGCCGAGTCCGGCGAGAAAGCACGCGAAGGCGCCTCGCGGCGCTAGAGGATGCTCTCCGGCCTACTCGACGCCGCCGCCCGGTTGGCCACGCCCCTCGCCGGCACGCTGAGTTCGATCGTTGGCGGCCGCCGGGTGTGGGCGCGCGACGACCGGCTGCATGTCGAGGTCCGCGGTGTGCACCGGCCCGGCACCGACGAGGCGGCGGCCGCGCTGCGCCAGCGACTGCTCGCGCTCGACGGGGTACGGGCCGTGGAGATCAATGGGCACTGGGGACGCGCGGTCGTCCGGCGTGATCCGGACATGGCCGGCCAGGCCACGATTCTCGCCGTGGTGGCGGAGGTCGAGCGGGACTTCGACCTGCGCGGGCAGGCACCCGCCGGCGCCACGCATCCGGCGAACCGGGCGCCTGCGCTGCGGCAACTGGCCGGAGCGGGCCTGAGCCTGGCCGGCGCCGGATACGCCTTCGCCGGAAGGGCACTGCCCGGGCGCCCCCTGCCGGTCGTCTGGCCGACGCTGGTGTCCCTGATCGACTCGTCGCCCCAGTTGCGGGGACTGGTCAAGCGGTGGCTGGGTCCCGCCGCGACCGAAGCGCTGTTCGCGGTGGCCGGCCCGGCCGGTCAGGCACTGGCGCGGCGGCCGATGGGGCTGCTGGCCGAGGCGGGCCACCGGCTGCTGATGCACCGGGAGGCCGTGGCGCGCCAACAGGTCTGGCAACGCTGGGAAAGCGCGGTCGCCGACCGGCCGGGCCTGCACGAAGCCGGCCCCATGGACTATCCGCCGCGCCCGGCGGGACTTCCCGGCGGCCCCATCGAAAAATTGTCGGGCTCCTCGGCGGCCCTCGCCCTGGCCGCGTCGGGGACGGTGCTGGCGGCGAGCCGCAACGCCGAGCGCGCGACGGCGATGCTGCTGGCCGGCGTCCCGCGGGCAGCGAGACTCGGGCGTGAGGCCTTCGCCGCCCGGCTCGACACCGATTTCGCGCGGGCGGGCAACCTGGTCCTCGAACCCGAGGTCCTGCGGCGGCTGGATCGCGTCGACACGGTGGTGCTCGACCCTGGCGTCCTCCTGACCGGGCGGCACATGCTGGACGCCGTCGAGCCACTAGGACCCCCGGGCGAGGCACCCGACGCGGCCGAGTTGTCCCAGCGCGCCCACGACCTGGTGGATCCGCGGCGGCCGACGACCCGCCGCGAACACGACGGCTGGAGCGTCGCCGTCGCCGGCGCCACACTGCCCGCCGAGGTTCGCCGCCGCGCCGGCCGACTGTCCGAACCGGACACCGTGGTCCTCGCCCTGTCCCGCGAATCCACTCCGGTCGGCCTGCTCCGGGTGGCGCCGGAGATCGATCCGCTGGCCGACGCGCTCCTCGAAGCGGCCCGGCAGGCGGGCTCGGTGCTGCTCGGCGGCGCTCGCGCCGGGCTGGACAGGCGGCTTCCGGTCGACGGCGTCCTGACCGGCGACCGCGGGCTGGCTGACGAGGTTCGCCGGCTGCAGACCGAAGGCCGGGTCGTGGCGGTGGTCAGCCGCATTGACCGTGCCGCGCTGGCGGCGGCCGATGCCGGGCTCGGCCTCTTCGGCCGCGCCGGTGCGCTGCCGTGGGGCGCCGATGTCGCGTGCGCCGGCATCGGACAGGCCTGCCTGCTGCTCACGGCGACCGTCATCGCCCGCAGGACCAGCACCGACGTCACCCGGATCTCGGTGGCGGGCTCCCTGGTCGGCGCGCTGCTCGGCGGTCTCGGCCCGGCGCGGGGTGCCATCGCGCGAACCTCGGTGCCGGTCTTCGGCGCGACGGTACTGGCGCTGGCCGTCGGTACCTGGCGCGGTGTCACCGCGGGCACCCGGCCGGCCCCGCAACCCGTGGAACGCACGCCCTGGCACGAAATGTCGCCGCGCTCCGTGTTGCACCTGCTGTCCAGCTCACGCGCCGGGCTGGCCGACGACGAGTCGGCACGCCGTCATCGCGGGGTGACCGACGATGAGGACGTCACCGAGACCGGCCTGGCCCGGGCCTCGGCCGAGGAGATGGCGAACCCGCTGACGCCCGCGCTCGCGGCGGGCGCGGGCATTTCCGCCAGCGTGGGATCGATCAGCGACGCGGCGCTGATCACCGGCGTGCTCGTGATGAACGCGCTGATCGGCGGGGCGCAGCGGGTCGGCGCCTACCGGGAGTTGCGGCGGTTGCTGGAGATCGCCTCGGTTCCGGTGCGGGTGCGGCGTCTGGGAACGGTGCGCCGGGCACGCTCCGGCGAACTCGTCCCGGGTGACGTGATCGAACTGCGCGCGGGCGACGCGGTGCCGGCGGACGCCCGGTTGCTGGAGGCCACCGGACTGGAGGTCGACGAGTCCAGCCTCACCGGCGAATCCCAGCTGGTGACCAAGACGGTACGCGCCACCACCGCGGCCGAGATCGCCGACCGGTCGTCCATGGTCTATCAGGGCACCGTGATCGCCGCCGGTCGCGCGCTCGCCCTCGTGGTGGCGACCGGATCACGCACCGAGGCCGGGCGTAGCGCGCGGACCGGCGGAGAAGCGCCCAAGACGGGTGTCGAAACGCGGCTGAGCACGCTGGCCGGCCGGACCCTGCCGGTGGCCTTCGGTGCCGGATCCGCGTTGCTGGGCCTGGACCTGTTGCGCGGGCGGGGAATCAGCCAGGCACTCGGCCGTTCGGTCGGCCTGGCCGTCGCGGCCGTCCCCGAGGGGCTGCCGTTCGTCGCCACGGTCGCCGAACTCGCCTCCGCCCGGCGCCTGTCGCGGCACGGCGTGCTGGTCCGCAGGGCCAGCACGATCGAAGCGCTCGGCCGGGTCGACGTGCTCTGCTTCGACAAGACCGGAACCCTGACCGAAGGCCGGATCGCGCTGCGCCGGGTGTCCGACGGGCTTGGCGACGAAAAGATCTCGGACCTCACGCCCGGGCTGCGCGAGGTGCTGGCGGCCGCCGTGCGGGCCAGCCCGTGGCACGACAGTGACTCCGGCGTGCCCCATCCCACCGATCGCGCGGTGCTCGACGGCGCCGAATCGGTCGGCGTCACGCCGGACGATCTCGAATGGATCGCCGAGATCGCGTTCGAGCCCGCCCGCGGTTATCACGCCACGCTGACGCGGTATTCCGGCAAATTCCTGCTCAGTGTCAAAGGAGCGCCCGAGGTCGTGCTCACCCGGTGCACGAGCTGGCGCGACCGGCCCTTCGACGCGGACGCGCGGCGTCAGGTGGAAGCCGAATTCGAGCGACTGGCCAACCGGGGCTACCGGGTCCTCGCGGTCGCCGAACGCACCGCCTCGGAGCGGCCCGGCCTCGACGACGAGCGCATCCATCGCCTCGACTTCCGTGGCCTGGTCGCCCTCGCCGACCCGATCCGGCCCACCGCCGCCGAAGCGATCACCCAGCTCCAGCAGGCCGGGGTCGAGGTGATGATGGTGACCGGCGACCATCCCAGCACCGCGGCCGCGATCGGGGCCGAACTCGACATGATCAACGGACGGCGAATCCTGACCGGAGCCCAGCTGGAAGCGCTCGCCGACGAACAACTCGACGCCGAACTCCCCCGCACCGCCGTCTTCGCCCGGGTCAGCCCGGCCCAGAAGGCGGACCTGGTGCGGAAACTGCGCGAGCGGGGCCGCGTCGTCGCGATGACGGGGGACGGCGCCAACGACGCACCCGCCATCCGGCTCGCGCATGTGGGGATCGCGCTGGGCAGCCGGGCCACCCCGGCCGCCCGCGAGGCCGCCGACCTCGTCGTCACCGACGACCGGATCGAGACGATCACCGCCGCGCTGCTGGAAGGCCGCGCGATGTGGTCGTCGGTCCGCGACGCGGTCGGCATCCTGCTCGGCGGCAATCTGGGAGAAATCGCTTTCACCCTGATCTCGGGCCTGTCCGGCACCGCTGACGCGCTCAACGCCCGCCAGTTGCTGCTGGTCAACCTGCTCACCGACGTCCTGCCCGCGATGGCCGTCGCCGTGCGCCCGCCGCCGGACGTGACCCCCGGCGAACTGCTCGCCGAGGGGCCCGAGACCTCCCTGGGCGGCGCGCTGCTGCGGGAGGTCTACCGGCGCGCCGCGATCACCGCGGGCGCGGCCACGGCCGCCTGGCTGCTGGCCCGGCCGGTGTCCACGCCGGGCCAGGCCGGCACCGCCGCGCTCGCCGCGCTCGTCGGCGGGCAACTGGCTCAGACCATTGCGGTCCGTGGCCGGACCCCGCTGGTCGTCGCGTCGGGGCTCGGCTCACTGCTCGCTCTCGCGGCCGTGATCCAGACGCCCGGGCTGAGCCAGTTCTTCGGCTGCCGGCCGCTCCTGCCTCACCAGTGGGCGATCGTCGCGGGTGCCGGCGCCGGGGCCGCCGCCGCGGAACTGCTTTGGCGGCTCATCCGTAAGTGATCGCGTCCTTGGCGGAAAACGCCGGGTCGCTGGTGCTCGCACAGCCCGTTTCCACGTGGCCGGCCAGGCGCCGCAGGAACGCGGGATCCGAGTCGGAGGTCACCGAGACGTCGTACCAGTTGTTGCTGTTCCGCCCGGACACCGCGTAGACCACGCGCGCGCCCGGGGGGAGCACGAACGTCTTGGGCCGCTCGGCGCGGTAGTCGTCGGTGACGGTGAGCCGGACGACGACCTTGCCCCCGTTGGACAGGACCAGCCGCACCTGCCCCGCGCCGTCGTGCCGGGCGGTCACCTCGGGGCCGGCGGCACTTCCCGTGAACTGACGCACCAGGCCGTTGGGCCCGTGCACGCTGAAGTCGTACACCCGCGCGCCGCCCAGGCTCAGCTCGCCGGACAGGCTCTGTCCGGATTGCACGGTGTAGGTCCACGGTCCGTCCGCATTGGACCGGGAGGTCACGTGGAAGTTCGCACCGGCCTTGCCGTAGCTGACGAAGGTGAGCACCAGTTTCCCGTCCGCGACCACCGCGTCGGCCGCCAGGTCGTAGGGAAGCGGGCGAGCCGGGCGCAGGCCAGTCTCCTGCTTGGGCAGTGCGGGTTCCGCCGGCACCGTGGGCACGTAGTCGGGGTGACGGTTGTGGTCCGGCGGCAGGTAGCCGGAGGTGTCCGGCAGTACTGGGAAAGCGCTGTCCGTGCGGCCGAAGTCGAACGCCGAGGTGAGGTCACCGCAGACGGTCCGCCGCCACGGCGAGATGTTCGGCTCGTGCACGCCGAAACGCCGCTCGACGAACCGGATGATCGAGGTGTGGTCGAAGACCTCGGAACAGACGAACCCGCCCGTGCTCCACGGCGAAACCACCAGCATCGGCACCCGCTGGCCGAGACCGTACGGGCCGGTGGGATGCGCGGCGGAGCCCGCGAACAGTTCCGCGGAGATGTCTACTGTGGACTTTCCTTTGCCCGCCGCCGGGTAGGGCGGGACGACGTGGTCGAAGAACCCGTCGTTCTCGTCGTAGGTGATGAACAGCGCCGTTTTGCTCCACACGGCCGGGTTGGCGGTGAGCGCGTTCAGCACCTGAGCGATGTACCAGGCGCCGTAGTTGACCGGCCAGTTCGGGTGCTCGCAGAACGCTTCCGGGGCAACGATCCAGGACACCTGCGGGAGCTTGCCCGCCCGCACGTCGGCGGCGAAGACGTCGAAGAACCCGTCCCCCTGCTGGGCGTTCGTGCCCGTGCGCGCCTTGTCGTACAACGGATTTCCGGGCTTGGCGTCCTGGTACTGCCTGAAGTACAACAGCGAGTTGTCGCCGTAGTTGCCCCGGTAGGCGTCGGGGATCCAGCCCCACGATCCGGCGGCGTCCAGGCCGTCGCCGATGTCCTGGTAGATCTTCCAGGAAACCCCGGCCTGCTCGAGCCGTTCCGGATAGGTGGTCCAGGAGTAGCCGGCCTCGTCGTTGCCGAGGACCGGGCCGCCGCCGGCGCCGTCGTTGCCGGTGTAGCCCGTCCACATGTAGTAGCGGTTCGGGTCGGTGGAACCCATGAACGAGCAGTGGTAGGCGTCGCAGATCGTGAAGGCGTCGGCCAGTGCGTAGTGGAACGGGATGTCCTCGCGCGTGAGGTACGCCATGGTGGTGGAGCCCTTGGCGGGCACCCACTTGTCGTAGTTGCCCTGATTCCACGCGGCGTGCGTGTCGTTCCAGCCGTGCGGGAGGTCCTGAATGAACTGCAGGCCCAGGTTGTCCGCGTCGGGCCGGAACGGCAGGACGTCCTTCGTGCCGTCCGGCTGGTACCAGACCGGCTTGCCGCTGGGCAGCGTGACCGGCCGGGGGTCGCCGAACCCGCGCACCCCGCGCAGGGTGCCGAAATAGTGGTCGAACGACCGGTTCTCCTGCATGAGCACCACGATGTGCTCCACGTCCCGCAACGTTCCGGTCCGGCGGGATGCCGGGATTTCCGCGGCACGGGCGATGCTGGCCGAGAGCATGGACGTGGCGGCCGTGCCACCGGCCAGGTGCAGGAAACGCCTGCGGTTGACGTGCGTCATGGGCCTGCCTTCAAGGTGTTCGAGGTGCGGCGAAGTGCGGAGACAGTATGTGCGACAGATCGAGAAGGCTCCGCCGTCGGCCGGGAAACACCCGGGGAATCTCTCGTTAACGCCGCTGGTCCCCCTCTTGCGCACCCTCACCAAACGAAGGTGGCGGCCGGCCGCGAATTTTCGCGGTATCACGATGGTTCCGGCGTGCCCGCCGGGCCAGACTCGGATGCACGCCACCCGGGCAAGGGGGTGGGTGGACACCGGAAGGGAGGTTTTCGGGGTGAAGAAGATCAAGGTCCGCAAGGCGGGACCGGTGCGGCTGACCAGTGCCGCCCACGCGCTGTACTCGGTGTGCGGAAAACCCAACTGACTCCCAAGGAGTGAACCATGAAGAAAATGAAGAAGATGAAGGTTCGCAAGGTCGGGCCGGTGCGGCTGACCAGCGCGGCGCACGCGCTGTACGCGTCCTGCGTCGCCAACGCCTGACAATCCGTTTCCGGCGAGGGGCCGGGACGCCCGATCGGCCCCGGCCCCCGCCTCGCCTACCGCCAAGGACCGCGACGTGGACGACGTACTCGACCGGCCGGTGCACCTGTACCCACTGGCCTATTTGGACAGTGACGGCGAGGTGACCGTCGGCAGGCCGGAAATCGACTCCTACGCGGTGCTTCCGGCCGACGGCGCGGCCGTGGTGCGCAGGCTCGAGGAGGGCATGACCCCGCGGGCGGCGGCCGGCTGGTATGCCGAAACCTACGGTGAGGACCTCGACATCGGCGACCTGCTCGGCGCGCTCGAAGAACTGGGTTTCGTGCGCGCCGACGCGGAATCAGCGGAGCAGGCGGAGAAATCCGTGCGGTGGCAACGATCCGGCCGGGCGATGTTTTCCTTGCCCGCCTGGATCTGTTACGGGCTGCTCGTGGCGGGCGGGATCGTCGCCATGGCGAAGTCACCGCGACTCGTCCCGCACTTCCGGCACGTCTTCTTCACCGATTCCTACACGGTGATCGAACTGGTCCTGTTTCTCGGCCAGTTTCCGCTACTGCTCGTGCACGAGTCCTTCCACGCGCTGGCGGGCCGCCGCCTCGGCCTGGCCTCGCGGTTGTCCGTCGGCCGCCGCCTGTACTACATCGTGTTCGAGACCTCGCTCGACGGTCTGGTGATGGTCCCCCACCGGAAACGGATCCTGCCGATCCTGGCCGGAATGCTGGCCGACGTGCTCGTGGTGGCCCTGCTGACCCTGATCGCCGCGGCGAGCGCCCCGGCCCGCGGCGTGTGCCTGGCACTGGCCTACCTGACGCTGCTGCGCCTGGCCTGGCAGTTCTTCTTCTACCTGCGCACCGATCTGTACGTGCTGTTCACCACCGTACTGGGCTGCGTGGATCTCCACACCGCGGCCAAGGGCGTGCTGCGCAACGCTTTCCGGCGGCTGCTCGGCAGGCCGCCGCTGGACGAGTCGCGGTGGCATCCCACCGACCGCCGGGTGGCCCGGTGGTACGCCTGGCTCATGCTCGCCGGGTACCTGGCGACCTGGGCGGTTTTCGGAGTCTCCGTGCTGCCGATCGCCTACCGCTTCCTGTCGGGCGTGCTGAGCCGCTTCACCGGCAGCGGTACGGGATTCGCCGGGCTGCTCGACTCGGCGGTGTTCGTCGGGCTCAACGTGGCGCAGTTCGTCGTCATCGCCGTGCTCGTGCTGCGGGACCGCCGGCGCCGCCGCGAGGCCACCCCGTTCCAGCATGTTCTCGCCTGAGGGAGGAAACCATGCCCGCACACCGCTGGATTCGCGCTTCCCGCCGGGCCGAGCGGGTCGCCGGGCGATCCGCGTTGGCCGTGCCGCCCACGCTGGCGGTCGTGCCGGCCCATCGCCGGCTCCGTGGCCCCTACACGGCGGTCGGCACGCTGCTGCGCGCGATCGTGCCCGACGCGCTCGACCGCTGTCCCGATCTGGTCGCGCGGCACAACGTGGAGATCCTGGCGACCACACCGGAGTTGCGGGGCGTGGTGCCCGCGACACGCGAAACGCTGACTTCGCTGGCCGTCCCGTCCGAACGCACCCGGTTCCACTCCCGGCTGCGCACCCTGCGGATCACCCACGGACTGATCGACTTCCTCACCGGTTACCTGCGCGTCCTGGGCGGCGGTCACGCGCTGATCGTCGACGACGCCCACGAAGCCGATCCCACCGATCGCGAATTCCTCGCCGTCGGAGTCCGGCGGCTCGATCCGGCTCTGCTGACGGTCGTGGTGACCACCGGAACCGGCCCCCTCACCGAACCTCCGGGTCCGGTCGCCGTGCCGCTCCACGCTGAGCTGGAAGCCCACTGTGTCCCGGTGGATGCCGTATCGGCGGGCCCCGGCCTGACCGCCCTCGACCTGGCGCGGGAATACGTATGCGGGGACGGCACGAGCGACGACCCGGCGGTCGTCGCGGCCTATGAGCGGCTGGCGACGAAAGACCGGGCGCGGCTGCACGACGAGCGCGCCGCCGAACTGGAGACGCTCGCTGAGCCCTCGCTCCGCCTCGGCGCCGTTCCCTACCACCGCGAACGCGGCAGCGACCGGGCGGGCACCGGAGTGCGGGCACTGCTGGACGCCCTGAACACCTGCCTGGACCTGGGTTTCTACCACGCGGTCGTCGATTTCGGCCGCCGCGGCCGGGCCCTGGCCGGCCAGCGGACGGACGAGGAGCGGTGGTGGACCTTCACCACGAAGACGACCACCGCGCTGGCCGCGCTCGGGCGGCCTGAGGAAGCGCTTTCTCTCTACGACGAGGCGCGCAGGCTCAGCACCTCTCCGGGGGTCCACATGCAGGCCGCGTACGCCACCGCGATGATCTACACGCGCCACCTCGACGAAGATCGCCGAGACCACGAGGCGGCGCGTGCCTGGTCCAACCAGTCCATCGCCATCGCGAACCTGCTGCCGGACCGCAAGCAACGCGCGTTCCACAGTGCGTTCAACCGCAACGGGCTGGCCTTGATCGAGGTCCACGAGGGCAACCCGGCCGAAGCGCTGCGGCTGCTCGACGACGGCCTCGAGCGGCTCGACGAGGACCTGGATGCCGGCGAATACGCCCTGCACCGCTCGGTGCTGCGGGTCAACCGGGCGCAGGTCCACGCCTCGCTCGGCCGGCTCGACCACGCCCTCGCGGATTACACGGCGGTCATCGCCATGGACCCGAACTACGCCGAGTACTATTTCGACCGGGCCGCCCTCCTTCGCCGGCTCGGCCGGAACGAAGACGCGTTGGCGGACTACGACGACGCGATTCGCCTGTCACCGCCGTTTCCCGAGGCGTATTACAACCGCGGCGACCTCCGCCTCGAACTCGGCGACATCGACGGCGCGCTCGCCGATTTCGGTTACACGCTGGACCTGGACCCGGATTTCGTCGATGCCTACGTCAACCGCGCCGGTCTTCACCTCGACCTCGGTGACCTGGCGGACGCCGCACGCGATGCCGAGGCGGGGCTGGCGCGTGATCAGGACAATCCGCACCTGCACGTGGTCATCGGCCAGATTCACGTCGAGCACGAGGAATATCCCGCGGCGAGTGCCGCTTTCGACCGGGCACTCGCCGTAGATCCGGACCTGATTCCCGCGCTCTCCGGCCGCGCCGCGCTGGCCTGCCGGCTCGGCGAGGCCGACCTCGCCCTCACCGATCTGCGGCACGCGGTCGACCTGGCGCCCGGCGATCCGCTCCTGCGCTACAACCGGGCGTTCGCCTATCAGCACAAGGGCCAGTGGGACCAGGCGCTCGCCGATCTGAAGATCGCCCGCGAACTGTCCCCCGGCGACCCGGAAATCGCCGAAGCCCACGAAACCTGCCTGCGCCACACGACGGCCGCCACCCTCGGATCGTGATCGGCTCCCGGATGGTCAGGGCAGGAGAACGACCTTTCCGCCGGGGTGGCCGCCGGCGACCAGCCGGTGCGCCTCGGCCGCTTCCGCCAGCCCGAACGTACGCGAGATCGGGATCTCCAGCCGTCCCTGCGCGGCCAGCGGCAACAACCGCTGCCACGCCTGAGCCCGGATCTCGGTCCCGGGATCGCCGCCCGGGCCGCCCCCGATCAGCTGGATGCCCGTGTCACCACGGCCGAACGCGACCGCCGAAACGATCTTCTTGGGGTCCGGCACCAGTTCCAGTGACGCGTCGATGGCCTCGTCCGTGCCCACCGCGTCGAACACGGCGTCCACTCCGGACGGCGCGGCCTCGCGCAGGCGTTCGAGCAGGCCGGGGCCGTAGGCGACGGGCACCGCGCCATGCTCACGCAGCAGCTCATGACGGCTTTCGCTCGCGGTGCCGAGCACCGTGGCGCCCGCCGCGACCGCCAGCTGTACCGCGATGAAACCGACCGCACCGGACGCCCCGTGTACCACGAGCGTGTCACCCTCCCCCACGTTGAGCAGCGTCAGGCCGTGCACCGCCGTGCCGCCCGCGAGAAGCAGTCCGGACGCCGTCTCCCAGGACACCTCCGGCGGTTTCGGCACCACCACCGCCGCGTCCGCGACGACCTCGGTCGCGTAACCGCCGGTCACCGAAAAGGCGACGACCTCGTCTCCGACGGCCAGCGGACCCGCCGGCCCGGCCGCCTCTTCCCCGACCGCGGTGATCACTCCGGCGACCTCGAGCCCCACCGGCATCGGCAGCATCGCGGGATCGCTGCCGAAAGCGCCGCTGTAGCGCTTGTAGTCGATCGGGTTCACCCCGGCCGCCCTGACCTGAATCACCACCTGCCCGGTGCCGGGGGCCGGCACCTCGCGCTCCACAACGGACAAATTCTCTGGTCCACCAAAACCGGTGGCAACAACTGCGATAGCCATGCCGCTGACAACCGGCTCCCGTCCCGCGATATTCCGTTAGCGGGCATTCAGGTGCACGATTTTCATCCTGGTCATCTCGTCCAGCAGTTCGGGGCCATAGCCGAAACCGTCGCCGCTGGCCTTGCGCGGCTGCGCCGCACCGCCCGGCGCGCCGCCGAACACCGCATTGACCTTCACGGTGCCGACCGGCAGCTCGCGCCACGCACGCTGGGCGTGTTCCATCGAGTCGGTCAGCACGGTCGCGGCCAGCCCGTAACGGTCGTCGCAGGCCTCGCGCAACGCCTGATCGAAGTCCTCGACCACACGAACCGGCGCGACCGGGCCGAACGTCTCCTCCCGCATCACCCGCATCCACGGCGTGCAGCCGGTGAGGACCGTCGCCGGGTAGAAAGGACCTTCGTCCGGGACTTCCCCGCCGGTGAGCAGCTCCGCGCCCTTGTCCAACGCGTCGACGACGTGCTCGTGCACCTGATCGCGCTGGCGGCGGTCCACCAGCGGGGGCATCGGCACCTCGTCCGGGCGCTTGCGGGCCTCGCCGGTCAGTGCGGCCAGGAATTCCGGCGCGAGATCGCGATGCACGTAGATCCGTTCCACGGACACGCAGATCTGGCCGGCGTTGGCGAAAGCCCCCTGGGCGGCCTGCCCGGCGGCCCACCGAGGGTCGACGCCGGCGTCCACGATCAGCGGGTCGTTCCCGCCGTTCTCCAGCAGTGCCTTCGCCCCGGTACGCGCCGTGGCCACCGCGATCGAACGGCCGGTGGCGGTGCTGCCGACGTGTGCGACCACGTCCACGTCCGGGTGCGCCGCCAGCTTCGTCCCGGTCCGGCCGTCGCCCGGGACCCAGCGCAACACGCCGGGCGGCAGGTGCCGGGCGAGGATGCCGGTGAGCGCCTGCCCCGTTCGCGGGCAGCGTTCGCTGGGCTTGTGGATCACCACGTTGCCGGTGGCCAGCGCGGCCCCGAGCAGCCCGCAGGCGACCGCGACCGGGTCGTTCCACGGCGTCAGCGCGACCACCACCCCACGCGGTTCGGGCACCATCAGGTCCGTCGCGCCCCAGTCACCCCGGAGAGTGCGCCCCCGGTGCACCGGCCCGAGCTCCGCGTACTGCTCCAGCGTTCCAGCGCCCGCCAGCACGCCGCCCACACCGTCCTCGACCAGCTTGCCGGTCTCGCGATTGTTCAGTTCGGCCAGCTCGCCGGCACGCTCGCGCAACTCGGCGGCGGCGGCACGCAAAGCCGAGGCCCGTTCGCCCGCCGGTGTGCGAGTCCAGCCGGGGAACACCCGGCGGGCGGCCATGACCGCATCGCCGGCCTCTCCTTCGGCCGCCACCGGCACATCGCGCTCGATCAGGTCTGTCATGTACCGACGAGTACCCGGCCGAACTCGATCGACACCTGCGGAAAACGGGTTGGCGATCCGGCAGCCCACCGCCATCGCCGACGCGGTACTCGCGTGGTTTTCCGGGGTCGCGCAGACCGCTCAGCGGGCAGTGACCGTTCTGGACACGGAGACGCATCTGATCGCCGCACTGGAACGGCACGGATTCATGCGCCAGAACCGCCCTTGGTTCCACAGCTAGATGTCGCGTCCGCTGACCGACCTGCCGCAACCGGCGTTGCCGGCGGGATACCGGGCGCGACCGATTCGAAGCGAGGAGGATTTGCCTGGTCGGGTAGCCGTGCACCGGGCAGCCTGGCACCCTTCCCGGGTCACCACCGGCAGCTATCGCGACGTGATGGCCGCCTGGCCCTGTCGTGCTGATCTGGACTGGGTCGTGAAAACTCCCGACGGCAGTCTCGTGGCCAATTGCCTGATCTGGCTGGACGAACGGAACCGGGTCGGGGAGTTGGAGCCGGTCGGCACGGACCCACGGTTCCGGCGCAAGGGCCTGAGCCGCGCGGTGTGCCTGGCGGCCCTGCACGCTCTGCGCGCGACCGGCGCGCCACGAGGGCGATCTGTATCCCGTGCAGGGCCATCCGGACCACCCGGCGGCCGTTCCCCGCTACCGGAGCATGGGATTCCGGCCGGATGCCCGCACCATCGCCTTCACGAAGGTAGTCCCGGCATGACATGGATCTTGGGGCCGGGACCGGCGTCCGCCGGTCCCGGCCGTCCGATGTGGATAACCGGCGGCCGGGCTCGACCACGTTCGCCGTGAGGCTCGCCGCGTTGCACGCGTCGATTACGGCGTCATACGCCTGGACCTGGCGAGGTCGGAGGTCCAGGTGGTGCCGCCGTCGGGGTTTGGGTTACTGTCCAAAAAGGACTCTGCTCCACGCGGTGGTGCCCGCGGCAGTGGCCGTTGTCCTCGCCGGTCGGTCCGTCCTGGCGATACGGCTGGGTGTGGTCGACGTGCGCAGGATGCCGATCGTGGCGTGGCACCCTCTACGACGCGGTGAACGGACACGCGCGTTTACGGGAACCATGTGGCGGCACAACGGTTACCGAGGTCGGCGGACGGCCGTATCGTGCTGGCGGTGGAGGTGTCGCCGACACATCAGCGGCGCCGCGACTGCTCCGCCAGGCTCCACAGCAACGGAATGCCGTCGTCCTCGCCGGAGTAGTCGTCCGCCCGGGCGTGCATCGGCCCGACCGTCGCCTGCCATCGGATGTTCGCGGGGTGGTCACGAAGAGCTTGGCGCATCGCGCGGTAGTCCTCGACGTCGATCAGGTGGAACAGATGCCGGCCGTCGCGCCAGATCCGCCAATCCTTCACGCCGTTTTCCGCCAGCGCCGCGGCGGCGTCCGCGGGGACTGTCCCGTGAATGGCCTCGTAGTCGGCCTCCCGGCCGGGGGCCAGGACGGTGTGGAGTGCGATCTCGGGCATGCGCAGACGATACATCGGATCTTTAGTTGTTCAAGAACAACGAGGCCGCCGGATCGGAGCGGGAAGCGTCCACCCCGTCGCCGTGCGTGAAGTCGGCCTGCTCGTGGCCCGCCCAGTCCGCGATCGGCCGGCCTCCGGCGCTGAGGTGATGGTAGGCCGAGCCAGCCCAGCCGAACTGGTACACGGTGTGGTGATCCGGGTAGAAGTCGGCGTAGGGACCGCCGTCGACGAGTTGCTTGGACATCGTGTTGTCGAAGAAGACGTTCTGCGGCCCGGTCGCCCCCGACCATTTCACCGCCTTCTGCCCCGCACCCCACCAGATCGGGTACCAGGCGGAGTCGTCGGGACCGTCCGAACCACCCTCGTCGCCGCAGTTCGTGCGGCAGTTCCCCGGCCGGTGACCGGCGGGCACCCGGACGGTGTTCCGCTCGAACAGGTTGCGCCGCTCCCAGCCGCCGTGGAGGTTGAGATCGGCGTCGAAGTCGTTGCCGATCACCACGTTGTCCGAGGCGGACCACTGGAACGTGAAGTGCCGCAGGTTGCGAGACACGTTGCCGACGTAGAGGGAATCCCACACCCGGGAGCCGCGCAGGTAACCGTTGCCGCCCTTGCCCTTGTTCCACGAGCCGTTGAAGTTGTTGTGCGAGATCTCGATGTTCTTGGCTTCCTCGGTGGCGATCGGATGCGACCCGGTCAGGTAGGTGGCGATCCCGCGCACCCAGCAGTCGACCGCCCACTTGAAGACAATGCCGTTCAGGGCGTCGGCCGGCGACATGTTGCCGTAGTTGTGGACCGCCTGGGCGGCATCGAGGCCCGGAACGTCCTCGCTGAGGTGGAAGTTCTCCAGCCCGACCCCGACCACGGGATCCACCAGCGGCGAGGCCTTCGAATCGTAGGTCTTCCCGTCGATCGGCGCCGAGCCGTCCGAGGTGGAGTCGACCGGCACGTCGAACTCCAACGGCTTGTCGAGCGTGATGGTGTGCGCGTCCTCGTCCACCGCGGCGATGCCGAAGATCTGCTGGCGCATGTGCAGGTTCTGCAGTTTCTGGTCCGTGGGTAACGCCTGCTGCCGACGGTAGAACTCCATGGTGTTCGCCGCCCTGATGGTGACGTTGCCGCCCACCTTGAAGTTCTTCATGCCGGCCTTGGCCAGGTAGACCACGGTGTCCCCGGTCCGCGCCGAGAAACCCGCGCCGCCCGGCTTTTCCCGCAGCTTCACGCCGGCCTTCCAGTGCACGTTGACGGAGCCTTCGAAGATGTCCTTCCGGTTCGCCGGCGCGGACTCGTAGTCCTCGCGGTAGCCGGGGTCGACCTCACGCGACTGGACCCGGAACAGGGCCCGCCCCGGCCACAGCCACCCGCCGCTGCCGTCACCGGAGTCCATCCCGTCGGGGTCCCAGGTGCTCCCGTCCTGGGTGAGCTTGTCGTACCGCGTGTTGTCGTCGGGGTGAAAGACCAGCCGGGTGCCGGTGGCCGGATCCGCACCGGCACCGCGAATGATCAGGTAGTCGGCGTCGACGCTGAGCTGCCGAGTCACGTCGAGCACCCCGGCCGGCAGGGTGATCAGCGACAACCTGGTGTAGGACGCCGACGGCGAGCAGTCCTTCTTGATCCGGTCGATGGCCGCCTGCAGCGCGCCGGTGTCGTCACGGTCGTCGTTGGGCGTCACGGCCGGCGTGACTCGGCATTTCGGATCCGGGTTGAGGTCCTGCTCAGTCGGCAGCCCCGCGCCCTGCCGGTACCCGGCCTTCGACCAGTCGGGCAGGCCAGGGATCGGCGCCCGCCGGTTCCCGGCGCTGGTGTCCACGACGGGCAGGGCGGCCCGGGTCGGCGGCGGCGCCGCGGGCACGCTCCATGGAGCGTGGGTCTTCCCTCCCGAATTCCCGCCGGACGGCCAGACGAGGAACGTGACCACGCCGGCGACCACGGCCACCACCGCAGGCACGCCGAGCAGCAACCGCTTGCGACCATCCACCCACCGCACGGTACCGGTTCCGGTACGTGAAGACTTCCCGTTCCGGTTGGAAACCCCGGTAAACTTCCGCGGTACCCGCAGCCGCGACTCACCTTCTTCGGGTGGTGCCGGGCGCGCACCCCGGCTTCGACGCTATCCCTTGTGGCGCGACCGATCCTGAGCGGGTACACCTCGGTGCAGCGCAGGCGTTTCCTGGTGCTCGCCGTGTTGCGCCCGATGCTGACGGTGGCGGTGCTGGTGCTGTTGTACTACGTGCTCCCGGTCGACCGGCAGCTGGACGTGTGGACGCTCGTGCTGCTGGTCGGCGGTTTGTGCCTGGTGGTGGCGGTGGTGGTGTGGCAGGTGATGGTGATCGTGCGGTCGCGGCATCCCCTCCTGCAGGGCGTCCAGGCCCTGGCCATCGTCGTGCCGCTCTTCCTGCTGGTCTTCGCCGACGTCTACTACCTGCTGTCGCTGGGCAGGCCGGGCAGCTTCAGCGAAGGGCTCACCCGGACCGACGCGCTCTATTTCGTGGTGACGGTGTTCGCCACGGTCGGCTTCGGTGACATCACGCCGGTCACCACGACCGCCCGCGTCCTGGTCACCTTCCAGATGGTCGGTGATCTGCTCGTGCTGGGCGTGGTGCTGAAGGTCATCGTCAACGCGGTTCAGCAGGGCCGGCAGCATCCCCATCCGCCGGAATGAGTTCTCCGGTCGCGATGACGACCATGCCGGTCGAGGTCCGGGGATCGAACGATTCCCGCGCCCTCCCTCGGTGCCGTGGACGGCCACCGGCGTCAGCCCGCCCCGCATCATCGCGGTGACTTCGGCCGCCTCGTGGAATGGAGGAAGTGGTGGCACCAGCCGGCCGGGCCGTCGGGCCTGACCAGTGAGATCGAGGTCATGGCTGACCATTTGTCGCCGATCCTGATCGGCATGACGCTGCTGGGGGCAGGCCGGATGGAACATGTCGGGGTCGAGTGTGTCCATCGGTATTCCTACGGTAGTCAGATACCTTCGAAAGTAGCCAGTTTTTCATGGATACCTTCGCGGCCGCGGGCGCGCTCCTGGCGCCTGTTTCCTGTCATCGAGATGCGAAGGGGCACCGCATGCGTGTCGTCAGGTTTCGTGACTACGGTCCACCAGAGGTGCCGCAAGTGGACCGGCTGCCTGATCCGGAGCCAGGCCCCGGCGACGTGCCGGTCCGCGTCACGACCGCGGGGATCGGGTTCGCCGATGTGCGGATCCGGGCGGGCCTGACGCGCTCGTCCGGTCCGGATCCGCCGTTGCCGTTCGCCCCACCTCGAACGCTCCCTCGACGACGACGCGCTACCAGCGCAACCAAATCCGGTGACAGATACCGACAGATACCGTGACTCGTCACACTCCCCCTGCTGGAGGATCACACGCCGACTACCGTGGACCATAATCGAACACGTGATCGATAGGGGTGGTTTGTCTGTTTCTCAGGGCGAGTTCGGGCACGCGGTGCCGGTCCGGCCCGCCGTGGGCAGCGGCAGCGCGCAGGTTCCCCGGTGCTGCCCGCGCGGGCACCAGCTCCGGATCGGCGGCGCCGGGAACGGCTGGTCCCATTTCTACGACCTTCCCGACGTCACCTGCCGCGTATGCGCGGCGTTGGGGAACGGCCCGGCAACCTGGTGCCTGATCAACCCGACCAGCCAGTATCCGGCGGACGCCGCGCCGGTGCGCGGGCTGGCCCTGGTCGTGTTTCCGCCCTCGCGGCGGGGCGGCATCGGCCGGATCGAGCTGCGGCTGAACACGCGCGTGACCGGTGAGGTGCACCTGGCGGCGTGCGGACCTTGCCGGCGGGCCGTCATCACGCGGGTCGAGGTGGCCGAGGCGCCGGTCAGCTTCCGGCGCCTCGGCTACGGCCGGGTGCTGGTCGCGGCGGCGCTGGCGCGGGCCCCGGCGACTCGCTACCGCTGGTCCACGGCCGCCCTACCGGACACGGTCGAAGCCCGGGCGTTCTGGGCCGCGATCGATTTCCCCGGCGAAGTCGGCCGCCCCGGCTACTGTTCCGACATGTAGCGCCGACACACCGCCGTCGGTCCCGACCGCCCGCTGAACCCGCGAGTCGCCCTTCCACGACACCCGAGTCGCCCCTCCACGACACCCGAGTCGCCTTTTCGCGACACCCGAGTCGCCCTTCCGCGGCACCCGAGTGCGGGACTCGCGCACCGCCGACGTGGGACTCGCGGGGCCGGGGAAAACCGGGAAAGCACGGCCCGTCACGAATGGTGATGTTCGGGCGAGCCACCCATCATGCGCAGCATCGCCACCCCACCGGTGCGCACGAACCGCACGACGAGCACGGCGGCCAGCGCGAGGAACACGATGTTGAGCCAGGTCGTGTAGTTCCACGAGACGCTCGCCTCCAGCACCTTCGCGGAACGCTCCGCCGGGATGAGACCGGTGACGCCGAACACCAGCTCGACGAGGTAGCCCGCGACCACCATCGCGAGGTAGAAGACGCCGAAGATCACGAGCGCCATGCGGGTGCCGTAGTACTTCCGGTAGATGTTGAGGATCGGCAGGATGATCAGGTCGGCGAAGATGAACGCGAGCACGCCGCCGAAGCTGATCCCGCCGTTCCACAGCACCGCCGCCAGCGGCACGTTGCCGATCGAGCAGACGAACGACAGGATCGACACGATCGGGCCGACGATCGGTCCCCACAGCGCGGACAGCACCGGGTGGTCGGTGAAGAAGAACGCCCGCCAGAACTCCTCCGGCACCCAGGCACCGACGGCGCCGGCGATGAGCAGGCCGATGACCAGGTCCCGCAGGATCGCGGCCCACTCCATGACGAACACGTGCGAGACCGACGTGAACCCGTCACCGGAAAGCAGCCGCCGCCAGAACGATCCCGCTCGCCGGACCGACATGTCCATCGCCGCGTGGCCCTCCATCGACCCGGCCAGCCCACGCTGTGCCTGCACGCGGGCGTCGTCGAGCAGCCGTCGCCGGACGAACAGCCGGAACAGCAGGGCCACGCCCACGATCATCAGCGGCCCGCCGATGAACTCCGCGGCGGTGAACTGCCAGCCCAGCAGCAGGGCCATGATGATGCCGAGTTCGACCACCAGGTTCGTGGAGCTGATCTCGAAGGCCATCGCCGCGATGAAGTTCGCGCCCTTCCGGAACAACGACCGCGCCAGCGCCACCGCCGCGTAGGAGCAGGACGAGGACGCCGCCCCCAGTCCGGTCGCGACGGCGAGCGTGCGTGGCCGGTCGTCGCCCAGCAACCGTACGATCGTCGACTTCCTGACGACCGACTGAACCACCGCGGAGAGCGCGAATCCGATGATCAACGCCCAGAGGACCTCCCAGGTCATCGATCCCGCCAGCGCGAGCGCACGGCCGATCTCGGCCATTCCGACCACCTCCAATACCCCTAAGGGGTATTAAGAACACGACGGTACCGCTCAGCGCCGCGGCTGTCACGCGTATTCCCGTGATCACGGAAATGATTCATGGCGTCAGGAGCAACGAGACGTGCGTGCCACCCAGCGACGAACTGTTGACCAGAACGGACCACGCTCGGCACCCGTGGCCCACGCGTTCAGGACGAGTGCGACCGACAGCTGCGCACCCGCACCGGACGCAGGTCGACCAGGTCGGGCGCGATGTCCAGCGGGTACCCGCCGAACGCACGTTCCAGCACCGGATGTCCGGCCTTTGCCAGCGCTCACCGCAGCCGGGCGAGATAGACCACACCGCGCGCGCTGGCCGGAGGTGATTCACCCAGACGCGGTCGATCAGCCCGTCCGGCGAAACCGGATGGCCGAGGTGCACGAGCAGCACGGCCAGGATGGCGCGCCGCCTGGCGGGCCCGATGTCCACCGGCCTGCCCGCCTCCCGCATTCCGATGGTGCCCAGCGCGCTGAACCACATCCGGTACCCCACGGCTCGCCCACTGCCCCCCTGCATGGACCAGCCGGAGCAGAAACTCATCGGCTGTTCGTGTGCAGGCCCGCCGCGACCGCGTGGCAGGCGCCCTGGCCTTCCGCGCGCGCGACGACATGGCCGCCTTCGACGCGGACGGCCGCCTCGGTTTCGTCGCTGACCGCGAGCACGCCCGCCGCCGCGGAGAAGGCGCCCGAGGAGTCACACACGATTTGCACGCGCGGCCATGCCGACGGCGGTACGGCCTGCCGCAGACAGCCAAAAAACTCGGCGACGGCCAGGCGGGCCAGTGGCGCGAACTCGCCCGGATCACTGGTGACCAGGACGGCGGTGACCTCGGCCCCGGCACGGACGGCCTGTTCCACGGCGGCGAGCCGGTGCAGGCCGAGGACGGCCACCACACCGTCGTGACCCGGCCGCGCGAATTCGGCACGCGCCATGTCGATCTCGCGCGGCGGAGCCCACGGCCGGCCCACCGGTTGTACCGGGGGAACGGCGGCGGGGGGAGCCCAGAAGTCGTTGAACGCAAGCCCGGCGAGCTGTTCGCAGGCGCTGACGACATCGAACGGTTCGACGAAACCCGGCGCGGCCGCGGCCAACTGGCTCGCCCCGTGCAGGGTCGTGAGCACGGTTCGGGCCAGGCGCACCAGCCGGCCGGGTGGCGCCCCGGCGGGCGTTTCCGGCGGCTCCAAGTGCTCCAACGCCAGCGCGAGCAGCAGCGCGTCCAGCTTCATCAGCTGTGTGAAAGGGCGTCTCACCCGTTCGTCGGCGAGGATCTCCGGGATAACGTCCCGGCCGAGCCGGTCGCGTTCGCTCACCGGCAACCGGGCGACCCAGGCGCGGGCGAACGCGCCGAGGGCGTCCCGGACGCTGCGGCCTCGCTCGGGGTGCGGCGCCCCGGGTGCCCGCTCGGCGAGGTCGGCCAGGACCGCGAAGTAGAGGGCGCGCTTACCCGGGAAGTTCGAGTAGACCGCGCCACGGGTGAGCTCGGCACGCTCGGCGATCGCGTCGATCTTGGCCTCCCGGAAGCCGCGTTCGGCGAACTCGTCCCGGGCGGCGGCCAGCACCTTCGCGCGGTTGCACTCCTGCATCTCCGCCCTGGTCAGCCGGGCCATCGTCCTCCTCCGCTCGGTCGTCATCAAGATATCGGCACCCCGCGTCGCCAGAAGTGCCGGCCGCATTCGTATGATTGCATCATCTGTTCACATCATCTGAATTTCGGAGGACTCCATGGCCGACATCCCCGAGATCGACCTGACCGGCGCCGAAGTGCTGCGCGACCCCTTCGCCGCCTACGGGCGGGTGCGCGAGGCCTCGCCGCTGGCCCGGATCCGGATACCAGGCATGGGCCCGGTCTGGGTCGTCACCCGGCACGAGGACGCCAGGGCGATGCTGAGCGACCCGCGGTTCGGGCTGCGCGGCGCCAGTTTCCTCCGGCCGGACGTGCCCGGGGAGTACCTGCCCTACCTGCGCACGATGTCCGAAATGGAGGGATCCGGCCACCGGCGGCTGCGCAAACTTGTGGCACCGGCGTTCACACCGCGCCGGGCCGCCGAGTTCCGGCCGCGGATCGAGCCGATCGTGGACGACCTCCTCGACGGCCTGGCCGGCCACGCCGGGCACGGAACCGTGGACCTGCTGCGGCATTTCGCCCGGCCGTTGCCGATGGACGTGATCTGTGAGCTCGTCGGCATTCCGGAGGCGGACCGCCCGCGCTGGCGGGAGTACGGCGCCACGGTCGTCGCGGGTTCGGGCCCGGGTTTCGCCGAAGCGGTGCCGGGCATCGTCGACGACGCCAAGGCCGCCATCGCGAGCCGTCGGGCCGAGCCGGCCGACGACCTGCTCACCGATCTCATCCGCGCCCACGAGGACGGCGACCGGCTCAGCGACGACGAACTGGTCACGATGGTCTTCCACCTGGTCATCGCGGGACAGACGCCAACGAACCTCATCGCCAACTCCGTGGCCGCCCTGCTGTCCCACCCGGAGCAACTCGCCGCCCTGCGCGTGGGCGCCGGAGGCCCGCCCCAGGCCGTCGACGAGCTGATTCGCTGGTGCGGTCCGACCTTGCTGACGATCCCGCGCTATGCGGAGGAGGACGTCGAACTCCACGGCACACTTGTGCACAAGGGTGAGCCGATCACCGCCGCGGTCGCCGCCGTCAATCGCGACCCGCGCGCCTTCACCGAACCCGGCCGGCTCGACCTCACCCGCGGCAACGCGTCAGCGGGTCATCTCGGCTTCGGCCACGGCCCGCACTTCTGCCTCGGCGCGTCCCTGGCCCGCGTGCAGACGGAAGTCGCGCTCACCGCCATCCTGCGCCGGTTCCCCAGCCTGTCGCTCGCGACTCCCGCCGAGGACGTGCGCGCCCCCGACCCCGGCACCTGGCGGCTCACCGAACTGCCCGTGACCCTCCGATGAGGTGTGCGTTCACGGCAAGATCAGTAACGCAGGCACGGGAGCGAGGGAGGTGGACCGTGACGACGAGTAACGACGACGAGTAACGCGGAACAGCCCTCGCACGAGGGACCGGCTGGTCCGGCCCTGCTGGAAGCGTTGCTGGAAGGCAAGCGCGTCCGGCCGATCGAGCCGGCGGGTGAGGGCATCTTCGACACGGATGAGGAGCTGGGCGAGTTCCTGTCCTGGGTGTCGGCTGAACGGAAGGCTCATCTCGCGTAGTGGCTCCGGCGGGCACCGACGTGTCCTCGCTGGTGTTCAAGCAGAAGCTCCCGTCGTGGCTCGCGACTCAGTTTGTGGGCCGCCGGCCCGCGATCGCGTTCGTCGAACATCTCGGGGTTCGGTGTCGAGGATTGGGCGGGCTGGAGACCCGTTACCAACCGTGTCGAAGCCCTTGTCTACCGCGCCGAACTCGCGTCCGCCGGCTCGACGATCCCGAGAAGGAGGACGAACTCCTCGCGCGGATCCGCGCCTTCGAAACCACCGAGGCCTCCGGGACGCGCCGACCCGGAGCCAACGTCACTGCTGATAGGACTCGATCTCGCGGACGGGCCGGGCATCCGCGCCGTCCGGGTCCTCGCCGAATTCGCGCCGGGCCCGGCGCCGCCGGAGCAGGTCCCAGCACTGGTCCAGTTGCTCCTCCAGGTGCCGGATCCGCGCCTGCTCGACGTCGCTGAGCCCGCCGCCCACGGCGCGGGACCGCAGCCGGTGCTCCTCGGCGATCAGCTCGTCGATGTCGGCGATGATGTCCTTGTCGGCCATGCCGCTCAACCTACGCTCGGCCACGCGGCGAACGCCTTGCCCAGCGCGACGTCCGCGCCGATTTCCCGCCAGAACCCGGCCTGTTCAGGGGTGTCGACGCCGTCGACACTCACTTGCACATCGGATCGGTGGCAGATCTCGACCATGCTCCGCAGCACCCGGTCGATCACGTGGTCCGCGCCCTGCCTGGCCGCCCGCCGCGCGACGAGCTCCGGGGCGATCCGGATCGCCCGCAACGGCAGGCCTTCCAGGAAAGCCACGTCACCGGCCGCACCGAAACCGTAGGCCGTGGTCGCGACGCCGATGTCGGCCAGCACCATGATGTTGTCCATGGTGTCGCCGCGCTCCCCGTCAAGCGTCCGGGTGGGAAACAGCAGCTCGAGCCGGTCCGGGCGGAAGGCGGCCTGGTCGAGCATGCCGCGCACCGCGCCGACCAGGTCGGGGTCGGCGGCTTGGCCCGCGGTGAGCTTGACGGACAGCCGCAGGTCGCCGGCGCCGGAGCGGACATGTTCGCCCGCCGAGGAGAGCAGCCATTTACCCAGCGGCACCATCAGCCCGGTCCGCTCGGCGAGCGCCACGCACTTCTCGTGTGGCAGCCTGCCGTGGCCGGGGTGGTTCCAGCTCAGCGCGGCCTCGACACCGACCTGCCGGTCATCGGCCAGCCGGACCACCGGCCGGTAGACCACGCCGATCTCCCCGTTCTCCCACGCGCCGGGCATGGACGCGGCCAGCCTGAAGGTCTCCTTGTCCCGCACGTCCTGGGGCGGGTCGAACAGCTGCCACTGCCCGCGGCCGCCGCATTTCGCCCGGCGAACCGTGATGTCGGCGGCACGCAGCAGCTCGGTGGCCTTGGTCCCGGGGGCGGGCCGGTGCACGACACCGACGCTGACGGAAGCGGCCAGACCGTGCTCGCCGTCGACGTAGACCGGTTCGGAAAGCGCGTTCTGGAAGCGCTCGACCATCGACATCACGTCCGGGGTCGCGGGCGTGTTCGTCACCACGATGCCGAACTCGTCGCTGCCGAGCCGGGCCACGATCGCGTCCTGGTCGGCGACCGCCGCCTTCAGCCGATCGGCGACGGTCTTGAGCAGCAGGTCCCCGATCTCGTGACCGAGGCCGTTGCTGGTCAGGGAAAAGCCGTCCAGGTCCAGGTGGTACAGGGTGATCCCGGTCTTCGGGCCGACCTGCCTGAGAGCGCTTTCCAGCCGCGTACGGAAAAACTGCCGGTTGGGCAGACCGGTCAGCGCGTCATGCAGTGCCTGGTGGGTCAGCCGCCGCTGCAGGAGCGACACTTCGCTGTCCGCCTCGACCACGAGGACGAAATGGTCGGCGTGCCCATCGGAGTCACGAATCAGCGAAGCCGTGACGGAAACCCAATCCTCGTCGTCGCTGCCGTGCGCGAGCCGACAGGTTTGCCGAAAGCGCGCGGAATTTCCGGCGACGACATCCTCGTACGCCTCGCGAAGAAGCCCGGCGCTTTGCTGGTCGACGACGTCGAACACGGTGAGGTCCGCCAGTTCGGCGGCCGATCGCCCGAACATCCCGGTCAGCGGTTCGTTGACCCGCAGGAACGCCCCGTCGAGATCGACGAGCGCGATTCCGTTCGGCGAGGACGCGAACACCTCGTCGAACCGCGCCTGGCCGATCAGCCCCGTGCGCCACGTGGTCTCGGAAACCTGGTGCAGCGACTGGTTCAGGCCTTCCTGGCGACGCTGCGTGACCTGGCGGAGGGTCTCGCTGTATCCGGCCATCATCGCGCCCAGCACGACCACGACCCGCTCGGCGAGCCGGTCGAGCCCGGCGAATTCCGGCTGATCCAGCAACGATTTGCCGAGCACCTCGACCGAACGGCGGATACTGTCCCGGCCGACGCACTGCATCTCCACCAGCCGGGCGCCCACCCTGGCCGCCGGCGCGGGCTCGAAGGGATCGCTGAGCATCGCGTCGAAGAGCCGGTTGACCAGGTGCAGCAGGTGCTGCTCGATCTCGGCGTGGGTGAGCGGAAGGTAGGCGGTCGTGCTGATCACATACGCCCACTTGCGGGCGAGCAGGAAGCGTCCCCGCTCGGCCTCGGCGGCCGAAATCAAGGCGCCAGACAGCGGCGGAGAACCGTCACCCGCAGGGGCAGTCATAAGTCATCCCGATCTGGAAACCGACGGCCGGCGACGCGGTGAGCCCCAGATCCCCCGCGCCGCCGTGAAGTCTACTGGTGATCTCCCGTGGAGTTCCACTGTGCGGTCGTTTGCGTTCTGTCGCGTCCCGCGCCCGGCATTTTCGTTCAGAAATGGAAGATTCCGACCACGTTTCGCATCGACCCTGCCCGTACACTCGCCGCGTGACCGCAGACTGGATGCCCCCCGAAGTCGACCTGCGCATACCCAATTCCGCCAGGGTGTACGACTATCTGCTCGACGGTGACCACAATTTCCAGGCCGACCGCGAGCTGGCCGACAAGATCATGCGGATCATGCCGGGTGCCCGCGAGGTCGCGCGGATCAACCGGGCGTTCCTGCGGCGGGCCGCGCTGTTCCTGGTCTCCACCGGGGTGCGGCAGTTCCTTGACATAGGTTCGGGCATCCCCACCGTCGGCAACCTGCACGAAATCGTGCAGCAGGCCGATCCCACGTGCCGGGTGGTCTACGTCGACAAGGATCCGGTGGCCGTCGCGCACAGCCGGTTGCTGCTCAAGGACAACGATCGCGCCACGGTGCTCCACGCGGATCTGCGCGATGTCACGGAAATCTTCGCCGGGGCAGCCGAACTGCTCGACTTCGGTCAGCGGGTCGGCCTGTTCATGTTGCTGCTGCTGCATTTCGCTCCGGACTCCTGGGATCCGTTCGGGATCGTGGCCCGCTACCGGGACCACCTCGCCTCGGGCAGCTACTTCGCGCTGAGCCACGGCTCCGCCGACAGCCAGGTGCCGGGGCAGCCGGAGGCCAGCGAGGAGTACCGGAAGACCCAGACCGACACCTTCACCCGCACGCACGACGAGGTCCTGCGGTTCTTCACCGGATTCGAACTGGTCGAACCGGGACTGGTCGGCAGCGCGTTGTGGCGACCCCAGGGCGTCGGCGACATTTCCGACAATCCGGACCTGAACGCACTGTGCTACGTGGGTGTCGGGCGCAAGCCCTGAAACCCGAGCGAGCTCGATAGGTCGTTGTACATCCGGTCGTCGTGGCCGAATTCCGGAGCGGACTCAACATCCGCCGGGCCCCACCGCGTTTGGAGTGCGCATCTGCCCGAACCACGGAAGGGAGCGACGAGTGCCGGACGGTTTCGACGAGTTCGTCACCGAACGACTCGATCGGCTGCTGCGCTACGCGACCGCGCTGACCTGCGATCCGCACCTGGCCCAGGACGTCGTCCAGGAGGTGCTGCTGCGGGTCCAGCGGCGCTGGCCGAAGATCGCGTCGTTGCGGGCGCCGGACCTCTACGTCCGGCGGATGGTGACGAACGAGTACCTGTCCTGGCGCCGCCGTCGCGCCGCCCGGGACATCGCCTCCGAACACCACACGCTCGACGCGCTCGGCCGGCCGGCCGTGGACCCCGCCGTGGCCTACGCCGAGCGGGACGCCATGCGCGCCCGCATCGCCGTGTTGCCACGCAAACAGCGGGCCGCGCTCGTGCTGCGCTACTACGAGGACCGCACGGACACCGAGATCGGCGAAGTCCTCGGCTGCTCGGCGGGCACCGTCCGCAGCCACATCTCCCGCGCGCTGGGCACCCTGCGGGCGGCGAGCAGTCACGTCACGGAGGTCCTGTCGTGAGTTTCGATTTCACCGAGCCGCTCATCCGCGAGGCGGTGGCCGCCGAGGCCGACCGCGCCCCCCACCCCCAGGCCGTCCTCGACGAACTCCACCGCCGGGCAGGCCGGGTCAGCCGGCGCCGCGGGCCGCTTTTCGCGGTGGCCGCCGCCGTGGTCGTCATCGCCGCGGTCGCCGGGGTGATCGTTCCCCGGCTGTCGCATCGCGGCGCGACGACCGGCCCCGCCACCGGCGCCGCGGCTCCGATCAGCCAGAACGTGCTGCTGGTCGGCGTCGACGACAACGGCTACGCCGATTCCATCGTGCTGGCGCACCTCGGCGAAAACGGCACCGGAGATCTCGTCTCGCTCCCCCGGGACTCCTGGGTGGACATCCCCGGTTCCGGCGAGGACAAGCTGAACGCGGCCTACCGCCTGGGCGGCATCGACAAGCTGGTCGCCACCGTCGGGGAACTCACCGGCGCGCACATCGACCATTACGCCACCGTCGAGATGGCCGCCTTCGGCCGGTTGAGCACCGCCGCCGGCGGCGTCCCGGTTTGCCTGCGGTGGCCCGTCCACGACGGCTTCTCCGGCGCCTCGTTCCCGGCGGGTGAGCAGACCCTGACCGGCCCCTCGGCGCTGGCGTTCCTGCGGCAGCGGCACGGCCTGCCCAACGGCGACCTCGACCGGGTCGTCCGGCTCCAGGCCTTCCTGGCGTCGTTGGCCCGCCGGCTGACCGGGAGTCCGGCCTTGAACGACCCCCAGGCGCTGAACGCCCTGCTCACCGTGGTGCGCGAGAACGTGCGCGTCGATCCGGGCTGGGACCTGCTCGCCTTCGCCGGGCAGCTGCACGGGCTGCGCACCGACCAGCTACGGGCGGCCACCATCCCCATCACCGGCTCCGCGATGCGCGGCCCCGGCCGCGTCGACGCGATCGGCGTCGATCCCGCCCAGGTCCGCTCGTTCGTCCAGGGCCTGATCGCGGGCACGGCGCCCGCTCCCACCACGCCCCCGGAGACGGGCAGCGCCCCGCCGTCCGGCAAGGACGGCTGCGTGAACTGACGGCCGGCCCCGGCCAGGGAAGTGCCCGCACTTCCCTGGCCGGGGCAGCCGAGGGAGCGCACGAGTTCCACGGCCGGTGTCGAGCGGGGAACCCACGCAGGCCCTCGACCAGCCCGCCGACCTCGCCCTCCGGCCGCACGGCGACCCGCGGGAACTGGTTGGTCATCCCGATCTTGTCGCCGCACTCGCGGACCAGCAGCGCACGCTCGGCGAACGGATAGTCGGCGAGTTCGGAGCCATTCACCCCGGCGGGCAGCTTCACCAGCAGGAAGCCGGCCTGCGAGGAGTAGACCGTCAGCTCGGGGAACCGGCCCAGCTCGGCCGCCACCATGAACCAGTCGCGCACCAGCAGTTTCAGGCTCTCCTCGTATTCGGCGCGGTGCTCGGCGAACAGGAAGACGACCGCCTCGGCCAGCGCGTTGAGGTTCCACCGGGGCAGCGCCGCGCCGATCCGCTGGGCCAGCATCGGGTTGGCCACCTGATAGCCGAAGCACACCCCGCCCAGGCCGAACGGAAGGGCGTCAGATCCTCCCCTCCGGCGCCCGGCACCCTCGCCACCGAGATGCCTGCGGGACCGTGTTCCTGCCGTGCCGCATTCCGTACTCCTCCAGACGCAGGTTCTTTCGCCTGTCAAGGACCGACACGATCCGATCTCACGCTCGGTTCACGCCTGCGTTCCCGGTGATGTCATGCTGACTCCCATGATCCGCCTGATCACGCTCGTCGGGACGCTCGCGCTCGTCGCGGCATGCTCGCCGGCCGCCGCACCGGCGCCCCAGACACCCGTCACCACCGGCGAGCCGGCCGACCCCGGGTTCAGCCTCGTCGCCGGCGGCGATGTGCTGGTCCACCCGGAGCTGACCGACCAGGCGTCCTCGGACGGCGGCGGCACGCGCGACTACCGGCCCCTGCTCGCCGGCGTACGCCGGGCGGTCAGCGCGGCCGATCTCGCCATCTGCCACCTCGAAACCCCGCTGGCCCCCGCGTCCGGGCCATTCAAGGGGTATCCGGACTTCAGCGCCCCTCCCGAGATCGTCGGCGCACTCGCCGACACCGGCTACGACGACTGCTCGACGGCGTCGAACCACACCCTCGACATGGGCCCGGCCGGCGTGACCCGCACGCTCGACACCCTGGACGCCGGCGGCATCAGGCACACTGGTTCAGCCCGGTCGGCGGCCGAGGCCGCCACGCCGCTGATCCTCGACGTGCACGGCGTGAAGGTCGGGCACGTGGCCTTCTCGTTCGGCTTCAACGGCAGGAAAGTACCCGCCGACAAGCCGTGGCTGGCCAACACCCTGGACGCGGACAGCGTGCTCGCGGCGGCCCGCAGGGCAAGGGCCGCGGGTGCCGAGATCGTCGTGGCGAGCCTGCACTGGGGCACCGAGTACCAGCAGGAGACCACGGCGGAGCAGCGCGGGATCGCGCAGCGGCTGCTGGCGGACCCCGCCGTCGACCTGATCATCGGGCATCACGCGCACGTGGTGCAGCCGTTCGAGAAGATCAACGGGAAATGGGTGGCCTACGGGATGGGCAACCTCGTGGCCCGGCATTCGGAACCGCGGGGCACCACCGAAGAAGGTGTGCTCGCCCGCTTCCATTTCACCCGCTCGGGTCCGGGATGGACGGTCGACCGCGCCGAGTACCTGCCCACCTTGATCGACCTCGGCCCGCCCATCCGGCTGCTCGACCTCACCGACGCCCCCGGCGCCGACCCCACCCGCACCCGGCAGGCGCTCTCCCGCACGGACGGGATCGTGCTCAGCCGTGGCGCGGGCGCGCAAGGCCTCACCCGTCCCTGACCAAGACAACGACACCGAAGAGCTGGTGCTGGTGAAATTCAGCCCGCCGGACGACGAGGTGATCTCGAAGCCGATCGTGCGTTCACCGCGTCGTTCGCGGGACCGTCGAAGACCAGGTAGACGTCGTGCCTGCCCCGCGCCTTCGCGGGCGCCGCCGTCACCGGTGACGTAGCGGTACTTGTTCCCGGTGCCGGGCACGGTCGCGGTGCCGAGCACCGTGCCGCTGACCGGATCGTCCAGCCGGACGGTCAGGTGCGCGACCCTACTGTCCGCTTTGGACAGCGAAGTGGTCAATCCGGCTGGGCAACGGCAGTTTCGGATCACGGAACAAGTAGTCCGCGGCGATCGCGGTCACCGGTGCCACGAGCAGTGCCGCGATGATCGCGAGGACGAGGCGGCGCAGCGTGGACAACGGGTTCTTCCGCATCGAAGGACCACCTCCAGCCGAATCGATTCGACGCATCCCCACACCCTCGGCGAAGCGTGGTCAGCGGGATGATGACGGACTGTTCCAGGCCGGTTCCGGACTCGTCAATCCCTCCGATTCAGTCAGGACACGGGTGCGGATACGTGACCTCCGTGCGGGTCTGACGTTTTCAAGGACCTTCGCTCCACATTGAAGTCGTATTCGACGATTCGGTTTCCGGAAATCGTATTCCCAGAGCCTTGTCATGCTTCGGTTCGTCGTCTGACGTTCGTAACCTGCGGTTCCGGCCGGGGCCAAGCGGAGGTGGCCAACCTCTGTCCCATGGCCAACGCGCGGGCCTTCCACGAAAGCATCCGCGCCGAGGGCGACGACGAGGTGGTGGTGGTGGTGGTGCTGTGCCGGTCGGCGTGGGCGGGCAGCCAGCGCTACGGCGCGGCCCTGTGGTCCGGGGACATCGCGGCCACCTGGGACTCGCTGCGGGCCCCTGGCCGCGGGCCTCAACGTCGCGCTGTCCGGGATTCCGTGGCGAACCCACCGACATCGGAGGTTTCCACGGCGGTGACCCGGAATCGCCGGCCTACCGGGAACTGATGGTCCGCTGGTTCCAGTACGGGGTGTTCTGCCCGCCGTTCCGGTTGCACGGCCACCGCGATCCGCGCACCCCGTTCGGCCCGGACATGCTGGGCGGCCAGAACGAGGTCTGGTCCTATGGCGAGGAGGCGCTGGCGCTGATCGAGCAGAGCCTCCGGCCGCGCGAACGCCTGCGGCCGTATCTCGCCGAACGGATGCGCGTGGCGCACGAACGGGGCATCCCGCCGATGCGCCCGCTGTTCGTCGACTTCCCCGAAGACGCGCGCACCTGGACCACGGAGGACCAGTTCATGCTCGGGCCCGACCTGCTGGTGGCCCCGGTGCTGTTCCCCGGCGCGGCCTCCCGCGCGGTCTACCTCCCGCTCGGCGACCGGGTCGGCGCCTGGACCGGCGAAACCCACCACGGCGGGCGGGTGATCACCGCGGACGCGCCACCGGAGCGCATTCCGGTCTTCGCCCGCGCCTCGAGAACCTCCTGGGCTGAAACGTCACGAAGCGGTAGCCTCGTCCGCGCGGTAAGGCAAGTTTTCACCAGGTCACTCGTTTGACCGGCAGGGAGAAACGTGCGCGGAACGGGCAGAGCGGTCGCTTTGGTGGCGGCCGTGACACTGGCGGTGGCCGGACTCACCCCGGCCGCCGCCTCGGCGGCACCGGACGACCACACGACCACCGGGGGTTTCCGGCCGGAACCCGTTGACTGGCAGCCCTGTCCCGAAAGCCCGGGGGACCCGGCGGTACGGTGCGGGGCGCTCACCCTTCCGATCGACTGGTCGGATCCCGGCGGCCCCACCTTCTCCCTGGCGGTCGCCCGCCGGGCGGCCACCGACCCGGCGGCGCGGCGGGGACCCCTGGTCATCAACCCCGGCGGGCCCGGTGGTTCCGGTGTCGACTTCACGCTGGAGGCCCAGGGCCACCTCAGCCCGGGCATCCTGAAGTCGTTCGACATCATCGGCTTCGACCCCCGCGGGGTGCGCCGCAGCAATCCCGTCCAGTGCTCGGCGGAACTGGCCGCACAGCAACCGTTCCTGGTACCGGACACCGAGGCGGAATACGCCGCGCTGCTGTCCTTCAACGCCCGGTTCGGCGCCGACTGCCGCGCCCGCACCGGTCCCCTCTTCGACCACGTGGACACGCTCAGCGTCGACCGCGACATCGACGCGATCCGGGCCGCGCTCGGCGAGCGGCAGATCAGCTACTTCGGCATCTCCTACGGCACCCTGATCGGCCAGGAGTACGCCGAACTGTTCCCCGACCGGATCCGCGCGATGGTGGTCGACTCCAATATGGACCACAGCCTCGGTACCGAGCCGTTCCTGCTCACCGAGGCCGCCACCGACGAGGACTCCTTCCGTGAGTTCATCGCCTGGTGTGACCGTGACACGAGTTGCGCATTGCACGGACAGGACGTCGCCGCGGTGTGGACGGACCTGATGCGCCGGGCGGACGCGGGAACGCTCACCGTCCCCGGGTCTTCGACGAAGCCGACCTGGTGGGACCTCACCCGGAGCGCGATCTCCGTGCTGTACGGGCCGAACTGGTCGACACTGGCGAACGAGATCGCCCTGTTGTCCACCGGCGGCAGCGCTTCCTCACTCACGGCGGTCGGGCAAGCGGTGTTTTCCGGGGGCCCAGCGCACCGGTTCCAGCCGGGAGGAGGTCCCCAGGCCCCCGCCGAGCTGGTGCCCAATCCGCTCGCGATCTTCTGCGAGGACTGGTCGCTGCCGGTGTCCGGCTTCGGCCAGCTCAAGCGGTATTTCGACGAATCGCGCGGGGTCGCGCCCCTGCTCCGGACCTCCACGCTCGGCTGGAGCGCCTCGGTGTCCTGCCTCGGCTGGCCCGCGAAGGTCAACAATCCCCAGCACCCGCTCCGCGTCCGGGCCGGCATCCCGTTGCTCGTCCTGAACGCCGTGCACGATCCGGCCACCCCCTACGCGTGGGCGCTCGACGCCGCCTTCCAGCTGGGCTCGCACGGCCGTCTCGTCACCTACCAGGGCTGGGGCCATGGCGCGTACGGTCACAGTGACTGCACCGCCGGGACGGTCGACGAGTACCTGATCGACCGCACACTGCCCGCGTTCGGCGCGACCTGCCCGGCCGTGCCCCCGCAGGACCCGGCGTTCAGGACACTCGCGGTGCCCGTCCCGGCGCCGGGTTCCCTCGGCTGGACGTACTGAAGCTGTCGTGGCCGCCCCGGGCGCTCCCGGGGCGGCCCTTCACGCTCCCGTATGAGGAGCTGTTCCGGCCAGGCCGAAACGAGGTCACCGGGCCGCCGGACCACGGTCTCGGGCTTCCTGCCCCGCGCGGTACCGGAAACCGCTCTCGCCCGGCACGAAGCCGGGCACGCGCACCGCGCCGCGCATGAGCGCTGCCAGGTCGTGATCGTCGAACCGGCTGTAGATCCCAGCTACGGAGATGATGACGAACGCGACTCTCGGCGGAGCTTCGCGAACTGTCCGTAGGCTCGGTCCCATGAGCACCAGGATCGAGCCGACGACCCCCGCGCCCAGCCCGGTCCCGGGGCAGGGCCGCGCCCCCGGCCTGTCCGGCATCGCCGGTGTCCTCGCCGTCGTCGCCGGCGCCGCGCTCATCCTGCTGCTGCAGTTCATCCCGCCCACGGACGCGATCAGCCCGCTCCGCCGCACCATCAGCGAATACGGGCTGTCCACCCACAAGTGGATCTTCGACACGGCCGTGGTGCTGGTCGCGGGTGGCTCGGCCGTCCTGTTCGCCGCGCACGTCCTCCGGCGAGCGCTGCCGCCGCTCCCCGCCGTCGCGGGTGCGTTGTGGACGGTCAGCCTGCTGGTGATCGTGGCCTTCCCGAAGACCAACTGGGCGGTCGGGCCCAGCGTGGGTGGCGTGGTGCACCGGATCGCCAGCGTGGTCGGGTTCGTCTGCCTGCCCATCGGGATCCTGCTGGCCTCGCGGCGGATCTTCCCGCACTCCTCGATCTGGCGCCGGATGGCGCAGGGTCTCGCCGTCGCTTCCCTGCTGTGGTTCGGGCTGGTCCTCGGCGCGATCGTGGTCTTCGCGGCGGGTGGTGGGTTGCCCTGGTGGCAGGCGATCCCGCTCGGCCTGGTCGAGCGGGGGATGGCGCTGACCGAGATCCTGACGATCATCACGCTGGCGGTGCCCCTGCTTCGCCGGGAATGACCTACGTCACACCACCGAGCTACGCTGGTGCGGGTAACTTCCTAAGCGCTCGCTTAGCCACTCAACGTCCGAGGAGGAAAGCACGTGACCGACTCCCACTCGCGTGTCGCAATCGTCACCGGGGCCGCCCGGGGCATCGGCGCCGCGATCGCCCGGAAGCTCGCGGACGACGGATTCGCCGTCGGGCTGCTGGATCTGGACGAAGCGGGCGTCAAGCAGGGCGCCGAGGCCATCGTTTCGGGCGGCGGCAAGGCCATCGGGGTCGGGCTCGACGTCAGCAACACCGAGCAGGCCGAAGCCGCGGTCACCCGGGTCGCCGAGGAGCTCGGCGCGCCCACCGTACTGGTCAACAACGCCGGCATCACCCGTGACAACCTGCTGTTCAAGATGTCCGACCAGGACTGGGACGCGGTCATCGGAGTGCACCTGCGCGGCTCGTTCGTGATGACCCGCGCGGCCCAGAAGCACATGACCGGGCAGAAGTGGGGCCGCATCGTCAACCTGTCCAGCACCTCCGCGCTCGGCAACCGCGGCCAAATCAACTATTCGGCCGCGAAGGCCGGCCTGCAGGGGTTCACCAAGACCCTGGCCATCGAGCTGGGCAAGTTCGGCGTGACCGCGAACGCGATCGCCCCCGGCTTCATCGAGACCGAGATGACCGCGGCGACGGCCGAGCGGCTCGGCGTGCCGTTCGAGGACTTCAAGGCCGCCGTGGCCCGGGAGATCCCGGTGCAGCGGGTCGGCCGGCCGGAGGACATCGCCAACGTGGTGTCGTTCCTGGTCAGCGAGGGGGCCGGGTTCGTCTCCGGCCAGGTCGTCTACGTCGCCGGCGGACCGAAGGCATGACGCGAAGCCTTGCCGGATCGCGGCACCCAAACCAGCCCCAGAGCGCGCCCGAGGCCGCCAGGCCCGCGATCGAGACGGCAGGGCGCCGTAACACACCACGCGACCCACACCCCCGAACAGCGCCCTGGCGACACGATCGCGGTGGCGCGCCAACCCGGCGGAAGGTCGAGCGGCCCGGCCCCGCCTTCCCAGCCCCGGCAGTCAGCGCAGCAGACGGGAGCTTCTGACATGACGCGCGTCTTTTCCAGCCTCGACGAATTCGCCGCCGCCACCGGGCAGCATCTCGGCCACAGCGACTGGCACACCATCACTCAGGACCAGGTGAACACCTTCGCCGACGCCACCGGCGATCACCAGTGGATCCATGTCGACATCGAAAAGGCCGGCAAGGGCCCGTTCGGCGCCCCGATCGCGCACGGCTTCCTGACGTTGTCGCTGATCCCGCTGCTGGCCCAGCGCACCTACCGGGTGGACGGGCTGTCGATGGGCATCAACTACGGCCTGAACAAGGTACGTTTCCCACAGCCGGTGAAGGTCGGCGCGAAGGTCCGCGGCGGCGCGGAACTGGTCGAGATCACCGACGTGCCGGGCGGTAAGCAGGCGGTGGTGCGCTGGAGGATCGAGATCGACGGGGAACCGAAGCCGGCCTGCGTCGCGGAGTTCGTCGGACGGCTGCTCGCCTGAGCCGGGCGCGCGAAACCCGCACCCGGGCGCTGTTTGAAGACATACCGACTGGTCGGTACCCTGACCGGGCACGACACCGCAAGGAGGCGATGTGAGTTCCCCCGACCCGCCCGGCCTCGACACGGGCCGGCTGCGCGCCTACCTCGACGAGCACGTTCCCGGCCTCGTCTCCGGGCCGTTGACCGGGCAGGTCGTGCCAGGCGGGCGATCGAACCTGACCTACATCGTCGGCGACGGGCGTTCGCGCTGGGTGGTCCGGCGGCCACCGCTGGGCCACGTCCTGCCCACCGCGCACGACATGACGCGCGAGCACCGGGTCATCAGTGCCCTGGCACCGACCCCGGTTCCCGTGCCGGAGGCGATCGCGCTGTGCCAGGATCCGGACGTGCTCGGCGCGCCGTTCTACGTCATGGAGTTCGTCCCCGGCACGCCTTACCGGTCGGACACCGAACTCGCCGGCGTGGGTTCGGAGCGGACCAGGGCGATCGCCGACGCGCTCATCGACACCCTGGTCGACCTGCACGCGGTCGACCCGGGTTCGGTGGGCCTGGCGGATTTCGGGCGACCGCAAGGGTTCCTGGCGCGGCAGCTGCGCCGGTGGAAGAAGCAGCTCGACGCCTCCCGCAGCCGCGACCTGCCCGGGATCGACCGCCTGCACGACCGCCTCGCCACAGCGGTCCCGGCCTCCGGGGGCGCGGCGATCGTCCACGGCGACTACCGCCTGGACAACGTCCTGGTCCAAGGCACGCGGATCACCGCCGTGCTGGACTGGGAGATGTCCACGCTCGGGGATCCGCTCACCGATCTCGCCCTCCTGGTCGCCTACGCCGAACGCGACAAGGTCGACCTGAAGGTCGTGTCCAACGTCTGCTCGGCGCCCGGCTACCCCGCCATTGACCAGGTGATCAACCGCTACGCCCAGCGGTCCGGGCGGGACGTCTCGGCCCTGAACTGGTACGTCGGGCTGGCGTTGTTCAAGCTCGCGGTCATCCTCGAAGGCATCTACTACCGCTTCAGCCAGGGCAAGACGGTCGGCGCCGGATTCGACGAGATCGGCGCCGCGGTCGTCCCCCTCGCGCGGCTCGGCAACGAAACCCTTAAGGACTAGGATGCATTTCGCCTTCGACGCCAGGACCGAGGAGCTTCGAGCGAAGCTCGCGGAATTCCTGGACGAGCACATCTATCCCGCGGAGCCCGTCTTCGAAAGACAACTCGCCGAGCGCACCGACCCGTGGGCCACGCCGCCGGTCGTCGAGGACCTCAAGGCGGAAGCGCGCCGTCGGGGTCTGTGGAACCTCTTCCTGCCCGGCGAACACGGTGCCGGTCTGACGAATCTCCAGTACGCGCCGCTGGCCGAGCTGACCGGCCGCAGCCCGCACCTCGCGCCGGTCGCGCTCAACTGCGCCGCGCCGGACACCGGCAACATGGAAGTGCTCGCCATGTTCGGCACGGAGCGGCAGCGCAAGCAGTGGCTGGAACCGTTGCTGGACGGCGAGATCCGGTCCGCGTTCGCGATGACCGAACCCGACGTCGCCTCCTCCGACGCCCGCAACATCGCCACCAGCATCACGCGGGACGGCGATTCCTACGTGATCAACGGACGCAAGTGGTTCACCTCCGGAGCGATGAACCCGAACTGCCAGATCTTCATCGTGATGGGCAAGACCGATCCGGACACCGAAGCGCACCGGCAGCAGAGCATGATCCTCATCCCCCGGGACGCGCCGGGCCTGGAGATCAAGCGGGGCATAACGGTGTTCGGGTATGACGACAGTTCGCACGGCGGGCACGCGGAAGTGATCTTCCACGACGTCCGGGTTCCGGCCGAGAACCTGCTCGCCGAGGAGGGCGCCGGGTTCGCCATCGCCCAGGCCCGGCTCGGTCCCGGCCGGATCCACCACTGCATGCGGCTGATCGGGATGGCCGAGCGGGCGATCGAGCTGATGTGCCGCCGGACGCTGGGCCGGAGCACGTTCGGCAAGCCGATCGCCGAGCAGGGCGTGGTGCAGGACTGGATCGCCGAGTCGCGGGTGCGCGTGGAACAGTTGCGCCTGCTGGTGCTCAAGACCGCGTGGCTGATGGACACGGTCGGGAACAAGGGTGCGCACACCGAGATCCAGGCCATCAAGATCGCCACCCCGGCCTCGGTGGAATGGATCCTGGACAAGGCGATCCAGGCACACGGCGGGGGCGGGGTCAGCCAGGACTTCCCGCTGGCCGGGCTGTGGACGCAGGCCAGGATGCTGCGGCTCGCCGACGGCCCGGACGAGGTGCACAAGCGCTCGCTGGCGTTGTGGGAGCTCAAGAAGTACCGGGGAGAGGCGAAATGAACGCCGAAGAGCTGCGCTCGCGGGTCCGGGACCTGCTGACCGCCCACCATCCGGCGACCACCGACCGGTTGGAGTTCCTTCGTGCCCGGTTCGACGCGGGCCTGGCCTGGGTGCACTATCCAGCCGACCTCGGCGGCCGCGACGTGCCGCGTGAACTCCAGTCCGTTGTGGACGACGAGCTCGCCGCCGCAGGCGCGCCGGACAACAACCCGTACCGGATCGCGATCGGCCTCGGCATGGCCGCGCCCACGATCCTGCGGTTCGGCACGCCCGAACAGCGAAAGCGCTTCCTACGTCCGCTGTGGACGGGCGAGGAGGTCTGGTGCCAGCTGTTCAGTGAGCCGGGAGCCGGTTCCGACCTGGCCGCGCTCGGCACCCGGGCGGTCCGGGACGGCGACGACTGGGTCGTCACCGGGCAGAAGGTGTGGACGTCGGCCGCGCATATCGCCCGGTTCGCGATCCTGGTCGCCAGGACCGATCCGGACGTGCCGAAGCACCGGGGCATGACGTACTTCATCTGCGACATGACCGGTCCCGGGGTCGACGTGCGCCCGCTGCGGCAGCTGACCGGGGAAGCCGAGTTCAACGAGGTGTTCCTGAGCGGGGTGCGGATCCCGGACTCCTACCGGCTCGGCGAGGTCGGGGAAGGCTGGAAGGTCGCGCAGACGACGCTGATGAACGAGCGTGTCGCCATCGGTGGCCATGCCCTGCCGCGTGAGGGCGGGCTGGTCGGCATCGTGGCCGGCACCTGGCGCGAGCACCCGGAGCTGCGCACCCCGGAACTTCGCGACCGGCTGCTGCGGCTCTGGGTGGACGCCGAAGCGATGCGGCTGGCCGCGACACGCCTGCGCCAGCAACTCGCCTCCGGCCAGCCCGGCCCGGAGGGGTCGGCCATGAAGCTCGCGTTCGCGCGGTTGCAACAGGCGCTGTCGGGGCTGGAAGTGGAACTGGCCGGGGAAGACGGGCTGCGGTACGACGACTGGACCCTGCGCCGCCCGGAGAAGGTGGACATGCTCGGCCGGGGACCGGGCTACCGCTACCTCCGCGCGAAGGGCAACTCGATCGAGGGCGGCACCTCCGAGGTGCTGCGCAACATCATCGCCGAACGTGTGCTCGGCCTGCCGTCGGAACCGCGGACCGACAAGGATGTCGCCTGGAAGGACCTGCCACGGTGAGTGGCGGCACCTGGATGACCATCGAGCGCGCAACGCCGAAGGCGACGCGATCGCGGCGGCAGGGCGCCCCACGCCGGAAACCGGCACCGCGAACTGATCGCGCCCTGGTGACGCGATCATGTGAGCGCGCAAGCCCGCCAGAAACACGGAAGGACCCGCCGAGGTGAGCGATCTGCTTTATTCCGAGGTCGAGGACGACCTCCGGGCCAGCGTGCGCGCCCTGCTCGCCGATCGGGCGCCCGCGACGGCGGTGCTCGCGCGGACGGAAAGCGCGGAGCCCTACGACCTCAAGCTGTGGCGCACGCTGGCCACCGAGCTCGGCGCGGCCGGGCTGGCCGTGCCGGAGAAGCTCGGCGGCCACGGTGCTTCGGCGCGTGAGGTCGCCGTGGTGATGGAGGAGCTGGGACGCGGTGTGGTGCCGGTGCCGTTCCTGGGCAGCGCCGTGCTGGCCACGTCGGCGCTGCTGGCGGCGGGGGACATTGAACTGCTCCCCCGGCTCGCCTCCGGCGAGGTGATCGGTGCGCTCGCGGTGCCGCTCACCACGTGGCCGGGCGCCGCGTTCCCGTCCTCGGTGAGCTTTTCCGACGGTGTCCTCAATGGACGGACGGGCACGGTGGCCGACGCGACGGCCGCGGAGGTGCTGGTGGTTCCGGCGGCAGGCCCGGACGGTCCCGGACTGTACACAGTGGAGGCTTCCGCGGCGACGATCACGGAGATCACGCCGCTGGACCTCACCCGCAGGCTCGCTGACGTCGCCTTCGACAACGCGCCCGCGCGGCCGATCGCCGGTCCCGGCCGCGCGCCGGCCGCGCTGGAGCACGCGCTCACCTTCGGCGCCGGCCTGCTCGCTTCGGAACAGCTCGGCGTGGCGCAGTGGTGTCTCGACGAGACGGTCGCCTATGTGAAGCAGCGGTACCAGTTCGGCCGGCCGGTCGGGTCGTTCCAGGCGCTCAAGCACCGGCTCGCCGAGGAGTACCTGGAACTCGTCGCCGCCCGCGCGGCGGCCCGCTACGCGGCCGACACACTGGCCACCGGGGACGCCGACGTTCCGGTCGCCGTGGCGGTCGCACAGTCGTCGTGCGCGCCGGTCGCGGTGCACGCGGCGGAGGAGGCGGTCCAGTTGCACGGGGGCATCGGGATGACCTGGGAGCACCCGGCGCACCTCTACCTCAAGCGGGCCAAGGCCGACGAACTCGCCCTGGGCACCCCCGGCCGCCACCGCACCCGCCTCGCCACCCTCGTCAACCTCCCCTGACCCCGCGAGTCCGGCCCCCGCGACCCGCGAGTCGGCCCTTCGCGACCCACGAGTCGGGCCTTCGCGACACGCGAGTCCAGCCTTCGCGACCGGCGAGTCCTGCCTCGCGACGCGGTTCACAGGCTGTGGCGACGACCACCGATGACCTGTTCGCGAACACACGCTTCGGACCCCGCCGAGAGCGGGTCCCGGTAGGCGGCGACCGCCTGTCGGGCCTCCTCGGTGACCAGGTCGGCGTTGATCTGGGCGGCCACGGCAGCACCGGCCGCGCGGCGCCACCGACCTGGGCGGTCAGATCGGTGACGTTGCCCGCGGCCCAAACCCCGGCCACGTCGGTACGGCCGGTCACATCGGACGGGATGTGCTCACCCATTCCCCGACTGTGCCACCGGCCAGTCGAGTTCCTCGGCCTGTTCGGCAAGCAGGGCGAACGCGCGCACCTCCGTGCCCGCCCCAAAGAGGTGAAACGCCGAGACTGAACGGCACGTTTTCACACCTTCGCGCGAAACACCGAGTGCATCGTCGACAACTACGAACACAGGTTCGATAATTGACGGAGACAACAGACGCGTTCCTCGTCGAGGAGGGTCGGGAGCTGGCGCGATGACATCCACTGACGGAAGGACCCGTAGCCTTATGTTCCTGCGGTTTCCCGCGAGGCTGTCCCACTACGGTGGCCATGGCCCGTGTTGTCTCGTTTCCAGCTCCCGCCCGTTAAACCGTGCGTGCGGTTCTCCCGCACACGGCTTACCGACGCCGTTCACCACCGGCATTCGGTCTTTCCCGCCAGGGCTTGCCCGCCCTGGGTGCGACAACGGTTCCTACCAGGCTGATCAGTCCGCATTG
>NZ_DATELF010000174.1:0-19942 GCF_035276945.1 Amycolatopsis sp. | reverse complement strand
ACGTTCTCGTTCGAGCAGCTGGTCGCCGGGGACATCAACCCCGGCCTGCAGAAGTGGCTGTTCCTGGGCTTCTTCGTGGGGTTCGCGATCAAGGCGCCGCTGGTGCCGTTCCACACCTGGCTGCCCGACTCCGATGCCGAGGCGCCGATCGGCAGCGCGGCGCTGCTCGTCGGCGTCCTGGACAAGGTCGGCACGTTCGGCTTCCTGCGCTACTGCCTGCCGCTGTTCCCGGACGCGTCCCGCTACTTCGCGCCGGTGGTGCTGGTGCTCTCGGTCATCGGCATCCTCTACGCGGCGCTGCTGGCGATGGGCCAGAGCGACATGAAGCGCCTGGTGGCCTACACGTCGATCTCCCACTTCGGGTTCATCGCGCTGGGCATCTTCGCGTTCACCAGCCAGGCACAGGTCGGCTCGGTGACGTACATGCTCAACCACAGCCTGGCCACCGGGATGCTGATCGTCGTGCTCGGCCTGGTCATGGCGCGCGGCGGCTCCACCCGGATCTCCGACTACGGAGGGATGGCGAAGGTGACGCCGTTGCTGGCCGGCATGCTGCTCGTCGCCGGTCTGTCCACCTTGTCCCTGCCGGGCACGAACTCGTTCGTCAGCGAGTTCCTGGTGCTGCTGGGCTCCTTCGAAACCCAGCCGGTGTACGCGATCCTGGCAACCGTCGGCATGGTGCTCGCCGCGGCCTACGTGTTGTGGTTGTACCAGCGGCTGATGACCGGGCCGGTCCGCGGTAACGCCCTGGTCAGCGCCGGGGGAGGACCCGGCACGGCGGTGGCGCCGGAACTCGGGGCGAAGAAGGCGATCCGGGACCTCGGCGGCCGGGAACTGGCGATCCTGATCCCGATGGTCGTGCTGATCATCGGACTCGGGTTCTATCCGAAACCCGTGCTGGACACGGTCACCCCGTCGGTTCAGGCTACTTTGTCGGCCACGCAAGGAGGCCACTGATGGTTCTGGCGCAGCAGCTCTCGATCCCGCAGATCCAGTATCCGGCGATCCTGCCGGTGCTGATCGTGCTCGCCGCGGCCTGCGTGAGCGTGTTGTTCGAGGCGTTCCTGCCCCGGCACCAGCGCTGGGGTTCCCAGGTGGCGTTGAGCCTGCTGGCGATCGTCGCGGCGGGGATCGCGCTGGGTGTCTACGTCAGCGACTCCCCGAAGGCGGGGCTGACCACGATGAGCGGGGCGATCAGCGTGGACAAGCCCGCGCTGTTCCTGTGGGGCACGTTGCTCGCGCTCGCGTTCGGCGCGGTGCTGCTCATCGCCGACCGGGTGGTGGAGCCCGGTGGCGCGTTCGTGGCCCAGGCGTCGATCCGGCCCGGCACCTTCCAGGACCGGGCGCAGCTCACCTCGACCAGCGCGCAGACCGAGGTGTTCCCGCTGACGCTCTTCGCGCTCGGCGGCATGATGACCTTCTGCGCGGCGAACGACCTGCTCACCATGTTCATCGCACTCGAGGTGCTGAGCCTGCCGCTGTACCTGATGTGCGGCCTGGCTCGCCGCCGGCGGCTCCTGTCCCAGGAGGCCGCCGTCAAGTACTTCCTGCTCGGCGCGTTCTCGTCGGCGTTCTTCCTGTACGGGCTCGCGCTGCTCTACGGCTACGCGAACTCGGTCAAACTGGCGGAGATCGCGAACGCGGCGGCCGGTTCGGACCGCTCGGACACCCTGCTGTTCGCGGGCCTCGGCCTGCTCGTGGTCGGGTTGCTGTTCAAGGGCTCGGTCGGCCCGTTCCACACCTGGACGCCGGACGTCTACCAGGGCGCACCCACCCCGGTGACCGCGTTCATGGCGGCCTGCACGAAGGTCGCCGCGTTCGGCGGGATCCTGCGTGTGCTGACCGTCGGGTTCGAGTCGACGAGCTGGCAGTGGCGCGGGGTGCTCTGGGCGGTCGCGATCGTGTCGATGGCCATCGGCGCCGTGCTCGGCCTGACCCAGACCGACGTCAAGCGCATGATCGCCTACTCGTCGATCGCGCACGCCGGGTTCCTCCTGGTCGGTACGATCGCGATGACCGGCTCAGGCCTGTCCGGCACGCTGTTCTACCTGCTGGCCTACGGTTTCACCACGCTGGCCGCGTTCGGCGTGGTGTCGCTGGTGCGTGACTCGACGGGCGAGGCGACGCACCTGTCGGCGTGGGCAGGGTTGGCGAAACGGTCACCGCTGCTGGCCGGGGTGTTCACCTTCCTCCTGCTCGCCCTCGCCGGGATCCCGCTGACCAGTGGTTTCGTCGGGAAGTTCGTGGTGTTCTCGGCCGCGCTGCGGGACGGGATGGCGCCGCTCGTGGTCATCGCGCTGGTGTTCAGCGCGGTCGCGGCGTTCTTCTACCTGCGGGTGGTCGTGCTGATGTACTTCTCCCAGCCGTCGCCCGAGGGCCCGACCGTGAGCGTCCCCGGGATCTCCACCACGATCGCCATCACCCTGGGTGTCGTAATCACCCTGGTGCTCGGCGTCATCCCGTCGATCGCCCTGAACTGGGCCGGCGCGGGCGGCTTCGCGTTCTGACGGTCCGTTGTGGTGCGGGGTGTCGGTCCCGCCGACACCCCGCACTCCCCATCGAACGGAGAGCTTGTCGACCTCGACGAGCAAGCCGGTGAGGCCGGCACAGTCATCTCGTACACTCCCATGCAGCCGACCTTGCCGCAGATCGACCTGTCCGAGGCTGTCGGCGATGCGGAGGAAGGCGGGCAGCTGAGGTGAACACGATCGGCGAGGTGCTGGAGATGCTTCGCCGAGCCCGGGGCCTCACGCAAGAGGAGCTCTGCAGTCGAACGGGCGTCACGCAGGCGGCCCTGTCCCGGTACGAGAATGATCAACGGATGCCGGACGATGAAACGATCACGCGGCTTGCCCGTGAACTCGGTGTCTCGCGGCGATTCCTGCTGCGCGATCACGTCGTGCGGGGAGCGTTGGTAGTCGACGTGCACATGCGACGGCATAAGACGACGAAGGCTTCGGTGTGGCGAAGGCTGGAAGCACGCCTGAACAACCCAGTGGGTCGACGACCATCCGGTGCTCCTGATCAACAGCGCGAGCCCAACCGACCGGAAGCGACTGACGTTTGCCCATGAGCTGGGCCACCTGGTCCTGCACAACGGACTTGCCGTTGACGATCCGGAGCGCGAAGCCAACGAGTTCGCCGCCGAGTTCCTCATGCCCAGCCATGTGATTCGCCCCGAACTGCGCGCGGTCGACATCGGAAGGCTCCACGAGCTCAAACAGGTGTGGGGAACTTCCATGCAGTCGTTGTTCGAGCGAGCGTTCGCACTGGGACGGTGACAGCCGAAGGCCGTGTCAAGTTCCACAAGGCGATGAACGCTCGCGGCTGGAAGGTGAACGAGCCGGGAAGCGATCGGTTGGCTCCGGAGCGTCCGGAGATGGTGGCCGCGATCGCGGACGCCTTGCGGAGGAAGGGCCTGTCCGGCGAAGACATCGCGGAGATGACCGGGTTCGACACAGCGGCAGGCGATAACCCATTCCTCCGATCGGATCGTCGTCTCCAGGTGGTGTGAGCGGCGTTGTCCGCGCTGGACGCAAACCAGCAGCAAGCTGATCCGTGTGGTGCCGGAGGGTGAACCTGTCGCCTTTGTCACCCGTGCCCTGCACGAGTGGTCGAACGGCCGTCCACCGGTTGCCATTACGCTGGTGAGGACCGGTATCAGACTGCGGAGGGCGAGGACGTTGTCGGTTCAGAGTGACGCCATCGAGGATCTGCGCGCGAGCGTTGGCCTGCGGATCGCCGATGAAACCCTGTTGCGCACGCTGGCCGCGGGTCTCGCCGATGTCGAGAAGCTGCTGCGCGAGACGGCACGCAGCGACGTGAGAGCCGTGCATGAGGCCGCGGCGCACCTGTTCGAGGCGGGTGGCAAGCGCTTTCGCCCGTTGTTCACCCTGCTCGCGGCCCAGTTCGGGAAGGGAAACCACGAAGGCGTCGTAACCGCGGCGACGGCGGTCGAGCTGGTCCACCTGGCGACGCTGTACCACGACGACGTGATGGACGAGGCCACGATGCGTCGTGGCGCGCCCAGCGTCAACTCGCGCTGGGGCAACAGCATCGCGATCCTGACCGGGGATTTCCTGTTCGCGCACGCGTCCCGGCTGGTCTCCGAACTGGGCACGGACGCGGCACGGATCATCGCGGAGACCTTCGCCGAACTGGTCACCGGTCAGATGCGGGAAACCGCGGGGCCGGCGGACGGCGAGGACCCGGTGGCGCACTACCTCAGCGTGATCGCGCAGAAGACCGGTTCGCTCATCGCCACGGCGGGACGCTTCGGTGGCATGGTGTCCGGGGCCGAGCCCAGGCATGTCGACGCGCTGCGCCGGTTCGGCGACATCGTCGGGACCGCGTTCCAGATCTCCGACGACATCATCGACATCGCCTCCCCGTCTCACGAATCGGGCAAGACTCCGGGTACCGACCTGCGCGAAGGCGTGCGCACGCTGCCGATGCTCTACGCGCTGGCCGATCCCGGCACCGACCCACGGTTGGTCGAACTGCTCGCCGGTCCGATCACCGAGGACGTGCTGGTCGACGAGGCGCTGGAGCTGCTGCGGAAGTCGAGTGGACTGGACCGAGCCCTCGGTACCCTGTCTGACTACGCTCGTCGGGCACGGGAGGAATTGTCCGCGTTGCCCGCGTCGGTGGCGCGGGACGCGTGCGAAGCGGTCGCCGAGTACCTGGTCGCGCGCACACGGTGACGAACTGGCTGGTACCGCAGTGGCCGGAAAGGAAGGACAGCACGGATGTCCATCTTCGGACAGGTGTGGCTGTGGAGCGTCGCGGCGTTCCTGATCGGGGTGCTGCTGACCTGGTTGGTGCTGGTCCGGCCGGTCCAGTCGAAGAACCGGCAGCTCGAGCGCAAGCTGCAGGTGGCCCGCAAGGCGCCGGCTCCCGAACGTAAGCCCGCCCCGCCCACCAAGGCGTTCGTACCGGAGTCCGAGCCGGTCGCGCGTCGGGAGCCCGAGCCCGAGTCGTTCCTGGCCTCGCTCAACCCCGCGCCCGCGCCGGTCGAACACCATTCGGAGCCGAACTGGCTCGAGCGGGACAGCTTCGGTGAATCGCCCAACCGGCACGAGCGCCGGGAAGATGCCGAGCCGGAGCTGTTCGAGCCGTCTTCCGTGACCGAGTTCGTCGGGCGTAGCGCGGTTTTGGAGCCGGAGTCCGAACCAGAGTCGTTCCCTCCGCCGGATTTCCGGGGGCGTTCGGTGCTGGAGCCCGAGCCGGGGCCCTTCCCGTCGGGTGTGACGGCGTTCGTCGGGCGAAGTGCGGCCCTGGAGCCCGAGGCGGAAACGGAATCGACGTCGATCTTCAGACCGGTCGACGACGAGCCGGTCGCGGACAAGGGATCCGAGCGGGGCTCCCTGTTCGACCCGGGCAGCCGCCCGAAGCCGGACTTCTCCGGCTTCGGGGAGCCGGAGCCCGACCCCCGGCCGCCCGCCTACGCGTTCGGCGACGGTGAAGCCCCGGACGCCCCGAGCGAGCTGGCCTCCGAGACCACGCAGGTGTTGCCCCGGCGCCAGCCCCGGCAACGGCAGTCACCGCCGGGCGGTTTCGAGCCGCCACAGCCGATTCAGCCGTCAATGCGGGCCATCGAGCGCCGGGAGCCGAGCCGGCCGGACGAGGGTGGGCACAGCGGTTCGCTGTTCGAGCCGGCAGTGCAACCCGGGGGCGCGCACGCGATTTCCCCCGACTCGGCGCCTCCTCCGCCGCCCGCGCGCAAGCCCATGCTGGATTCTTCGGTGCCGCCCGGGCCGTTCGGTCCCGGGTCGGCGATGCCACGCCCCGGCGGCGGGAGCCCGTCGGGGGAATTCGCCGTGAAGGCCAGCGTCACCGCGCTGCGTTACTGCACGGAGGACTCGCCACAGTACTCGCGAATGGTCGCCGAGGTGTGGTTCCGCAGCGCCGCCGACGCCGAACGCGTCGGCTTCCGCCCCCTGACCTGACCGCGTCCCCCTTCCGCGCGTCCAGCGCGTGTGAGTGCCACATTCGGTGCGACGGGAATGCGGGCCCTCACACACCCGAAGCGTGGGACTCGCGAAAGGTCGTCAGACGACGGTCCAGGTGTCCTTGCCGGTGAGCAGGGCCTGGAGGTTCGGCGCCTTGGCCTCGCGCGCCTGCTCGACCTGGGCGCGGGCCTGGTCGTCGTAGGTGGGCCGGCTGACCTGGCGGAAAATGCCGGTCGGCGTGTGGTTGAGGTGCTGGTCACCGAGGCGGGAGAGGGCGAAGGCGTAGGCGGTGTCCTCGATCGTGGGGTCGTGGACGACCAGATCGTCCTCGCCCACTTCGTCGACCTTGGCGACGTCGAAGCCACCCCAACCGGTGGCGACGACGCCGTACTCGCGCTCGGGCCCGAACCGGATCGGCCGGCCGGCCTTCAACGGGATGAGCCGCTGGGCGGCGTCGTCTCGGTCCTTCAACACATCGAAGGCGCCGTCGTTGAAGATCGGGCAGTTCTGGTAGATCTCGACCAGGGCGGAGCCGCGGTGCTGGGCGGCGGCGGTGAGCACCTCGGTGAGTCCGGCCTTGTCCGAGTCGAGCGCGCGGCCGACGAAGCCGGCTTCCGCGCCCAAAGCGAGGGAGATCGGGTTGAACGGGGTGTCCACCGAGCCCATCGGCGTCGACTTGGTGACCATGCCCTGGTCCGAGGTGGGCGAGTACTGGCCCTTGGTCAGCCCGTAGATCCGGTTGTTGAACAGCAGGATCTTGACGTTGACGTTGCGGCGCAGGGCGTGGATCAGGTGGTTACCGCCGATGGACAGTGCGTCGCCGTCACCGGTGACCACCCACACCGACAGGTCGGGCCGGGTGGTGGCCAGACCGGTGGCGATGGCGGGGGCGCGGCCGTGAATGGAGTGCATCCCGTAGGTGTTGAGGTAGTACGGGAAGCGCGAGGAACAGCCGATGCCGGAAACGAAGACGATGTTCTCCCGCTTGAGCCCCAGCGTCGGCAGGAACGACTGCACCGTGTTGAGCACGACGTAGTCACCGCAGCCGGGGCACCAGCGGACCTCCTGGTCCGACTTGTAGTCCTTGGCCTTCTGCGGTTCGTCAGTGGTGGGAACCAAAGCCAATCCACCGGTGGTGGGCAGGCCCAGGTCGGTGGCGGTCATGATGCTGATCCCTCCATGAGTTCGCGCGCTGTCATGCGGGCACTCCCCCCTTGATGATGTCGGTGAAGACGTTCTCGAGTTCCTCGGCCTTGAAGGGCAGCCCGGCGACCTTGGTGTGCGACTGGATGTCGACCAGGTACTTGGCGCGCAGGAGCAGCGCGAGCTGGCCGAGGTTCATCTCGGGCACCACGACGGTGTCGTAGCGACGGAGAACGTCGCCGAGGTTGCCCGGCAGCGGGTTGAGGTGGCGCAGGTGGGCCTGCGCGATCGGCAACCCGGCCTTGCGGACGCGGCGGCAGGCCGCGCCGATCGGGCCGTAGCTGGATCCCCAGCCGAGCGCCAGCACGCGCGCCTTGCCGCCCGACGGGTCGTCGACCACTACGTCGGGTACTTCGATGCCGTCGATCTTGGCCTGGCGCAGCCGGACCATCTTGTCGTGGTTGTCGGGGTCGTAGGAGATGTTGCCCTTGCCGTCGGCCTTTTCCAGCCCGCCGACGCGGTGCTGCAGGCCGGGCGTGCCGGGGACGGCCCAAGCGCGGGCGAGGGTTTCCGGATCCCGGACGTAGGGCCAGAACTCGCCGGAACCGTCGCCGGCGTTGGGCTCGGTCGCGAACTGAACCCGCAGGTCGGGCAGGTCGGCCACGTCGGGGACGAGCCAGGGCTCGGAGCCGTTGGCGATCGCGCCGTCGGACAGCAGCAGCACCGGCGTGCGGTAGGTCAGCGCGATGCGGGTGGCTTCCAACGCGATCTCGAAACAGTCCGCCGGGGACCGCGGGGCCAGGATCGGCACCGGCGACTCGCCGTTGCGGCCGAACATCGCCTGCAGCAGGTCCGCCTGCTCGGTTTTGGTCGGCAGGCCGGTGGAGGGACCGCCGCGCTGGACGTCGATCACCACCAACGGCAGCTCGACCATCACGCCGAGCCCGATCGTCTCGCTCTTGAGCGCCACGCCGGGGCCGGAGGTGGAGGTGACGCCGAGCGCGCCGCCGTAGGAGGCGCCCAGCGCGGCGCCGATCCCGGCGATCTCGTCCTCGGCCTGGAAGGTCGTCACACCGAAGTTCTTGTGCTTGGACAACTCGTGGAGGATGTCCGACGCGGGGGTGATCGGATAGGTGCCCAGCAGGATCGGCAACCGGGCCTGCTGGCCGGCCGCGACGATCCCGTACGCGAGGGCGGTGTTGCCGGTGATCTGCCGGTAGGTGCCGCGGGTGAGTTTCGCCGGCGCCACCTCGAAGGTGGTCACGAACGACTCGGTGGTCTCGCCGTAGTTCCAGCCCGCGCGGAAGGCCAGGATGTTGGCCTCGGCGATCTGCGGCTTGCGGGCGAACTTCTCACGCAGGAACCGCTCGGTGCCCTCGGTCGGCCGGTGATACATCCACGACAGCAAACCGAGCGCGAACATGTTCTTGCAGCGCTCGGCGTCCTTCTTGCCCAGGCCGGTGTCGGCCAGCGCGCCCTGGGTCAGCGTCGACATCGCCACCCGGTGCACCTGGAAGGCCGACAGCGAATCGTCGTCCAGGGGGTTGGCGTCGTAGCCGACCTTGGTCAGGTTGCGCTTGGTGAACTCGTCGGTGTTCACGATGACCGTCCCACCATGTGGGAGATCGGGAAGGTTCGCTTTCAGCGCCGCCGGGTTCATCGCCACCAGCACATCCGGCCGGTCGCCCGGGGTCAGAATGTCGTAGTCGGCGAAATGCACCTGAAACGACGACACGCCCGGGATGGTGCCCTGAGGTGCCCGAATCTCCGCGGGGAAATTCGGCAGGGTGGCCAGGTCGTTCCCGAACGCGGCCGCTTCCGAGGTGAACCTGTCACCGGTCAACTGCATTCCGTCACCGGAGTCACCGGCGAACCGGACCACCACGCGGTCCAGTTTCGAGATATCCGTGGGGCGGGTAGCCGACAACGCGCCATTGCCGTTGGCACTTGTGCTCATGGGTTGGGGGATACCTCTCTCCCGTCGCCGATACCTCTACCTTACTTCGCGTTTTGGCCTGCCGTGCGGCCGTGTGACCCGGCTTACCCGTAACTCATCGTAACAGTTACTTTGCGCTGCCAATCCGGGCCCGCACGGCCGCCAGCCGCTCGGCGAACCCAGGCGAGTTCAACGATTCCAGCTGTGGCCCGATTTCAGTCTCCACGGCCGCCTCCTGCTCCGACAAAGCCGTGGTCAAGCGCATCGATCGTTTGGTCGCCAGTACGACTTCCCGAGGTGCTTCGGCCGCCGGTCGAGCCAATTCCAGTGCGGCCTCCAGTAACTTTAGGTGATCACCTTCCACTGTCCGCATGGTGAGACCGGCCCGGGTGGCCGCCTCGGCGTCGAGGCTCTGGCCGAACAGGGTCATGGCGCGGGCGAGCTGCCCGCCGACCGCGCGCTGGAGCATCCAGGTCATGCCGCCGCCGGGGTGCAGGCCCAGTTCGAGGAAGCGGGGGATGAACTTCGCCCGCGGCCCGGCGAGCCGGACGTCCGCGGCCAGCGCCAGGTTGAGCCCCGCCCCTACCGCGGGACCGCCTATGGCGGCGACGGTGGGTAAGACGCAACGGGCGACGGCGAGGAAACCCGAGTAGACCTGACGCAGTCCCTCTTCCTGGGCCGCGCCGAGAGTGGAGAGGTCCGCACCAGCGCAGAAGGCGGGTGGTGTCCCGGTGACGATCAGCGCGTGCACGTTCTCGTCGCGTTCCGCGGCGTCGACGGCCTCGGCGAGTTCGGCGGACAGAGCGAGTGTGAGCGCGTTGCGCCGATCCGGGGCGTCGACGGTGACAATCGCGATCTTGCCCTCACGCTGGACGAGGATGCGTTCGGTCATGACTCCATGTTCCTCCCGGCCTACCTGGCCTTGCGCGCGATGTGTGACGAGCTTCGGTCGGGTTGTCGGAAAGGGCGCCTGCCGGCCCGACAGGGAGTGACGGCGCGCCCTACGGCAGCCGCGAGTTCGACGCGAAGCGCGCCTGGTCCTCATGTCGTGCCCGGCTTGGGAGGACGCTCGAGCAGCCGCGAGAGCACCACCGTGGAGACCGTGCGGTCGACGATGTCCAGACCGCGGAGGCGTTCGAGCGCGGTTTCCAGCTGGTGGATGTCGGCGGCACGCAGGTGCACGATCGCGTCGGCGGCGCCCGTCACCGTGTAGGCGGCGACGACCTCGGGCAGCGGTTCGAGCCGTGCCCGGATCCGGGACGGCGGCACGTTGCCCCGGCAGTGCACCTCGACGAACGCCTCGGTCCCCCAGCCGAGTGCCTCCGGATCCACCACTGCGGTGAACCCGCGCAGCACCCCCGAGTCGAGCAGCCGGTCGACCCGCCGTTTCACCGCGGGCGCGGACAGCCCGACCACCTTGCCGACGTCGGCGTAGCTGGACCGCGCGTTGGCCACCAGACACGAAACGATTCGCTGATCTATCGGGTTCACACGCAATGTTTAGCAGGTATCTGCGCAAGATTGTGCGATTGATTGTCCCTGAATCGAAGCCTTACCTTGGTTTCATGACCCCGCGAGTGCCCACGACCCGGCGGTACCTGATGTGCCCGCCGCGGTACTTCGGCGTCGAGTACGCGATCAACCCCTGGATGGACCCCGATCAGCCGGTCAGCACCGAGCGGGCGGTCGCGCAGTGGACACGACTTCGTGACACCTACCGTCGGCTTGGTCACACCGTGGAGGAGATCCAGCCTCAGCCCGGACTGCCCGACATGGTCTTCGCGGCGAACTCCGGGACGGTCGTCGGCGGGCGGGTACTCGGCGCCCGGTTCCGGACGGCGCAACGCGCACCCGAGGCGGAGCATTTCCGCCGGTGGTTCGTCGAGCGCGGCTACCGCGAAGTGGTGATGCCCGCGAAGATCAATGAGGCGGAGGGGGACTTCGCCTGGACCGGCCGCCTGCTCCTGGCCGGCACGGGCTTCCGGACCGACCCGCTCGCGCACGCCGAGGCGCAGGAGGCGCTGGGCGTCCCGGTGCTGTCGCTGCGGCTGGTCGACCCGCGCTACTACCACCTGGACACCGCGTTGTTCGTGCTCAGCGAGGCGACCGAAACCGGACCCGCGCACATCGCGTACTACCCGCAAGCGTTCTCACCGGGTTCCCGCCAGGTACTGGCCAAGCTGTTCCCGGACGCCGTGCTCGCCGACGCGGCGGACGCGGAATGCTTCGGCCTGAACGGCGTCTCCGACGGCCGCAACGTCGTACTTTCGCTCGAGGCGACGGCTCTCGCCGAGCGTCTCTCGGCGCTCGGCTACGCGCCCGTTCTTGTCGACATCTCCGAACTCCGCAAGGCGGGCGGCGGCCCGAAATGCTGCACGCTGGAGATCCGCAAGTAAGGCGGCGCCGCCACGGAGCCACTGACCGGGCGCGTGGTTGGTCTGTGATTTCCTTGGTCGGGTTCGGAATCCGCGCCGCGAGCTTGTAACAACCCTCGTGCGCGCGCCGAATCAGGGGGTGCATGTCCGCCACCCGCGAGCAAGGAGACCCGTCAAATGACAACCTGTCGCCTCTGTGGGTCGACGAGCTTGGCCAGCGTGGCCGACCTGGGTGCGACGCCGCCTTGTGAGCGTTTCCTTACCGCGGCACAACTCGATGAGCCGGAAATCACCTACCCGCTGCATCTGAAGGTCTGCACCGACTGCTGGCTCGCTCAGCTTCCTCCGTTGATCACGCCGGAGGAAACCTTCACCGACTACGCCTACTTTTCCTCGTACTCCGCCAGTTGGGTGAAGCACGCCCGGAATTTCGTCCGCGACGCCACCGAACGGATCGGGCTGGGCGGCGGTTCGTTCGTCGTCGAGGTGGCCAGCAACGACGGCTACCTCCTCAAGCACGTGGTGGACAAGGGTATCCGTTGTCTGGGCGTGGAACCCTCGGTGAACGTCGGGCAGGCCGCCCGCGAGGCCGGTGTGCCGACTCTGACCGCGTTCCTGAGCCCGGAGACCGGCTCCGCGGTGCGCGAAGAACACGGACCGGCCGATCTTGTCGTGGCGAACAACGTGTACGCCCATATTCCGGACATCATCGGGTTCACCCACGGGCTCCGCGCACTGGTCGCGGACGACGGCTGGGTGAGCATCGAGGTGCAGCACCTGCTCACCCTGATCGAGCACGTGCAGTACGACACGATCTATCACGAGCATTTCCAGTACTACACGGTGGAATCCGCGAGGCGTGCGCTGGCCGTCGGTGGACTGTCCGTTGTGGACGTCGAGCTGCTGCCGACACACGGTGGGTCGATCCGGCTGTGGGCGCGGCCCGCCGAGGTCGCCGGCGAGCAGAGCGCGCGCATGGTCGAGGTGCTCGTTCAGGAGAAGGCCGCCGGGCTACATGAGTTGTCCGGTTACACGGAGTTCGCCGCGAAGGTCACGAAGGTGCGGCTCGACCTGTTGCGCTTCTTGACCGAGGCGGCGGAACAGGGCAAGACGGTCGTGGGCTACGGAGCCCCCGGCAAGGGAAACACGTTGCTCAACCACTGCGGCATCCGGACCGACCTGCTCGCCTACACGGTCGACCGGAACCCTTACAAGCACGGTCGGTTCACCCCCGGCACCCGCATCCCCGTCCTGCCGCCGGAGCGCATCGCCGCCGAGGAGCCCGACTACGTTCTCGTCCTGCCCTGGAACCTCAGGGCCGAACTGACCGAACAACTGTCCTATGTGGCCAGTTGGGGCGGCAAACTGGTCTTCCCCATCCCGCGCCTGGAGGTGCTGTAACAGTGAAGGTAGTTCTGTTCTGTGGCGGATACGGCATGCGCATGCGCAACGGCCCCGCCGACGACGCGCCCAAGCCCATGGCCATGGTCGGCCCCCGGCCGCTCATCTGGCACGTGATGCGTTACTACGCGCATTTCGGGCACACCGAGTTCATCCTCTGCCTCGGTTACGGCGCTCACCACATCAAGGACTTCTTCCTCGACTACGAAGAGACCGCGTCGAACGACTTCGTGCTCAAGGGCGGCAAGACCGAGATGCTGTCCACGGACATCGCGGACTGGTCGATTTCCTTCGTGCACACCGGAATCGAATCCCCGATCGGGGAGCGGTTGCGCCGCGTGCGCGACCACCTCGACGGCGACGAAATGTTCCTCGCCAACTACGCCGACGTGCTCACCGACGCCCCGCTGCCGGAAATGATCGACCGGTTCACCGAGGCCGAGGCCGGCGCGTCCATGATGGTGGTTCCGCCGCAGTCCTCGTTCCACTGTGTGGAGATGGCCGAGGGCGGCATGATCGGCGCGATCACGCCCGTCAACGAGATGCCGCTGTGGGAGAACGGCGGTTACTTCGTGCTGCGGCAGGAGATCTTCGACCACATTCCGGAGAACGGCGACCTGGTCGTCGACGGGTGCGGTGAACTGGCCAAGCGCGGCAGGCTGCTGGCCTACCCCTACCGCGGGTTCTGGAAGCCGACCGACACGGTGAAGGAACGGGCGGCGCTCGACCATGACTACGCGCACGGCAACCGTCCGTGGGCGCTGTGGGAGGCCGCGTGAGCGCGCGAGTACTGCTCACCGGGCACCTGGGATACCTCGGCACGGTGATGGCGCCGGTGCTGGCCGCCGCCGGGCACGAGGTGGTCGGCCTCGACTCCGGGCTGTTCACCGGCTGCGTGCTCGGTCCCCAGCCGGACGACCCGCCGGGGCATGTGGTCGACCTGCGTGACGTGACCGCCGAGCAGCTGTCCGAAGTGGACGCGGTCGTCCATCTGGCCGCGCTGTCCAACGACCCGTTGGGTGCGCTCGCCCCGGAGCTGACCTACGACATCAACCACCACGCCTCGGTCCGGCTCGCCCGGCTCGCCAAGGACGCCGGGGTGCGCCGGTTCCTGTACGCCTCGACCTGCTCGGTCTACGGCGCTTCGGGGGGCGAGGAACTGGTGGACGAGGACGCGCCGCTGCGGCCGGTGACCCCGTACGCCGAGTCGAAGGTCCGGGTCGAAGACGACCTGCGCGAACTGGCCGACGACGATTTCACACCGGTTTTCCTGCGTAACGCGACCGCGTTCGGCTACTCGCCGAGGCTGCGCGCGGACATCGTGCTGAACAACCTGGTCGGCCACGCGTTCCTGACCGGTGAGGTGCGGGTGCTCTCCGACGGCACGCCGTGGCGGCCGCTGGTGCACGCACAGGACATCGCGCGCGCCTTCGCCGCCGTGCTGGTCGCGCCACGCGAGGCCGTGCACGCCAGGGCGTTCAACGTGGGCACCGAGGCCAACAACGTGACCGTGGCCGAGATCGCCGAGCAGGTCGTCGAGGCGGTGCCCGGGTCACGGCTGGCGATCACCGGTGAGGCCGGCGCCGATCCGCGTTCCTACCGGGTGGACTTCTCCCGGTTCCGCGAGGCGATCCCCGGCTTCGCCTGCAAGTGGACGGTGAAGGACGGCGCGGTCGAACTGGCCGAGGCATACCAGAAGTTCGAGCTCACCGCGGAGGATTTCGAGCGTCGCTTCACGCGGCTGGCCTGGCTGCGCGACCAGGCCGACGCCGGCAGGGTCGACGACACCCTGCGGCGCCACTGATGACCGACTCCGGAAAGGTGTCCGGGCGCTTGCCCCCACTCGGGAACCTGGGGGCGGACCCCCAGATGTCGCCAGCACCCGGGCGGCGCGACGAGCAAACCGCGCGCGTGCCCCCCGGTGCCATGTCCCGGGAGCACGGTCGCCGGAGCTACGGCGGCCGGCACCGCAAGATGGCGCACCGGAGCCCCGTCCGGGCCATGGCGGGACGGCTCAGCTGGGGCCTCGCCGACCAGGCGGTGTCCAGCCTGACCAACTTCGCCGTCGGCAGTTATGTCGCCCGGTCGCTCGGTGCGACCGCGTTCGGAATCTTCAGCCTCGCGCTGGTGACCTATGGCGTCGCACTCAACGTGTCGCGGGGGTTGGCCACGGATCCGCTCATGGTGCGGTTCAGCGGCGCCCCCTTCGACCGCTGGCGGCTGGCGGTGGCCAGGGCGTCGGGCACCGCGCTCGGGGTCGGGGCCGCGGCGGGCGCGGTCTGTCTGCTGCTCGGCGTGGCCCTCGGGGGCGCGCTCGGGCATGGCTTCGTCGGTCTCGGCGTCGTGCTCCCGGCGCTGCTGTTGCAGGACAGCTGGCGGTACGCGTTCTTCGCGGACGGGAAGGGCAGGAAGGCCTTCACCAACGACCTGGTGTGGGGCCTGATGCTGGTCCCCGCCATGTTCGTCGCCGCCAGGAACGGCACCGTGACCGGGTTCGTGCTCGCCTGGGGTGCCGCGGCGGCCGTTGCCGCCGGTTTCGGCTACTTCCAGACCGGCATCTGGCCGCGGGTCTCCTCGGCGCGGCGCTGGCTGGCCGAGCAGCGTGACCTCGCGCCCCGCTATTTGCTCGAGAACGTCAGCACGAGCGGTGCTTCGCAACTGCGGTCCTACGGGCTCGGCGGCATCGCCGGGCTCGCCGCCGTCGGCACCGTCCGCGGCGCCGAACTGCTGCTCGGGCCCTTCCTGGCCGTCCTCATGGGACTCTCGCTGGTCACCGTCGCGGAGGCGTCCCGGGTGGTCCAGCGTGCCCCGCACCGGCTGCGCCAGTTCTGCCTGCTGCTGGGTGTCGGCCAGGCCGGCGCCGCGCTGCTCTGGGGGGTGGCGTTGCTGTTGCTGCCCGATGTCGCGGGCGAATTCGTGCTGGGCAAGGTCTGGATCACCGCGTCGACTCTGATCGTGCCGGCCACGCTGTCCGTGGTCGGGGCGAGTTTCACCACCGGGGCGCAGGCCGGCCTGCGCGCGCTCGGCGCCGCCAAGCGGAGCATGCCGACCCAGTTGGTCACTTCCAGTTTCTACGTCACGGGCGGGCTCGTGGGCGCCGTCGTGGACGGAGCGCTCGGCTCGGCGATCGGGGTCGCCGCGGCCAACGTCATCGGCGCCACCGTGTGGTGGTTCCAGCTGCAATCCGGCATCAAGGAGATCAAGTGAAACGCGTTCCCCGGTTGAGCGTCGGGCTGCCGGTCTACAACGGCGAAAACTTCCTCGCCGAGTCGATCGAGGCCCTGCTCGGTCAGAGCCACGAGGACTACGAGTTGATCATCAGCGACAACGCCTCGACGGACAACACCGAAGAGATCTGCCGGAAGTTCGCCGCCCAGGACTCGCGGATCCGGTACATCCGCCAGCGGAACAACCTCGGCTGCGCGCCGAACCACAATTTCGTCTTCGACGTCTCGCGCGGCGAGCTGTTCAAGTGGGCGTCGCACGACGACCTGTACGCCCGTGACCTGCTGCGACGCTGCGTCGAAGCGCTCGACGAGCACCCGGACGTGGTGGCCGCGCACGGTTGGACCGCGATGATCGACTCCGCGGGCGCGGTCACCCGGGCGATCGACTATCCACTCAAGACAGGCTCGCCGCACGCGCCGGAGCGGTTCCGGAGCATGCTGTTCGCCAATGGTGGCGACGACGACGGCGCGGTCATCCGGTCCCAGGTGCTGCGGCGGATCAAGCCGCTGAACAGCTACCACCACGCGGACCGGACCTTCATCACCGAACTCGCCCTGCACGGGCCGTTCCACCAGGTCCCCGACTGGCTGTACTTCCGGCGCGACCACCCGGATCGCGCCGAACGAGCGTGCCCGACGGTGCGCAAGCGGTGCGCGAACCTCGACCCGCGCCGGGCGGACCCGGTCCGGCACCCGGTCGCGCGCCTGTTCGCCGAGTACATCTGGGCCTACGCTTCGATGATCCAGCGTGCGCCACTCACCCTCGAAGAACGCCGCGAGTGCTACCGCGACCTGCGCCAGTGGGTGGTGAGCCGGGCCAAGCGGCGCGGATCGTGGGGCGTGGTCACCGACCAGCCGCAGGCGGAGGTCGACCTGTCCGCGTTCTCGGTCGTCGGCGTGGTGCCCGGGCAGGGGGCACGATGACTCTGCGCGTGGGCCTGTTCGGCCTGCTGGGTTCGGGAAACCTCGGCAACGACGGATCCCTGGAGTCGGTGCTCGATTTCCTCGAGGAACGGTACCCCGACGCCATTGTGGACTTCATGTGTATGGGGCCGGACAAGGTGCGCGAGCGCTACGGGCTGCCGGCCGTTTCGCTGCACTGGTATTACGGGAAGGAGCGGTCCGGCTCTCGCCTGGCGACGATCGCGCTCAAGACGCTCGGGAAGGGTGTCGACGCGGTTCGCACCGCACTGTGGGTGCGGCGGCACGATGTCGTGATCGTCCCGGGTATGGGCGTGCTGGAGGCGTCGCTTCCGTTGCGCGCGTGGGGATTTCCGTATGCGCTGCTGCTGCTGTGCGCAACTGGGCGGATCTTCCGGACCAGGGTCGCGCTCGTCGTGGTCGGGTCCAATGTGATCAAGAAGCGGTTCACCCGGTTGATGTTCACCTCGGCCGCCCGGCTGGCCTACTACCGGTCCTATCGCGACACCTTGTCGAAGGATTCGTTGCGGCGGATGGGTGTGGACACCTCGCGCGACGAGGTCTACCCCGACCTGGTGTTCTCGCTGCCGGTGCCGCCTTCCGGCAGCGACTCTTCAGGCAAGGTCGGCGTCGGCGTGATGGCCTACTACGGCAGCAATGACGACCGGGCCAGGGCCGAGAAGATCCACACCCGCTACCTCGCCGAGATCAAGCGGTTCGTGCGCTGGCTGGTCGACCAGGGCCGCGAGGTACGGCTGTTCACGGGGGACGACGTCGACCAGAGCGTGGTCTCCGAGATCCTCGCCGACGTGCGGTCCTACCGGCCGGACCTGCGCACGGACCGGGTGACCGCGCCGCGGGTATCCTCTTTGGACGACTTGATGCGGGAGATGTCGGCCGTGGAGACCGTGGTCGCCACCCGGTACCACAATGTGCTGTGCGCGCTGAAACTCGCCAAGCCGACGGTGTCGCTCGGCTATGCGCGGAAGAACGAGGTCCTGATGGCCGACATGGGTCTGGCGGAATTCTGCCAGTCCGCCGATGCCCTGGACTTCGACCGGTTGGTCGAGCAGTTCACCGCCCTGGAACGGGAACGTGAGAAGCTGACCAGGACGATGGCGGAACGCAACCAGGCCAACGCGCGTGAGTTGCGGCGCCAGTTCGACGTTCTGTCCGAGGTGATCTCGTGAAGGCTGTTCCGGTTCCGGCCATTTCCGGCGCCTACCTCTTCGTGCCCACACCGCATTCCGACGAACGCGGCTTCTTCTCCCGCACTTTCGACGCCGAGGTCGTGCGGTCTGTGGGCATCGACCCGTGCGCCTTCGTCCAGGACAGCGTTTCGCGGTCGAGGCAGGGGGTCGTCCGCGGAATGCATCTGCGGTCGGGTGCCGGTGAGGCGAAGCTCGTGCGCTGCTCGTCCGGCTCGGTGTTCGACGTCCTCGTCGACCTGCGGCCGGATTCGCCGACCTACGGGAACCGGGAGTTCGTCGAACTTTCCGGGCACACGCAGGTCAGCGTTTACATTCCGGCCGGGTGTGCGCACGGTTTCCAGGCCTTGACCGATCCCGCCGACATCTCGTACCGGATCGACCGTGAGCACGATCCGTCCGAGGACGTCACGATCGCCTTCAACGATCCGGAACTGGAAATTCCGTGGCCGCTTCCCGTCACGGCGATGTCGGACCGGGACCGGAAAGCCCCGAGCCTGGCCGCGCTGCGCTCGAAGATGGGATGGCCGGAATAAGGGGGTCCCGGCTACCCGAAGCCCGTCGCTACCTGACCGCGGCGTAGGTCTCGGTCAGGTTGAGCGGCACGAGTTCGATCCCCGGCGTGACGGATTCACCCCGCACGAATTCCAGATAGCGCTGCCTCACCTGGGCCAGCAAGCCGTTCTGCCGGTAGTGGAAGCCGTCGATCTCCTCGACCAGGGTGAGTTCCGTGATGGTTCCGGCGAGGCCGCATTCGTCCGCGGAAAGCAGTTCGGTCCGGTCGACCGGCCTCCGCTCGAAGGGCAGATCGAGGTCGTGGCAGATCTGCTCGACGGCGTCGATGGTGATGCTGTCCAGGCACCCCTCGCTCGGCGGGGGAGTGGCGATGCGGCCGCGGGTGGCGATCACCACACAGGCACCGGTCGCCTCGGCGACCCGGCCGGCGGGGTTGAGCAGGATCGCGTCGTCGTAACCGAGCCTGCCTGCTTCCATCCGGGCGAGCCGCGCCACGACGTAGTTGGCGCTGCACTTCACCCTGGTCGGCAGCGACACGTCCGGCCCGCGCCGCCAGGTGCTGACGCCCAGCCGCATGGGATCCGGGTCGTGCTTCTGCTGAGTGAACGCGGTCACCACGAGATCGGCTCGGGTGCCCTCGCCCCAGTGCCCCTCGGTCACGTACATCGTCGGACGGAACCAGAGGTCGCGCTCGGGGACGAGGAGCTGCTCGGCCAGCGTGGCCAGCCCGGTGAGAAACTCGTCGTAACCGAACGTGACGGGAATCTGCATCAATGCCGCGGACCGGCACAATCTGTCGTAGTGCCGGCGGGGACCGCGCACCGCGAAGACGTCGCCCTCGCGGTTCCAGTACCCCTTGATCCCTTCGAACACGCTCAACGCACGAGTCAGCGCCTCGGCTCCGATGTGGATCTTGACCTCTTCGTACGGGACAAGATCACCGTTGACCAGTGCCCAGGCTGGTTTTTGCAGCTGCGAGAGAGAGGCGGTGTGTGCCAATTTCGCCTGCCATTCCTTGTCACGCCGTCGTTGCCCCGTACGTCGCACCGTCCGGCGTGGGCGTTACGCCGGAATTGGCCTCGTTGACCTGGGACTATTCGGCGTCACTCTCCGATGACGGGCGGCGCGGTGCGTTCGTCGGTGCCGAAGATGCTGTCGGGATCGGCCTCGACGAGCCAAGACGGCCTCTGGTGTTCCTGATCCTCCTCGCCTTCGCCCTTGCCGTGGCCCATACCACCCATCCCGGCGGTGCCGGCCCGGCCGG
>NZ_DATELF010000173.1:0-11588 GCF_035276945.1 Amycolatopsis sp. | reverse complement strand
CGTCGAGCAGCTCGGACAGCGGCAGGTCGAGGGCCTCGCAGACGGCCGCGAGCAGCTCGCTCGACGGCTCCTTGCGTCCCCGCTCGATCTCCGAGAGGTAGCCGAGGCTGACCCGCGCCTCCCGCGAGACGTCCCGCAGCGTGCGGCGTCGCCCGGTCCGGGCCCGCCGGATGCTCCCGCCGATGGCCTCGCGCAACAGCAGCGCCATGCCGCACCTCCCAGCACCGGTCGTGGGTGTCCCCGTGGCGACCCCCCGAGCGGGGGCCGACGACCGTGTCCGTCCACCGTACCGAGATCGACGGACCGGCGACGCCGACGCGGACGCCGGCCTGTTCGTCGAGAGCGAACGCGGGGGCGGGGGACTCAGCCGGGGGACCTCAGCCGGCGCGGGCCCGGGACCGGAGGCGCAGCGCGCGCACCAGGTAGTCGATCCCCGTGAGGACGGTGACCACCACGGCGGCGAGCATGAGCACCGCGACGCCAGGGTCGAGCACCGCGGGCAGCGGCATGATCGCAAGGCCGAGCGCCACCGTCTGGAGCACCGTCTTGATCTTCCCGCCGCGGCTGGCCGGGATGACGCCGTGGCGCAGCACCCAGAACCGCAGCAGGGTCACGGCGATCTCGCGCGCGGCTATCGTGATGGTCACCCACCACGCCAGCTCGTCGAGCAGTGAGAGCCCGACCAGCGCGGCGCCGGTGAGGGCCTTGTCGGCGATCGGGTCGGCGATCTTGCCGAAGTCGGTGATCAGGCCATAGCGGCGGGCGACCCAGCCGTCGACCTGGTCGGTCAGCGACGCGATCGCGAACAGCGCGGTCGCCACCGCGCGCCACCACAGGTCGTGGCCGTCCGCGGCGAACAGCGCCAGCACGAACACCGGCACCAGCACCAGCCGCGACAGGGTGAGCAGGTTGGCCACGTTGAGCGTTGGGACCACCTTCGCCACCTGCCGGGCCTCGGTACCGGACAGGTCGTGGTTTCCGGCCGGGCGCTCGCTCATCTGTCGGCGTCCGGCCGCACGATGAGGTCGACGCCCTCGCTGTCCACCACGCGGCAGCGGACGATCCGGCCGACCTCCACGTCATCGACGTCGATCAGCACGCACGCGCCGTCGACCTCGGGGGCCTGGTGGGCCGCCCGCCCCGAAACCTCGTCCTCCGTGTCTTCGACGAGCACGTCGACCAGGTCGCCGATCCGCTCCTCGGCGCGCTGCGCGGTGAGCTCCTCGACGAGCGCGGAGACGCGGGCGACGCGTTTCGCGATCACCTCTTCGTCCAGCTTGCCGTCGAACCCTTCGGCCTCCGTGCCGTCCTCGTCGGAATAGCCGAACACGCCGACCGCGTCGAGCCTCGCGCCGGTCAGGAAGCGTTCGAGCTCGTCCACGTCGGCCTCGGTCTCCCCGGGGAAGCCGACGATCACGTTGGTGCGGATGCCCGCCGCCGGCGCGAACCCGCGGATCTGCTCGATCAGCGCGAGGAACGAGTCCGTGGAACCGAACCGCCGCATCCGGCGCAGCACGGTCTCGCTCGAATGCTGGAACGACAGGTCGAAGTAGTCGGCCACGCCCGGCGTCGTCGCGATGACCCGGACCAGATCCGGGCGCGTCTCGGCGGGCTGGAGGTAGGACACGCGGACCCGCGCGATGCCCTCCACCTCGGCCAGCCGCGGAAGCAGCCGCTCCAGCGCCCGGGTGCCACTGATGTCACCGTGCTCACGACGGAGATCCTTGCCGTAGGACGTGGAATTCTCGCTGACCAGGAACAGCTCCTTGACGCCGTGGCCGGCCAGCCAGGCCGCCTCGGCGAGGATCTCGTCGGGGTGGCGCGAGACGAACGAGCCACGGAACGACGGGATCGCGCAGAAGGAGCAGCGGCGGTCGCAACCGGAGGCGATCTTCAGCGCGGCCACCGGGGACGAGTCCAGCCGGGTGCGGAGCACGCGCGGCCCCCAGCCCCCGTGCCCGGGCACCGTGACGTCCGCCACCGCGGCCGGGCGCTCGACCGGGGTGATCGGCAGCAGGGTGCGCCGGTCGGCGGGCGTGTGCGAGGCCACCTTGTGCCCGGCGACGATCTCGCCGAGCCGTTCGGCCAGATCCGGGTAGTGGTCGAAGCCCAGCACCGCGTCGGCCTCGGGCAGGCTCTCCGCCAGCTCCGCGCCGTACCGTTCGGCCATGCACCCGACGGCGACCACCTTCGCGCCGGTGTCGGCTGCGGCCAGCAGGGTGTCCACCGAATCCTTCTTCGCCGACTCGACGAAGCCGCAGGTGTTCACCACGACGACGTCGGAGGATTCCGGATCGCCGGACAGCTCCCAGCCACCGGCGGCCAGCCGACCGGCCAGTTCCTCGGAGTCGACCTCGTTGCGGGCACAGCCCAGGGTCAGCAGGGACACGCGGCGGGGGGAAGACACAATACTCAGGGTAGCTGGCCGGGGATGCCGGCGAGCGTCAGCAGGGTCGGCTCGTCGTGCCCGGTCCGCCTCCGGGTCGGCTCCGGGTCGGCTCCGGGCCCCGGCGGAACCCGCGGCGACAGCCCGGGTACGGCACGGATACGGTCGTGCGGTGCAGCACGATCCCCCGGGCCAGGTCGAAATCCGCCGCGCCCGCATCGCCGATGTGCGCAAGATCAAGGCGCTGGTCGACGCGGACGCCGGGCGGGTGCTGCTGGAGAAGGAACTCGTAACCCTGTACGAAGACGTGCAGGAGTTCTGGGTCGCCGACTCCGGCGGCGACGTTGTCGGCTGTGGTGCGCTGCACGTCCTCTGGGAGGACCTGGCCGAGATCCGCACGGTCGCGGTCGACAAGGCGGCACGCGGCCAGGGCATCGGGCACACGCTTGTCGGGACGCTCGTCGAGTTGGCGAGGGAGCTGGGCCTCCGGCGCGTCTTCGTACTCACCTTCGAGACGCACTTCTTCGGCGCGCACGGCTTCCGCGAGATCCAGGGCACGCCCGTGCCCCAGGGGGTCTACGAGGAGATGCGGCGGTCCGTCGATCCCGGTGTCGCCGAGTTCCTCGAACTCCCCTACGCGAAGCCGAACACCCTCGGCAACACCCGCATGCTGCTCGAACTCTAAGGGTCCCCCGCCCTCTCGCCCGCCCACCCGCGATTCCGCGAGTCCCCCATTTCGCGCGCCCGAGTTCCACATTCGCGTCGCCGGAGTTCCGCATTCACGCGATCCTCACATGCCCCGCTCGACTGGTCACGCAGCTCAGCCGCATATCGGGCGACGTCCTCGGGAGGCCAAGGACTTCGCCGGACTCACCCGACACCAAAGCCCGACTCACCCCACGCGAAACCCCGACTCACCCCACGCGAAAGCCCGACTCGCGCGACGCGAAACCCCGACTCGCGCGACACCAAAGCCCGACTCGCGCGACACCAAAGCCCGACTCGCGCGACGCGAAAGCCCGGCTCGCGCAGGGGCGGGTCAGGCGTCGTCGGGGTCGTCGGTGGGGGGTGGGGTGCCGCCGCGGATCAAATACAGGATGGAGTCCAGTTCTTCGGGCTTGACGAGGACGTCGCGGGCCTTCGAGCCCTCGGACGGGCCGACCACTCCCCTGCTTTCCAGCAGGTCCATGAGCCGGCCGGCCTTGGCGAAGCCGACCCGGAGCTTGCGCTGGAGCATCGAGGTGGAGCCGAACTGCGAGGTGACCACCAGTTCGGCCGCCTGGAGCAGGACGTCGAGGTCGTCGCCGATGTCCGGGTCGATCTCCTTGGCCTCGCCGGGCTTGGCCGCGGTGACGCCGTCGGTGTAGTCCGGCTGCGCCTGTTCCTTGGCGAAGTTGACGATCGCGGCGATCTCCTCGTCGCCGACGTAGGCACCCTGGATACGGACCGGCTTGCCGGCTCCCATCGGCAGGTACAGGCCGTCGCCCATGCCGATCAGCTTTTCGGCGCCGGGCTGGTCGAGGATGACCCGTGAGTCGGTCAGCGACGAGGTCGCGAAGGCCAGCCGAGACGGCACGTTCGTCTTGATCAGGCCGGTCACCACGTCCACCGAGGGCCGCTGGGTGGCCAGGACCAGGTGGATGCCCGCGGCGCGGGCCTTCTGGGTGATGCGGACGATGGCGTCCTCGACGTCGCGGGGCGCGGTCATCATCAGGTCGGCGAGTTCGTCGACGATCGCCATGATGTAGGGGTACGGCCGGTACTCGCGTTCACTGCCCGGCGGGGCGGTGATCTCGCCGGAGCGCACCTTCTTGTTGAAGTCGTCGATGTGCCGGACCCGGTTGGCCTGCATGTCCTGGTAGCGCTGCTCCATCTCCTCGACCAGCCAGGCCAGCGCGGCGGCGGCCTTCTTCGGCTGGGTGATGATGGGCGTGATCAGGTGCGGGATGCCCTCGTACGGGGTCAGCTCGACCATCTTGGGGTCGATCAGGATCATCCGGCACTCGTCCGGGGTCGCCCGCGCCAGCAGCGAGACCAGCATCGAGTTGACGAAACTCGACTTACCGGAGCCGGTGGACCCGGCGACCAGCAGGTGCGGCATCTTCGTCAGGTTCGCGGTGACGAAATGGCCTTCGATGTCCTTGCCCAGCCCGATGACCATCGGGTGGTTGTCCTTGGCGGCCTTCGGCGAACGCAGCACGTCGCCGAGCCGGACCATCTCGCGGTCGGAGTTGGGCACCTCGATGCCCACCGCGGACTTGCCGGGGATGGGTGCGAGCAGCCGCACGTTGTCGGTGGCCACGGCATAGGCGATGTTCTTGGTCAGCGCGGTGATCTTCTCGACCTTCACGCCAGGGCCGAGCTCGACCTCGTACCGGGTCACCGTGGGGCCGCGGGTGAACCCGGTGACCTGAGCGTCCACATTGAACTGTTCGAGCACGCCGGTGATCGCCTCGATCATGGCGTCGTTGGCCCTGCTGCGGGTCTTCGGCGCGTCCCCGAGCTGGAGCAGTTCCGGCGACGGGAGCTGGTAGTCGCCCTCGACGGTCCGGGTGACCGCGAGTGGAGGATCGGCCTGCTCTGTCTTTCTTGGCTTCTTCTCCGGCACCTCTTCCGGCTTGGGCTTCGGTTTCGGCGGCCGGACGGGGGTGGGTGGTTCGGCCAGCGCCGACTCGATGTCCAGTTGCTCCCCCGCGCCGCTGGCCTGCCGGCGCCGGGACGGCTTGCGCAGCCGCGCGGACTTGGGATCGGCTTCGGTGACCGCGTCGGGCCCGGGATCGGCGGGGCGCTCGGCGGCCTCCTCCCGCATGGCCTCGATCTCTTCGGGGTCGAGCCCCCATTCCCGCAGCCGCCGCGGGATGTCCCGGACCCGGGTGCCGGTGAACACCAGCACCCCGTAAAGGAGGGCGAGGATCAGCAACGGCGCGGCGACCCACGAGGTCACGCCCATGGCCAGCAACCGGCCGGACAGCATGCCGAGCACGCCGCCCGCGTACATCCGGTCGTCGTTGGCCACCGGCGTCCGGTTGATCAGGTCCAGCAGGCCGACCAGGGCGAAGGTGACCAGCAGGGTGCCGATGACCATCCTCGGCCGGATCTCCGGCCGGGGTTCGGTCCGCATCAGCGCGATGGCCGTGACCAGCAGCGCGAGTGGCAGAACCACCGAGGCGGCACCGAAAACGGTGCGCGCGGCCAGCTCGACGTAGTGTCCGACCGGACCCGCCCCGCGCCACCAGACGCCGGCCGCGATCACCACGGCCAGCGCGATCAGGGTCAGCGCCAGCCCGTCGCGGCGGTGCTCGGGCTCGAGCTCACGGCCGCGGCCCACCGTGCGGACCAGACCACCGAGCGCTTTGGCGAGCAGGTTCCAGCCGCCCCGCACGGCCTTGCCGAAAGTGCCCGGCGAACGGCGGGCGGGTGCGCGCGTCGAGCCCGAACGTGGCTTGGCCGCCCCGCGCGACCTGCGCGCCGGGCTCTTGCCGCCGCTCCGTTTCGTCGCGTTTCTCCTCGTGGTCGCCGAACCGCTCGCCATGCCTCTACGGTAACCGCTAACGCCACATCAGCCCCAGATGCCACACGGGGTCACCCTGTGCAGGTTTTCCAACGGTCTCTGCCATGCTCTGCCCATGTTCGCGCCGCACCACGACGAAAACGGGCGGGCCCCTCACCCACCGCCACCCTCAACGGAGGCGTCGCGTGCCGCTGATGCCGACCCGCGCCGCAGGCCGCCCGCGGTCTGGCGGGCGATCTCGTGGATGGACAGCGGTCTCGTCAACGTGGCCGGGCGGCTGAAGGTGACCGGGGGGATCCCCGCCGCGCTGCGGGGGCGGCCACTGCTGCTGACGGCCAACCACATCGGCGTGTTCGACCCGTTCGTGCTGATCGCGGCCTGCCGGAAGATCGGCTTCATGCCCCGGTTCATGCTCGCCGGCGGCATCCTGGACGCCCCGGTGATCGGGCCGGCACTGCGGGCGAGCGGGCACCTGCGGATCGACCGCGGCAAGGCCACCGCGGTCGAGCAGTTCGCGCAGGCGGTCGAAGCGATGCGTACCACGACGAGCCCGATCCTCGTCTACCCCGAGGGCAGGATCAGCCACGATCCCGGGCTGTGGCCGGAACGCGGCAAGACGGGCGCGGCGCGGCTGGCGCTGGCGGCGGACGTGCCGGTGGTCCCGATCAGCCAGTGGGGTGCGCACGAGGCGGTCTACTGGGGCACCGAGCGGGTCGAGGGACCGGCGGATCTGGTGCCGCTGGCGCGCTCCGGTCTGACCGCGCCGCTGCGCCGCCCGACCTTCCGCGTGCATTTCGGGAATCCGGTGGATCTGTCCGGGATCGACGCGCGGCGGCCGGGCGCGGCGTTCCGGGCGCACGCCGAGATCATGCGCGCGATCACCGACGGACTGGTGCCGTTGCGCACCGCCGAACCCGGTGCGCCCCGGTTCCACGACCCGACGCGGCCCACCGACACGGTCAGTCCGTGGCGCCCTTGAAGCTCCCAGAATGCGGAACGGCACGGTGACGCCACCTATTGTGGCGCCGTGAACACCCGCATTCTCGTCGTCTACTACAGCTCCACGGGCAACACAAGGAAGCTCGCGGCGTCACTGGCCGAGGGCGCACGCGAGGCCGGCGCCGAGGTCAGGCTGCGCACGGTCGCCGAAACCGCGCCGCCCGAGGCGATCGCGACCAATCCGCGCTGGCAGGCCTACGTCGATTCCGGTCCGCACGCCGAACTGGCCGGTCTGGACGACCTGGACTGGGCCGATGGGGTCGCGGTCGGCAGCCCGACCCGCTTCGGTGGCCCCGCCGCCCAGCTCAAGTCCTATTTGGACACCACGGGTGGCTTGTGGGCCAAGGGGAAGCTGGCCGACAAGGTGGCCACCTCGTTCACCACGGCGTCCACCGCGCACGGCGGGCTGGAGTCGACCGTGCTGGCGATCAACAACGTCTTCTACCACTGGGGCGCGATCGTCCTCCCACTCGGCTACGCCGACCCGCACCTGAGGGAGACGGGCAACCCCTACGGCGGCTCGTTCGTGTCGCGCAAGTCCGCGGAACCGGACAAGGAAGCGCTGGGGGCGCTGCGCCTGCAAGGCACGCGGCTCGCGCGAGTCGCCGGCTATGTCGCCGACGGCCTGCGTGCGAGGTAAACCGGTTGGGAGGTTCCCCGGTGCCCACCTAAGCTGAGTCGGTGGTTACCGAGGTCTCGTCGCGCGCACCGGTCTTCGTCCCGCAGCGGGGCCGCGGGGTGACGCTGATCCTGGTCGCGTCGGTGTTCTTCGGAAGCTCTGGCACCATCGCCAAACCGGCCATGCTGGCGGGGCTTTCGCCACAACAGGTCGCCTCGGCGAGGATCGGCCTGGCCGCGCTGGCGCTGGCGGCCGGTGCCGGGCTGTTCCGGCCGGGCCTGCTGCGGGTGCGCCGGGACGAATGGCCGCTCCTGGTGGGATACGGGCTGTGCGGCGTGGCCGGGGTGCAGCTGTGTTACTTCGTCGCGGCGGGCCGGCTGCCGGTGGGGATCGCGATCCTGATCGAGTTCACCTCGCCCGTGCTGATCGCGCTGTGGACGCGGTTCGTCCGCAAGACGCGCCTGCCCCGGGTGTTGTGGCTGGGCATCGCGCTGGCCATGCTCGGCCTGGGCATGGTCGCCCAGGTATGGACCGGGTTGAGGCTCGACGCGGTGGGGCTGCTGGCCGCCGCCGGCTCGGCGGTGTGCTCGGCGGGGTACTTCTTGCTCGGCGAGCACGGGGTGAGCACGCGCCAACCGCTCGGCATGGTGACCTGGGGCATGATCATCGGGGCGGTCGCGGTCTGCGCCCTCGCCCCACCGTGGACCTGGCCCGGTGCGCTGCTGTCCGCGCCGGCCCGGTTCGGTCCCTGGCACCCGCCGGTCTGGCTGCTGATGGTCGCGGTGGCGCTGCTGTCCACTGCACTGGCCTACATCGTCGGTCTCGCCGCGCTGCGCCACCTCCCCGCGTCGGTGGCCTCGGTGCTCGGGTTGCTCGAACCGCTGATCGCCACCGTGACCGCCTGGGCGCTGCTCGGCGAAACACTCGCGTGGATCCAGGCGCTCGGCGCCGCCATCCTCCTCGCCGGCGCACTGCTCGTGCAGCTCAACTCCCCCCGGCGTTACTGAGGGCCGCGAGCGCACCGTAGAAGACGTCGGTGATCTTCGTCGGATCCGGTGCCACGAAGGTCCGGCCCCCGGTCGGGTCGGTGATCGCGGTCAGCTCGGCCTGGTTGATGTCCGGGCCGATCCCGATGCCGATGATCGGCACCGGCCGCCCGGGGTCGGTCAGCTTGGCCAGTTCGGCGCGCAACTGGTCGAGGGAGATGCCCTGGGGATCCTGGTTCTGCCCGTCGGTCATCACGATCACCAGGTTGAGCCTGCCCGCCTCCCACTCCTCCCGCGCCTGCCGGTAGGCCGCCAGCACGGTGTCGTAGAGGCCGGTCTGCCCGTTGGTCGTCGCCCGGATCGCCCTGATCTTGTCCGTCGCGCCACGGGTCACCAGGTCGCCGACAAGCGCCATGGGAAGGACCTCGCGATAGTCCCGGTCGCCGTCGAGCATGGTGGAGAACGTCCAGACGGACAGTTCCGAGGCCGGCTTGAACAGGGTGAGCCCCTTCGTGGCCGCCTCCAGGGTGACGGCCATCCGTGACTTGCCCCCGGAGTTGGGCACGATCTCGTTCATCGAGCCGGACACGTCGATCAGCACCCGCGCCCGCGAGGTCTGGTTCACCCTGGCCCACTGGTTGAGCAGGTTGTCCAGGCCACTGGCCGAAGGCAGTTGCGCAAGCGTCTGCGTCACCACCGACACGTGCTCGTCCTGCGAGCGGTTCCGCAGCGAACGCCCGTCGGGGGTGCGGAATCCCGCGTCCGCGAGCGCGGCCTGGCCACCCGGGTCGAGCAGTGCGCGCAACAGCTTGTCGGCGGCGTCCTGCTGGGGTTTCCCGGCACCCGCCAGCACCGCGAACGGGTAGTCCAGCGACGGGATCGGCTTGGGCGGGTACACCGCGACCAGACTGCCCTGCCCGCCCGCGACGCTGTCGCGCACGTTGTGCCGCAACAAGGAGTTCTCCGAGGCCGGGAACCCGCTGATCGGCTGTTTCGAGCCGCCCGCGCCCGGCAGCCGCGAATAAAGGTCGTCGACCGCGGGCAGGGTGTTCTGCGACAGGCGGCGCAGCGCGGCGGTGTAGACGGCGCCCCCGTTCCCGCCGACGGCGTCCTGCACGCCGATCAGCGCGGCCACGCCCACCGGATCCCGGCCGGGATCGGGGACGCCGAGAGTGATCCCGGGGCCACGGAGGACGTCGGACCAGTCCGGCCTTCTGGCGGGCCAGCCGAGGCCGGTGGCCGCCTGCTCGGTCACCGCGAGCACCACGGGCGAATTGGCGACGGAAGAGCCGGATGCCGGCACATCGGTGGCGCCGGCCGCGTTGGCCCGCCGCAGCCGCAGCGTGGATTCCGGGATCCAGACGTCCGGGCGCGGGCTGCCGTCGGAGATGCCCAGTGACTCCTCGATCGCCCCGGGGTCGCGGTCGTCCACGTCGAACCGGTAGCACCCGTCGGGCCCCGCGACCTTTCGCCCGACCTGGTTGACCACGGACGCGATCCCCGGGGCCGCCGCCACCCGGACGACGGTGGGCTGGTCGCAGCCCGGGGAACCGGCCGTCAGCCTGACCGCGACCAGCGTGGCCGCGCCGAGCACGACCACCATTCCGGCGACGATGAACGGGATACGCGGTCGTCCGCATGCGGGCGGCTCGTGTCGCCCCACCGGGATCGCCTCCTGCTGGTCGGTACGTGCGCCCTGGTGTGGGCGGTGTTGACGTCATCACGTACGTCGCCATGACGGAGTTCAGGTTAGAGGCAAAGCCGACTCGTCGTTTCCCCCGGAAGGCGGGGTGGCTACTGGTCCGGACGGCGCTAAACGGGTATCACCGTCGGGACGATCATCGGCCGCCGGCGGTAGGTTTCCGCGACCCACCGGCCCACCACACGCCGTACGAACTGGGCGATCCGGTGGTTGTCGGTGATGCCCTCGATCTCGGTGCGCGACAGCTCCATCTCGACCAGCGGAACCACGGCGTCGAGCGCCTTGGGGTCGTCGGAGAACCCACGGCCGGACACCGTCGGCGTGCTCACCGCCCGGCCGGTGGTCGAGTCGACCACGACGGTGATCGCGATGAACCCGCCTTCGCCGAGGATCAGCCGGTCGGACAGCGTCGACTCGCCGACATCGCCCACGGAGAGCCCGTCCACGTACACGTGCCCGACCTCGACCCGCCCGGTGGCGCGGGCGCGCCCGTCCACCAGATCGACCACGACGCCGTCCTCGGCCAGCACCACGTTCTCCGGGGCGACCCCGGTCCGCACGGCCAGGGCGCCGTTGGCCCGCAGATGCCGCCACTCGCCGTGCACCGGCATGACGTTGCTCGGCCGGATCGCGTTGTACAGGAACAGCAGTTCGCCCGCCGAGGCGTGCCCGGACACGTGCACCTTCGCGTTGCCCTGGTGCACCACGTTGGCGCCCAGCCGGACGAGGCCGTTGACCACGCCGAACACCGCGGTCTCGTTGCCCGGGATGAGCGAGCTGGCGAGCACCACGGTGTCGCCGGCGCGGATGGAGATCTGCCGGTGCTCGCCGCGGGCCATCCTGGACAGCGCCGAAAGCGGCTCGCCCTGGGAGCCGGTGGAGACGAACAGCACCTTGGTCTCCGGCAGGTTGACCGCCTCGTCGAGGTCGATCAGCAGGCCGCCCGGGATGTTGAGCAGGCCCAGCTCGGCCGCGATGCCCATGTTGCGCACCATCGACCGCCCCACGAACGCGACCCGCCGCCCGTGCTTCTGCGCCGCGTCGAGCACCTGCTGCACGCGGTGCACGTGGCTCGAGAAGCTCGCGACGATGACGCGGCGCGGCGCCTTGCCGATCACCTGGTCGAGGACCGGGCCGATCGAGCGCTCGAGCGGCGTGAAGCCCGGGACATCCGCGTTGGTGGAATCGACCATGAAGAGGTCGACGCCCTCCTCGCCGAGGCGGGCGAACTCGCGCAGGTCGGTGAGCCGTCCGTCGAGCGGCAACTGGTCCATCTTGAAGTCGCCGGTGTGCAGGACCAGGCCGGCCCTGGTCCGGATCCCGACCGCGAGCGCATCCGGGATCGAGTGGTTCACCGCCAGGAATTCACAGTTGAACGGGCCGAA
>NZ_DATELF010000172.1:0-24571 GCF_035276945.1 Amycolatopsis sp. | reverse complement strand
GGGGCCGGAGACTGACGGCTCCGTACGCCTTATCGGTCCAGCCGCAGCCGGGCTACGCGTCGGCGCGCTGATCGGCGCGGTCGTCGTGGACAGCGACGGGGTCGACCTCGTCGCGGAGCCGGTGTGACCGCCCCGGCGCAGCCTCCGTCCGTCGCGGGTGATCCACCGGACCGCGAGGTGGAGCGCGGCGCCGTGCCGCTGTGGAACATCGCCAACATCCTGACCCTTGTCCGGCTCGCGCTCGTGCCCGTGTTCGCGGTGCTGCTTCTGCACGCCGACGGCCGGGAGAGCTGGTGGCGGCTGGCCGCGGCGGCGGTCTTCATGATCGCCTCGTTCACCGACCGGCTGGACGGCCAACTGGCCCGCGAGCGCGGCCTTATCACCGACTTCGGCAAGATCGCCGACCCGATCGCGGACAAGGCGCTCATCGGGGCCGCGCTGGTCGGGCTGAGCCTGCTCGGCGAGCTCGGCTGGTGGGTGACCATCGTGATCGCGGCGCGGGAGATCGGGGTGACCCTGCTGCGGTTCTGGGTGATCCGCTACGGCGTGATCCCGGCCAGCCGCGGGGGCAAGGCCAAGACGATGGCCCAGATCGCCGCGATCGTGGCCTTCCTGCTGCCGCTGCCGCCGGGCGCGGCCGTGGTGCGCTGGGTCCTGATGGGGGCGGCGCTGGTGCTCACCGTGGTCACCGGGGCCGACTACGTGGTCCGCGCGCTGCGGCTCCGGGCCGGGGCGCGATGACGGCGCGGTCGCTGGTCTCGGCGCTCATCGAACGCGGTGAGACCATCGCCACGGCGGAGTCGCTGACGGCCGGCCTGGTCTGCGTCACCCTGACCGAGATCCCGGGGTCGAGCGCGGTCGTCCGGGGCGGCCTGGTGGTCTACGCCACGGACCTCAAGGCACGGCTCGCGGGCGTCGACCGGGCGTTGCTGGCGGAGCACGGAGCCGTCCACCCGGAGGTCGCGGCCCAGCTGGCCGTGGGCGCGCGGGAGCGGTGCGGGGCGGACTGGGGCCTGGGCCTGACGGGTGTGGCCGGGCCCGGTCCGCAGGACGGCGCCGAGCCCGGCACCGTGCACATCGGGGTGGCGGGAGCCCAGGTCAGGGACGTGCGGACACACCTTTTCGGGGGGGATCGCGCCGCGGTTCGAACCTCCGCCGTGCGCGCCGCGTTGGAGTTACTGAGGGAACATTTGAGGTAACGGAGGCGTTCGCCCTTGGCGTACGGCCGTGTCAACCGATGCGGTGAGGGCCGGTGTCTGGGTAACGTGTTCCGTATCAGGAAGGGAGGCGCGTGATGACCGTGCTGTTGCGTGAGGCGATCGGTGATCGGCTCCGTCATGCTCGCACCAACCAGCGTCGCACGCTGCGCGACATCTCCCGCGCCGCCAAGGTGAGCCTCGGTTACCTGTCCGAGGTCGAGCGCGGACAGAAGGAAGCGTCGAGCGAGCTGCTGGCTTCCATCTGCGAAGCGCTGGAGCTCCCGCTGGGGGAACTGCTGCACAACGTGGCCGCCGACGTCTCCGCGCTGGACCACGTCGACGTCGCGGCCATGCCCGCCAGCGCCGAGCGCAAGGAGGAACGCGAGGAACAGCGGGCCGCCTCCGGCGGTCACCTCGAGGGCGGCCGCCTGGTGGACGGCGTCATCGGCAACGACCTGGCCGACCTGCGGGTGTCCAGCCAGCGCGTGGCCCCGGCCCTGCGCACCACCATCCGCGCGCCGAAGATGGTCGCGGCCTAGCCTCCCCTGCACCGGCTTTTCGCTGGAGATCACCCATTTCGCATGCCGACGTGCGGTTTCGCCTGCCCGGCCGAGGCCGGGCATCCTCAGGGTGGTCCCTGAAATCTCCCGGGGTCGCCTGGTACGCGGCGTGCCGACCTGACACGATGGAACCCACGCCGAGGGCGGGACGTTGCTCGAACAGGGGAGAGTGACGCCCCACGTAGGACCGTCGGGTCAAACTTGAGACTAGTGGGACGTAAGAAGGCAGGCGGAGCAGATGGCCAACCCGTTCGTAAAGGCCTGGAAGTACCTCATGGCGGCGTTCTCGTCGAAGATCGACGAGCACGCCGACCCGAAGGTGCAGATCCAGCAGGCCATCGAGGAGGCGCAGCGTCAGCACCAGGCGCTTTCCCAGCAGGCCGCGGCGGTGATCGGGAACCAGCGGCAGCTGGAGATGAAACTCAACCGGCAGCTCGGCGACGTGGAGAAGCTCCAGGCCTCCGCGCGGCAGGCGCTGGTGCTGGCCGACGAGGCGCGCGCCAAGGGTGACAACGAGAAGGCGGTCCAGTACGAGAACGCCGCCGAGGGTTTCGCGACCCAACTGGTCACCGCGGAGCAGAGCATCGAAGACCTCAAGACGCTACACGACCAGGCCCTGCAGGCGGCCGCGCAGGCCAAGCAGGCGGTCGAGCGCAACTCGATGATGCTGCAACAGAAGCTCAGCGAGCGGACCAAGCTGCTCTCGCAGCTCGAGCAGGCGAAAATGCAGGAGAAGGTCTCCGCTTCGCTCAACCAGATGTCCCAGCTCACCGCGCCCGGAAACACGCCGTCGCTGGACGAGGTCCGGGAGAAGATCGAGCGCCGCTACACCACCGCGCTGGGCCAGGCCGAACTGGCGCAGAACTCGGTGCAGGGCCGGATGCTGGAGGTCCAGCAGGCGACCACGCAGCTCGCCGGGCACTCCCGGCTGGAGCAGATCCGTGCCTCGCTCAAGGGTGACTCGGTGGCGCAGGTGACGGACGGCTCGCAGGCGACGGGCACGTCCTCGTCGGCGGACATCCAGCGGGAGATCCAGTCGCGCGTGCAGACCGAGCAGCAGAAGAACCAGGCGTAGGGGACAGCGCGGAGCTGGGGAGGTCACGGTGCCGGGCAGGCGAGACTTCGGGGAACTGTCGGCAAAGCTGGAAAAGCACGTCGAGCGGCTGCCGGAATACGCGCAGCGCGCCCAGGAGAAGCTCCAGCGCTACCTTCCGCCACCCGCCGAACAGGCGGGGCGGCGGCCGAACCCGCTCGTTCGGCCCAAGGCAGGGGGGGACTCGCCCTCAGGCGGGGTCTGGGGGTTGCACCCCCAGGGAACGCGGCCACCTTCGATCACGGACGTGCCGGTCGTCGCCGAGGTCAGGGCGAAGTGGCTGCGCTGGAACGACCCGGCGGCCAGGCTGGAGCGCCGCAAGCGCCGGACCTCCCGCGCGCTGACGCTGTGGGTCCTGCTGACCCTGCTGTGCGGGGTGCTGGCCGTGGCGGCCGGGGCCGGACTGCTGGTCGCGCACCGGGCGGACACGGCGCTGGCCGGGGTCGTGGGCATGGTGGTGTTCGGCACCCTCGGCGTGCGGTCCGGGCTGCGCCTGCGGCAACTGAACCGCACGAAGCTCCCGGTCAGCACGGCGCCCACACCGCTGCCGCCGGCCGGCTCGACGGCTCGCGAGCCCATGCGGCGATTGGCCGAGTGCGAGGAGTCGCTCGCCGAGCTGCTGCGGCAGCTGTCCACCCCGTCCGCGGTGGGCACCACGCCCGTTCCGGAGATCTCCGTGGAGGACGCCCGGGCCACCGCCGCCGACGCGGCCACCGCGTTGCGAGGGCTCGCCGCCCGGGTCCAGGCCGTCGAGCGTGCGCGCGACTCGGCACCCCGTGGCGAGCGCGGCGCGCTGGACGCGGCTGTCCGCACGCTGTGCGAACAGCTTGACGACGGTCTCGAGGGCTACCGCGCGCTCGTCGCCGCGGCGGGTCACGCGGTCGCGGCCAGCAGTTCGGGGATGCGGGAATCCAAGGACGCGCTCACCGACGCCACGGATCGCCTGGCGGGTCTCGCGATCGCCCTGAAGGAGCTGTCCTAGCAGGCCCGATGTGGGTTTGGTTGTGTTTGGTGGGTGAAAGGCACATTCGCCGCCGTGGAAAACCACAATCGGGAGTCCGTCGATACCTGTGTGTAACGTGACACCGCTTTTACTTGGAATCTGTGGTAGTTAGCGTCGGTTGAATGGACAGCCTGCCATTACCCCCCGAGCCCGTACCCCTGCCTCCGGCACCGGTGAGCGCGCACCGGCAGGTCCTCGCCGCCTACGAGCGGATCGCCGAGGCCGACCGGCCGGAGCTGTGGATCACGCTGCGTCCCTGTGAGGACGTGCTGGTCGACGCGAAGGCCGTGGACGAGCGCGTCCGCGCCGGTGAGCGGCTCCCGCTGGCCGGGATGCTCGTCGCGGTGAAGGACAACGTGGACGTCGCCGGGCTGCCGACCACGGCGGGCTGTCCCGGCTACGCCTACACCCCCGAGGTGAGCGCGCCCGCCGTCGCCCGCCTCGTCCGGGCGGGCGCGGTCGTGGTCGGCAAGACCAACCTCGACCAGTTCGCCACCGGTCTGGTCGGCACCCGCAGCCCGTACGGCGTGGTGGCCGGCGCGAACGACCGGGACCGGATCGCCGGCGGGTCCAGCTCGGGTTCGGCCGTGGCGGTGGCGCTGGAGCTGGTCGATGTCGCCATCGGCACCGACACCGCGGGATCCGGCCGGATTCCCGCCGCGTTCAACGGGATCGTCGGCATCAAGCCGACGCTCGGCCTGGTGCCGACGACCGGGGTGGTGCCCGCGAACCGGTCCTACGACTGCGTGACGGTGCTGGCGCGCACCGTCGCCGACGGTCAGCGTGCGCTCGCGGCGATGACCGGAGCCGACGAGTCCGACCCGCGCAGCCGCACCTGGCCGGAGTCGGTCCGGCTCGCGGCGGGAGAGCGGCCCACGATCGCCGTGCCGGACCACGCTGGTCTGGCACCGCTGCCGGAAGAGGCCCGTCGCGTGTTCACGCGGCGGATCGAGGATCTTCTCGCCGCCGGGGTGGGGATCGAGACGATCGACATCACGCCTTTTCTCGAGGCGGGCAAGCTGTTCCACGACGGCGCACTGGCGGCCGAGCGATACGCCGCCGTCGGGGAGTTCGTCGAGCGGTTCGCGGCCGAAATGGATCCGTCGGTCGCCGAGTTCATCCTGGCCGGCCGCGAGTTCTCCGCGCACCGGCTGGCCGGGGACCAGGCCCGCCTCGCGGAGTGGCGGGTCCGGGCGACGGAGGCCTTGGCGGGCAAGGACGCGCTGCTCCTGCCGACCGCTCCGGAACACCCGACGCTGGCCGCCGTCGAGGCCGACCCGGTGGGGGCGAACCGGCGCCTGGGCACCTACACGAGCTTCGTCAACCTGCTCGACATGACGGCGGTCGCCGTGCCGGCCGGGCGGGTCGCCGGCGGCGCGTTCGGGGTCAGCGTGATCACCCGGGCCTTTGACGACCAGATCGCGCTCGACATCGCCGCGCTGCTGGCCGGCGAACAGCTGACGGACCCGTATCCGGAGCCCGGCGTGGACATCGTCGTGTTCGGTGCCCACCTGCGCGGTCAGCCCCTCAACCACCAGCTTGCCGAACACGGTGCGCGCTTCCGGGGAGCCGTGCTGACCGCCGAGCGGTACCGGATGGTCGCGTTGCCCGTCACCCCGCCCGAGGCGGGCATCGTGCGGACCTGTCCGGGCGCGGCGCTGTCCGGTGAGCGCTGGACGATCTCACCGGCCGGGCTCGGCCGGTTCCTGGCCGCGCTCGGCGAACCGATGGGCCTGGGCGAGATCGAGCTCGAGGACGGCAGCACCGCGATCGGCTTCCGGTGCGACACCACGCTCGCCGCCGCGGGGAAGGACATCACGGAGTTCGGCTGCTGGCGCGCCTACCTCCGCCACCTCACCGCGACGCGCCCGATGACCCCATGATCCGCCTTCCGGCGAGCGCGCGGTTGATCTCCCGGATCAGCCCGGGCCCCTTGAGGGCGAAACCGGTGTAAACCTGCACGAGGCTCGCCCCGGCGTCGAGCATGCGCCGTGCGTCCGTGCCGCTGAAGATGCCGCCCACCCCGATGATCGGCAGCTTGCCCTCGGTCCGCTCGTGAACGAACCGGACGACTTCGCGAGCGCGTGCGGCCAGCGGACGGCCGGACAGGCCGCCGGCCTCCTCGCCGGTGGGCGCGTCGCCGGGAGCCAGACCCTCCCTCGACAACGTGGTGTTGGTGGCGATGAGGCCCGCCACACCGTGCGTGTCGCAGACCTCCAGGACCTCGGCCAGCGCGGTGTCGGAAAGGTCCGGCGCCACCTTGACCAGCAAGGGGGTCGGGGTGCCGCCGCCGGCCAGCGAGGCGGCGGTGCCGTTCAGCTCGTCCAGCAGTTCCGCCAGCTGCGATTTGTCCTGCAGGGACCGCAGTCCCGGGGTGTTGGGCGAACTGACGTTGATCGCGAAGTAGTCCGCGTAGGGGTAGAGGCTGCGCAGCGAAGCCTGGTAGTCGGCGACCGCGTCCTCGAGCGGCACGACCTTGGACTTGCCGATGCTCACGCCCACAACGACGGGCTTGCTGTGGGCTTTCTCGGTGGCCAGCTTCCGGGCGAGCGCGTCGGCCCCGGCGTTGTTGAAGCCCATCCGGTTGATCACGGCGTCGCTGGTGGGCAGCGCGAACAGCCGGGGTTTCGGGTTGCCCGGCTGCGCCAGCCGGGTGACCGTGCCGACCTCGACGAACCCGAAGCCCAGCGACGGCCAGGCGCCCAGCGCGCGGCCGTCCTTGTCCATCCCGGCGGCCAGGCCGACCCGGTTGGGGAACCGCAGCCCGAACACCGTCACCGGGTCGTCCACACCGTAGCGGCGCCGCAGCACGCCCAGCGCGGGAGCGGCCGCGCTGAGCACGCGGATGGTGCGCTCGTGGACGGCTTCGGCGTCGTCAGAGCTCAGGCGGTAGAGCGCGGGGCGGATCAGCTTCTCAAACAGCACGTGCTCCATCTTCGCTCAACGGGCAGTGCCGATTCGTGGCGGACGTGGCGCTATCGTCTTCGCCACTCGGCCGCCAGCATGGCGTACACGAGTTCGTCCGTCCATTCGCCCTTGACCAGCTCGTTCTCCAGGAGATGGGCCTCGCGTCGCATGCCGAGCCCCTCCAACAGCGACGCGGACGCGACGTTCCGCGCGTCGCAGCGGCCGAAGATGCGGTGCAGCTCGAGGTCCTCGAACCCCAGCCGCAGCAGCTCGGTGGCGGCCTCCGCGGCGTAGCCCCTGCCGTGGTGCTTCGGATGGAAGACGACCCCGATCTCGCCGCTGCGGTGCTCCGCGCTCGTGCAGCGCAGCGTCAGGTCGCCGATCAGGTCTCCCGTTTCGACGAGTTCGACGGCGAGGGAAAGTGTTCTGCCCGGCTCGGTCAGCCTGGCGTTCTCGATCTTCTCCGCCAGTATCTTCGCGGTCTCCGCCCGGGTGCGCGGCTCCCAGTAGAGGTATCTCGTCACGTCGGGACTCGACTGGAAGGAATGCAGAGCGGCCAGATCGTCCTTCTTGAACGGGCGCAGCACCAGCCTGGCCGTCTTGAGCGGATATGTGGGCAACAGCACACCGCAAAGAGTAGCCCGTGCACGTGCATTCATGCCGGTATTTCTACCAAGATTATGAAGAACCCCCGGCGAGCCTCCTGAACGTCGTCAGCCGCTCAGGCCCGGGCCGGACTGGGTCCCGGGGCCGCCGGGGGTCCGGTGACTGCCTGGTATTCACCAACGTCACCCAGGGGTCCGTTAGCGGACAGTCACCTCACGAGTCCTGTAGTTACACAACTTTGGACCACCTCCTTTCCCGTGTAACCGCAACGCTAGGCAAGAATCCGGCTTCCGGCAACAAGATTGTTCGCGGTGCCCGCGGCCGCCTCCGGCCGGCGGAGTCGCCGGGTCAGGGCGGGGCGGGGCCGGGCTGGCAGCGGGGGCAGAACCAGGTGGGGCGGCGCTGGACGTCGTGTCCCTGGGTGGCGACGCGGACCGGGCCACCGCAGCGGAAGCAGCCCTGCCTGGTCCGCTCGTACACCCAGTTCCGGCGGCCGCGGGCCAGTTCGCCGGTGGTGCTCTGCTCGTGCCGCCAGGCGTTGGCCAGCAGGAGCCTGCGCGCCAGCGCGACCGCGGCTGAAACGTCCACTTCGGACACCGGGGTCCATGGGGCGACCCCGAGCAGGAAGCAGATCTCCGTCTTGTACAGGTTTCCGACGCCCGCCATGACCCGCTGGTCGAGCAGGGCGAGGCCGAGTTCCCTGGCGGGGTCGGCGGCCAGCGCCCGGGCGGCCCGCACCGCGTGCTCCTCTGTCCATTGTGGATCCAGAAGGTCCGGTCCGAGGTGGCTCACCAGCCGGGACTCCTCGGCGGAGGGCAGGAGTTTCACATCGTGCAGGGAGAAGCCGACGGCCTGGATGTCCGCCGCGCCCAGGATGACCCGGACGTGGTGCGCGGGGTGCCGCCAGCGGGCGCCGGGCCGGTAGACCTCCCACGAGCCGTCCATCCTGAAGTGGCTGTGCAGGCTCAGCTCGCCCGAGAACCGTGTGAACAGATGCTTCCCGACCGTCCGCACGCCCAGCACCGACTGGCCGGTGAGGTCCACAGTGGCCAGTCCCGGGTGCCGGAAATCGGTGCGGGACAGGACTTTCCCGGCCAGCGCGCGCTCGAGCGTCCTGCCCGCCAGGAAGACGGTGTCACCTTCGGGCATCGGTGCGCATGACCTCGATCGGCCCAGTCGTTTCGGCCTCCGAGTCGGTCTCGGTGGCCATCCTGTGGCGTCCGGCGCGGTTCGAGCGCAGGACCTTGGCCAGCACCATGTTGAAGGTCAGCGAGATCTCCTGGGCGCCGGGGGAGTGCCATTCGTGAATCGGGCTGCACGCGCCCTGGGCCTGCTGGATCGCCAGGCGGTCGGGAATCGCGGTGGGCATGACCAGCGGCCCGAACGACTCACGCAGCTCCGCGATGCGGAACTGGTGCTCGTGCGAGCGGGGGCGGAGCCGGTTGACCAGCACGCCGACGGCCCGCAGGCCCGGGTTGTGCTCGGCCCGGATCCGCTCGATGGCCTCCAGTGCCCGCTGCGCCCCGGCGACGGCGTACATGGTCGGCTCGGTGACCAGGATGGCGCTGTCGGCGGCGACCAGGGCCGACTTCGTCAGCCTGCCGAGCGACGGCGGGCAGTCCAGGATCGCCAGCTCGTAGGGCTTGCAGTTCGCCGGCGCGTCGTGCAGTTCGTCCAGCGCCCGGGCCAGATTGCCGATCCTGCGGTCGTCCGGCCCCGGTTCGTTCAGCAGCTCCAGTTCCTCGGCGCCGACCAGCACCTCGACGTCGTCGCTCCACACGCTCGCGGCGATGGCGCGGTGCAGTACCGCCCGGTGCGGGGTTTCCAGCACGTCGGCCAGCGTGGCCTCGGTATAGGGCGGGTCCAGCGAGGCGGTGGCGTTGCCCTGCGGGTCGAGGTCGGCGACCAGGGTCCGGATGCCCCTGCGCAGGGCGGCCGAGGCGATCCCGAGCGCGACCGTGGTTTTGCCGACACCACCCTTGAGGCTGAGTACGGCGACCGTGTGCACGCCTCCGAGGGTAGCCGGGCGAGGACGGGGTGACAGCCTCTGTGCCTGGAGGTACCTCCCGCCAGCCCTTGTGTCACTGTTGCTACGGTGGCCTGACTAGGCTGTCAGCCCATGCGAACGGACACTCCCACGGCGCGCGGTTCCAGCGCGGTCTGGCGCGCCCTGCGGGACGAGCTCGCCCGCGTGGGCACCGCCGAGCCGCACGTCGTCGACGTCGGTGGCGGGAGCGGTGTGTGGGCGGTGCCGCTGGCGGCCGCGGGCTGCCGGGTGACGGTCGTGGAGCCGAACCCGAACGCGCTGGCCACCCTGCGGCGGCGCGCCGAGGAGACCGGTGTGGCCGCCCGGATCGCCGTGGTGGCCGACGACACCGACGCGCTCGGCGGCCGGATCCCGGCGGGCTCGGCCGATCTCGTGCTGGCGCACGGCCTGCTGGAGGTCGTCGACGACCCGGTCGCGGTGGTCGCCGCGCTCGCGGGCACCGCCACCCCCGGCCGCGCGGTGTCGGTCCTGGCCGCGAACCGGCACGCCGCCGTGCTGCACCGGGCGTTGGCGGGCCGTCTCGGCGAGGCCCGGAGGCTGCTCGCCGCCGCGGACGGCGTGCTCGCCGATGACAGCGAAAACCTCTTGCGCCGCTTCGACACGGAGGGCCTGACGGCGTTGCTGGCGTCCGCGGGCCTCGTCGTCGAGCTGGTCCAGGGTGACGGCGTGGTCTCCGATTCCGTCGGTGAGGCCGAGTCGGAGCTGTTCACCGGCGAGGAGCTCGCCGAGTTCGAAGGCGCGGCCGGGGTCGTGCCCCCGCTGCGCGACATCGCCACCCGCCTGCATGTCCTCGGTCGCCGGCCTCGGTGATTACGCCGGAATTGTCGGCGGGGGAACGTAGGCTCGTCTTCGATGGGAAAGAAACCAGGGCCGCCGGCCGGCTATGACCGGTTCCGGGTCACCGGGGAGGCCACGCCGGACGACACCGGCTGCGGCCTGCTGCACGTCGACATGGACGCCTTCTTCGCCGCCGTCGAGATGCGTTCCAGGCCGGAGCTGGCGGGCAAGCCGGTGATCATCGCGGGCGCGGGCCCGCGCTCGGTGGTGTCCTCGGCCAGCTACCCGGCGCGCGAGTTCGGCGTGCGTGCCGCCATGCCCGCGGCGGTGGCCCGAAGGCTTTGCCCGCACGCGATGTTCATCCCGCCCAGCCATGGCCTCTACGGCGAGGTCTCCCGCGGTGTCATGGCGATCTTCCGGGAGCTGACCCCGCTGGTCGAACCGCTGAGCCTGGACGAGGCCTTCCTGGACGTCGGCGGTGCGCTCAGACGGCTGAACGCGACCCCGGTCGAGCTCGCCGAGCTCATCCGCCGGCGGGTCGCGGCCGAGCATGGCATCACGTGTTCGGTCGGGGTCGCCGCGGTCAAGTTCGTCGCCAAGCTCGCCTCCGGCATGGCCAAGCCCGACGGCGTGTTCGTGGTGCCGGCGGCGCGGACCCTGGAGTTCCTGCACCCGCTGCCGATCGCGGCGCTGTGGGGTGTCGGCAAGCGCACCGAGGAAAGCCTGCGGCGGATGGGCCTGGCCACGATCGCCGACATCGCCGGCGCACCGCCGAACCGCCTGCGCCGCGCGGTCGGCAACGCGGCCGCCGAGCATCTGCACGCGCTGGCCAACGGGTACGACGAGCGCGGTGTCGTGGTGGACACCCCGGACAAGTCGATCGGCGCGGAGCACACCTTCGACACCGACCAGCGCGACCGGCGCGTCCTGGAACTCCAGTTGCTCCGGCTGTCGGAACAGGTGGCGGCGCGCCTGCGGGCCCGTGGCCTGCGGGGCCGGACGGTGTCGATCAAGGTGCGGTTCGCCGACTTCAAGACCATCACCCGCGCCCGCACACTGGCCGCCCCGACCGACGTGACCCGGGTCGTCCACACCACGGCGGTGTCGCTGCTCGGCGGGGCGGTTTCGGGAGCCGAAATCCGGCTACTCGGGGTGCGGGTCGACGGCCTCGCCGGGGACGACGAGCCGGAACAGCTCAGCTTCGAGCGGGACGAACCACGCTGGCGTGACGCGGAGATCGCGGCCGACGTGGCCCGGTCGAGGTTCGGGTCGGCGGCGGTCCGCCCGGCTTCGTTGCTGGCCAGGAAGTCTGATAGACCTACATGAACCGAACGGGGCAATGCTTCGTGTTGAGATCGGGTAGTCGTGGCGGCGCGGGACTCGTATCCTGGATGGTGGCACCACACGGGAGGGTGTCGAGTTTGGGTCCAGGACGTTGCGCGGCCCGGTGCCCGTGACAAGCTGTGCCGGAGGAGGAAAGATGCCACTCTCCGAGCATGAGCAGCGGCTGCTCGACCAGATCGAGCGCGAGCTCTATGCCGAGGACCCCAAGTTCGCGTCTACGGTGCGCGGTGCCCGGTTACGCCGGCCCGCCCGTCGCCGCCGAATCCAGGGGATCGCGCTGTTCATCGTCGGCGTCGCGCTGCTCGTGGTGGGCGTGATGGTACGGGCGCTGTGGGTAGCCGACTTCCCGCTGATGAGCGTCGTCGGCTTCCTGGCGATGTTCTTCGGGGTGGTTCTCGCGATCATGTCCGGTCGCCACCCAGGCGGCGAGGCCAGGAAAGGGCCGGCGAAGGCGAAGAGCTCCTTCACCCAGCGCATGGAAGAGCGCTTCCGCCAGCGTTTCGAAGAATAAGGCAGCCCTCCCCGCGAACTTGCCCTCCCTCGGCAACGAGGGTGGGCACTTTTGTCGGTCGAGGGGCGGCCACCTCGGCAGGCACACCCGAGCGGCCCACCGTGCCGACGGTGGGCCACTGGTGTCAGCGGCGGCGAAAGACCGAGCGGGGGAACAGGCGCCCACGCCAGGACATCGGCGCGTTCCGGTGCAGGCTTTCGCGCAGTTCCTCGAATGCCCGGGCGAAGCCCGGATCCTCGACGTTCCCCTCCGGCGCGTACCAGGACCGCTCGACGACCCCCACCACCGTGCGCAGGTTGTCGCGGCCGTCGTCGTCCAGGTGGTGCTGGCTGGCGAATTTCTGCGCCGCGGTGCGGATGGTCTCGGTCGGCGGGATCGCCACGCCCCGGTCGGCGCACTCGTCGAGGAGCTCCTCCCACGCCGCGTTGGCCGCGCCCGGTTCCCGGCCCGAGATGGCGCGCAGCCGTCGCCGCCGCTGGACCTCTCTGATCAGCGCGGGGGCCAGAATGCCGCCGGCGATGATCAGCAGGATGAGCGCGAAGATCCAGTGCACGAGCCACGCGGTGAGCGTGACCGCCAGCAGCCAGGCCCCCACCGCGGCGATCGGCAGCCATCTCGCCCGGCCGTCCACGCGGCGGCCGGTGAGGAAGGCCGCGATGGTCAGCGCGATCGCGGCCAGCACGACGGCGAGCGCTCCCCAGCCGGTCCAACTCGGCGCCGATCCCGCGGGAGCAGGCGTGGCCGCGCCGTTGGGGCTGCCTTCGCCGCCCTGAACCGCCGAGGGCCCGGCCGGCGCGACGTGTGTGGTCGACACGCCCGGCAGGTCGTCCCGGGTCTCGGTGGACGAGCTGGAGTTGCTGCCGGACTGCAGGTAAGGCGGCACGTAGCCCCGGCCGTCGGAGCGTGGCGTCGGGTCGAAGCCCACCCAGCCGAGTTCGTCGCCGAAGTAGACCTCGACCCAGGCGTGCGCGTCCTGGGTGGTGATCATCCGGGAGTCGCCGTCGGCGAAGCCCGTGGTGAAGCCGACCGCGACCCGGGACGGGATGTTCAGCACCCGCAGCATGACCGCCATCGCCGAGGCGAACTGCTCACAGAATCCGCGCTTGCCCTTGAGCAGGAAGTCCGCCAGCGCGTCGGCGTCGGACGCCGCGGCGGTGCTGGTGTCGTAGGTGAACTGGTTCTCCGACGTGAAGTAGCGCCAGAGGGCGGTGGCCTTGTCGAACGTGGTGTAGGCGCTCGCGGTGAGCTGCCGGGTCAGCGAGACGACCCGTTGATCCACGCCGCTGATCTGGGTGTAGACGTTCGGCAGCCCCGCGGACCCCGGGGTTCCCGCCGTCTGGAGCTCCTGCTTGCTCGGTTCGGCCAGCGAGGCGCTTTCGACGTAGGAGGCCGGGTGCTGCTTGCGCTCGCTGAACACGGCGCCGCTTTCCGGGTCGTAGAACCAGCCCGGGGTGACCCCCTGCAACCCGCGCGGCGCGCCGTAGACCGGCATCCAGACATCGGTCCAGTTCAGCGGCTCGATCCGGATCTGGCGCGACTCGCCTGCCCCGTCGTCCCCCGGGGCGGCGGGCAGCGCGCGGTCGGCCGGGTAGCCGGCCGGCATCGGGCCGTTCGGCAGGCTCCAGCCGCGGTTGGGCAGGTAGGTGTTCAGGGTGAACGCGCGCAGCAGGCGCCGGTCGTTGCCGAGGCCCCGCACCCGGAACAGGTCCACGGTGTTGCCCTGGTCCAGCATGCCGCGCAGCGAGGTGAACGGGTTGATGCCGAGCCCGCCGGCGCCGCCGCCCTGGCTGCGGCCGCTGCCGGGAAGCCGCCCGACCGTGCCGACCGCGGTGATCGCCGAGCCCGCGACCAGCCCCAGCACGAGCGCGAGGGAGACCACGGCGACCGGGGCCGAAACCGACGCGGGCGAGCGGGACAGGCCGGGCGCGTCACGGTTGCGCCACCGCCGGTGCCGGTGGTTGCCGTCCACCGCGAGCAGTGTCGCGAACGCGGCCGCGCCGAGCACGAACGTCCACCACGGCAGCATCGAGTCCGACAGCGAAGCCGGCACCGCGTACACGCACAGCAGCACCAGGCCGGTGGCGGCGGGCGAGGAAGCGGCCACGGTGAGGGTGTCGACGAGCACGGCCACCAGGCCCATCGCGATGGTGACCAGGCACAGGATCGGCGCGGTGGCGTCCACCGGCGGCAGGCCCGTGCGGATCTGCTCGAACGCGGCGCTCAGCACGTCGCTGAGCTCGGAAAACGCGGCCGGGCCCGGAAAGATCGCGAGGATGCCGTGGCTGGTGAACACCCCGGTGATCAGCAACAGCAGCATGACCGGCTGGGCCAACCCGACCAGTACGGCCGGTGTGCGGACCGAGCGCAACGCCAGCCCGGTGCACGCGGCCAGGACGGTCGCGACCGCCACGTAGCCGAGCCAGGACACGCCACTGACCACGTCGGTCAGCGAAGTGGACGCGCACAGCGTGGCGACCCCGGCGGCGACCGGGGCGAGGATCGTGCCGCGCCACGCGGGCGGCCGCTCGACCACCCGCCGCGTGGGGGTGTGCGGTTGCGGCGGCCCCGGCGGGACGGCGCCGGTGGGCTGGCGCGGGATGGTCGCGGTCATGCCGTCTTCTCCGCGACCTCGCGCGCGACCGCGATGACCTCGCGCGCGACCGCGATCGGTCCGCCGGGGCGTTGCCGCCGAACTCGGGTCACGTCGTGCTGAAGAACGCCCTGCCGCCCCGACAGCGGGGCTTCGCCGAGGCGCGCTCCGTGCTCGCCTTGACTTCCGCGACCTGACACGAGTGGTTTCACGCGGTCCCTCCGATCAACATGCCGCGGCCGGCGCCGGTGCGGCACAGCTCGGCCCACACCTGGGGCATCGGCGCGCCCTCGCCCGCGACCACCACGCCCCATCCCGCCGCGCGCAGCAGGGCGGCCGATTCCTCGGTCGCGGTGGCCCGGTGGTCGGGGGCGCTCACGCCGCCGGCGAAGGCCGGGGTGTCCAGGACAACGGCCAGGCTGCGGGTGCCGCGTGGCCGGTACCGGGCCAGCTGGTTGACCGCCTCGTTGGTCACGGTGCCGAGGATCGCGATCAGCTCCTGGCCCGCGGCCGGGTCGTGCCCGGTGGTGAGGTCGCGCTGGTGCGCGGGCTGCAGGGTGGCGAGCGCGTCCAGGATCGCGTTGTCGTAGGCCTCGCCACCGTCGCCGGGCGCGTCGGCGAGAAGCTTGCCGTGCTCGGTGACCAGCCGGACCCGGTGCCCCGAGCGGCGGATGTGCAGGCACACGCTGGCGACGAAGGAGATGGCCCATTCCAGGCTCGCCGCCGGCCCGCTGCCGTGGTGGGCGGCGGCGCGGTGGTCGAGCAGCACGGTGGTGCCGCCGCGCCAGGGCCGCTCGTCCACGCGGACCATGATCTCGTCGCGCCGGGCGGTCGACGGCCAGTGCACCTTGCGCAGGTCGTCGCCCTGGCGGTAGTGCCGGACGATGACGTCGGGCTCGCCGCGGCCGGCGTGCAACCGCACGTTGCCGTCGTCGCCGGAGCCGAGCCCCGCCGCGCTGGGCAGGTCCCACAGGCCGACCACTTTCGGCACCACGACCAGCCGCGAATGCCCGATCAGCTCGCGCTCGAACTCGCACAGCCCGAACGGGTCGGTGAGCGTGGCGCGCAGGGGGCCGACCTGCTGGATACCGCGCAGCATCGGCTGGATGGGATAGCGCAGCGCGATCGCCCGGCCCTGCGGCAGGCGTTCGACGACGAACCGTGGCCGCGAGCCCAGCGCGTAGGGCACCCCGTCTTCGAGCAGCACTTCACCGGCGGGCAGCTTTCCGTTGCGCCACAGGGCGAGTTCGACTTCGCCCGGCGATCCGGCGGAGATCCGGTCCGGGAGCAGGGTGCGGGAGGCGCCGATCCGTACCCGGGAGGCCGCGATGAACACCGCGACCAGCAGCGGCAGGCAGACGATGAACACGGCGACGCGCAGCAGGTCGCGCTCGTTGAGCACGATCGCGCACACCGCGGCCGCGACTCCCGCGGCGAGCAGGCAGCGCCCTCGCGTGGTCAGCCCGGACAGCGAGCGCAGCACGGCCGGCTACCGGCGGACTTGGCCGTTGGCGCCGCCCGCCGGGGCGCCCTGCGGGACGGCGACCCGGTTGAGTACCGCGCGGACCACGTCGGTGGCCGAGCGCCGGGCGGCATGGGCTTCGGTGGTGAGGACCAGGCGGTGTGCCAGCACCGGGATTGCCACGGCGTGCAGGTCGTCCGGCACGACGTAGTCGCGGCCGGACAGGGCGGCCTGCGCCCGCGCGGCCCGCACCAGTTGAAGCGTGGCGCGCGGCGAGGCGCCGAGCCGGATTTCCGGCACCTGCCGGGTGGTGGCGGCCAGTTCGACGGCGTAGCGGCGCACCTCCGGCGCCATGTGCACGCCCCGTACCGTGCGGATCAGCCTGCCCACCGTCGCCGCGTCCGAGACCGGCTCGAGGTCGGCCAGCGGGTTGTGGCCCGAGTGCTCGTCGACCATCGCCAGCTCGGCCTGCTGGTCGGGGTAGCCGATGGACACCCGCGTGGTGAAGCGGTCGCGCTGGGCCTCGGGCAGGGCGTAGGTGCCCTCCATCTCGATCGGGTTCTGGGTGGCGATCACCATGAACGGGTCGTCCAGCCGGTAGGTCGAGGTGTCGACCGTGACCTGCTGCTCCTCCATGCACTCCAGCAGCGCGGACTGCGTCTTCGGCGACGCGCGGTTGATCTCGTCGCCCACCACGATGTTGGCGAACACCGGGCCGGGCCGGAACTCGAAGCCGCCGGTCTGCCGGTTGTAGATGGACACCCCGGTCACGTCGCTGGGCAGCAGGTCGGGGGTGAACTGGATGCGGCTGACCGTGCAGTCGATGGAGCGCGCCAGTGCCTTGGCCAGCGACGTCTTGCCCACCCCGGGCACGTCCTCGACCAGCAGATGCCCTTCGGCGAGCAGGGTCACCAGCGCCACGCGCACCACGTCGGGCTTGCCGACCAGCACCCGCTCCACGTTGGCGGCGATGCGCCGCGTGGTTTCCTGTAGCTCGCCGAGCGAGTGACCCTGGTGGCCGCTGGTCACACCCCCCGCCGGGCTGCCGCCGGTGTGGTGGTACGGCGGTTCCCCGGGTGCCTGCTCCCCGGCGTATTCGCCGGCGGTCGCAGGCTGTGTCCTCGACGTCACTCGACCTCCTGGTGCCGAAGCCGTTCTGCGTTGGCGGGAGCGCGTCCGCGCGCCCGTGTCCCCATCGGCGGCGCGAAAGCCTCTCCGGGCCTTCTCTGGCAGCTCCGGTAGCCCTCCAGCGCCGCCCAGCCTGCCATCAAGTGTGTCAAACTCGCGCCAACCTCGGTGAGTGAACCCGTGTTTTGTCGTATGCTGCGCTCAGGAACTCCTCGGCTACCGAGAGGCACCGCATGACCGACACGCGCACCCAGTTGAGCATGGACCCGGGCGCGTTCGCGGTCTCACCGGAGCTCGCCGCGCAGACGTTCACCGAGCTCAGCCGGTTGCAGGACACGGTCGGCGAAATGGTGCGCGAAGCCAGGGCGCTCGGGCGGACGGTGCCGCTGGGCGGGGGGTACGCCGGGGAAATCGGCGACTTCATGGCCACCTACGGGGTCAGTGGGCCGGGGTCGGCCGCCGAGTCGCTGATCCGGTTCGGCCAGGAGCTGCAGAAGCTCAAGGACAACATCCAGCAGGCGTTGCGGCGCTACCAGGCCACGGACTCCGACGCGGCCGGGGGCGTCGACTGTCATGGTGGCTAGGGCGGTGGTGGCGCTGGCGGCCGGTTCGCTGCTGGCCGGGTGCGGGACGCAGGCGGCCCCACCCGCGGTCCCACCGGCTCCGGCCTCGCCGTCCGTGACGCCCACACCGGCCAGGACCGGTCTCGCCGCGCTCGAGCCCTGCGCCCTGTTGTCCACAGTGGACAGGTCGACGGCGGGGCTCGGCTCCCCGGGCAGGGACAAGACCATCGGCGCGGACCGGGCCTGCGACTGGAGCGAGCCCGGCGTGTTCGGCGTGACCGTCACGCTCGACGAGCAGAAAGCGTTGTCCGCGCTCCAGGTGAGCGACGGTCGGAAACTGACCGTCGGCAGGCACCAGGCGGTCAAGGACGCCTCCACCGGCAACGGCACCTGCGCGGTGCTGCTCGGCGCGGGGGAGCACGCCAGCGTACAGGTGGACGTGACCAACAACGGCTTCACCGACACCGCCCTGGCCTGCCGCCGGGCGACCACGGTGGCCCAGCTCATCGAGCCCAAGCTGCCCTGAACTTCGGGAGGTGCGTGTGGAGCAGGCGGTGCCCGAGCCGGTCCGGCGCTACGAGTCCTACACCCACGACGCGATGGCGGCCGAGGTCGAGGCCGGCAACGATCCGGCGGCGGCGGGGGAGATCGGCCGGCAGTGGGCCTCGCTCGGCGCGCGGCTGCGCGATTCGGTGGAGGCGCTGAGCGCGCTCGCCGGGCGCAGCCGGGAGGTGTGGGAGGGCGGGGCCGCCGAGGCGATGCGGAACACCCTCGCCGACGCGGCCGGCTGGTCCGCCAAGGCCACCGAGGTGTCCTACGCGGTTTCGGATGCCGTGACCGATCAGGCGGGGATCGCGGCACGGGCGCGCACCGAAATGCCGCCGCCGGTGGACTTCGACCCGGCTCGCATGATCCGCGACGCCGCGGCCGGCGGTAACCTGCTCGACCTGATCGGGCTGTCCGACGCGTTGTCGGCCCGCCGCGACGAGGCCGAGGCCGCACGGGAGAAGGCCATCGACGTGATGAACGCCCGGGACGCCGCACTGCGCTCCTCGGTCCCGTCCCAGCCGTTCGCCGTCCCGCCGGAACTGGGGTGAGCGTTGATCCGGATCTCCGCCTCCGCGTTCGACATCCTCTGGTCGGACCTCGGGCCCGCCCGCCCGCCCGCGCCGCTGCGGGTGCGCAGTGTCGGGTCGACCGAGCGGGAGCGGGCGGAGATCCGCGAGGCGGTCTACGACAACCTCGCCGAACGCGAGCTGTTCGCCGGCGGCCGCCTCGACCCGGAGCTGGTGGCGCGGCTGGAAACGCTGGCCGGGGCGGACCTCTACGTCGAGTGTGAGGCGCTAACCGGCCTGGACGACGACCTGCCGGTGCGGGCGGTCGCAGCGGCGGGACGGAAACGGGCGGTGCTCGCCGTCCAGCCGAGCCGGACGATCGGCCTGTCCGCGATCCGGGACACCGAGATCTGGGCGGCCGCCGTCGGACTGCTGCCCCCGCTGGAACCGGGGCCGGGCTTCGGGGTGAGCCTGCCGGCGTCGGTGCTGGGCTCGCCGGTCGAGGACCCGCTACCGGCGTCCTACCGGAAGCAACTGGCCGAGGTGCTGACGATCCAGTCCCGGCCGGTGCTCGGTGCCGGCCAGTTCTCGGTGCGGGTGCGCGAGGGCGGCCGGGTGCGCCGGGCGGGCGGGGTCAGCTGGTTCGTCACGGACGTGGGCGCCTACCTCGGCACGGTCGTCCCGGGCCGGGGCGGGCAGGACTGGGTGACCGTCACGCCCGCCGACCCCGGGCGCGTCGCGAGCCGTCTCGCCGGCCTTGTCCCCTGATGTCCCCTGATGTCTCTTGAGGTCTCCTGAGCCGCGCCCTTCTGGGGCGCCGCCCCCAGGCCCCTCCACTGTTCCCCACTTCTCCCGCCGAGGCGGAGTCCGAACCGCTTGAAACGGTCTTTTCCGGCATCGGGTGCGCCGGTGTGATTTCGCGCCGGACGATCTCCCCCACCTTCTCCCCACCGCGACCCACCGCCCCTCACCTGCGGAAACGCGGCGAGATTCGCTCGGAAGTGAGCGTGTTCGCCGTTGACTGTGGTGAAAAGTGGGGTACGGTGGTGCACAGTGGGGCGGCAGGGAGCCTCGTGGGAGGTGGGGCCGGTGTTTCTCGGCACCCACACCCCCAAACTGGACGACAAGGGGCGGCTCACGCTGCCCGCCAAGTTCCGCGACGCGCTGGCAGGTGGGCTGATGGTGACCAAGGGGCAAGATCACTGTCTCTACGTCTTCCCGCGTGCCGAATTCGAGCAGATGGCGCGCAAGGTGGCCGAAGCGTCCTTCACCAACGAGGCGGTCCGGGCCTACCAGCGCTACCTGTTCGCCGGAACCGACGAGCAACGTCCGGACGGGCAGGGGCGCATCGCCGTCGCGCCCGAGTTGCGGCGCTACGCCGGGCTCAACAAGGAGTGTGTCGTGATCGGCGCGGTCACCAGGCTGGAGATCTGGGACGCGCGGGCATGGCAGTCCTATCTGGAGGAACACGAAGACAGCTATGCCAAGGCGCAGGAGGAGGTTCTGCCGGGCGTCTTCTAGGCGCGCGGCCGGGTGAGAGTACCCACGTCGTCGGCGCGGGTGTCACCGGCAACGCGGGACCGGCGCCACCCACCCGGGATGTCGTGAGGCCTCTGTCCGCTCAGCGGCCCTGGTGCACCTTCCCCGGCACCAGGTTCGTGGCGGGCGGGCGGGGACCTGACGGGATCCCGGGTGGCGCCGTGGGGAGGGGGAACCCCCGAGGCGGTAAGGCAGGAAAGGGGGTTGCGATGACCGAGCACGTGCCCGTGCTCCTCGAGCGGATTCTCGAGTTGTTCTCCCCCGCCCTCACCGGCAGGCCCGCGGTGCTGGTCGACGCCACCGTCGGCCTCGGCGGCCATTCCGACGCGCTGCTGTCGGCGTATCCGGACCTGACGGTGATCGCGCTCGACCGCGATCCGGACGCGCTCGCGCGTGCCGAGGCGCGGCTGGCCCGGCACGGCGACCGGGTCCGGTTCGCGCACACCGTCTACGACCGGCTCCCTGACGTGCTCGCCGGGCTGGGACTGTCCGCTGTGGACGGTGTCCTGTTCGACCTCGGGGTGTCGTCGATGCAACTGGACCTGACCGACCGTGGGTTCTCCTACGCGCGGGACGCGCCGCTGGACATGCGGATGGACCCGACGGCGGGCCGGACCGCGGCCGAGGTGCTCAACACCTACCCGGCCGCCGAGCTGACCCGGATACTGCGTGACTACGGCGAAGAGCGGTTCGCGGCGAAGATCGCGAAGTCGATCGTGACCGAACGTGCGCGCGAGCCGTTCGACCGCAGCGAGCGGCTGGTGCGGCTGCTCTACGACGTGGTCCCGGCGGCGACCAGGCGCACCGGTGGTCACCCCGCGAAGCGGACGTTCCAGGCGTTGCGGATCGAGGTCAACGCCGAGCTGGACGTGCTGCGCCGGGCGATCCCGAACGTGCTCGGCGTGCTGGCGCCGGGCGGCCGCATCGTCGTGGAGTCCTACCAGTCGCTGGAGGACCGGATCGTCAAGCAGGCCTTCGCCGAATGGGCGGCCTCCCGCACTCCGCCGGGACTTCCGGTGGAACTGCCCGGCCACGGCCCCCGGCTGAAGCTGCTCACGCGCGGGGCGGAAAAGGCCGGTGAGACGGAGATCGCGCACAACCCGCGGGCCGCGTCGGTGCGGTTGCGCGCGGCGGAACGGCTCGAGGACGAGGTCGCGCGCAAGGCCGCGGAGGAGTAAGGAGCAGGGATGACAGCGCCCGCCCGGACACGGCGGAAGCCGGAAGAAGCCAGCGTCGCCACGCCGCCGGGCCAGGCGCCCGACCGTGAGCGGCGCCGCGGTTCGGCGGCGGAACGCGCCTACGCCCGTCGCGCCCAGCGCGCGGAGGGGTTGCGGCGCCCGGCCGGACAGCCCGAGCGCACCCGCGGCTTCCGCCTGCGCGGGCCGAAGTCGCGGGCCTCCTTCGTGCTGATCGTGATGCTCCTGCTGGCCGCCGGGATCGCCGTCACGCTGCTGCTGTCCACACAGGCGATCGCCGATTCCTACCGGCTGGAGCAGATCCGCCAGGAGAACGCGAACCTCGCCGAGCGGTCGGAGCAGCTGCAGCAGGACGTGAGCAAGGCCGGATCGGCGTCCTCGCTGGCCGAGCGGGCCAAGGCGCTCGGCATGGTCCCGGCCGGCGACCCCGCGCACCTGGTCAAGAACCCGGACGGCTCGATCACCGTGGTGGGTGACCCGGAGAAGGCGACCGCGCCCCCGGCGCCGGCCTCGCCCCCGTCCACACCATCCACACCATCCACACAGCCGCCCGCGGGGCAGACGCCGGGCACGGTGGTCGAGGGTGACGTGCCGCAGGGTGAGGAGCCGCAGCCGCAGACCCAGCCGGGAGGCCATTGATGCCTCCTCCGGCAAGCACCCGGCGCCGCCGGAACTACGCGGCGCAGGTCCGCCGGGTCGCCGGGCGGCCGGTCGTGGCCACCGGCAAGGGCCGGTACGTGGCGGTGCGGGTGATCCTGGTCGGTGTCCTCGTCGTGGCCACCCTGCGGCTGGTGCAGGTGCAGGGGTTCCAGTCCGAGGCACTGTCGGCGAAGGCGGAGAGCCAGCGCACCACGACGATCACCATCCCCGCCCAGCGGGGGTCCATAGTGGACCGCAACGGGGTGAAGCTGGCGTTCAGCGTGGAAACCCGGGCCCTGTCGGTGAACCTCCGGCTGATGCGCAAGAGCTGGACGGACTTCGCGCGGCAGAACCCGGCGAAGGGGCAGAACTTCGACACCAGGGTGGCCGCGGCGGCGAAGTTCATCGCGGCGAAGCTGCCCGGCAAGGTCACCGAGGCCGACCTGCTTGCCGCGTTCCACAAGAACCAGGACTTCACCTACCTGGTCAAGGACGTGGAACCGTCGATCGCGGACGAGATCACCAAGCAGTTCCCGGAGATCGGCAGCGAAACGCAGGCGGCGCGTGAGTATCCCGGCGACACGCTGGCCTCCAACGTGGTCGGGCTGGCCAACTGGCGCAGCGACGATCCGGACGTCTCCAAGCACGCCCTGCACGGTCTCGACGGGCTCGAACTCACCTACGACACCGACCTCTCCGGTACGCCGGGGCAGAAGATCGCCGACACCGCGCAGGGCGACGACAGCGTGGTCATTCCCGGCACGGAACGGGACATCCGGCCGGCGACCCCGGGCAACAACCTGGTCCTGACCCTGGACTCGGACGTGCAGTACGTGCTGCAGACCCAGCTCGCGGACTACGTCGCGAAAGCACACGCCAAAGGCGGCCAGGCGGTGATCATGGACGCGCACACGGGCGAGATCTACGCGCTGGCCGACGACCGCACGTTCAACCCGAACGACCCGGGCACCTACACCGCCGACCTGATGAACGACCGGTCGGTGACGACCCCGTACGAACCGGGTTCGGTGAACAAGATCGTCACCGCGACCGCGGCCATCGACGCGGGAATCCTCACCCCCGACTCGGTGCTCCAGGTGCCCTATTCACTTCAGGTCGCCGACCGGACGGTGCACGACGCGTGGCTGCACGGTGTGCAGAACTACACGGTCACCGGCATCTTCGCCAAGTCGTCCAACGTGGGCACGCTGGAGATCGCGCAGAAGCTCGGCCCGGAGCGGTGGCTGGCGATGCTGCAGAAGTTCGGCATCGGCCAGAGCACCGGGATGGGCCTGCCCGGCGAGAGCCGGGGCTACGTGCCCCCGCGGAACACGTGGAGCGCGAGCACCTTCGGCAACCTGCCGATCGGTCAGGGCCTGTCGATGACCGTGGTGCAGATGGCCGGGATGTACGAGGCGATCGCCAACAACGGCCTGCGCGTCCAGCCCCGGATCATCAAGGAGGAGGTCCGGCCGGACGGCACGGTGATCCCTCAGCCGCCCCCGGAGGCCGTCCAGGTGGTCAGCCCGCAGACCGCGAAAACCGTGCGCGACATGCTGCGCGCCGTCACCCAGAAGGGTAAGAACGGCAACAGTGGCACGGCGCCGACCGCCGCGCTGGACGGCTACCAGATCTCCGGAAAGACCGGGACCGGCCAGCAGGTGGACCCGGCGACCGGCGCCTACAGCGCCACGCTCAACAACATCACCTTCGCCGGGATCCTGTCCGCGGACAATCCGCGATTCGTCGTCGGGATCCGGCTGGACGCGCCGGACACCACGCTGCCCACCGGGCATTCCGCGGCCCCGCTGTTCCACGACATCGCCTCCTACCTGGCCCAGCGCTACCAGATTCCGTTGTCCGGTGGTGCCGCACCCTACGTTCCACTGGTCGTGCCCTGATCGGGCTTTTCCCGTCACGGGTGCGGAAAGGGTTTGCCAGGACAACGCTTTCCCCGCCCCAATTCCGGCGCGCGCGAAAATGGCGGGATTCGTTACCGGGTTTTCCATACCATGTTCGATCGGGTATGCCCGACACCCCGTACCGGCTGCTTGGCACGGGATGGCGCGTGGGTAACCTTCCGCCCGTGTCTGCCAACAAGGACGGGCCCGCGGCCGGTGGGGGGCAGGTCCCGGAGAGCCCGGTGAAGGCCGCCGTCGCACCACCTCGACCGCGGCGGATCGAACCGGTCCCGCTGACCACCCTCGTCGCTCGTGCGGACGCCCGGCTCATCGCCGACGTGCACGACCCCGAGCCCGTGGTCACCGGGGCGACGTTGCGCGCGCAGCACGTGCTGCCCGGCGACCTGTTCGCGGCGCTGCCCGGCGCGCGGGCGCACGGCGCGGACTTCGC
>NZ_DATELF010000171.1:0-175468 GCF_035276945.1 Amycolatopsis sp. | reverse complement strand
ATCAAACTCTCCAACAACAACCAGAAAAGCCCGATCGACTCACAAACATCAAAACCAAAAACCCAAAAAGGGCACAAAAAACTACTGGCATATTCATCAAAACACACTGTTGAGTTCTCAAACAACACACCACTACTACTTAACTTCCACCAGGCCGTAGCCTACCCCGGCCCGAATCCTTCGATCCGCTTGGGGTTTGCTCCTTGAGCGACCGCTACCGCTCGGGGTTTTCCGCCCCGCCGGCCCGGTCTCCCTGGCGACGAAGAAAAGATTAACAGGTGCCGAAAACAGGCCCGTGCAGGGGGTCCCTTAACAGCAAAACCGCAGCTCGGCGACTTGCCGAGGCGGGATTCCCCCGTCCGTGTCGCACTCGCCCTGGGGACCGTCGTCCGGGGATGTCCAAGCGGCCGTAGTCCCGTTCGACGACCTTGGTGGCCGCGTCGACCGATCGGTGACGTCCAAGGCGACCAATCCCTGGCCGACCCCTGGAATCCGGTGGACGGCGCTCCGCCGCATGTCCGCCGTCGCCGGCCCGGACATCCGGCAGGCTCACCCCGCGCCGGCCGAGTGAATTGCGCGTCGCGTCGGTAACGGGCAGCCTCGGCAGGCATGCCGACCTTGCTCATCGTGCACCACACGCCGTCGCCGAACCTGCAGGCGATGTTCGAGGCCGTCGTGTCCGGGGCCACCACGGACGAGATCGAGGGGGTCACCGTCGTCCGCCGTCCCGCGCTCGCCGCGACCGTGCCCGACGTGCTCGCCGCCGACGGCTATCTCCTCGGCACCACCGCCAACCTCGGCTACATGTCGGGAGCGCTCAAGCACTTCTTCGACCAGATCTACTACCCGTGCCTGGACGCGACCAGAGATCGTCCGTTCGGGTACTACGTACACGGCGGCAGTGACGTCTCCGGGACCGTGCGCGGCATCGAGTCGATCACCACCGGGTTGGGCTGGAGCCAGGTCTCGGCGGCGGTCACGGTCACCGGCGAACCGACGAAGGCGGACCTGGAGGCGTGCTGGGAACTGGGCGCGACAGTTGCTGCAACGTTGTTATAAAACGATGTTACGATAGCCGCATGACGACTTCGACCGGACTTGTCCAGTTGTTCACCGTGGTTGCCCTGGTGTCGCTACCCACCGTCATGTTCGGCGGATACTCCCTGTTCAGGCTCCTGAAGAAGGGGAGCTGAGCGAGGCCCAGGCGGGCTGGTTCCGCGCCGGCCACGCGCACGCCGGGGTGCTGCTGGTGCTGACCCTGATCACGCTCCAACTGGTGGCCGGCGGAGGACTTGGCGAAGCCGGGCGCTGGGTGACCTGCTTCCTGCTGCTGTTCGGCGTACTGGCCCAGCCCGGCGGGCTGTTCCCGCAGCTGTTGCCGCGCAAGTCGCTGGCACACGGCGTGACCGTCGGCGGGGCGGGACTCGTGGCCGCCGCCATGCTGATGGCAGCCTACGGAACAGCGGTGGCCTAGCTCGACAACTCGAGGAGCACGACGATCCCGGCCAGGAGCTGACCTGCGCCGCGGCAGGTGGCGACCCGGTTGCGGGGCGCCACCTGCACACGTCGACCCCTGGAACTGTGCAAACTCGGCCAGGAGCGCGAGGGTGACAGCCGTGGGCAAGCCACGGCCTGTCTACGCGAATCCGATCGCGCTGGTAGGACACACTCAGCGGTTGAGGGTGTTCATCATCGCGGCGCCGTAGCGATCCCCGGTGGGCGCGGGCACCGCGTCCTCGATCGCGGTCAGTTCCCCCGGCGCGAGAACGATGTCCGTGGCGGCCACGTTCTCCTCAAGGTACTTACGGCGCTTCGTGCCGGGAATCGGCACCACGTCGGCCCCCTGGTGCCGCACCCATGCGAGCGCGAGCTGCCCGGCGGTGGCCCCCTTTTCGGCCGCGAGTTCACGCAGCGCCTCGACGATCGCCAGGTTGCGCTCGAGGTTTCCGTCAGCGAACCGCGGCATCGACTCCTGCCGGATGTCGCCCTCCTCGAAGTCCTTTTGGGACGTGAATCGGCCGGTGAGGAATCCGCGGCCGAGTGGCGAGTACGGCACGATCCCGATGCCGAGTTCGCGGCAGGTGGGCAGGACCTCGGCCTCGATGTCCCGCGTCCACAACGACCACTCGCTCTGCAACGCGGTGACCGGATGCACGGCGTGCGCCCGGCGGATCGTCGCCGCGGACGCCTCGGACAGCCCGAGGTAGCGCACCTTGCCCTCACGCACCAGTTCGGCCATCGCCCCGACCGTGTCTTCGATCGGTGTGTCCGGGTCGACCCGGTGCTGGTAGTACAGGTCGATGTGGTCGGTGCCCAGGCGTTTCAACGACGCTTCGACCGCCTGCCGGACGTAGGCGGGGTCACCCCGGACCCCGCGGACCGTCGGATCGGACCGGTCGCGGACGATGGCGAACTTCGTAGCCAGGACCACCTTGTCGCGACGATCCCGGACAGCCCGCCCGACGAGTTCTTCGTTGGCTCCGAAGCCATACGCGTCCGCCGTGTCGAACAGGGTCACGCCCAGCTCGATCGCACGGTGAATGGTGGCCACGGACTCGGCGTCGTCGCCCGTGCCGTAGAAGTCGCTCATTCCCATGCAGCCGAGGCCCTGCTCGCCGACCTCCAACTCACCGAGTTTCCGAGTACGCACTTTCGCTCACTTCCCTGCGGCTCGCGCCAGACTTTCCGGGTAACGGGCTCCCACGACCGCTTCCGGTGGTGCGGCCGCCCCGATCCTACGAATGTCCTCTTCGGACAGTTCAAGCTCTGCCGCGGCGACGTTCTCTTCCAGGTACTTCCGCCGCTTCGTACCCGGAATCGGCACCACGTCCTGCCCCTGGTGCTGCACCCAGGCCAGCGCCAGTTGACCGGCGGTCACGCCCTTTTCGGCGGCGAGTTCGCGCAACGCCTCGACGATCGCGAGGTTGCGGTCGAGATTGTCGCCGGAGAAACGCGGCAGGCCGCGACGCAGGTCGTCGGCGGGAAGCTCGTTCACCGAGGTGATGGACCCGGTCAGAAAGCCCCGGCCCAGCGGCGAGAACGGGACGATGCCGATGCCGAGTTCGCGGCAGGTGGGCAGGACCTCGGCCTCGATGTCCCGCGTCCACAACGACCACTCGCTCTGCAACGCGGTGACCGGATGCACGGCGTGCGCCCGGCGGATCGTCTCCGCCGATGCCTCCGAGATGCCGAGGTGACGCACCTTGCCCTCGGCCACCAACTCGGCCAGGGCGCCCCAGGTCTCCTCGACCCGTTCGACGTCGACCCGGTGCTGATAGTAGAGGTCGATATGGTCCACGCCCAGCCGTCGCAGCGAATCCTCGCAGCACTGCTTGACGTAAGCGGCGTCGCCCCGGGCAGACATGCCCTGCTCGGTGAAGACGATGCCGAACTTCGTGGCCAGCACGACCTGTTCCCGGCGGCCCTTGATCGCCCGGCCGACGAGTTCTTCGTTCTCGCCCCTGCCGTAGACGTTCGCCGTGTCGAGCAGGGTGACACCGAGTTCGAGTGCCCGGTGAACGGTGGCGACCGATTCCTCGTCGTTGCCACGGACGCCGTACGCCTGGCTCATTCCCATGCAGCCCAGGCCCTGGGCGCCGACCACGAGTTCACCAAGCTTCCTGGTGGGGATCATGCGGAGATTTCCTCCCTCAACCCGCCCGTGCCGACGAGTTCCCGGCACACGCGGTCGTAGTTGTCGATCTTGTAGTCCAGAACGTCCAAGCAGGACTGAAGTTCCGCGATCCGGGCCCGCACCGAGCGCCGCTGCTCGACCAGGATGTCCATGCGCCGCGGGGCGGCGGCCCGACCGTGCCGTCGCAGCTGCGCGTACTCCCGCATCATCTTGATGGGCATGCCGGTGGTGCGCAGCTTGGTCAGGAACTCCAGCCACGCGAGGTCGTCGTCCGAGTAGGCCCGGCGCCCCGCCGCATCACGCGCCGGTGGGTCCACCAGCTTGATGCGCTCGTAGTACCGGAGGGTGTCGATGGACAGGCCACTCCGTCGTGCGGCTTCCGCTATCGGGTAGCTCATCGGCGTCCTCGTTTCCCTCGTGCCCCTCGTGTCCCTCGTTCCTCACGAACTCACGGTACGACCTGGAGTGCACTCCAGGTCAAATCCCGCCACCAGGCTTCTGTAACAGTGTTGCGATACGCTTGGCGCATGGCACGGCCCCGAACCCACGACGAGGCCCTCCGGCTCCGCCTGCTCGATCGTGCGGGTGAGCTGCTGTCCACCGAGGGCCCGAAAGCGCTCAGCCTGCGCAGACTCGCCAGCGACGCCGGCACCTCGACCACGGCGGTCTACTCGCTGTTCGGCAGCAAGCCCGACCTGGTCAACGCCCTCTACACCGAGGGCTTCCAGCGCTTCGAAAGCCGGATGAAATCCGTCGGGCGCGGTGCCGATCCGATAGCCGATCTCGTCGGCCTCGGCCTGGCCTACCGGGAAAGCGCGCTGGCCGATCCGCACCTGTACTCGATCATGTTCACCAAGGCGGTGCCGGGTTTCGAGGCCAGCCCCGAGGCCACCGAACTGGCCCGGCGCACGCTGGACCCGCTGCTGGCGACAGTCCGCGCCGGGATCGAATCCGGGACGTTCTCCGACGTCGACCCCGCGGTGATCGCGATCAGCGCGTGGGGCATCGTGCACGGGCTGGTATCCCTGGAACTCAACGGCAACCTGCCGCCCGGGCTCGATGTCGGCGCCGCCTACGAACGGGCGTTACGCGCGCATGCCGAGGGATGGTCAGCGGTCGACCGCGGACGGTAACGTGTAGCCGTTCCGCGCCGACCGCACGGAGGTGGCTCACCTTGAATTCGCGGGGCCACCGAGGCTGTTTCCGAGCGTGGCTCACCGGCCTGAATTTCATCGGCGAAAACGCTTTCTCTTTCGGTTCGGCCCCGCGGCCTGCTCCGCGATGGCGGGCTGATCACACCTGCGTGACGGGCTGGCTGCGCCGCAAGGTGCCCCACGGCACCTTCCAGGCGCGCTGCCTCGGCCGGGTGCAGGGCTGGGATCCCGACCTGGGCGTGCTGGTGATCGACCCGCTCGCGAGCTTCCAGTAGCCGGGTCAGCGGGCGCCGTACTGCCGGTCGCCCGCGTCACCGAGACCGGGGACGATGAAGCCCGAGTCGTTGAGCCGCTCGTCGATGCTCGCGGTCACCACCCGCACCGGCAGCCCGGAGTCCCGGAGATGCTTGAGCCCCTCGGGCGCCGCGAGCGCGCAGATCGCCGTGACGTCGGTGGCGCCACGATCGGTGAGCAGCCGGATCGTGTATGCCATCGAGCCACCGGTGGCGAGCATCGGATCGAGCACGAACACCGGGCGGTCGGCCAGGTTCTCCGGCAGCGACTCCATGTACGGCATCGGCTCGAGCGTGGTCTCGTCACGGGCCAGCCCCACGAAACCCATCTGGGCCGACGGGATCAGCTTGTGCGCCTGGTCGGCCATCCCGAGACCGGCACGCAGCACCGGCACCAGCAACGGCGGGTTCGCCAGGCGGTAGGCATCGGTACGCGCGACCGGAGTGTGGATGCGCTCGGCGCGCACCGGGGCGTCCCGGGTGGCCTCGTAGATGAGCATGACAGTCAGCTCGTGCAGCGCGGCGCGGAAGGCGGCGCTGTCCGTGCGGGCGTCGCGCATGGTCGACAGCCGGTCCTTGGCCAGCGGGTGGTCGACGACGAGCACGTCCATGAGCGGTCACGGTAACACCCGCGCGTTTCGGTAATGCCGACACCGCTGGGCCGATAGGCTCGATCCGTGACCGAACAGCCTGAGCGACCGCCGATGCGGGCCTCCAACGCCGACCGGGAGCGGATCGCGCAGATTCTGCACAACGCGCTGTCCGAAGGCCGGATCACGGTGGACGAGCTGGATGAACGCTTGAGCGCCGTGTACGCCGCGAAGACCCTGGCCGAGCTCGAACCGCCGATCGCGGATCTGCCCGGCGCCTCCTCCGGCGTACTGGAGCCCGCCTCGCCGCGCGTGCTCGTCCCGGACAGCCGGATCGGCGGCACCCCCGGCTCGACGACCTCCATCGCGATCATGTCGGGCGCGAGCCGCAAGGGCAACTGGGTGGTGCCCGCGCAGTACAACAGCTTCGCGTTCTGGGGCGGCGTGGACATCGACCTGCGCGACGCCCGTTTCGCTGGGCGGACCTCCACCATCACCGCGGTCGCGATCATGGGCGGCATCGACATCGTGGTGCCCGACGACATCATCGTCGAGGTCACCGGCGTCGGCTTCATGGGCGCCTTCGAAAGCCAGGACCGCCCGGGCGCCGGCACTCCCCCGCCGGACGCACCGGTGGTGCGGATCAACGGCCTGGCCCTCTGGGGCGGGGTCACGGTCGTCAGGAAACCACGCAAGGCATAGTGCACAACGTTTGCGGGGCAGCAGGCAACAAAGGGTGGGACCCGCCGGCAGGCCGCATTTTCCGGGGGTAGGTGCGGCCCGCGTCCCGCGCGCTCGCCGGGTCCGCACGTCCGCTGGCCTACACTCGGCTTCATGACCACACTCGTCGCCGAGCTGGCCGACGCGACCCGCGACGACGCGAGCCTGCTCCGGTTCCTGCGCGGCCTGCCCGGCGTCGACCAGGTCGGTGTGGAAGCCAGAGCCGCCTCACTGGCCACCCGCGGCATCAAGAAGGCGTCGAAGCTCTGGGCGATCGACACCGCGATCTCCATGGTGGACCTGACCACCCTCGAAGGTGCCGACACCCACCACAAGGTCCGTGCACTGGCCGCCAAGGCCAAGCGGCCCGACCCGGAACGACCGGGCACCCCGCGGGTCGCCGCGGTCTGTGTCTATCCCGATCTCGTGGCAACCGCGGTGGAAAGCCTGCGTGGCACCGGAATCGGCGTCGCCAGCGTCGCGACGGCCTTCCCGTCCGGGCGGTCGAGCCGGGAGGTCAAGCTGGCCGACGTCGCGCTGGCGGTGGAGTCGGGAGCCACCGAGGTCGACATGGTGATCGACCGGGGCGCGTTCCTCGAAGGCCGGTACGGGCAGGTGTTCGAGGAGATCCAGGTGGTCAAGGCCGCGTGTGGCCAGGCGCATCTCAAGGTCATCCTGGAGACCGGCGAGCTGGCCACCTACGACAACGTGCGCCGCGCGTCCTGGCTGGCACTGCTGGCCGGCGGCGACTTCATCAAGACCTCCACGGGCAAGGTCTCCCCGGCGGCGACGCTGCCGGTCACGCACGTGATGCTGCAGGCCGTCCGCGACTGGTTCACCACGACCGGCGAGTTGCGCGGCGTCAAGCCGGCCGGCGGCATCCGCACGACCAAGGACGCGATCCGGTACCTGGTCGCGGTGCACGAGGTCGCCGGGGAGCAGTGGCTCACCCCGGAGTTGTTCCGGTTCGGCGCGTCCAGCCTGCTCAACGATCTGCTGATGCAGCGCCGCACCCAGCTCGACGGCCACTACAGCGGCCCCGACTACATACCCGAATGAGACTGATGGCCCTCTTCGAATACGCACCGGCACCGGAATCACGAGAGCTGGCGAATCTCAAGCCGAGCTACCGACCGTTCATCGACGGCGAATTCGCCGACGGCGGCGGTGAACCGCTCAAGACCGTCAACCCCGCCACCGAGGAAGTCCTCGCCGAGGTCAGCACCGCCTCCGGCTCCGATGTGGACAAAGCGGTCCGCGCGGCGCGCCGGGCCTTCGAAAAGACGTGGGGTCCGATGCCGGGCGCCGAGCGCGCCAAGTACCTGTTCCGGATCGCCCGGCTCATCCAGGAACGGTCCCGCGAACTGGCCGTGCTGGAAACCCTGGACAACGGCAAGCCCGTCAAGGAATCCCGCGACTCCGACCTGCCGACGGTCGCCGCGCACTTCTTCTACCACGCGGGATGGGCGGACAAACTGGAGTACGCCGGCTTCGGCCCGGATCCGAAACCGCTGGGCGTGGCCGGGCAGATCATCCCGTGGAACTTTCCGCTGCTGATGCTCGCGTGGAAGATCGCGCCCGCACTGGCCACCGGCAACACCGTCGTGCTCAAGCCCGCGGAGACCACCCCACTGACCGCGCTGGTGTTCGGCGAGATCTGCCAGCAGGCCGGGCTGCCGCCGGGCGTGGTGAACATCCTGCCCGGAGCGGGCGACGTCGGCGGGGAGATCGTGCGCCATGCCGGGGTCGACAAGATCGCTTTCACCGGATCCACCGAGGTCGGCAAGCTGATCCAGCGGGAGGTCGCGGGCACGCGCAAGAAGCTGACCCTGGAACTCGGCGGAAAGGCGGCCAACATCGTCTTCGACGACGCCCCGCTGGACCAGGCCGTCGAGGGCATCGTGAACGGGATCTTCTTCAACCAGGGACACGTGTGCTGCGCCGGGTCGAGGCTGCTCGCCCAGGAATCCATTGTGGACGAACTGCTGGACAGGCTGCGGCACCGGATCTCCACCCTGCGGCTCGGCGATCCGCTGGACAAGAACACCGACATCGGCGCGATCAACTCGGCCGGACAACTGGCGAGGATCCGTGAACTGACCGAGTCCGGCGACGCCGAGGGCGCGCGGCGCTGGACCAGCCCCTGCCCGGTACCGGAGCGCGGATTCTTCTTCGCGCCGACCGTGTTCTCCGACGTACATCAGTCGATGCGGATCGCCCGCGAGGAGATCTTCGGCCCGGTGCTGTCCGTACTCACCTTCCGCACCCCGGACGAGGCGGTCGCGAAGGCCAACAACACACCGTACGGGCTCTCGGCCGGGATCTGGACCGAAAAGGGATCCCGGATCCTCGCGATCGCCGACCGCCTCCGCGCGGGCGTGGTGTGGGCCAACACTTTCAACCGTTTCGATCCGGCCGCGCCGTTCGGCGGTTACCAGGAGTCGGGGTTCGGCCGCGAGGGTGGCCGCACCGGTCTGGAGGCTTATCTCGATGTCTGACCGGATTTCGGTGGCCAAGACCTACAAGCTGTTCATCGGCGGGAAATTCCCGCGTTCGGAGTCGGGCCGGGTGTATCCCGTGCACGACAGCAAGGGCCGCTTTCTCGCCAACGCGGCACACGCCTCGCGCAAGGATGTCCGGGACGCGGTATCCGCCGCCCGCAAGGCCTTCCCCGGTTGGTCCGGCGCCACGGCCTACAACCGCGGCCAGGTGCTTTACCGGGTGGCGGAGATGCTGGAGGGCCGGCGCGAGCAGTTCGCCGCGGAGGTGGCCGCCGCGGAAGGGGTCCCGGGCCGCACCGCGGAGTCCATTGTGGACGCCGCAGTGGACAGGTGGGTGTGGTACGCGGGGTGGACCGACAAGATCGCGAGCGTGCTCGGCGCGGCCAACCCCGTGGCGGGGCCGTACTTCTCGTTCACCGTGCCGGAACCGACCGGCGTGGCCGCGGTGCTCGCGCCGCAGCGGTCGTCGCTGCTCGGCCTGGTGAGCGTGCTGGCCCCGGTGCTGGCTTCGGGCTGCACGGCGGTGGTGGTGAGCAGCAGGGAACGGCCGCTTCCCGCGATCACGCTGTCCGAGGTGCTGGCGACCTCGGATCTGCCGGGCGGCGTGGCCAACATCCTCACCGGCCGGGCGGCCGAACTCGGCCCGTGGCTGGCTTCCCATGGCGACGTCAACGCGCTGGATCCGACCGGCGCCGACGTCGAAACCCGCACCGGGCTGGCCCGGGAGGCCGCCGGGACGGTCAAGCGAGTGTTGTCCGTGCCGGACGAGGAACCCGACTGGACCGCGCGGCCGGACATCGCCCGGCTGCGCCGCTACCTCGAAGCCAAGACCGTCTGGCACCCGATGGGCGTTTAGCGGGCACGGCGGAACTCGGACGACGCGAAACCGGGACTCGAGTGTCCCGAAGGCCCGACTCGCGCGTCCCGAAAGCCCGACTCGCGCTAGTGGTGGCGGATGTCTTCGCGGGTGACGGGGCGGCCCGGCATCGGGGTGATGTCCGAGGTCGCGCGAAGACCGTCGAGGATCACGACCAGCGCCGGTCCAGGATCAGGTCCGGGTCCTTGCCTGAGGCCAGGTCCACCCTGCGGAGCAGGAGCGAGCACATCACCGCGAGGTCGCCGGCGCCGACGTCGCCGCGCATCTTTCCCTCCGCCTGGGCGGACCGGACGAGGTCGTCGAGCACGGCCATGATCTCGTCCTGGATCTCATGGGTGGTTTCGTCGTCGCGGATGACCGCCCAGCTCAGCGGCGACACCAGCGCCAGTTGCACGGTGAGCCTCAGCTCGCGCGAGCGGCTCAGGAGCCGCACGATCGCCTCCCAGGCCGTCGGCTCTTCGTCGGCCGCGGCGCGCACCTGCTCGAGGACGGTGCCGAAGTTGTGCCGCGCGACCGCGCGGATCAGCGCCACCCGGTCCGGAAAGCGCCGGTAGAGGGTGCCGACCCCGACCCCCGCCTGGCGGGCGATCCCCTCCATCGGCACGTCGGGGCCGAGCTCCAGGAACATCGCCTTGGCGGCGGCGATGATCTGGTCTCGGTTGCGCCGCGCGCCGGACCGCAGCGGTGTCTCGGGACCGGCCGTCATTCCCGAATTGTCTCATCCGGTTGAGAGGTAGCCACCAAAACCTGCCGTGCTGTCCGTTTCACCCAAGGCAGGAAATCGGGTTGGACAGCGTAGTCCTGTTTCGATATTGTGAACGTCAAGCGGAAAGTAACTTTCCGCATACTCGCCGTTCCGATCGGGGTGGAGTCGTGACTGATCAGCTCGTTTCTTCGACACGCTGTTCGCCCGGATCCCCGAGCTCGCGGCGGCCGTCGACGAACTCCCCTTCAAGAACGACGGAAACCTCTACGGCCTGCACGAGCTTCCTGTGACCTGGTGAGGAATTCAACGATGTCTCTCCCCATCACCCGTACCTGCCCGCACGCCCCGCACGCCGAACACGTCCGGCTGCGGGAGGAAGCGCCGATCTCCCGGGTCACCCTGCCCACCGGCAAGCAGGCGTGGGCGCTGACCCGGCTCGAGGACATCCGCGTCATGCTGACCGACCCCAGGTTCAGCGCCGACCGCACGAAGCCGGAGTTCCCGTTCCTGGTCAAGGAGCAGCAGCAGAGCGTAGGGCTGTTCAAGCGCTCGATCCTCTCGCTGGATCCGCCGGAGCACGGGCCGGTTCGTCGCGCCGTGGTCGGTGAGTTCACGGTCAAGCGCATGGCGGCGCTGCGACCCCACATCCAGGAGATCGTGGACGGACACGTCGACGCCATGCTCGCCGGACCACGGCCCGTCGACCTCGTCCAGGCGCTCTCGCTTCCGGTGCCGTCGCTGGTCATCTGCGAACTGCTCGGCGTCCCGTACCGCGACCACGACTTCTTCCAGACCCACTCGGCCAAACTGCTCGAGCGGCACGCCTCCGTGGCGGAACGCAGGGCCGCGGTCGACGGTCTCTGGACCTACCTCGACAAGCTGGTGACCGCGAAGGAGGCGGATCCGCCCGAGGATCTGCTCGGCAGGCTGATCGTCAAGCAGCGCGAGGAGAGGGCGCTCGACCACGAAAGCCTGGTTTCCATGGCGTTCGTGCTGCTGATCGCCGGGCACGAGACCACCGCGAACATGATCTCACTCGGCACGATCGGCCTGCTCGAACACCCCGAGGATCTGGCCGCGATCAAAGCGGATCCCGCGAAGACTCCCGGGGCGGTCGAGGAACTCCTGCGGTACTGGTCGATCGTCGACCTCGGCGTTTCCCGGCTGGCCAAGGAGGACATCGAGATCGGCGGCGTGCTGATCAAGACCGGCGAAGGGGTGCTGGCGCTGGCGAACATGGCCAACCACGACCCCGACGTCTTCGCCGACGCCATGTCACTCGACATCGGACGCGGGGCGCGGCACCACGTCGCCTTCGGTTTCGGCGCGCACCAGTGCCTCGGCCAGAACCTGGCCAGGCTCGAACTCCAGATCGTCTTCGACACCCTGTTCGCCCGTATCCCGGGCCTGAAGCTGGCGGTGCCAAGAGACGAAATACCGTTCAAGGACGACGCGAGCGTCTATGGTGTCTATGAACTCCCGGTGACTTGGTAGGGAACGCTATTCGAAACGTGTGACGGACAGCAACAGCGTACGGGGCCGGGGAGGCAGGACGCCGTCGCTGCCGGCCGGCGGCCGACAACGGACGTCCTGGGCTGTCTACCCGCACACGTGTTTTGAACACAGAGGAGAGAAATCATGCGGATAGTCGCGGACACGGACGTTTGTGTCGGCGCCGGCCAGTGTGTGCTCACCGACCCCGAGGTGTTCGACCAGAGCGAGGATGACGGCACGGTCATCGTGCTCGTCGAGCACCCGAAGGACCTCGGCAAGGCGGAGGAAGCCGTGCGCATCTGCCCCAGCGGCGCCCTCTCCCTGGTCGAGGATTGAATCCTTGGCAACGGCTTGCGTAGCGGTGCGGGTAGCGGAACCGCACCGTCATGCGGCCTACTGCACCGCGCCCATCGAAAGCTCACGGACGAGGTGGTTCTGCACGACCCATCACCGGTAGCGACGCGAGCAGGGCCGCGGCCGACAGCTGAGCCCGGTACAGACCCTCGCTGGTGATGAAGCCGACCAGGAACACCGGCACCGTGCCCGCGCGGGCCGCGGTGAGGTCGACCGCGGAGAAGAACTCGGTCCACGAGAAGATCACGCAGATCAGGGCGGTGGCCACCTTGTACAACAGGGTCGGCAGTTTCGCACCGTCGATGCGACCGGCTTCGATCATCTAGCCGGGCACCTCGAGGAAGAACGAGCGCATCATCCGGATCGCCAGCGGCAGGTTCATCGCCGTGTAGCAGGATGACCAGCGCCCACACGTTGTCCAGGCTGTGTCCTCTGTGAGATCACATCCAGCGGCGTGATCGCGGCGACGATCGGCAGCATCTTCGTGGACAGGAAGAAGCCGAGCGCCTTGCTCGTCTTCGGTACCGACGCGAGCGAGAGTGCGTAGGCCGCGGGCACACCCAGCAGGAGCACGATCAGCGTCGACAGCACCGTGACGAATCCGGAGTTCGCCAGGTAGGGCAGGAAACCGCGCTCGATGATCCCGGCGAACTGGGACAGCGTCGGCGAGAACAGCACCTTGGGGCGGGTCGGTGTAGGCGGGGGAACACGAACAGGATCGCGACCACCCAGGTAGCCGCGGTCAGCGCGGCGAGACCGAGCTTCCTCATCTGACCCCCTTGCTGACGTCGAAGGCGCGGGACATCAGGCGCAGCGCGAAGGTGGCCACGATCAGGGGCAGGATCACCACGATCACGCCCATCGCCGAGGACTCGCCGATGTCGAAGCCCTGGAAGGCGCGCTGGTAGATGTAGTACGGCAGGTTGGTGCTCGCGGTGTCGGGACCGCCCTGGGTCATCAGGAAGATCGCGTCGAGGTTCACGACGTAGATCGCGCCGAGCAGCGCGGCGAGCTACAAATGCCGGAGAACCAGGCGCGCGCGAAGATCACCGCAGCAACACGAACCTGCCTGCCAGCTCACGTGGTCGGGCAGGCGGTGGCAGTTCGCGGACGGAACGGCGACATATTCGGCGAACGCGCCGTCCACGGTGTCGCCGGTCGCGCCCCAGTTCTCGCACAGGTTGCCGCGGCCTGCCCGGCACGGACCGCAGTAGCCGCAGAACAGCGACGGGTCCACGGCCACCCGATCGCCGGCCTGCCAGCCGCCCGGCACGTCCGGCCCCAACTCGACGATCTCCCCGGCGAACTCGTGGCCGGGCACGATCGGATAGGGCGTCGGCGGGAAATGAGCGTCGGCGATGTGCAGGTCGGTGCCGCAGATGCCGCACGCTCCGACCCTGATCACGACTTGGCGCGGCCCCGGCACCGGATCGGCCTGCTCACCGACCCTGATCGAGCCCGGCTGATCAATGATCGCGGCGCGCATGCCCTCGCCCTTTCCGGCGCTCGAATGAGCACCTACACGACTGCGGTTATCGCCTTGTTGTCCCACCCAAGCATTGAAAGGCGCGCGCCTGCCACACGTCAATCAGAAGGGGTTGAGGCGCTCACATGAGCGGCCCGGGAGACGACGATCGGCGGGGCCGGTGAAGTCCCGCCGATCGTCGCAAGAGGGTCTGCCGGATCAGTAGAGAGCCGGGATGGCCGCGGTGACGGCGTCCTGGTTGGGCGTCGTCGTGCCGGGGCTCCCCCGGAAATCCGTCCACACGGGATGGAGCAGGAAGTCGGAGCCCATGACGGCGCCCGTGTAGTCACCGATGAACAAGCCCTGCAGCACGTCACCGGACACCGCGCCGATAGCCGGGAACTGGACCTGCGGGTTGGCCGTCTGCGTGGTGATCCGCCGGATCGGCGCCGCGGCCACGGACGAGCCCCAGCCCACCGTGTACGCGTAGTCCAAGCCGATACCCTTCGGGTCATACGAGCGGGTATAGAAGGTGACCGCCACCCGGTTGCCGAACACGGCCACAGCCGGGAACACCTCGTCCGCCACGCCGTGGATGACCGACGGCTTCGACCACGGCCCGCCCGCGACGGCGTCGGACACAATCACGTCGCCCTGGGTCTTGACCGACTTGCCCGTCCCGTCGTACTGGCCGTTGCGGTCGTCGGCCCAGGTCACCCAGAGGTGGTTGACGGTCCGGTCGTAGGCCAGCTGCGGGAAGCTGTCGATCCGGAAGTTCTCCCCGGTCAGCGAGCTGTCGCCGGTGTCTTCGTTGACCGGGAAGTCATAGTCGGTCGCCACTTCCTTGTTCTGGAAGCTGCGGCCGCCATCTCGCGAGGTGGCCAGCACGATCGCGTCATGGTCGCTCTTTTGGTCGCAGGCCGCGGTCGCGCACACCGACGACTCATACGCCACGTAGAGCGTTCCGTCGTTGGCCACCTGCGGGCTCGTGCCCGTGCCGAAGGAGGTGATTCCGCCGGTGAAACCGCTCATCGACGGGGAAATTCGCACCGGTCCGGACCAGGTACGGCCGAAGTCGTGGGACGTGGACGCGACCACCGGTGATTCGACAAAGTTCCCGGCCGAGTCGTAGGTGAACTGGGTCCAGGTGACATAGACCGTGCCGCTCCGGGGATCCGCGGCGATCCACTCCTTGTCGTTGAAGATCGACGTCGGGGCCGGGGTGCCCTGTGGTGTGACCCCGTCCAGGCGCAGGATTACCGGATCACCCCAGCTCAGGCCGCCGTCGTGGGACACCGACACGGCGATGCCGCTGGCCTGCTGCTGGTTGGCAGGCACGTCGGCGCGGCTGAACACGAGGTTCGAGTAGTAGACCGTGCCGTGCGGGCCGAACGCGATCGCCGGGTCCCCCGCGGAGTCCATGTAGGACAGTGCGCCGGCCGCCCCGGTCTGGTAGACGAGGTGCGGCAACTGCACGTCCTTCCAGGTCTGGCCACCGTCGAAGGTGGTGTAGGCGTAGCCGGATGCATCGTTTCGGTTCTCCCGCGCGTTGAACACCCGGTAGTCGTTCGCACCGGCGACCAGGTTGCGCGGGTTCTCGGGATTGACCGCGATCGGCGTCTCGTTCTGTGCGGAACCACAGCCGGCTTGGGCACCGACCGGAACTGTGGTGTCCCCGCTGATCATGTCCACGTTGGGAAACAACGGACGATACGGGCTGGGTTTCCCGAGATAGCTCTGGCACAGCGCGGAAACGGCGGGCTCATCGCCGAGATCGTCGTCACCACCCTCCGCGAAACGCTCTTTCAGCAACGGATTGTGTGGCATCCCACCAGTGGCCGCCGCGGCCGGTGTCCCGGCGGCCAAGACGGCGAGCACGGACAAAAGGGCGAGGAAAAGGCCTCGCCGTGACCATGGTCTTTGCACCCGAATTCCTCCCGAAAACCGCCTCGAAAAATCGCACCAAATCCTAGACCGGCCGGGAACCGACTTTTGGACTGACTTTTCGGACATAACTGGCGGCGCGATGCGGCCATTCGGCCGATTGAGCCTGGAGGCGGCAGCTCTACAGAAGGACGGGCAACGAGTCGACTCCGTACACAATGGACGTTTGACGGTAGGAAAGCTTGTCGGGGGCGACGACCAGGCGCAGCTGGGGGAAACGCCGGACCAGCGCCGGATACGCGGCGCGAAGCTCCATGCGGCCGAGTTCGGCTCCCACGCACCGGTGCGCGCCCCACCCGAACGCCAGGTGCGGCGCCGCGTCCCGGGCGGGATCGACCAGGTCCGGGTCCTCGCCCATCGCGGCGGCGTCGCGGTTCGCCCCGCTCAGCGACACGAACACGATGTCCCCCGGCTCGATCCGCGCACCGCCGACCTCGACGCGCTCGCTGGCGAAACGCGGGAACGCGACCTGAACCACGGTGAGATACCGCAGCAATTCCTCGACGAACGGCTCGATCGCCTCGTCGTCCCGGCGGATCAGGTCGAATTGTTCCCGGTCGCGCAGCAGCACGACGGCGCCCAGCGCCAGCATGCTCGCCGTTGTCTCGAAACCACCGGTGAGCACGCCGTCAGCGAGTCCGGCCAGCTCCCGGTCGTCGATCTCGTCACCGTGCTCCTTGATGAGCATGCCGAGCAAGCCGTCCCCTGGCGACTCGCGCTGCTTCGCCACGACCTTCAGCAGGTAGGCCAGTGATTCCGATATCGCGCCGAAGGACGCGCCGACCCCGGCGAAGAGATCGAACCGCGCCATGCTGTGCCGCTGGAAGTCGGCGCGGTCCTCGTAGGAGACGCCGAGCAGTTCGCAGATCACCAGCGACGGGATGGGCAGAGCGAACTCCTGCATCAGGTCGACCGGCCCGTCGGCGGCCGCCATCGCGTCGAGCCGTTCTTCGACCACGGCGTGGATCCGGGGGGTGAGCCGGGACAGCCTGCGCATGGTGAATTCCGGCGCCAGCAGCTTGCGCAACCGGGTGTGGTCCGGTGGGTCCGCGAAGCCGAGCCCGCCCGGGTTCTGCTCCGCGGACATCGCCGTGGTGCCCATCAGGTTCGTGTAGTCGTTGCTGAACTTGCCGGTCGCGACCAGCACTTCCCTGGCTTCCGCGTACCCGGTGACCAGCCACGCCCGCAGCCCGAACGGCAGTGGCAGCCGGCTCACCGGCTCGGTCGCCCCCAACTCGGGGACCGGGTCGAGGCTCCTCCGCCGCAACGGCATCAGCGTGGAGCCGGGCAGCAGCGAAAGCAGGTCGACACCCTTTTTCAGCTTTCGCTCGAGGTACTTGCGCCCAGCCCAGGTGAGGATGCGGGAGCGAACATCGGCCATACGGCGGATGTTACCCGGGCAGGGCTGAGAACCGGCCTGTCGGCTCCAGCCGAAGCGTTTCCGAAATACCGTTGACAGGCGCGGCCCATTCGGTCTCGACCTCTTCCGGCCATTCCGGTGTCCCAGCGAGAAGATCGAGATGACGGCGAGTGCCGGAATAGGACGCGAGTCACACGAACACGCTCGCCACACCGGCAGTTGCGGGCCGTTTCGAACCAGCTGTGCAGCTCGGCCCCGGCGCTGGGGCCGAGGAGTACCAATCGGTGCAGCTAGCCGTAGAAGACGGCACGCTCGACAACACTCCATGTGTTCGTAACCAGCAGGTACAGGCCGGCCGCGAGCGGGACGACCGCCGCCACCAGCATGGTGCCGTACGGCAGCAGGCGCAGCGCCGCGGGTCCCGGCCCGTGCTTCGCCTGCCACCGTGCCGAAACCCAGGCGACCACGGCCAGCAGCGCGAACAACCCCAGGAACACCCACTGGTGTGGTCCGGCGGTGAGGAAGTGCTGGCCGAGCGGCGCGCCCAGCAGGGTTCCGTCGAGCAGGGTGTTCGCCTGGCCGCTCACCATCGACGAGCTGAACAACCGGTACAGCACCATGAAGAACGGGATCTGCACGAGCATCGGCAAGCAGCCGGCGAACATCGAAGTCCCGGATTCCTGCTGAAGCCGGGCTATTTCGGCATGCAGGCGTCGCGGGTTGTCGCGATAGCGCTCCCGCAGCCGTTGGATGCGCGGCATCAACTTGGCGCGAGCCTTGTCGCCGCGGGCGGCGGCCGCGCCCAACGGCAGCAGGAGCACGCGCACACAAACGGTGAACACGACGATGGCGAGCGCGACCCCGGTCGCCGAAGCGAGCCAGGTCACAACGTGATAGGCAGCGGAAACGGGCAGGTCGAGAAACACGGATACTCCAAAGAGAAAGATATGGGAAAAAACCGAATCAGTCCGTGTTCGTTCGACCCGGCGCCCGGGGGCGGCTGCGACCCGGCGCGCCCGGATCCCGCAACCGGAGAAAGGCCGTGTGCCTCGACCTTTCCCGCAACGCGACGCCCTTGACCCGCACGGGTGCGGTCGCGATGTCGATCCGCTGGACGGCGACGACCACGACCAACCCGGCAGCCAGCACCGACGCGATCGCGAGCATCGCGGCCGGGTTCATGAAGAGGTCTCCCGGGACTGTGTTCAGCGCCAGGACGACCGTCCACAACCCCATGGGCACTCCGCCACAATACCGCTCTCGTGCCACCGAACGTGGAACTCACGCGCCGAGTGAAACTCGCGCGGGCACGGGTGGACAAGGTTTGGTACTTCAACAACGGCGTCGACGGCACAAAGGCGGGAACGAAGTCAGGATGTCCAGGACCTGCTTTGCCCGCCTGAGGGCACAAGGCGGCACGGCGAACGCCGAACTCGCGCGCACCGAAAGCCGAACTCGCGCGCACCGAAAGCCCGACTCGCGCGCACTGAAAGCCCGACTCGCGGCGTGAGGTAAGGGCTACAGCTGGTTGACGGCGGTGACGCGGAGGACGGCCGAGCCGGCTTCGTCGGAGGCGGCGAGGTCGACCTCCGCGCTGATGCCCCAGTCGTGGTGGCCCGACGGATCGTCGAAGATCTGGCGGACCCGCCACGCCTCCGACTCCTTTTCGATGATCAGCAGCGCGGGGCCGCGGGCGTCGGGGCCGGTGCCGATTTCATCGTGTTCCTCGAAGTACTCCTCCAGCGCGGCTTCCCACTCGACGGCGTCCCAGCCGGACTCCGCGTCGAGCGCGCCAAGCTCCTCGTACGCGCGCCGCGCGGCCAGCTCCACCCGCCGGAACAGCTCGTTGCGGACCAGCACACGGAACGCGCGCTCGTTCCCGGTGACCGGTGGGGGTCCCTCGGGCAGGACGGGTGCCGGCCCCGCCTCGGTGGGGTGGCGCAACGCCTCCCACTCGTCGAGCAGGCTCGAGTCCACCTGGCGCACCAGTTCGCCGAGCCACGCGATCAGGTCCTGCAACGGCTCCGTCTTCGCCTCGTCCGGCACGGTGTGGCGCAGCGCGTCGTAACAGTCGGCGAGATAACGCAGGACCAGTCCTTCGGACCGCGCCAGCGAATAGAAATTGATGTACTCGACGAAGTTCATCGCGCGCTCGTACATGTCACGCACGACGGATTTCGGGGACAGCTCGTAGTCGGCGACCCACGGATGCCCCTGCCGGTACCGTGAATACGCCGCGTTCAGCAGCTCTTCCAGCGGTTTGGGATAGGTGACCTCATCGAGCAGCGCCATCCGCTCGTCGTATTCCATGCCCTCGGCCTTCATCGCGGCGACGGCCTCGCCCCTAGCCTTGAACTGCTGTTGCGAAAGCACCGGCCGAGGGTCGTCCACGGTAGACTCGATGATCGAGACCACGTCGAGCGGGTAGACCGGCGAATCAGGGTCGAGCAGTTCGACGGCCGCCAGCGCGAACGGTGAAAGCGGCTGGTTCAGCGCGAAGTCGAACTGCAGGTCCACGGTCAGCCGGACGGTCCTGCCCTCCTCGTCGGGCTCGTCCAGCCGCTCGACCACACCCGCGGCCAGCAGCGCGCGGTGGATCGCGATCGCCCGCCGGATGTGCCTGCGCTGCGCCGGCCGGTCCTCGTGATTGTCCTCCAGGAGATGCCGCATGTGCTCGAAAGCGTTTCCCGGCCGGGAGATCACGTTCAGCAGCATCGAGTGGCTGACCTGGAAACTGGACGAAAGCGGCTCGGGCGGAGACGAAATGAGGCGCTCGAAGGTGCTCTCCGTCCAGTTCACGAAACCCTCGGGCGCCTTCTTCCGGACGATCTTGCGTTTCTTCTTCGGATCGTCGCCCGCCTTTTCCAGCGCCTTGGCGTTCTCGATCACGTGGTCAGGGGCCTGGACCACCACATAGCCGTCGGTGTCGAATCCCGCGCGGCCGGCGCGGCCCGCGATCTGGTGGAACTCGCGCGCCTTGAGGTGCCGCTGGCGCACCCCGTCGTACTTGGTCAGCGCCGAGAACACGACCGTGCGGATCGGCACGTTGATGCCGACGCCGAGGGTGTCCGTCCCGCAGATCACCTTCAGCAGCCCGGCCTGGGCCAGTTGCTCGACCAGCCTGCGGTACTTCGGCAGCATGCCGGCGTGGTGCACCCCGATCCCGTGCCGCACCAGCCGGGACAGCGTCTTGCCGAACCCCGCCGAGAACCGGAAGTCGCCGATCATCTCGGCGATGGCGTCCTTCTCCGCCCGGCTGGTCACGTTGATGCTCATCAGCGCCTGCGCGCGCTCCACCGCCGCCGCCTGCGAGAAATGCACCACGTAGACCGGCGCCTGCCCACCGTGCAGCAACTCGGTCATGGTTTCGTGCAACGGGGTCAGCGCGTAACGGTAGGTCAGCGGCACCGGGCGCTGCGCGGAGGTGACCACGGCGGTGGGCCTGCCGGTCCGGCGGGTGAGGTCCTTTTCGAAGAAAGACACATCACCCAAAGTGGCCGACATGAGCACGAACTGAGCCTGCGGCAGCCCCAGCAGCGGCACCTGCCACGCCCAGCCGCGGTCGGGTTCGGAGTAGAAGTGGAACTCGTCGGCCACCACCTGGCCCACCGGGGCCTTCGCACCGAACCGCAACGCGATGTTCCCCAGGATTTCGGCCGTGCAGCAGATGATGGGGGCGTCGGGATTGACGTTGGAATCCCCGGTCATCATGCCGACGTTGTCCGCCCCGAAGATGTCGATCAGCGAGAAGAACTTCTCGGAGACCAGCGCCTTGATCGGCGCGGTGTAGAAACTGCGCCTGCCCTTCGCCAGCGCGGTGAGGTGCGCAGCGACCGCGACCAGGCTCTTTCCGGAACCGGTCGGGGTGGAGAGGATGACGTTGGCCCCGGAGACGACCTCGATCAGCGCCTCTTCCTGCGCAGGGTACAACTCGATACCGCGTTCGGCCGACCACCGCGAGAATGCCTCGAAGAGGTTGTCCGCGTCAGGTTCCGCTGGTAGGAGATCAGTGAGTGCCATTATGTTCCTATCGTGCCAGCCGGCGTGGGTGTCGTCGCGGGCGCGGGCGGAAACCCGTAGGCTTCGCACACACAGGTGGTAATCCGGAGGGCTGGAATGGCACAGGACATCGTCCCGATCGAACTCGGGCTGCCGCAGGGGGACCTGGTCACCCTCTGGGCCCCGCGCTGGCGGGAGGACGGTGAGGAGTGGGAGGCCTTCCTCGGCGACGACGAAGACCTCTACGCCTTCCCCGACGCCGCGCATCTGGCCGCGTTCATCCGGACCGCGGAGCAGCACGACCTCATCGACCACCCGGCCTGGCACGCGGTGCCCGCGCTCAACGTCCCGGAGCTGATCCCGGACGACGACCACTCCTACGACCTGGTCGGCGTGCCGGAGCTGGTGGCCGAGGACCCGGACACGTGGACGATCAGCGAACTGGCGGAGATCATCGGCATCGTGCGCTCGCTGGCCGACGTGTGCGAGCTCGACGAGGTGCACGAGGTGCTGGACGGCACCGAGGCGTTCTCGCTGCTCCACCAGGGCCGCCTGCCGTTCACCGGCCGGGACGGCGAGCGGCTGTGGGCCGACCTGTCCGAGGCGGTCTCGGAGAAGTGGGACACCGTGCTCGACGCGATCGACGCGCTGGTCACCGTCCCCGACGTGGACGCCGGGGTCCTCGAGCAGACCGCCGAGGAGCTGGCGGCCTTCCTCGAGGAGTCGGCCGAGGCGGAGGCCGGCGTCGAGAACGAGGGCGGCAGGCTGGACGAAGACCTCGCCGAGGCCGAGGAAGACGAAGAGGACGAGGACGAGGTCCCGGCCGGGTTCTGGGGCGAGGCCGGGATCGACCCCATCAAGATCATCACCGCGGACAAGGAGTACTACACCCTGCGGTGCTACCTCGACGACGAGCCGATCTTCCTCGGCAGCGAGGGCCAGATCGACGCGTACACCTCGCCGAAGGCGCTGGCGCGTCAGCTGGCCGACGGGAGCTCCTTCGCCGGCACCGACCTCGCCGAGGTGTCCACCTGGCCCGAGGTGCTGGCCAAGGCCACCGCCGGTGAGCTCGAGATCGACGTGGACGCCGACAACACCTACGTGCTGGCCGGCCTCGCCGAGGACCTGGCCGAGAGCATCGACGCGATCGACCCGACCCAGCTCGAACTGGCCGTCGAACTGCTCACCGACGCGGCCGACTGGGCGGGCGACGACAGCGTGTCCACCGCACTGTCGTCTTCGGAGAGTCTGGGCTGGCTGGTGTCGTTCGTGCTGCGGCCCGACCCGAACCGGCTCGCGCCCAGCCCGCCGTTCGACACCGAGCAGAGCGAGTGGCGCAAGCTCGTGGAAACCTTCGAAAACCGCCTCCGTATGCACTAACTGGTGTTTCCGGCCTGGGCTGTGTAGCGGCGCAAGCTGCGTGGCACACAGCGAGCGGCTCCGCCGCTTCGCGGCACAACCTAGCCGCGTTCGGCGCGGACCGGGGTCAGGCCGATGGCCAGCACCGGGAAGATCGCGGCGACGGCGAACGCGAGCGCGTACCGTGAGTCGCCGATGACCAGGCCGAGCAGCGGTGGGGTCAGCGAGGCGGCCACGTTCTGGGCCGTGTTCTGCGCGCCCATCGCCCGGCCCGCCCAGGAGATGCCGGCGAGCTCGGCGGACGCGGTGAAACCGAGCCCGTTGTCGGCCACGGTGATCACCGCGGCGAAGACGAGCGCGAGCAGCACCAGCCACGGCCAGCTCATGTCGCCGACGGCAACCAGCAGCATGACCGCCGCGCTCGCCACGGCCAGTTGCCGCATCGGCCGAAGGCGGCTGCCCACGCGGTCGGACCAGTAACCGGACCCGAGCCTGCCCGCGGCGCCGAGTACCTGGACCGCGCCGAGGAACCAGCCCGCCGCCGTCGGGCCCCAGTGCCGCACCGACACCAGGTACACCGGGGCGAACGCCGACACGGCGAACTGCGGAACCACCAGCAGCGCGCTGGCCCCGTGCAGCCGCCACAGCGCCGGCCGCCGGTAGGGAGACCGTGCCTTCGACTCGGGTGTGCCGGCCTGCTTCGGCGGGCGCGGCGGGTCGACGACCAGCCATGCCACCAGCGCGGCGACCACGAGCGCGAGGCCGGCCAGGAACAGGATGGCCGCGTGAAACCCCCAGCGCTGTGCCAGCGGTGGCAACGTGAGCGCGGCGACGCCGACGCCGAGCGGCTGTGCGGTCTGCCGGATGCCCATGGCCATCCCGCGCTCGGCTGGTGAGAACCAGCCCAACACCGCCCGGCCGCTGGCCGCGTTGACGCTCGCCGCGCAGGCGCCCGCGAGCAGGAAGAGCGCGAACTCGAGCCCGGGTGAAGCCGCGCTGACCCCCGCGACCACCAGTAACACCCCTGAGCCGCCCAGCCCCAGCGCCATCACCAGGCGCTCGCCGTACCGGTCCGCCGCCGCGCCCCAGGCGATCAGGGTGAACAGCAGCCCGATGCTGGGCGCGGCGACGACGGTGCCCGCTTCGGCGAGCGACCGGCCGTGCATGGACGGGACGAGGAATGGGATGCCGTAGAGGAACGAGCAGCTCGCCGTCTGCGCGGCGTGGCCGAGCGCGAGGATGCCCCACCGGCGCTTGCTCCGCGTACCCGCCGTGATCGTCCCAGCCATTCACTCATCCCAATATATGAGAAACTTCTCCTATATGTTGGACTTTACTTGTCACGGCTAACCTTCGGCAAGGTGTTTTCGCCGCCGAAGGGAACTCAGCCGAGCAAAGGCGCGTAGCCGGGCTTGATGACGTTGTTGATCAGGTCGAGCCGGCGATCGAAATCGAGGAACGCGGACTTCATCGCGTTGAGCGTGAACCACTGGACATCCGCCCAGTCATAGCCGAACGCCTCGGCGAGCGCGGCGAACTCGCTCGACACGGTGCAACCGCTCATGAGCCGGTTGTCCGTGTTCACCGTCACCCGGAAGCGCAGCCGGGCCAGCAATCCGACCGGGTGGTCGGCGATCGACGCGGCCGCACCGGTCTGCACGTTGGACGACGGGCAGATCTCCAGCGGGATGCGCCGGTCGCGCACGTAGCCGGCGAGCCTGCCCAGGTGCACGGTTCCATCCGGATCGGACTTGATGTCGTCCACGATGCGCACGCCGTGCCCCAGCCGCTCGGCGCCACAATGCTGAATGGCTTCCCAAATCGAAGCGAGCCCGAACGCCTCCCCGGCATGAATGGTGAAATGCGCGTTGTTGGTCCGCAGATATTCGAAGGCGTCGAGATTGCGGGTGGGCGGGAATCCGGCCTCGGGGCCCGCGATATCGAACCCGGCCACCCCGGCGTCCCGGTACCGCACGGCGACCTCGGCTATCTCGGCCGCCCTGGCGTGCTGACGCATCGCACACAGCAGCGTGCCGATCCGGATCGGCCTGCCCTGCTCGGCCGCCCGGCGCGCCCCCTGGTCGAACCCTTCCTGGACGGCCTCCACCACGGCCTGGAGGGTCAGGCCCCGCTCGACGAACAACTCCGGTGCGTAACGGACCTCGGCATAGACCACGCCGTCCGCGGCCAGGTCTTCCGCGCACTCCGCGGCAACCCTGACCAGCGCCTCCTCGGTCTGCATGACACCGCAGGTGTGCGCGAAGGTCTCCAGGTAGGACTCCAGCGATCCCGAATCCGCGGCCTCGCGGAACCACCGGCTCAGCTCACCGACGTCGGTGGTCGGCAGGCCAGCGTACCCGACGGTGTCGGCCAGCTCGATCACCGTCCCGGGACGCAGGCCGCCGTCGAGGTGGTCGTGCAACAGCACCTTGGGCACCTTACGGATGTTCTCCAAGGTCAGAGGCGGGGTATCAGACATGACCCAACGGTACCGGCGGCTTCGGTGAAGGGCTCCGAGTGCGAGTGTCAACCCTCTGCTTTGTAACAACAGTGCGGCGAAGTAGTTTTTACGGGGGCCATACCGGCAGCAATTCCGCAATGGTTAAGCTTCGCCCAACGTCCCTTCTCCTCCCCGCCGACGAAGGACCGCGCCGTGACCACTGAAAACCAAATTGGAGCCCCGTCCTTCGACCGCATGCGCAACATGCTGGTGCGCGCGGCCGAAGTCCGGGAGAGCGAGCAGCAGCAGATCTTCGACGCCCTCGACGACATCTACGCCCGCCTGGCGCCGGTGGACTCCCTGGGCGCGGTGCGGAAGCGGCTGTCGGAGCTGCCGGACCGGACCGAGGTCAGCGTCCTCGCCGAGCGGCTGGACGAGGCCATGTCCAAGCTCGAAGCGCAGGACAACGCGCTCGCGGGCCTGGCTCGCGCGGTGGAGAGCATCGTCGACAAGCTGGCCAAGCCGTTCGCCCAGCTGGACGGGCGCCTCGACGGTGTGGCGGCCCGGTTCGAAGGTGTCGCCGGGCGGATGGACGGCCTCGAGGACAAGCTGGAGAGCATCCACCGCCGCCTCGACGAGCTGAACGGGCACCTGGACAAGCAGGACAGCAAGCTCGACGCGCTGCCCGCGGCCGTGCACGGCCCGGTCAAGGAGCGCATCGAACTGACCGAGGCCACCTTGCGGGACCGGGTCGACTCCAGCGGCGCCGACCTCAAGTCGCGCATCGAGGCGCTGGACGGCGCCACCCGCGAGCGGATCGACTCGACCGGCCAGGCGCTGCGCACCGCGCTCGAGGAGACCGGCGAGATGGTCGACGCCTCCGAGCGGCTCAACGGACTGTCGGGGAGGCTGGACCAGATCACCAGCCGCCTCGACGACCTCTCCAGCCGCATCGACACCGTGGAGAACGGGGTCACCACCCAGTTCGGCGACCTGGGCGGCACCGTGCGGAGCGCGCTCTCGCGGGTCGAGGACACCCTCGCCGTCCAGCCGGACACCGACTCGGTGTCTTCGATCATGCGCAAGCACAACGAGGAGTCCGAGCGGCGGATCGGCGGCCAGCTGGACGAGGCCATGGCGACCTTCGCGGAGCTGATGCTGGGCGGCGGCCCCGCCGTCCCGCAGATCGCCGCGCCCACCCCGGCCCAGCGCCAGCCGCGGCGGGCCCGCAACGGCCGGGCCCCCAAGGCCGCCGAAGTCAAGAAGGCGGACGGCGAGGAAACCGCTGAAGGCTAGCGCAGGATTTCCAGCACGAGGCCCTCGCCGGTGGAGGCGGGGGCTTCGTCGTCCGCGGAGATCGTGAAAGCGCTCTCCAGGGCCTTCAGCGCCGACGGGACGGCCCCGGGAGTGTCGGTGTGGAGTTCCAGCAGCGGCTGACCGGCCACGACGGCGTCGCCCGGCTTGGCGTGGCAGAGAATGCCCGCCGCGTGCTGGACCGGGTCCCCGCGGCGGGCTCGTCCGGCACCGAGCCGCCATGCGGCCAGTCCCACGGAACAGGCGTCCAAGGTCGAGAGCACCCCGTCCTGGGACGCTTCCACGACCTGGACGTGCCGGGGCGTGGGCAGCGGCGCGTCCGGGTCCCCGCCCTGGGCAAGGATCATCCGGCGCCAGGTCCGGTAGGCGGCCCCGGAAGCCAGCACTTCGACGGGATCCACTGTGGACAGTCCGGCGAGCGCGAGCATTTCCCGCGCCAGGGTCAGGGTGAGCGACACGACGTCGGCCGGTCCCCCGCCCTGGAGCACCTCGACCGCCTCCGCGACCTCCACCGCGTTGCCGACGGCACGCCCCAGCGGGGTGCCCATGCCGGTCAGCACGGCGGTGGTCGAGACACCGTGTGCGGTGCCGATTTCGACCAGCGTGCGGGCGAGTTCCCTGGCCTGGTCCGGGGTTTTCATGAACGCGCCGGACCCGGTCTTGACGTCCAGCACCAGCCCGGACGACCCCTCCGCGATCTTCTTGCTCATGATCGAACTCGCGATCAGCGGAATCGACTCGACCGTGCCGGTCACGTCCCGGAGGGCGTACAGCTTCCGGTCCGCCGGTGCCAGCCCCTCGGTCGCCGCGCACACCACCGCGCCGACCTCGTCCAGCTGCCGCACGATCTCGACGGTCGACAGCTCGGCCCGCCAGCCCGGAACGGACTCCAGCTTGTCCAGCGTGCCCCCGGTGTGCCCGAGCCCGCGCCCGGACAGCTGCGGCACGGCCGCACCGCACGCGGCGACCAGCGGTGCCAGCGGCAACGTGATCTTGTCGCCGACGCCGCCCGTGGAGTGCTTGTCCACGGTCGGCCGTGAGACGTCGAGCGTGAGCCGTTCCCCGGAGTCGATCATCGCGCCGGTCCAGGCCACGATCTCGCCGGCGTCCATGCCCCGCAGGAAGATCGCCATCGCCAGCGCCGCCATCTGCTCCTCCGCGACCACCCCGCGGGTGTAGGCGTCGACCACCCACGCGATCTGCTCCCCGGTCAGCCGCCCGCCGTCCCGCTTGGCACGGATGACGTCCACGGCCGCGAAGCTCACGGGAGATCCTCGGGGCCGAAGGCGTCCGGCAGCACCGAGGACATCGGCAGGATTCCGGACGGGGTGTCGACGAGGCAGTCGGGCCCGCCGAGTTCGTACAGCACCTGACGGCAGCGCCCACACGGCATCAGCAACTCACCGGAACCCGACCGGCACGCGACCGCGACCAGCCGCCCACCGCCGGACATCCGCAGTTGCCCGGCCATCGTGCACTCCGCGCACAGCCCGAGCCCGTACGAGGCGTTTTCGACGTTGCAGCCCTCGACGATCCGGCCGTCGTCGACCACCGCGGCCGCCCCGACCAGCAGTCCCGAATAGGGCGCGTATGCCTTTCGTGCCGCCTCGACCGCCCGGTCCCGAAGCGCCTTCCAGTCCACACCGGACACTTTCAGCCCCCTTCACCGCGCCGGTACCGAGCGCCGCCCGCCCGCGGCGGCCGCAACCGCTGGGATGCCGCGGCGAGCACGATCAGGGTCACGAAGTGCGCGGTGTACGGGGTGAGGTCGCTCGGCAGGTCGTCGTTGGCCCAGTAGATCCAGTACAGCACTCCCGCGCCGACCACACCCAGCGCGGCCGCGACCCACTGTCGCCGGATCAACTGCACCACGACCAGCACCGCGAGCAGCAGCACCAGCCCGTACATCAGCGCCAGCACGGCCTTCCCGCCGCCGGAAAGCCGCAGCCCGTCCGCGTAGCCGAACAGCGCCGCGCCACCGAGCAGCCCGCCGGGGCGCCAGTTGCCGAAGATCATCGCCGCGAGGCCGATGTAACCGCGGTTGTTGGTCTGGTTCTCCAGGTAGCCACCGCCACCGGCGAGCAGCACCAGCGAGGCGCCACCCATCCCGGCCAGCCCACCGGAGACCAGCACCCCGAGGTACTTGTACCGGTACACGTTGACGCCGAGCGACTCGGCGGCCACCGGGTTCTCGCCGCAGGACCGCAGCCGCAGCCCGAACCGGGTCCGCCACAGCACCAGGTAGCTCACCGGCACCAGCAGGACCGCGATCATCGTCAGTGGCGCCACCCCGGTGACCAGGCCGTTGATCAGCCCGGCCACGTCCGAGACGCCGACCCGCTGCTGCTTTTCCAGCCCGCTCAACCAGTCCGAGAGGAAGGTCGCGGAATAGGTGTCGAAGGTCGGCACCGGTGGCGACTGGCGGGGATTGCCGGACAGCGGCTGGAAGATCAGCGTCGACAGGTACTTCGCGACCCCGAGGCCGAGCAGGTTGATCGCGACACCGGACACGATGTGGTTGACGTTGAAGGTCACCGTCGCCACCGCGTGCAGCAGCCCGCCCAGCGCGCCGAACACGATCGCGGCGCCCAGCCCGGCCCACACCCCGCCGTGGTAGGCGCCCCAGGCCGCGCCCCAGGTACCGAGGATCATCATACCCTCGAGGCCGATGTTGACCACACCCGAGCGTTCGGACCACAGGCCGCCGAGCCCGGCCAGCAGGATCGGCAACGCCAGCCGCAGCGCGATCTGCGAGGTGTTCGTCGAGGTCAGCGTGTTGACGCCGGTCAGATACGACGCCGTGGACAGCACGGCGACCACGCCGACCGCCCACAGCACGCCACGCGCCCAGCCGGGCAGCCGCCGCTTCGGCGGCGTCGACGGCACGGTCAGCGGGGCGGCGGCCGAGTCGGTGACGACCATCAGATCGCACCCCCTTCGCTCACGCTCGCGGGCCTGCCGGCGAGCGCGCGGCCCACCCGGCGCTGCATCGCGGCCAGGTCGGCGCGCCGGACCACCTCGTAGGCCACGACCACGGACAGTACGATGGCGCCCTGCATGATCGTCGCGATCTCCTTCGGCACGTTCACCTGCTCCAGCGAGACCGCCGACTTGTCCAGGAACGCCCACAGCAGCGCGCCGAGCGCGATACCGCCGGGATGGTTCCTGCCGAGCAAGGCGACCGCGATCCCGGTAAAGCCGTACCCCTGGGTCGACGTGATCGCGTAGCTGTAGTCGCGGCCCAGCAGTTCCGGCAGGGCGATCAGCCCGGCCACCGCCCCGGACAGCAGCATCGCGATCAGCGTCATCCGCTTCGCGCTCACCCCGCCCGCGGCCGCGGCCGTCGCCGACTCGCCGCTGGCCTTGAGCTCGAACCCGAACCGGGTCCGGTTCAGCATGAACCAGTAAGCCAGACCGATCACCACCGCGATGAACGCGAAGCCGAACAGCGTCGCGCCCCCGAGCGGCAGGCCCGGCACATGGCCCGAAGCGGGGATCGGCTGCGTGCGCAGGTTGTTCCCGGTGAGCACGCCGAACTGCGCCGGATTGATCAGGAAGGCCACGATCCCGCTCACGATGGCGTTGAGCATGATCGTCGAGATGACCTCGCTGACGCCGCGCGTCACCTTCAGGATCGCGGGCAACGTCGCGTACAGCGCGCCGGAAAGCAGCGCGATCAGGATGATCACGACGGTGTGCAGCACCGGCGGCAGCCGCAGCGCGCCACCGGCGATCGCCGCGACCACCGCGGCGAACCGGTACTGGCCCTCGACCCCGATGTTGAACAGGTTCATCTGGAACCCGATGGCCACCGCGAGCCCGGACAGGTAGTAGACCGTGGCCAGGTTCACGGTGTCCACCGCGGTGGTCCCCTTGAACAACTGGCCGACCATCGTGCCGTAGGCCCGCAACGGGTCGGCACCGGAGATCAGCAGGGCGACCGAGCAGATCAGCACCGAGAAGACGATCGCCAGCAACGGCGGAAGAACCTTGGTACGCCAGGAAGTCATGCCGCTCCCGTCATCGCCGAGCCCAGTTCCTGCGGGGTGACGGTCGCCGGATCGGCCTTGCTGACCAGACGGCCCCGCAGGATCACCTGGATCGTGTCGGACAGCCCGATCAGCTCGTCGAGATCCGCCGATATCAACAGCACCGCCAGGCCGTCGCGTCTGGCCGCGCGGATCTGTTCCCAGATCAGCGCCTGTGCGCCGACGTCCACCCCGCGCGTGGGATGTGAGGCGATCAGCAGCACCGGGTCGCCGGAAAGCTCCCGCCCCACGACGAGCTTCTGCTGGTTCCCGCCGGACAACGCGGCCGCCGGCACGTCGATGCCCGGCGTGCGGACGTCGTAGTCACGCACGATCCGCTCGGTGTCGCGGCGTGCCCCGCCGATGTCGAGCAACTGTCCTTTTGAGACCGGTTCGCGGGACTGGTAGCCGAGAATCCGGTTGAGCCACAACGGTTGCGTGAGCAGCAGCCCGTGCCGTGTGCGGTCCTCGGCGATGTAGCCGATACCCGCCTCGCGGCGGGCGAGGGTACCGAGGCGAGTCAGCTCGTGGGCGCGGCCGTCCGCGTCGACCAGTTGGATCGTGCCCGCGCCGGCCCTGCGCATCCCCATGATCGTCTCGACCAGTTCGGTCTGCCCGTTGCCCTCGACACCCGCGATGCCCAGCACCTCGCCCGCGTGCACGGTGAACGAGACGTCGTCCAGCACCGCGCGCGCGGAGCCTTCCGTTTCCAGCCGCAACGCCGAAACCCGGAGCACTTCGCGATCGGTCACAGTGGACTCTCGTGTCTCCGGGCTGGGCAGCTCGGAGCCGACCATCATCTCCGCCAGTTCGCGCGAGCTGATCTTCTTCGGGTCCGCCGTGCCGACCGTGGTGCCCCGGCGGATCACCGTGACCGTGTCGGCGATCGCGCGCACCTCGTCGAGCTTGTGCGAGATGAAGATGAAGGTGAAACCCTGCGCCTGCATGCCGCGGACCGTCGCGAACAGCGCATCGACCTCCTGCGGCACCAGCACGGCGGTGGGCTCGTCCAGGATCACGATCCGGGCACCCCGGTAGAGCACCTTCATGATCTCCACCCGCTGCCGGTCCGCCACGCCGAGGCTTTCCACCAGCGTGCCCAGCGGCGCGCGCAGGCCAGTCTGTTCGGCCAGCTCGGTCAGCTTCGCGGACACCGACCGGCCGATGCCGTGCAGTCTTTCGGCGCCCAGCAGGATGTTCTCGCGTACGGTCAGGTTGTCGGCGAGCATGAAATGCTGGTGCACCATGCCGATCCCGGCGCGGATCGCGTCCTGCGGGTTGCGCAGCTTCAACTGCCTGCCGTTGACCGAGATGGTGCCCTCGTCGGGCTGCTGCATCCCGTAGAGGATCTTCATCAGGGTCGACTTGCCGGCCCCGTTCTCGCCGCACACCGCGTGCACCTCGCCCGCGTGCACGATCAGGTTGACATCGGAGTTGGCGACCACGCCGGGGAACCGTTTGGTGATCCCGGACAGCTCGACAACCGGTTGTGGAGTGCTCATACGGCTCCCGGACGGCGGAAGGGGCTCGGGAAGGGTTGCTTCCCGAGCCCCGCACCTCGCTGCTGGTACTACGGTGTGGTGGCGACGGTGATCTTGCCTTCGATGATCTGCTGCTTGTAGCCCTCGAGCGCCGGCACGATGTCGTCGATCTTGCCGCCGGAGGTGGCGTAGCCGACACCGCCCGCCTTGAGGTCGAAGCGCTTGGGCAGCGAGCCCAGCGTGTTCGTCGCGACCGCCATGAGGTAGTCGTAGACGGCCACGTCCACCCGCTTGAGCATGGACGTGATGATCACGTCCTTCGACGCCGCCACGGTCTTCTGGTTGTACTGGTCGGAGTCGACGCCGATGGCCAGCGCGTTGGCCGACTTCGCCGCCTCGAACACGCCCTTACCGGAGGCGCCCGCCGCGTGGTAGACGACGTCGGCGCCCTTGCTGATCTCGGCCGCGGCGACCACGTTGCCCTTCGCCGGGTCCTGGAAGCCGGAGAAGTCACCGGCCGGGGTCAGGTACTCGTTCTCGATGACGACCTTGCTCGAGGCCGCCTTGGCGCCCTGGTCGAAACCGGCCTGGAACTTCTGGATCAGCGGGGTGTTCACGCCGCCGACGAAACCGACGTGGCAGTTCTTGCTCTTGTAGACGGCGGCGACGCCGACCAGGAACGAGCCCTGCTCCTCGGAGAACACCAGCGGGGTCACGTTCGGCAGGGTGACCGAGTCGTCGTCGATGATCGCGAACTTGGTGTTCGGGTACTTGCCCGCGATCGCCTTGACCGCGTCCGCGTAGGCGAAGCCGACCGCGACCACCGGGTTGTAGCCGTTGGTGGCGAGCTGGGTGAGTCGCTGCTCCTTGGCGGCCTCGTCCTCGTTCGCGCCCGCCGTGCTCTCGCTGACGTCCTTGATCCCGAAGTCCGTTTTGGCCTTGTCGATCCCGGCCGCCGCCGCGTCGTTGAACGACGCGTCCCCGCGACCGCCGATGTCGAACGCGAGCCCGACGCGCATACCGCTGGCGTCCACTTTGGCGCCCGACGCGCTCGAAGACGTCGACGAGCCCGACGCGGCCGGAGCGGTGGACGTGACGCAGGACCCGGCCGCGGCGTTGTTGTTGCCGCCCCCTCCGCTGCCGGAGTCCTTGGCACATCCCGCCAGCGCGAGCACACCGGCCATCGCCGTGGCCAAGAGCGTCGTTCTACGCACGCTGCGTCTCCCTCCCCCGCTGTGTTCCAGCGGACTGAAAAGCGGCCGGCTCACGTGGCCGGGCTCGACTGGCGAACCGTACCCGCCCGTGAAGAACGCGCCACACCGAAGGCGGCGTGCGTAACCTAAATGTTTGCTTGCGCGACAAATGCGAGCCAGTTTGGTCACCCTGAGTAGCAAGCTGTGGGTTGAGTGACATGAGCCACTGAGATGACCATGCAGAGTGTCTGGTCGATCACAGACACCAACCCGAGAGTGAGTGGGCAGGTCCAGGCGGGTTTAGCATCCCAGGTATCCAAGCTCGTTGAATTCACGAGTCCAACCATGACGTTGGAGGCCGTACACCGATGTCCACCACGGCTAGCACCGCCGAAGAGGCGGCGGCGAGCGATCGGGCTGGCGCCTCACGCCGGAAAGGGACCTTTTACCGGGGTGACCCCGGCATGTGGTCCTGGGTCCTGCACCGCATCACCGGCGTGCTTACCTTTTTCTTCCTGTTCGTCCACGTGCTCGACACCGCGCTGGTCCGGGTTTCGCCGGACACCTACAACCAGGTGATCGAGACCTACAAGACCCCGATCGTCAACCTCCTGGAGGTCGGCCTGGTCGGTGCGGTGCTCTACCACGCGCTCAACGGCATCCGGGTCATGCTCGTCGACTTCTGGTCGAAGGGCACCCGGTACCAGAAGCCAATGCTGTGGGCGATCGTCGTGATCTGGGTCGCCGTGATGATCCCCGGCGCGATCGCGATGCTCTGGCGCACGGCGTCGACGCTGTTCGGAGGCGGGCACTGATGGCGAACGAAACCCTCGCGCTCGACAAGCCGCGGTCCCCGCGCCGCCCAGCCGCGCGGCGGAGCAACTTCGAGCTCTACAGCTGGCTGTTCATGCGGATCTCCGGCCTCGCGCTGGTCATCCTCGTGCTCGGCCACCTGTTCATCATGAACATCCTCGACGGCGGCGTGCACCGCATCAACTTCGGTTTCGTCGCCGGCCGGTGGGCCTCGCCGTTCTGGCAGTTCTGGGACCTGGCGATGCTGTGGCTCGCGGAGATCCACGGTGGCAACGGGCTGCGCACGATCATCGACGACTACGCGCGCAAGGACTCGACGCGGTTCTGGCTGAAGATCCTGCTGTACGTGGCGATGGCGATCATCCTGTTCGTCGGCACACTGGTGATCTTCACCTTCGACCCGAACATCGCCGGCAGCTAGACCCACCACCACGAAAGAAGCCGATATGCAGTTCCACAAGTACGACGTGGTGATCGTGGGCGCGGGCGGCGCCGGGATGCGCGCCGCCATCGAGGCGGGCCAGCGGGCCCGCACCGCGGTCCTCACCAAGCTCTACCCGACCCGCTCGCACACCGGGGCCGCCCAGGGCGGCATGTGCGCGGCGCTGGCCAACGTCGAAGAGGACAACTGGGAATGGCACACCTTCGACACGGTCAAGGGCGGTGACTACCTGACCGACCAGGACGCGGCCGAGATCATGGCGAAGGAAGCCATCGACGCGGTGCTCGACCTGGAGAAGATGGGCCTGCCGTTCAACCGGACCCCGGAAGGCAAGATCGACCAGCGCCGGTTCGGCGGGCACACCCGTGACCACGGCAAGGCCGCGGTACGCCGGGCCTGTTACGCGGCCGACCGCACCGGCCACATGATCCTGCAGACGCTGTACCAGAACTGCGTCAAGCACGGCATCGAGTTCTTCAACGAGTTCTACGTGCTCGACATCGCGCTGACCGAGACCGAGGACGGCCCGGTCGCCTCCGGCGCGGTCGCCTACGAGCTGGCCACCGGTGAGATCCACGTCTTCCAGGCGAAGTCGATCGTGTTCGCGACCGGCGGTTTCGGCAAGGTCTTCAAGACCACGTCGAACGCCCACACGCTGACCGGCGACGGCATGGGCATCTACTACCGCAAGGGCCTGCCGCTGGAGGACATCGAGTTCTACCAGTTCCACCCGACCGGGCTGGCGGGCCTCGGCATCCTGCTCACCGAGGGCGCCCGGGGCGAGGGCGCGATCCTGCGCAACGCCGACGGCGAGCGGTTCATGGAGCGCTACGCCCCGACCATCAAGGACCTCGCGCCGCGCGACATCGTCGCCCGGTCGATGGTGCTGGAGGTGCTGGAAGGCCGGGGCGCGGGCCCGCACAAGGACTACGTGCTGCTGGACTGCACGCACCTCGGTGCCGAGGTGCTGGAGACGAAGCTGCCGGACATCACCGAGTTCGCCCGCACCTATCTGGGCGTCGACCCGGTGCACGAGCCGGTTCCGGTGTACCCGACCGCGCACTACGCGATGGGCGGCATCCCCACGAACGTGCACGGCGAAGCCTTGCAGGACAACGAAAAGGTGCTTCCCGGGCTGTACGCGGCGGGCGAGTGCGCGTGCGTGTCGGTGCACGGGGCGAACCGGCTCGGCACGAATTCGCTGCTGGACATCAACGTGTTCGGGCGCCGGGCGGGCATCGCGGCCGCCGAGTACGCCAAAGTGCACGACTTCGTCGACCTGCCGGAGAGCCCGGACAAACTGGTCGAGGGCATGGTCTCGCACCTGCGCACGGCAACCGGTGGGGAGCGGGTCGCCGACATCCGCACCGAACTGCAGCAGACCATGGACACCAACGCGGCGGTCTACCGCACCGAGGACACCCTCAAGACCGCGCTCACCGACATCCAGCGGCTCAAGGAGCGCTACGGCCGGATTTCGGTGCAGGACAAGGGAAAGCGGTACAACACCGACCTGCTCGAAGCGATCGAACTGGGCTTCCTGCTCGATCTCGCCGAGGCACTGGTCAACTCCGCCCTGGCGCGCAAGGAGTCCCGCGGCGGGCACGCCCGCGAGGACTACCCCAACCGCGACGACGTCAACTTCATGCGGCACTCGATGTCGTACAAGATGTTGCCGGAGAAGGAAGACCCGGACGCGCCACTGGGCCTGACGGGGTTCCTCGCCGACATCCGGCTGGACTACAAGCCGGTGGTTTTCACCCGGTACGAGCCGATGGAGCGTAAGTACTGATGACTGCGGTTAGGGAAGACACAGCACCTCACGACACGTCACAGATCCCGGCGCCGGAGGGCTCGGTCACCATCACGGTGAAGATCCTGCGGTTCAACCCCGAGGTCGACAGCGAACCGCACTGGGAGTCCTACGACGTCCCGGCGCTGCCCACGGACCGGGTGCTGAACCTGCTGTTCAGCATCAAGAACTATGTGGACGGCACGCTGTCCTTTCGGCGCTCGTGCGCGCACGGCATCTGCGGCTCGGACGCGATGCAGATCAACGGGATCAACCGGCTGGCGTGCAAGGTGCTGGTCAAGGACCTGCTCACCAAAAAGGACACAGCCGGTAAGCCCGCCACCGTCACCATCGCGCCGATCAAGGGCTTGCCCACGATGAAGGACCTCTATGTCGACATGGAGCCCTTCTTCGAGGCCTACCGCGCGGTGAAGCCGTATCTGATCGCCTACGGCAACGAGCCGACCCGCGAACGGATCCAGTCCCAGGCCGACCGCGAGCGGTTCGACGACACGACGAAGTGCATCCTGTGCGCGGCCTGCACCTCGTCCTGCCCGGTCTACTGGAACGACGGCTCGTACTTCGGGCCGGCCGCGATCGTCAACGCGCACCGGTTCATCTTCGACTCCCGGGACGAAGGCTCCGAGGAACGCCTCGACATCCTCAACGACGCCGAGGGCGTGTGGCGCTGCCGCACAACCTTCAACTGCACCGACGCCTGCCCTCGCGGCATCCAGGTGACCAAGGCGATCCAGGAAGTCAAGCGCGCCCTCCTCTTCAAGCGCGTCTGAAGCCGAACTCGGGCGTCGCCGAACCTGAACTCGCGCATCACGAACGAGGGACTCGCGCCGGTGGCGCGAGTCCCTCGTTCGCGGCCGTCACGTCACCGGTCAAGAGGCGGCCGAGGACTCCCGGTCACGTGCCGTGCGAAGACCACGCCAGCCGAGCACGCCGATGATCGTGCCCAGGGTGAAGGACACGATCGCCAGGATCAGGTGCACGACGAAAAACGAGGTCGCCGAACCGTCGGGCGCCCAGGACTGGTCACTGGCCCACAGGTTCTTGACGAACGTGATCCAGATGATCCACGACCACACGCCGAAGGCCAGCAGGAACAGCGATACGCGTCGAGACATGACTCGAGTATCCCCCGATCGATTCGGCATTCTTCACCAGGGAACACAGGCTGGTGAATTAATCTGCCCTGGTGCGCAACTCCGGTTTTTCCCTGGCACTCGTGCTCGCCCTGCTTTCCGGCCTCGCGGTGTTCGCCGCACCCGCCGCGTCGGCCCAGGGCGCCTGTCCCGACGGCCAGTCCCCGCCGCCCCCGATGGACACCTCGGAAAGACCGGCGCCAGGGCAGGCCGCCCCCGCGCCGCTGCCGGTACCCACCGAACCCGTCGGCGGCACCCGCATGGGTGAATGCGGGCTGGTCGTCCCCGCGGGAAGCCCGGCCCCGCCGGACACGACGGCGGTGTCGTGGGTGATCCAGGATCTCGACACCGGCGCGGTGGTCGCGGCGAAGAACCCGCACGCGCGGGAGCGGCCGGCGTCGCTGATCAAAACCCTGCTCGCGCTCGTGGCGATCAAGGATCTCCAACCGGACCAGGTCGTCGTCGCGACCCCGGAGGACGCCGGCCAGGAATGCACCTGCGTCGGCCTCGTCGCAGGCGGGTCCTACACCGTCGACCAATTGCTGCACGGCCTGCTGATGCATTCCGGCAACGATGTGGCACACGCGCTGGCGACGGCACTGGGCGGGGTGCCCGAGGCGGTGCGGAAGATGAACGACCTGGCCGCGTCCCTCGGCGCGACCGACACCCGGACGGCGACCCCGTCCGGCCTCGACGGCCCCGGCATGTCGTCCTCCGCGTACGACCTCAGCCTGATCTTCCACGCGGCGATGAAGGAGAAGGAGTTCGCCACCGTCGTCGCCACCCGTGCCTTCCAGTTCCCGGCCCAGCCGGTCAAACCGGCCTTCTCCATCGTCAACGACAACAGACTGCTCGGCGCGTACCCGGGCTTCCTCGGCGGGAAAACGGGGTTCACCGACGACGCCCGGCACACCTATGTGGGTGGTGCCGAGCAGGGCGGCACGCGGCTCGCCGTGGTGATGACGCGCGCCGAGCAGCGGCCGATCCCGGTCGTCAACCAGGCCGGCAAGTTGCTCGACTACGGCTTCGCGCTGGAAAAAACGGCTGCCCAACCGGTCGGCACCTTGCTGCAACCGTCCACTTCGACCGCCACGAACGACGCCGTGGGCTCGTCCCAGGTCGTGGCGGGCAAGGCGAACGCGGGCGGCGCGGCGAAGGCGGCCGGCTCTGACCCGTTCGGCCTCACCGGATGGCTGGTCACGCTCGTCGTCGCGGTGCTGATCGTGATCGGCTTCGTCATCGGCATCAGCCGCAAGAAGGACTCAACGCCTCCGCAGCCCTAGCCAGGCGAGCACCGCCCCGGCGCTGAAGGCGCCGGCCATCACACCGACGCCGGGTCCCTTCCGGACCTCCACGTTCGGCCGGATGACGGCGGGCGGGGGCGGCGGGACCCGGGTGACGATGTTCTCCTTCGCGGTGGCGGTCCACGCGGTCACGAACAGCAGGAACCGCGCGACCAGGTTGGCGAACACCAGCAACCCGATGATCGGGCCGAACAGGGCGCTCGCCGGTGAGGTCGTCACGGCGGACAGATACACCGTGGCGGCCTGCTTGAGCACCTCGAACCCGATCGCGGCGATGATCGCGCCCTTGATCGCGCTGCGGGCAGTGACGTGCTCGCGGGGCAGCCGAGAGAGCAGCCACAGGAACACGAGCATGTTGGCCAGCAACGAGAGCACGATGGTCGCCACCTTCAGCAGGAACAGCGCCCAACCCTCGTCTTCCAGCCCGGCCAGGCGCAGCAGGAAATTGCCGACACCGCTGCCGACCGCGGTCAGGCCGAACGAAACCACCAGGGCGATGCCAAGCCCGACCAGCGAGGCGAGGTCCTTGAGCGTGGTCGAGATCAGGGGCAGGTTGCGCCGCTCCTGTCCCCACTGCGCGGTCAGTGCGTCGCGGAGGTTGGTCATCCAGCCGAGCCCGGAGTAGAACGCCAGCAGCAGGCCGAAAATCCCGGTGGCGCCACGGGCGTTCAACGCGGCATCGATCAACTGGTTGAACAGTTGCCCCAGGCCGGGCGGCGTCGAGCGCAGGATGCCTTCCTTCAACTGGTTGAGCGCGGCCGCGTTGCCGGCGAGCACGAACCCGGCGACAGAGAAGCCGATCATCAGCAACGGGAAGAGGGAGAGCACACTGAAGTAGGTGATCGCGGCGGCGTAGTGGTTCCCGTAGTTCTCGGTGAAGGACTCACCGGCTCTGATCACATGGTCCAGCCACGAGTACTTCCTGCGCAGCCTGGGAACCAGCTTTTCCTTCTCCGCCACAGACGAAAGTTAGCTGTGAGCTGGACGTGAGACAAGTTGTACCCAACTGGTACGCACAGTACGCCTCGGTCCCGCCGGCGAGTCACGGCAGCACAGCGTCCACAGCGCGGCGCTCACCATCGATCCGCGGGGACCGGCGATTGGTGCGTTTCGTCCTGTGCCCCAAGCAAATCCCGGCCCCGCAACGACCGCTGGTAACACCCCCTCACCGTCCCGGGCCGCCGCCCTGGCCGCCCGCGCCCACCCGGACACCGCCGCCACCGCCGCCGGTCAGGCCCCGGTTGGTGGTGTTCGACGTCGGCAACGGCTGGCTCAGATCGGCCAGCACCACCTGTTCACCGGCACGCAGTCCCGACAGCACCTCGGTGGCCGCCGCCCCGACCACGCCCACGGTCACCCGCCGGACCTCCGGCTGGTCATTGACCAGGACGGTCACGGTCGCCGCCGCGCCCTGCAGGTGCACGGCCGAGGTCGGCACGGTCACCGCCGCCTCGGCGCTGCTGGTGACGATGGAAACCGAGGCGGTCGCGCCGGGAAAGAGTTGCCGCGCCGAGGAAGGCAGGGAGATCGTCACCGGATAGCTCGGGGATCCGGACGAGGTGGTGGTCGACAGCAGCCCGATCGCGGTGACCTGCCCGGTGATCGGCGTTCCGCTCCCGTCGGGGGTGACGCTCGCCGGCTGGCCCGGCTTGATCTGACCGGCCTGGGTGTCGCTCACCGCAGTGGTCACCTGGTCCGCGCCCGGGCCGATCACGACGATGTGCTGCCCGCTCGCCGGCTGGCCGACGGTGAAGCCGATCTGGGCGACCGTGCCGTCGATGGGGCTGACCAGGGTGGCCGCGGCCAGATTCTGTTGCGCCACCGAGACCTGCGCGTTGGCCGCGTCGATCGATGCCTGGTCGGCGGCTAGCTGTTCGGGCGAGATCGTGACGGTCTTCGTCGTGCCCGACGACCCGTTGCCCGATTTCGACGGGCTCCCGCCGGACCTCGACGAGGTTCCTCCCGACTTCGGCGGCGTCGGAGTCGTCGGTGTGGCTGCCTTGGGTTCGGGTTGCCGACTCGACGCGCCCTTCGCCAAGGTCTCAGAAAGCGCGTTCTCCGCGTCGGCGAGCTTCTGCTCGTCGACGGCGGTCGTGTGCTGGGCGTCCTGCGCCTGCTGGATCGCCGTGGTGCAGGCATCGACGTCGTTCTGCGTGGGCGGCGTCGTGGTGGCCGTTTTCTGCGTACTCGGCTGCACGATCGGCTGGCACGCCTTCTGCTGCTCGGCGAGCGCCGCGGTGGCCGCGGTGAGGTCGAGATCCACCTGGTGCTGCGCCGAAGTGACCGCGTCCTGCTGCGACTTCAGGTCCGCCGAAGGCGCCGACGTACCTGTGACGTACAGCGCCGGAGTCACCCGGCCGGAACCGCTCGTGGTGGCGGAGGTCTGCCCCGACTGGTCGGCGGCGAGCTTCGCCTGCGCACTGGCCAAAGTGGACTGCGCGCTGGCGACCTGACCCGCCGGCGAGGTGGTGTCCAGCTGCACGAGCGGCTGACCGGTCGTCACCTGCTGGCCCACCTGGACGGGAATCGAGGCCACCTGGCCCGAGGTCGGAAAGGACATCGTGGCCTGGCTGACCGGTTCGATCGTGCCGGTTCCCTCGAGGGTCGCGCGCACCGAGGCCGGTCCCGCGACGGCGGTCCGGTAGCCGGGAGCCGGCGAACCGGTCGAGGCCCAGACCGCCGCGCCGCCCCCGGCGATCAGCAGAACCGCGACGAGCAGCAGGATCCGCCGTAAGCGCTTACCCATTCCCGTTCCCGTTCCCGTTGCGCTGCCGCCCGTCGGCACAACCGTTCGGCCCGGCCTGGCTGATCGCGATCGTCCGCGCCGTCACGGCACCGGTGTCGTCGGTCTGCCCGTTCGCGGCCACGCACTCCCCCACCTTGAGCGCGCTCGCGTCGGCGGAGGCGGACTTGGTGTAGGTCGTGCCGGCATCGACCGTGACCTGAACGTCCGTGGTCGCTCCGGTCTGCCGGTTGTCCTCCTGCACGGTGAATCCGGTGCTGGTCACCGCGGTCACCTTGCCGGCCGCGCGCCCGCCGTTGCGGTTGCCGCCGGAAGGCCGCGGAGCCGTGCTGCCGGAGGACCGGCCACCGCCCCCGTTCTGCGGCCGCAGGCCGCCGCCCAGCGCACAACTGTCCCCGCCGGCCGCGGTGATCGCGACGGTCCGCGCCACGATCGGCGTGCCGGTACCGGCCACGATCACGCACGAGCCCTGCGTGACATCGGCCAGGGTCCCGGAAGCCTGGTTGGTGAACGTGGTGCTGCCGGAAAACTTCACGGTGACCTGTCCGCCGTTGTTCTGGACCTGGATGTCGGACGGATCGACGGCGGCGATCTTGCCCGAGGCGGCCGGGCCACCGCGCGCGCCGGAACTCCGGCTCGGCAGCTGGCTTGCCGGCGCCGCGGCCCCGGTGCTCGTGGTGCCGCAGGCGGTCAGGGCCAGCACGAGCGCGCCGCCGAGCGCGATCGTCGCGAGCGATCGATGGATCATCATGTTCTCCTATTCGCTACGCAGCGCGTCGATGGGCGCCAGCCGGGCGGCCCGGCTCGCCGGATACACGCCGAAGATCAGTCCGATCGCGATCGCGGTGAGAATCGCGATCGCGGTGGCGGACGGCGAAACCGATATCTGGATGCCCACCAGGTGGGGCAGGATCAGCGCTCCCGCGATGCCGAGCAGCACGCCGAGCAGCCCCCCGGACAGGCCCAGCACCGAAGCTTCGACCATGAACTGGCGGCGGATCACCACCGGGCTGGCGCCCACCGCCTTGCGCAGGCCGATTTCCCTGATCCGCTCGGTGACCGAGACGAGCATGATGTTCATCACGCCGATCCCGCCGACCAGCAGGGAGATCGCGGCGACCCCGCCGAGCAGCACGGTCAGCGTCTGCGTCACCGAACTCGCCGTGTCGAGCAGGGATTCCTGGCTGGCGATGGTGAAATCCGCGTTCGCGCTGTCGGTGATGTGGTGCAAGGCCAGCAGTTCCTGGTTCGCCTCCTGGTAGGCGGCGGACAAACCGTCCGATGTGGACGCTTGCAGGTAGATCGCCTGCACCGAGGTGCGGTTGCCGCCGCCGATCAGCCGGTCGGCGGCGGTGCTGATCGGCACGATCGCCTGGTCGTCCTGGTTCTGCGCGGTGGACGAGGTGCCCGCCGAATTCAGCACGCCGACCACCGTGAACGGCAGCCCGCCGATGGTCACGGTCCGCCCGACCGCGTTGGTGCTGCCGAAAAGTTCCTCCGCGGTGGCCGGCCCGAGCACCACGTTCGCGGCCTCGCTCGTGATGTCCGCATCGGTGAGGAACCGTCCTTCGGCAACCGATCGCGCCCGCACGGGTTCCCAGGCAGGTGTGGTCCCGACCACCGACGTGGTCCAGGTGGTCGCGCCCGCCGACAGCGCCGTGCTCCGCGTCGTCGTCGGCGCGACCGCGGCGATGTCCGGCGCTACGCCCGGGGTGGCCAGCGCGTTCGCGTCGCGCACGGTCAGCGTGGTCGCGGACCCGGCACCGCCCCGCACACCGGTGCTGTTCGTCGTGCTGCCCGGGGAGACCACCAGCAGGTTCGTGCCCAGCGAGTTGATCGCCGAAGCGACCTGAGCCTGCGCGCCCTCACCGAGCCCCACGGTGAGGATCACCGCACCGATCCCGATCAGGATGCCGAGCATGGTCAGCGCGGACCGCAGCCGGTGCGACCGGATGGCCTCCAGGCTTGTGCGCAGGGTTTCCAACCAGCTCACCGGGCCGCTCCCGTGTCCGACTCGACAAGCCCGTCGCGCAGCCGCACCACACGCTGGGCGTGGGCCGCGACGTCTTCTTCATGCGTGATCAGCACGATCGTGTGGCCGTCGTCGTTCAGTTCCTCGAAGACCGACAGCACGTCGGCGGTCGCCGTGGAGTCCAGCGCGCCGGTCGGCTCGTCGGCCAGCACCATCGAGGGCCGGTTGACCAGTGCCCTGGCCAGCGCGACCCGGGACTGCTGGCCGCCGGACAACTCGTTCGGCCGGTGCTCGATCCGCTCACCGAGGCCGACCCGGTTGAGCAGTTCGATCGCCCTGGCCTTGCGCTCGGCCCGGCGGACGCCCGCGTAGCTGAGTGGGAGTTCGACGTTGCGCCACGCGGTCAACGCGGGGAGCAGGTTGAACTGCTGGAACACGAAACCGATGCGCCGGTTGCGGATCACCGCGAGGTCCACTTCGGACAAATGGCCGACGTCCTCGCCGGCCAGCAGGTAACTGCCGGTGGTGAGCGTGTCCAGGCAACCGAGGATGTGCATCAGGGTGGACTTGCCGGACCCGGACGGTCCCATGATCGCCACGTACTCGCCCGCCTCGACGCGCAGGGAAACCCCACGCAGCGCCTCGACTTCGATTGCGCCGGTGGAGTAGACCTTCCGCACGTCGCGGATGTCGATCACCGGTTCGGCTGCGGCCCTGGCGTCGCGGGGCAAAGCCGGATATTCCGCCGTTGTCATCCTCGTCAGCCCCCGAACCCGCCGCCACGGAAGCCGCCACCACCGCCGAAGCCGCCGGTACCGCCCCGCCCGGGGCGGTTGCCATTCCCGGTACCACCGGTCCCGTTCCCGGTGCGAGCACCCGCGGTGATCCCGCTGACCATCACCTGGTCCCCTTCGGCCAGTCCACTGAGGACCTGCGTCATCCCGCCCGCGACGAGGCCCGTGGTGATCGCGCGGGTTTCCTGCCGCGTGCCGCTCAGCACGTCGACCGTCGCCTTCCCGCTGTTGTAGTGCACGGCGGTGCTCGGCACGGCGAGCACGTCGGCGAGCTGCTTGACGATGATCGACACCGTGGCGCCCGCGCCGGCGATGAGACCGGAAGGGTTGCCGGTCACGCCGATGGTGACCGGGTAGCTCGGCACCGAGGAGGACCCGGAAGCCATCACCGCGACCGAGCCGACCGTGCCGTAGACCGGGGTGGTCGATCCGTTCGGCGTGATGACCGCCTGATCACCGGTGTGCACCTGGCCCACCTCCGTATCGTCGACGCTGGCGTTGACCACGTAGGAGCCGGTGGAGATCACCGTGATCTGAGCCGAACTCGAACTCGAGGACGAGGACGAGGACGATCCGCTGCTCTGCCCGCCGCCCGCACCACCGGCGCCGGACTGGGAGCTCGGCCCGCTGCCCGAGGAGGACGTCGGAGACGAGTTCGAGCCGCCCGAGGAAACCTGCTGGCCCACGGCGAGGTTCACGACCGCGACCGTGCCCGCGATCGGCGAGGTCATCGTCGCCTGGTTGAGCGCGTTCTGGGCGTTGGTCAACTGGTTCTGCGCCGCCGTGATGGCCGCGTTGTCCGCGTTGATCTGGGCCGAGGACGCGCGGTTGGACTGGTCGGAGGCCAGCTTCGACTGGTTCGAGGCGAGCGTGGACTGCGCCTGCGCCACGGCGGCCTGCAGCGACGCGGACTGCACCGTGGCCAGCGCCTGCCCGGCGGTGACCGGCTGGCCGACGGTCACGTTCACCGCGGTCACCTGCCCGGAAACCCCGAAGTTCAGGTCGCTTCGCTGGGTGGGCTGGATCGTTCCCGACGAGGACACGGTCTGGCGGAGCGTGGTCACACTCGCGGGCACCAGCCGGTAACTGGGCGCGGCCGAGGTCGGGCGGACGGCTGTCCAGATGATCACACCCGCGGCCGCGACGACGAACACGACGGCCGAGACGATGACCCATCGTCTTTTCTTCTGCAGTGTGGCGAGCACTGCAGAAGCATGTCGGCTCTTTCTGAAACGAGTCTGAGAAAGAGCTATGTTTTCCTGTGAATCAGCTATGTTCGCCGATTACCGGACCGCCGGCAAAAACCCGACCCGGTCGTAGACGAGCGAAAGAGTTTCCACGGACACCGCGCGCGCCCGCTCCGCGCCGCGAGCGAGCACCTTGTCCAGTTCGGAGAGATCCTCCAAATACGAACGAACGCGCTCCTGGAAGGGCGCGACGAATTCGACGAGAATTTCCGCGAGGTCCTTTTTGAGGTCGCCGTACCCCTTGCCCGAGTAGTCCGACTCCAGCTCCGGGACGGAGCGGTCGGTGAGCGCGGAGTAAATGGTCAGCAGGTTGGACACGCCCGCCTTGTGCTCGGGATCGAAAACGATCTCCCGGCCGGTGTCGGTGACCGCGGACCGGATCTTCTTCGCCGAGCGCTTGGGGTCCTCCAGCAGTTCGATGATGCCGTTCGGCGAGGACGCCGACTTGCTCATCTTCGCCGTCGGGTCCTGCAGGTCGAAGATCTTCGCGGTGTCCTTGACGATGTAGGGCTCCGGTACGGTGAAGGTCTTGCCGAACCGGTGGTTGAAGCGCTGCGCGAGGTCTCGCGACAGCTCCAGGTGCTGCCGCTGGTCCTCGCCCACCGGCACCGCGTTGGCCTGGTAGAGCAGGATGTCCGCGGCCTGCAGGACCGGATAGGTGAACAGCCCGACGCTGGCGCGGTCGGTGCCCTGCTTGGCGGCCTTGTCCTTGAACTGGGTCATCCGGCCGGCCTCACCGAACCCGGTCAGGCACTCCAGCACCCACGACAGCTGGGCGTGCTCGGGAACGTGGCTCTGCACGAACAGCGCGCTACGATCCGGGTCGACACCGAGCGCGAGCAACTGCGCGGCGGAGACACGGGTCCGCTCGCGGAGCACTTTCGGGTCGTGTTCGACCGTGATCGCGTGCAGGTCGACCACCATGTAGAAGGTCTCGTGCGTGTCCTGCAACCGCACCCACTGACGGACCGCACCGAGGTAGTTGCCGAGATGGAAGGAGTCGGCGGTCGGCTGGATTCCGGAGAGCACCCGCAACCGGGCGTCACTTTCCCTGACTTCGGACACGCCGCTCATCTTCGCAGGCGAACCCGGGGAAGGGTACGAAGGGGCGCCTGCGTGCTAGGCGGTGCGGCGGTACGAGCCGAAGGCCGGGTCCTCGACGGGCGCGGGAGCCGGCGGCATTTCCGGCATCTCCTCGACGGCGGCCTGGGACTTGCGGCGCTGGCGCAGCACACCGAGCGCCATGCCGAGGATGCCGAGCGCCACGGCGGCCAGGCCCACCGGGCCCAGCAGGCCGAACGGCAGGGTGTCCGCCTTGGCCTGCACGGTCGTGTTCTCGGCGGCCGCGGCGACACCGGTGTTGGTGGCCAGTACGGCCACCAGAACCACGCTCACGCGCAGCAGGGTTGTTCGGTTGCGCACCCGGGTTCCTCCCGCGAGACTACCGTTTCAGGACCGAGTTCACCCGAAGGGTGGACCATGCCTGGATGAAAACTACCTAGCGTGTCAAGCTTGCCGTTTTCGATCACCTGGCGGGCCAAAGGGTAGCGCCCATCCGCGTACTCCCCGCAGGGGGTCACGCGATCGGCGTACAAGGCGCACAATGCGAGTCATGTGCCGCAGCATCAAGACCCTCAGGCCGCCCTTCGCCGAGCAGGTGACCAGCACGGACATCCGGGCCGCCGCCTTGCAGTACGTCCGCAAGGTCTCCGGTTTCCACCGGCCCGCCGCTCACAACGCCGAGGCCTTCGAGCGCGCCGTGGACGCGATCGAAGAGGCCACCGCCGAACTCCTCGCCTCCCTCCAGGTCCGGGGCGCGCGAGCCTGACTCCTACGCCCAAGGGTGAGCCCGGAGACGTGGGATGCCGGTGAGGCGACACACCGACAACTTCTCCTGTCTTGACAAGTTTTATTTTCGGTGCGACGGTGGACGCATGCTCGAAGTCGCCGTGATCGAGGACCCGGCCGCCGCCGAGGTCACGCTGGACCCCGTCCGGGCCAGGCTGCTGGCCGCGCTGGCCGAGCCCGGCTCGGCCACCACGCTGGCGGCTCAGGTCGGCCTGGCACGCCAGAAGGTCAACTATCACCTGCGTGCCCTCGAACGGCACGGCCTGGTCGAGCTCGTGGAGGAACGGAAGAAGGGGAATGTCACCGAACGGGTGCTGCGGGCCACCGCCGCCTCGTACGTGATCTCCCCGACCGCACTCGCCGATCTCGCCCCCGACCCGGGCCGCGCACCGGACCAGCTCTCCGCTCGCTGGCTGCTCGCGCTCGCGGCCAGGCTGGTGCGCGAGGTCGGTGAGCTGATCACCGGTGCCACGGCCGCGCGAAAGCGGTTGGCCACCTACGCCGTCGACGCCGAAATCCGGTTCGCCGGCGCCGCCGACCGCGCCGCCTTCGCCGAGGAACTCGGTACCGCGGTGAAGGATTTGGTCGGCAAATACCACGACGAGAAGGCCGAAGGCGGCCGGAAGCACCGGCTCGTCGTCGCCCTGCATCCCAGCCTGAAGCCCAAGGAGGAATAGAAAATGTCCAAGCAGTTCGAGATCCGGCGCGAGGTTGTGCTGCCCGCCACGCCCGAGCAGGTGTACGCCGCGATCACCACCGGTCAGGCGAACTGGATGTTCCCGGTGCCGAGCGTGCCCGCGCGGGTGGCGGAACCGCCCGAGCGGTACGAGGTCCGCGTCGACGGCGAGGACGGCTGGTTCAACGCGCTGGAGTACGTCATCGAGGCGCGTGAAGGTGGCAGCGCGGTGCTGCGCTATGTCCACAGTGGAGTGCTCACCGACGACTGGGACAACCAGTACGACGGCGCGAGCAGGCACACCGACTTCTACCTGCACACGCTCGGCGAGTATCTGGCCCGCTTCCCAGGTCGCACGGCGACCTACGTCTCCGTTTCCGGACCGGAAAAGTCGAGCGACCCGAAGGCGTTGGAGACGCTCAAGACCGCGCTCGGCCTGACCGCGGAGTCCCGCGAAGGCGACGCTGTGCGAATCGACCTGCCCGGGCTCGGCTCGATCGAAACCGAAGTGGACTACCTCAACCAGTACTTCGTCGGCCTTTGCGGCGAAGACGCGCTGTACCGCTTCTTCGGCCGCAACAACTTCGGGGGCACCGTCGACGCCGCCCACCACCTGTTCGGCGAGAGCGCCGACCGGGAGAAGACCGAGCACGCCTGGCGTGGCTGGCTGGAGGGAGTGTTCGCCGCGTGAGCGGAAAGCGCAGCGCCGGAATCCTCTTGTACCGCAGGGAAAACGGCACCGAGGTCCTGCTCGGGCACATGGGCGGCCCGTTCTGGGCCCGGCGCGACGCCGGTGCTTGGTCCATACCAAAGGGCGAGTACGAACCGGACGAGACACCGGAGGGCGCCGCCCGCCGGGAATTCCAGGAAGAACTCGGACTCGAAGTGCCCTCCGGGGAACTGGCGGACCTCGGCACGGTCCGCCAGTCCGGCGGCAAGGTCGTCACCGCCTGGGCTCTCGAAGGCGAAATCGACCTGGACCAGGTCGTGCCCGGAACCTTCGAACTGGAGTGGCCGAAGGGGTCGGGCCGGATGCGGGAATTCCCGGAGGTGGACCGGGTCGAGTGGTTCGATCTCGCCCTGGCCCGGGAAAAGATCGTGGGCGGCCAGCGCCCCTTCCTCGACCGCCTCGCCGACCTCCTGCGCACCTGACCGCGAGTCCCCCACTCGCGCTGTGCGAGTTCTACGTTCCCGGTGCGAGCGAGTGCGGGACTCGCGCGGCCGATGCGGGACCCACACAGCGCGCGGGTGGGGCTCGCGAGGCTGGCGCTATCCGGGGAAATGCCAGTCGAAGGTGGCGGTCACGGGCGCGTGGTCCGACCAGCGGGCGTCGTAGGTCTCGGCCCGCTCCACCACCACCGACGTGCATCTGTCCGCCAAGCGAGGCGTGGTACAGACCAGGTCGATCCGCCAGCCCGCGTCGTTGTCGAACGCCTTGCCCCGGTAGGACCACCAGGTGTAGGGACCGGGGCCTTCGGGATCGAGCTTGCGCTGCACGTCGACATAGCCGGCCTCGTCGAAGACCCGGCCAAGCCACGCGCGCTCCTCGGGCAGGAAACCCGAGTTCTTCTGGTTGCCCTTCCAGTTTTTCAGATCGATCCCGGCGTGCGCGATGTTCCAGTCGCCGGCCACGATCACCTCGGCACCGGCCGCTTCGGACTTGCCGCGAAGTTCGGCCAGGTAAGGCAGGAACGCGGCCATGAACCGTTCCTTCTCGTCCTGGCGAGGAGTGCCGACGTCACCACTGGGCAGGTAGAGGCTGGCCACCACCAGTCCCGGGAGATGCACTTCGAGGTACCGACCGCTGTCCTCGAACTCGGGCTCGCCGAACCCGACGCGGACCTCCTCGGGCTCTACCCTGCTGTACACCGACACGCCGTTGCGCCCCTTCGCCGAGCAGGGCGCATGCCGCGCGTGCCAGCCCCGCGGCGCCACCACGTCCGGCGGCAGTTGGCTGGACTCGGCGCGAATCTCCTGGCAGGCGACCACGTCGGCCCCGCTGGCGGCGAGCCACTCGACGAAGCCCTTCTTGGCGGCGGCGCGCATGCCGTTGACGTTCACGGTGGAGACGGTGAGCACGCGTGGAAGGCTACCCGTGGCCACCGACGCCGGGCCGTTCCGGTTGGGGAAACCCCGTGGTGGCCCGCGCGCCGGCGAAGGATTCTAACCGCAGTTCGTGCCGTCGACGGGCTTGAGGAACTCCGTCTTCGCCCACTTGTTCTCGGCGAGCTTGCGCCAGCCGTTCTGCACCACGGGCTCGGCGGCGGCCTCCGCGTTCTGGTTGAACTTGCCGACGATCTGCGCGTTCGGGTCGGGTGCGGAGCGGACGTTGAGCACGTCGGCCGTGACGGTGACCCGGCATCCGGGCGAGCCGCCACCGGTCGCGCTCACGGAAGCCTTCTTGTCCATCCCCAGGACGTAGATGAGCCCGATGCCCGCCAGCACGGCGAGGATGATCAAGGTCCGCTTCGGGATTCCCAGAATCACCGGCACTCCTCCGCACACGAAAAGTTTCCAGGTAAGGGTACCCAAACTGGGGGAGTTCCGGACAGACCCACGTACGGAAACCACTCGGTGGCGCCAACGTTTGTCAACGACCGACAACCTTTTGTGCGGCCATTGCGCTCTCGCGGGTCTTGACTTCCGCTCACGCCAGGTAAAGCTCGTGCCCGGCAGCGGGTCCCGGAAAGGATCGAACGGAAGGGACGCGCTCGTTCCCGGCCGGCGCCCGCACCAGATGTCCGCGAACCGCCCAGACCTTTCCCAGACTGTCCTTCACCCGCACCCCCGCACGCAGGTCAGGTCGTTCTCACGCCGGCTCAGCGCGGCCCGGCATGGACACCTTCGAACCATTTTGACGGCTCGCCACGGCAAGCCGGATCAGTACCACTTGTGGTACCGCGAAGGCGCTTCGCACCGTGGCCGAGTGGTGCGAAGCGCCTTCGTTGGTCAGAGGCGGCCTGTCAGACCTGGCCGATCTTCTTGGCCAGGTTCTCGTCCAGCGTCGCGAGGAACTCCTCGGTGGTCTGCCACGACTGGTCCTTGCCCACCAGCAGCGCGAGGTCCTTGGTCATCTTGCCGCTTTCGACGGTCTCGATGACGACCTGCTCCAGCTTGCTCGCGAAGCCGATCAGCTCGGAGTTGCCGTCCAGCTTGCCGCGGTGCTCGAGCCCGCGGGTCCACGCGAAGATCGACGCGATCGGGTTGGTCGAGGTGGGCTTGCCCTGCTGGTGCTGCCGGTAGTGCCTGGTCACCGTGCCGTGCGCGGCCTCGGCTTCGACCGTCCTGCCGTCCGGGGTGCGCAGCACCGAGGTCATCAGGCCGAGCGAACCGAAGCCCTGGGCCACGGTGTCGGACTGCACGTCACCGTCGTAGTTCTTGCACGCCCAGACGTAGCCGCCCTCCCACTTCAGCGACGCGGCGACCATGTCGTCGATCAGCCGGTGCTCGTAGGTCAGGCCCTTCGCGTCGAAGTCCACCTTGAACTCGTTGTCGAAGATCTCCTGGAACACGTCCTTGAACATGCCGTCGTAGGCCTTGAGGATCGTGTTCTTGGTCGACATGTAGACCGGGAAGCCACGGTCCAGGCCGTACTGCAGCGAGGCACGGGCGAAGTCCTCGATCGACTTGCGGTAGTTGTACATCGCCATCGCGACGCCGCCACCCTCCGGGTAGCGGGCGACCTCGAACTCCATCGGCTGCGAGCCGTCGTCCGGGGTGTAGGTGATGGTCACCGTGCCGGGGCCGGGCACCTTGAAGTCGGTGGCCTTGTACTGGTCACCGTGCGCGTGCCGGCCGACGATGATCGGCTTGGTCCAGCCGGGCACCAGCCGCGGGATGTTGGTGATGACGATCGGCTCACGGAAGATCACGCCGCCGAGGATGTTCCGGATGGTGCCGTTCGGGCTCCGCCACATCTTCTTCAGGCCGAACTCCTCGACCCGCGCCTCGTCCGGCGTGATCGTGGCGCATTTCACGCCCACACCGTGCTTCTTGATGGCGTTCGCGGCGTCGACGGTGACCTGGTCGTCGGTGCGGTCGCGCTCCTCGATGCCGAGGTCGTAGTACTCCAGGTCGATGTCCAGGTACGGGTGGATGAGCTTGTCCTTGATGAACTGCCAGATGATGCGGGTCATCTCGTCGCCGTCGAGTTCGACGACGGTGCCTTCGACCTTGATCTTGGCCATGAGCAGCGGTGCTCCTCTCGCGGATCCTCGCGTTCTGTCTCAGCACGGTGTATGCGGTACAAGCGTACTGCTAGAAGGGCGCCCACGCGTCGTGTGGTGACGTACGCCAGTCTCGCAGTCGCCGTCAGCGCGCTCGCACCGCCTCATCCGGGCCCGATTCCGCTGTCCAGGCCGGTGGTTCCGGCGTAGGTTCACCGAATGGATCGAGCAAGTCACCGGGCTACCATGAGGCTGGGAGGCACGACGTGCGCTTCGGGATCAAGACGAGGCCGGAACACACCACCTGGGAGGAGTTGCGGGACGTCTGGGTGGCGGCCGACGACATCGGACTGTTCGACTCCGCGTGGAACTGGGACCACTTCTACCCGCTCACCGGCAACCACGCCGGCCCGAACTTCGAAGGCTGGACGATGCTGGCCGCCCTGGCGCAGATCACCCGGCGCATCCGGATCGGCTGCCAGGTCTCGGGAATGATCTACCGGCACCCGGCGGTGCTGGCGAACATGGCCGCCACCATCGACATCATCTCGCGGGGACGGCTCGACGTCGGTCTCGGCGCCGGCTGGAACCAGGAGGAATGCGACGCCTACGGCATCGAGCTGCCACCGCTGCGTGACCGCTTCGACCAGTTCGACGAGGGCGTGCAGGTGATCATCGGGCTGCTCAGCCAGCCCACCACCACCTTCGAGGGCAAGCACTTCCGGCTCACCGAAGCCCGCTGCGAGCCGAAACCGGTCCAGCGCCCGCACCCACCCATCGTGATCGGCGGCCGCGGCCCGAACCGCACGCTGCGCGCGGTCGCGCTGTGGGCGCAGCAGTGGAACTCCATCACGCAAAGCCCCGAAGACTGGCGAGCGCTCAAGGAAACCCTGCTGGTCCGCTGCGCCGAGGTGGGGCGCAAGCCAGAGGAGATCGTCTGCTCGGTGAACGTCCGCATCGACCCCGGCAAGGGCATCGGACCCGCTGTCGAGGAAGCCGCGGCCTACCGCGACGCCGGCGTCGACCTGATCATCATGAACCTGCCCCATCGGGCCGAGCCCGGCATCCTGGAACCCCTTGCCGAGGCGCTGGCCCCGCTCGCTCAGGTCAACCCGTAGACACGGCAGGCGGTGCCGCCGAAGATCTCGTCGCGCTCGCCCGGTGAGAGCTGTCCGGTCAGGTCGGCGGCGGCATCGGCGCACTCCACGTATCCGGCGGCGAGCAGGCAGACCGGCCAGTCCGAGCCGAACATCAGGCGCCGGGGGCCGAAGACCTCGAGCGCCAGGTCGACGTAGGGGCGCAGACCCGCCACGGTCCAGTCCGGACCCGCCTCGGTGACCAGCCCCGACAGCTTCGCGACCACGTTCGGTTCGGCGGCCAGCTCCCGCAGCAGGCTCGCCCACGGTTCCAGTTCGCCGGACGCGATCGGTGGTTTGGACAGGTGGTCGAGTACGAAGGTTTGCCCGGGCAGCGATCGCACGGTGTCGATCGCGGCGGGCAGTTGGTGCGGCAGCGTGAGCAGGTCGAAGCACAACCCGGCGGCACCGATCGCCCGCAGCCCGCGCCGCACGTCGGGCCGGGTGAGCCAGTCCGGATCAGGCTCGCTCTGCACAAGGTGGCGGACGCCGGCCAGCCCGGGCAGGCTCGCCAGTGTGCCGGCGACGTCCGGCGCGGTCAGGTCCACCCAGCCGACCACACCGCCGACCAGCGGGGTTTTCTCCGCGGTGGCAAGGAATTCGCGGGTCTCGTCCACGCTCGGCAGCACCTGCACGAGCACGGTCCGGTCGATCACCGCTCCTCGCGCCTGGGTGGCCAGGTCGTCCACCGTGAAGGTCTTCCGGAGGGGTTTCATCGACGACCCGGCCAGCCACTCGTGCTCGCGCGCTCCGACGTCCCACAGGTGGTGGTGTGCGTCGACCCTCACAGCTCCGCCCACAACTCCTCCGGAATGTCCATGTTCAGGTGAGCGACGTTCTCGGCGACCTCCGCGGGCGTGCGCGCGCCCACCAGAACCGAGCTGACCGCCTTGTGTCGCAAGGGAAACCGCAGGGCGGCGGCCGCGAGCGGAACGTCGTATCCGTCGCAGAGCCCGGCCAGTTCGGTGACCCGGCGCCGCACCTCGGGCGGCACCGGTGCGTAGTCGAAGGTGGCGCCGGGTCCGGGATCGGCCAGCACGCCACTGTTGAACACCCCGCCGACGATGACCCCCACGCTCCGCTCGGCACACAGCGGCAGCAGCTCCTTTTCGGCTTCGCGGTCCAGTAGCGTGTAGCGACCGGCCACCAGGACACAGTCGATGTCCGTTTCGGTGACGAACCGGGACAGCATCGCGCTCTGGTTCATGCCGGCGCCGATCGCGCGCGCGGCGCCCTCGTCGCGGAGCCGGGCGAGGGCCGGATACGCGCCGCGGACGGCCTGCTCCCAGTAGTCGTCCGGGTCGTGGATGAGCAGGATGTCGAAGGCGTCCAAACCGGTCCGCTCCAGGCTTTCGGCCAGCGACCGGTACACGCCGTCCGCGCTGTAGTCGCGCACGCGGACCAGCGGTGGCGTGCCGTAGAAGCCTTCGTCCCCCTCGGCGGCGGGGCCTGGCCGCAGCAGCCGTCCGACTTTTGTGGACACCACGTGGTCCGTTCTGCCGCGCAGGAAGGCGCCGAGCCGTCGCTCGGCCAGACCGGCACCGTAATGCGGTGCCGTGTCGAAGAACCGGGTGCCCACGGCCCACGCCGCGTCGAGCGTTTCCGCCGCGGCCTCATCGGTCATCGCCGCATAGAGCCCGCCGATGGCCGAAGTGCCGAAGCCGAGCCTGCTCACCTTCACCCCGCTCCGGCCGAGCGTCGTCGATTCGATCATGTTCCCGCCTCATGCATCCGGCGCAGCCAGCGCTCCGAGGTACCGACGTGCAGCAGCGCGGCGGCCTGCGCGAGCGCGGCGTCGCCGTCGGCCAGCGCCGAGTAGATCGCCTCGTGCTCGGCCACCGTGCGGTGCGCCGAACTGGCTTCGACCATGCCACGCCACACCCGGGCGCGCAGGGTCCGGCCGGAGATGCCCTCCAGCAAGGTGGTCAGCGCCTCGTTTCCCGTCGCCGCCACGACGGACCGGTGGAACGCGGCGTCGTGGCGCACCAGTGATTCGATGTCGTCGCCCGCCTCGATCATCGCGTCGAGATGTCCCCTGATCTCGGCCAGCCCCTCGGCGGAGACCCGGGTCGCGGCCAGCCCGGTGGCCACCGGCTCGAACAGCCGCCGCACCTCGGTCAGCTCGAGCACGGTCTTGCCGTGCATGAGCTCGACCGCGACCCCGAGCCCTTCGAGGAGCACCGACGGTGCCAGGCTGGTCACGTAGGTGCCATCGCCGCGGCGGACGTCCAGCACCCGCGCCACGGACAGCGCCTTCACCGCCTCCCGCATCGAGCCGCGCGAGATGTTCAACTCCGCGGCCAGTTGCTGTTCGGGCGGCAGCTTGGCCCCGGGCTTCAGCTTGCCGGCCTGGATCAGCCGGTGGATCTCGGCGATCGCCTCGTCGGTCAAGGACACGGCGCGAGCTTATCCAGACATAAGATGTTTGTACACGCTACCGTGGCCGGATTGGTCATTGTTTTCGTACACGTTGCTTCCTAACCTAAACATACATCTGACGTTTGCCGCGGTCCCCTGGACGCACAAAGGAGTGTTGATGATGAGGTTTTCACGACCTGGTCGGGCAGGGAGGCGGAGCCGGCCGGCGACCGCGCTCGTCGCGTGCGCGTCCCTGCTGCTCGCCGCGTGCGGGAGCAACGGGGCGGGCGGGCAGACGATCGGCGTCGACTATCCCCGCTCGGACACCGACTTCTGGAACTCCTACATCAAGTACGTGCCGCAGTTCGCCCAGCAACTGGGGCTCACGATCAAGACCACCAACTCCCAGAACGACATCTCCACGCTGTCGTCCAACGTGCAGACGTTCATCAGCCAGGGCGTCAAGGGGATCGTGATGGCCCCGCAGGACACCGCGGCCATCACGCCGACCCTGCGGACACTGTCCTCGAAGAAGATCCCGGTGGTCAGCGTCGACACCCGGCCGGACTCCGGCGACGTGTACATGGTGGTGCGGGCGGACAACCGTGCCTACGGCGAGAAGTCCTGCCACTTCCTCGGGACCAAGTTGCACGGCACCGGCAAGGTCGTGATGCTGGAGGGCGAGCTGTCCTCGATCAACGGCCGCGACCGCACCGAGGCGTTCAACGACTGCATGGCCGAGAACTACCCCGAAATCAAGGTGTTCGGCGAGCCGACCGGCTGGGACGCGGCCACCGCACAGCAGAAGCTGCAGACCGACCTGACCGCGAACCCGGACATCAAGGGCGTCTACATGGAAGCCAGCTTCGCCCTCGGCGGCACGTTGCAACTGCTGAAGCAGCGCGGGCTGCTGGTGCCGCCGTCGGACCCCAAGCACGTGTTCATCGTGTCCAACGACGGGATTCCCGAGGAACTCAAGGACATCGCGGCAGGCCAGATCGACGCCACCGTCTCCCAGCCCGCCGACCTCTACGCCAAGTACGCCCTGCAGTACGTCAAGGACGCCGTCGCCGGAAAGACCTACCAGCCGGGCAAGACCGACCACGACAGCACGATCGTGCAGGTTCGCCCCGGCCTGCTGGAAGACCAGCTCGCGGCGCCGCTGGCGACCGCGGACGGTGGGGTCTACGGCCCGGTCCAGAGCGTCAAGAGTGACGACAAATCCTTGTGGGGCAACAACTTTGCGGGATAGCGCACCGGTCGCCGAAGCGGCGCACGTGACCAAGCGGTTCGGCTCCACGGTGGCACTCGACGACGTCGGGATCACCATCCAGCCGGGCGAGACCCACGCGCTGGTCGGCCGCAACGGTGCGGGAAAGTCGACCCTGGTCTCGATCCTGACCGGGCTGCAGGCACCGGACTCCGGTTCGGTGAGCTTCGGCGGGAAACCGGCGCCGAAGCAGGCGGACCGGGACGCCTGGCGCGAACGCGTCGCGTGCGTCTACCAGAAGTCGACGATCATCGGTGAGCTCACCGTCGCGGAGAACCTGTTCCTCAATCGCCATCAGCGTGGGCGGGCCGGCCTGATCAGCTGGCCCGCCCTGCGGCGCGAGGCCAGCGAACTGCTGGCGACCTGGTCGGTGGACGTCGACGTGCGACGGCCCGCGGCGGACCTGACCGTCGAGCAACGGCAGTTCGTGGAGATCGCGCGGGCGCTGTCCTTCGGCGCCCGGTTCATCATCCTCGACGAGCCGACGGCCCAGCTGGACGGCGCGGCGATCGAGCGCCTCTTCGAGCGGATGCGGCAGCTGCGCGGCCAGGGCGTCACGTTCCTGTTCATCAGCCACCACCTGCAGGAAATCTACGAGATCTGCGACATGGTCACGGTTTACCGGGACGCGCGGCACATCCTCACCGCACCGGTCGCCACGCTGCCGCGAGCCGACCTGGTCTCGGCCATGACCGGCGAAGCGACCGGGCTGCGCGACCCGGACCGACGGCAGGCGGCGGCCCGCACGGACAAGGTCGTGCTCGAGGTGTCCGGGTTGTCCGGACCAGATTCCTTCACCGACGTTTCCTTCCAGGTCCGGGCCGGGGAAATCGTGGGGCTGGCCGGGGCGGGCGGCAGCGGCAAGGCCGAGCTGGCGGAAACCATCGCGGGACTGCGGAAGGCGTCCGCCGGCGCGATCGACATCGCCGGAAAGCGGGCCAAGCCCGGCGACGTTCCGGGAGCGCTCGCGACCGGTGTGGGATTCGTCCCGCAGGACCGGCAGCACCAGGGATTCGTGCCGGAAATGACCATCGCGGACAACACGACGATGACCGTTCCGGACCGGCTCGGCCGCGCCGGGTTCATCAGCAGGCAGCGCCGAGACGCTCTGGGGCGCGGCGCGATCGCCAGCCTCGCGATCAAGGCGGCCGGTCCGGACCAGGCGGTTTCCGGTCTGTCGGGCGGAAACCAGCAGAAGGTCGTGATGGCAAGGGCACTGGCGGGTGATCCCCGGCTGCTCGTGTTGATCACGCCCACCGCGGGCGTGGACGTGCGGTCCAAGGAATTCCTGCTGGGCAAGGTCGAAGAGGTCGCCGGATCGGGCACCGGGGTGCTGCTCGCCTCGGACGAACTCGACGACCTGCGCCTGTGCGACCGGGTGCTGGTGCTGTTCCAGGGCAGGCTGGTGGCCGAGTTGCCGTCCGGCTGGCGCGACCACGAACTGGTGGCACGGATGGAAGGAGTCGACCTCGGTGGGAACCGGTAAGGGCGGCCTGCGGGACGCGCGGCTGGACGAGGAAGGCGTGGCACCGGAATCGCCTTCGCGCGCTCCGCGGCTGGGGGGCCGGATCGCGCTGGCCCGGCTGCGGGATCTGGCGCTGCTCCCGGCGATCGTGGCGATCGCGATCGTCGGACAGCTGGTCAACCCGGTGTTCCTGCAGTACGACAACCTGATCAACGTGCTGCAGACCATGTCCGAAATCGCGCTGCTGGTGCTGGCGGAAACCCTGGTGCTGGTCATCGGCCGGATGGACCTGTCGCTGGAGTCGACGTTCGGCCTCGCGCCCGGCGTCGCCGCCTACCTGACGGTGAACACGGGCGCCGGCATCGGCGTGCTGTCCGGTGGCTGGGCGGTGCCGGTCGCCCTCGCGGTCGGCGTGGCGATCGGGGTGATCAACGCCCTGTTCATCGTGCGGTTCCGGCTCAACGGGTTCATCGTGACGCTGGGCATGCTGATCGTGCTGCGCGGCCTGCTGACCGGCTTGTCCGGCGGTAAGACCTTCTTCAACCTGCCGCCGTCGATGATCTACCTGGGTACCTCGATCTGGTTCGGCATGCCGGCGTCGATCTGGATCTGCCTGGTGCTGTTCGCGGGCGGGATCGTGGTGCTGTCCATGACCCGGTTCGGGCGGTCGCTCTACGCGATCGGCGGGAAGGTGGACGCGGCGCGGGCGGCCGGTATCCGCACCGAACGGGTCCTGGCGATCGTGCTGATCACCGCGAGCGCGCTGGCCGCGCTCGGCGGGCTGCTGCTGTCCGGACGGCTCGCCTCGGTCGCGGCCGCCCAGGGAAACGGCACGATCTTCACCGTGTTCGCCGCGGCGGTCATCGGCGGGGTCAGCCTCAGCGGCGGCAAGGGCACGGTGTTCGGCGCGTTCACCGGCGTGCTGCTGCTGTACCTGATCCAGAACGTGCTCACCCTCGGCGGTGTGCCGGCGCAGTGGATCGGCGCGCTCAACGGCGCCATCATCCTGGTCGCGCTCGTGCTGTCCCGGCTGACCGGCGGCAAAGCGCAGGATTGAGCTTGGTATAACCAACAAGTAATTGCAGGCGGTTCGTTAATCACCGCATTGTCCCGATGGGTAAGCGCTTCCCCGTTCCTTTTCGGGCAAACTATCGGGCAATTCCACCGAGTACGGTCCGGAGGCTGTCAGGCTGGTTTCCCCAAAAACCGAAGAGGGGGAACACCAATGCCCAACGAAGAAATTGTCGGCAGGCAGCTACCGGAGCAGCCTTTCGCGGGCCGGCGCCTCGGCCGGCACGTCGAGCACGACCCCCGTTCGCGCGACTATCCCGCCGAGCGGGCGCCGAAGATCGTGAGCGTGACGCACCGAGCCGCAGGTCTGCCGCTCGACCAGGGCGACATCGGCTCGTGCACGGCGAACGCGCTGTGCGGCGCGCTCAACTCCGCGCCGAACTTCACCGGCAACTCCCCGCTGGTCGAAAGCGACGCGATCCGCCTGTACGAACTGGAGACCAAGCTCGAAGGCAAGCCCTACCCGCCCAACGACCCCGGCGGCACCGGGCTGATGGTCTGCAAGGCGGGCGTGCAACTCGGCCTGATCAGCTCCTACCACCACGCCTTCGGTCTCCGGCACGCGCTGGAGGCGCTGGTGGCCCGGCCCGTGATCACCGGGGTCACCTGGTACAGCAGTTTCGACCACCCCGATCCGAAGACCGGCCTCGTCAAGCTGACACCGGACGCCACGGTTCGTGGTGGGCACGAGGTCGTCGCCGACGGCATCGACGCCGAAAAGAAGCTGGTCTGGTTCTGGAACAGCTGGGGCCCCGGTTACGGTCTCGGCGGCCGGTTCTGCATGGGTTTCGACACCTGGGACGAACTGCTGCACGATCAGGGCGACGTGACCGTCCCGATCAAGTAGCTCGTTAGGGCGAACCGCTCGTCGCTCGAGGAAACCGCCCGGCGCAGACACCGTTCCGTCACTCCTGCGTCACTGTGGGAATCGGCACCATATGGGCATGCTCGACCGCTGATCGAGAGAAAGCGAGACGCAGCGTGCCCGACTCTGGAGATCCCGCCCGCCGACCCCACGAGACCAGCCTGGACGACCTGCTCCGGGTCGCGACCGAGAACACCCGCCCGAGTACGGCGGCGCGGGCGGTGCTGCCCGTGCTGGTGACCGCGTTGGCCGTGTGCAGCGGCGTGTTCGCGGCGGGCATCGCACTGCAAGCGGCCGCGTGGTCACTGGCCGGCCTCGCCTGGCTGCTCTGGCTGGCCCGCCTGTGGTCCGCACGGCTGGGCAATGTGTGAGGCGGAGGGTGTCCGCCGCGGCAGGTAATCGCGGCGGACACCTTCCTACTTGGGCCGCACCAGCCAACAGCCCAAGCGATCAGGGCACCCTCAGGTCCCGCTCCCGCGGCTGTCCCCGCCCCGGGAGCGTTCACCGGATACACGTGCCGGCTTTCAACCCGGTTCACCGTTTCACCCCCGAGTCCCGCCACGCCCGCGAGTCCAGCCCCCGTGACACCCGAGTCCAACTCCCGCAACCCGCGAGTCCAGCCCCGCGACACCCGAGTCCAGCCCCCGCAACCCGCGAGTCCAGCCCCCGCGACCGGCGAGTGGAGCTCCCGCAACCGGCGAGTGCTTGGCCGGACCTCACGCGAATCCGATCTTTCCGGCGAGTCCGTCCGGGACGAGACGGGAGCGATGGGTCCCCGGCGACCACCACACGGCGTGCAGGCCCGGCACATCGAGAACGGGCAACGATTCCCGCTCGTACAGTGAGGAATCACCCAGCTCACCGGCGGAGAAGACGAAATCCACCTCGTGCCCCGGCTGTCCGTTCACACGAAACGGTGCTCCAGCACTGCGACCAGGGACGCGCTCCACAGTTCTGCGCCGAGTTCTTCGAGAATCTCGCGGTGCACGGCTTCACCGGCCAGCTCCCCGAATTCCACGGAACCACCCGGCGTGCGGGCGTAACCGGCCACGGATCCATCGGCACCCTCGCAGACGAGCAGGGCACCGTCAGCAGGGCGAACGATCACCGCCAAGGCCTTGACCCGGATCACGGGGTCAGCTTGCGGAATCGACGGCTCCGATGACGTGCGAATATGGAGCCATGCCGAACAAGCTGCGACTGACCGGCGACGCCGAGGCGGACAAGCTGCTCTCCGACGACCCGTTCGCCCTGCTCACGGGCATGCTGCTGGACCAGCAGATAGCGATGGAGGTCGCGTTCGCCGGGCCGAAGAAGATCGCGGACCGGATGGGCGGGTTCAGCGTCACCAAGATCGCCGAGGCGGACCTCGACGCGTTCGTCGAGCTGTGCGTGACCAAGCCGGCGATCCATCGCTACGGCGGGTCGATGGCACGGCGGGTGCACGCGCTCGCCCAGCACATCGTCGAGCACTACGACGGGCGAACGGAAGGAATCTGGGTCAACGGAGACCCGGACGGCAAGAAGGTCCTGCGCCGGCTCAGGGCGTTGCCGGGCTACGGCGACCAGAAGGCGCGGATCTTCCTGGCGCTGCTCGGCAAGCAGCTCGGCGTCCAGCCGAAGGGCTGGCGCGATGCCGCCGGTGCCTACGGCGAAGACGGCTCGCGGCGGTCCATCGCCGACGTCACCGGGCCGGAGTCACTCGCCGAGGTCCGCTCGTTCAAGAAAGCCACCAAAGCCGCCGCCAAAACGTCCTGACGGACGCGCGAAGGCCGGACTCGCCCGACACCAAAGCCCGACTCGCCCGACACCAAAGCCCGACTCGCCCGACACCAAAGCCCGACTCGCCCGACACCAAAGCCCGACTCGCCCGACACGAAAGCCCGACTCGCCCGTCGCGAGAGGGGGACTCGCGAGGTCAGCTGGGGTGGGCGCCGACAGTGTCCCGGATCTCCTTGCCGAGGCGCGAGTCGGCCTCTCGCGCGCAGTGGGCACAGCAGTAGAACCGGCCCTCGACCTCGACGCCGTGGCCCAGGATCCGGCATCCACAGTGCTCACACTGCGGCGCGATGCGCTGGGCCGCGCATTCGAGGCTGTCGAACGTGTGGACATCGCCGGTTACCGTGCGCACCTCGAAGGACATCCAGTAGTCGTTCCCGCAGACATCGCACCTGGCCATGGCCCCAGCGTGCGCTCCCTCGCGGCCCCCGGCAACTCAGGCGAACCGATCAGGTGGTACGCGCGGTATCCAGGCCGGACGACCTTGAAATCCCGCCGCCACAATGCATCAAGCAGGCGTACGCATGAGACGTCCACAATGGACCATTTCGGAAAACCGGCCATTTAGTTGTCTTTTCAGACAAATTCGCGGATTCGGCCACCCGCAAGGGGCTCGACGGCACCGCGCGGCCCACCTACCCTGGTTTCTGCGGAGGTGGTCAACGATGCGAGCAGTTGTTGGAGACCGGATCCTCGTGCACGGACGTACGGTCGGGTCCGGTGAGCACCAGGGCGAGATCATCGAGGTGCGCGGCGAGGAAGGCCGCCCGCCCTACCTGGTGAGGTTCACCGACGGGCATGAGGGGCTGGTGTTCCCCGGATCGGACTGCGAGGTCACCTCTCCCACCCGCTGACCTCGCCGGCCGACCACGCTGAGCAGCGCGGCGAACCGCCCGGCAAAAGCTACCTCAGCCGGTGCTGCATCGGCGGGTTGAACGACCAGGCGCACAGTCCCCAAAAGAACAGCACGAACGCCGCGCCGGTCGCGGCGACGGGCATGCACGCCAGGACGACGGCCAGGCGTGCCGCTCGGCCAGCAGGCCGGCTGGCACGCGACCTTCGCCGTGGTCGCGCTGATCGGCGTGCTCGCGACGGCCGCCATCGCCAAACTCGTGCCGCAGCAGGGCCGTCCGCCACAGGCGTCGCCGCGTGGCGAGCTGGATGCGTTCCGGCGGCCGCAGGCGTGGTTCGCGCTGGCGATCGTCACCTTCGGGCTCGGTGACCTGTTCGCGTCGCTGTCCTCCGTCACACCGATGCTGACCGGCATCGCCGGGTACGGCTTCGCGAGACGTCACGCTGCTGCTTTCGCTGGTCGGTGTCAACATGACGGTCGGCAACTCGCTCGGCGGCCGGCTCGCCGACAAGGCGCTGGTGCCCAGCCTCCACGTCGCACTGATCGGGCTGGCCACGGTGCTCTCGCTGTTCACGGTCACCGCGTACAGCAAACCCGGCGCGGCGATCACGATCTTCGCGGTCAGGGTCGCCGGATTCACGGCAGGGCCGATGACGCAAACCCGGATCATGCAGAAGGCCGGTGGCACGCCGTCGCCGGTGCCGGCGGCCGTGCAGTCGGCGTTCAACATCGCCAACTTCATCGGGGCCTACCTCGGCGGCATAGTGATCGCGGGCGGCTTCGGCCTGGTCGCACCGAACTGGATCGGCGCGACGCTGTCCGTCCTCGGCCTGGCTCGCTGGACCGCCGGGAGGAGCGCGACCGGACGCGACCGCCTGATCAGCCGCCGAAGGGCACGTTGGTGATGGTGAACGCGAAGAACAGGATCACCAGGCCAAGGCCGGTGTAGCTGAGCACGTCGACCGGCCTGCCGCGGACGGCCAGCAACCCGGCTCTGGTGCTGGGCAGCACTGCCCGGAACACGGCCGCCACGAGCAGGGCGCCACCGACGATGACGGCACCCTGCCGCCAGTGGTACTGCGCGATCCGAAGCGCGGCGACCGCCACCAGCACCAGCACCAGGGCGAAGGGCACCTGCTCCAGCCCCGCCGGGCGGCTACGCGACGGCGCTGACACGCTCTGCCGCCTCGACGACGTTGGCGATCAGCATCGCCCTGGTCATCGGACCGACCCCGCCGGGATTCGGGGACAGCCAGCCGGCCACCTTTCCGGCTCCCGGCGCCACGTCACCGGTCAGCTTGCCGTCGACATGGGACACGCCCACGTCCAGCACCGCCGCGCCGGGCTTGATCATGTCCGGGGTGATGATCCCGGGCACGCCGGCCGCGGCGATCACGATGTCCGCCCGGCGGACTTCGGCGGCGAGGTCCCGGGTGCCGGTGTGGCACAGGGTCACCGTCGCGTTCTCGGTACGGCGGGTCAGCAGAAGACCGAGGGGACGCCCGACGGTGACACCACGGCCGACCACGGTCACGTTCGCGCCATCGATCGGCACCTGGTAGCGGCGCAGCAGTTCGACGATCCCGTAGGGAGTGCACGGCAGCGGTCCCGGCTCGCCGAGCACCAGCTTGCCCAGGCTGACCGGGGCCAGGCCGTCGGCGTCCTTGGCCGGGTCGATGCGCGCGAGGATCGCAGCTGTGTTCAACCGATTCGGCAGCGGGAGCTGCACCAGGTAACCATGGCAGGCCGGGTCGGCGTTCAGCTCGTCGATCACGGTCTCGAGCTTGTCCTGGCTGATGTCGGCGGGCAGGTCACGGCGGATGGAGTCGACCCCCACCTTGGCGCTGTCCGCGTGCTTCATCCGCACGTAGGCGTGTGAGCCGGGATCGTCGCCGACCAGCACGGTACCCAGCCCCGGCACGATGCCCCGCTCCTTGAGCGCGGCAACCCGTGGCCTGAGTTCCGCGAAAATGGCGTCCTTGGTCGCTTTGCCGTCAAGAAGCGTCGCAGTCACTCCTCCATTCTGACAGAGAACACTCTCCGTCACGCCGACTCGACGCTATGTACCTCACATGAGGTATAAGCACAGGTCACTGGGCTCACGGGTGCGGGCGGTGTGCATTCGGAGCGTCCACCAGTCAAAATGGCACGGTGGCGACACCGACGACCCAGCTGAACGCGACCGAACAGGACACCCTGGTCAAGCAGATCGGGCTGGCCCTGTTGCGAGCCGCACCGCGCGACTGGCGGCGGGTGACCGCGCAGTACCGCGCGGTCGGCCGGTATCACGAGCTGACGGGGGAGGTCCTCACCGAAGACGGCACGGCGCAGGAGTGGCTGGCCACTCACGACATCGCGACCCTGTTCGGCAGGCTGCGGGCTGGTATGTACCGGGAGGGGCGCGGAACGTGGTTCAACGCCCGGTACCAGCTCGACCACCCATCGAGTTACAACCTCGAGTACGACCGGGACGAGCCCCGCTGGAACCTGGCGCCGCCGCCGCAGGCCTACTCCGACGAGCTGCGCGTGTTCCCGCGCTCGGAGGAAAACATCCCGGAGTGGCTGATCCGGCGCCTGTCCGGGCTCGGCCCCGAACAGCCCGGCCCGCGCTTCCGGATGGCGCGGATCTTCGACGGGCAGGACGCGAACGGCCGCCCGGTGTTCAACCGGCCCGAGCTGGACTCCGACGAACTGGACCGGTTGTTCGAGTACCTCGCCTCGGCGCCCGTGGCGGTCTCCGAACGTGGTCTCGACCTCGACCGGCTCGCGCCGAGCCCGGTGCCGAAGGTGCCCGTGGCCTTCCACACCGACGGGGTGTGGATCTGGCCCGCCGCGGTCAACTACTACCTGCAGGAATACAACATCGCGCCGGAAAACGAGCTGGTGGCGCACATCCGGTCCACCGGCTTCTCGGTACCGGAGGTCCCGGAGGGGACCCTGCAGGCGGCCGTCACGCACCTGGGCCGTCCCGTCCCGTCGTCACCGCCACCGCGCCCGCCTCGGCCGGCGCCCGAGCCGACGCAGGTCGCACCGCCGGTCCCGCCGCCGGCCCGGGAGCACGAGCCGTCCTACGAAGAGCACTTCGAGGCCGAGGCGCACGAGGAGGAGCCCGAGAAGGAGCAGCACCGGTCCAGCGCCGAGCAGCCCACCACCTTCACGCCGGCGATTCCCGCCGACGCCGGTCCGCCCACCGTCGCCGATCCCGGACCGCCGACAGTGGCCGATCCCGGTCCGGCTCCCGCTGGGGGCGAGCCCCCGGAACCCGACTGGGGGCAAGCCCCCAGAACCCCAGCCACCGTGGCCGATCCTGGGCCACCGACGATGGCGGCGCTTCCCCCGGAAAGGCCCGAACCACGGGAAGCCGAGAGCCCCGTACCGCACCCCGAACCCGCGCGACTGGTGACTCCCACGCCGACGCCGTCCGCTCCCCCGGCCGTGCCCTCCGAACCGACGCTCGGCTTGCTGCGCGACCGGCTGGACGATCTCGGGGTGGCGACCTCGTCCTACCGGATCGGCGAACCCGCCGAGCACGGCTGGAGCCTGGAAAAGCTCGACGCGGGCTGGCGCGTCGGCTGGTACGACCAGGAGCTGACCAACCCGGCGGTGTTCGGCGACGTCGAGGACGCCGCGGCGTTCATGCTGGGCAAGCTGCTGCTCGACGGCGGGAGCAAGCCCGTGCCCGAAAACATCGACGAGACGCAGATCAACGGTCGACGTGCCGCACCGCCGCAGCACCGGGAGGAGCCGCCCGCTCCTGAGCCGATCTCGGAACGCCTGGACGAGCCGGAACCGGACAGTGGGCCGCCGACGATGTTCGCCCCGCCCGTGTCGCCGCCTCCCCCGCCCCCCGCGCCGCGCCGGGACGCCCCGCCCCGGCGTGTGGAGAACGCGCGACCGGCGGCGTCCGCCGGTTCTGGAGGCTCGGGGAATCAGCAGTGGCCGGTCCAGCCGTTGTCCGGTGAACCGCCGCTGACCCTGTTCCGGGGCAAGGAGATGCGGGAACTGCCCCCGGGTAGCGAGCTCGACCGCTTCGGCAACCCGAACGGCAACCTCACCTACGCCGCTGGGACGCCGTTCGAGGAGCGCTCGCTGGTGCCGGAGTGGGTGAACCGCCCGTACCACGTCTACCGCGTCCAGCGCCCGCTCGAGGCGCTGGCCGGGGTGGCGATCCCGTGGTTCAACCAGCCCGGTGGCGGCGCCGCGTACCTGCTGCCCGCCTCGATCGAGGAACTCCTGGCCGACGGAGACCTCGTCGAGCTCGATCCGGGCGAGCCTCCCATCGACTGACCTCGCCGCCGTCGAGCGGGAGCGGGCAGCAAGCCCGCTCTCGCTCCCAAGGAGTCAGGAGGAGATGATGAGCCCGTGCGCGGCGGCGAAGGCGATGGCGGTGTCCAGGTCGACACGGGCGCCGGTGAACTTCGCCTGGACCAGGGCGTCGGCGTCCAGTTTGGCGCCGCGAAGGTCGGTTTCGGAAAGGTCGGTGCCGAGCAACCGCGCCGCCCGTAGATCGGTGTCCCTGAGCCGCGCGCCGGAAAGGTTGGCCTCGACGAGATTCGCTTCGCGGAACCGGAGCCCGGAAAGCTCGCATTGGCGAAGGTCCGCCCGGCCCAGGCTCACCAGCGTGAAATCGGTCTCCCGCACCTTGATCTTCCGCAACCGGCAGTCCACAAAGGACGATCCGAGAAGTGAGCAGCCGGTCCAGGTGATCTCGGCGAGCACAGTGCGGTCGAAGACGCACGAGCGGAACGCGGTGCTGTCGTGCTTCGACTCGCCGAGATCGGTACGGGTGAAGTCGCACTCCTCGAACGTGCAGCCTTGGGTGACGAGCCCGCGAAGGTCCGCCTCGGTGAAGTCACAGCGCACGAACTTCCGTTTCTCCCACCGGGACTGGGGTAGCACGGCGTCCCGGTAGTCCTCCCCGATCTCCACGTCGTCCACGGCACGAGCCTGCCAGACCTGAGCCGGTACGCGGATTCAGCCCAGGTTGTCAAGCATCCGTCGCAGCATCGAGCTGAGCCGGTCGATTTCCTCACGGGAGAACCCGTCGAGGAGTTGCCGGGTGACGCGGCCGAAGATCGGAGGCAGCCGCGGCACGATCGCCCGCCCCTCGTCGGTGAGCTCGATGACGATGGCACGGCGGTCCTCGGGATGCTTGCCGCGCCTCAGCAGGCCCTTGGCCGCCAGCCGGTCGAGAAGCCTCGTCATCCCGGCCGTGTCGGTGCCCAGCACGGACATCAGGTCGCGCGGACTGCTGGGCTCTCTCCGCGCGTGCAGCAGCAGAGCCGCCTGCTGGGCGGTGAGCCCCAGCGGAGCGAGCTTCCGTTCCAGCACTGTCGACAGCTCGCGACCGACCTGGTTGAGCAGTGAACCGCCGCCCAAAATCAAGCCGATGGGAATCTCCGCCCCCGTCGCATCAGTGGACATGCACCCATCATAGCTGTCGGCACACTTGCTGTCGCGACAGCTAATTGATACGGTGGGTGTCATGACAACATTCCGCGTCCTCATCATTGGTGGTGGTATCGGCGGGCTCTGTCTCGCACAAGGCTTGAAGAAGTCCGGGATCAGCGTCGCCCTGTTCGAGCGTGGCAACTCGGTCGCCGCCAGCCGCCAGGGGTTCGGGTTCCACGTCAACGCCGACGGCTCGAGCGCCTTGCGAGACTGTCTCCCGGAAAACCTGTACGCACTGATTCTCGCCACGTCCACCAAACCGGCGGACGGCATGTTCGCCCTGTTGAGCCCCCAACTAAAGACGAAGTTCAGCAAACCGCTACCCGCCGCTTCCACAAGCTTCGGCGTGAACCGGCAGACCCTGCGCGAAATCCTGCTCGACGGCCTTGAGGACGTCGTGCGCTTCGATGCGGACTTCGACCGGTTCGAGCAGCACCCCGATGGCAGGATCATCGCGCATTTCGCGGACAGGACATCGGCGATCGGAGATTTACTTGTCGGCGCGGACGGATTCCGGTCCCCAGTCCGCAGCCAACTGCTTCCCGACGCCGGCTTCGACGATCTGGGCCGTGCGATCTATGGCAGGACACCGCTCACCCGCGAACTCCTCGACTGGCTGCCACCGGTCATGGTCGACGGGATGCCCAGGATCGTGAGCCCGGACGGAATTTCGCTGGGAGTCGCGGCCTTCCGGAAGCGCGAGCCGTTCGGGGAAGCGACGTCCCGCTTGGCTCCGGGCCTTCTCCTCACCGACACGCCTGACTATCTTCGATGGACGGTAAGCGCCTGGGAAGCAAAGCTTTCCGCCACCGGCAAGAGCTTCTGGGGCGCGGACGGTCCGGAACTCCTGCGCGCCGCCGCGGAAATGGTCCAGGAATGGCATCCCGCGTTAAGGCGGCTCATCGACGAGGCGGACGCGAGCGCCACCCTCCCGGTCGGCATCTTCTGCGCCCGGCCCGTGGAACCGTGGGACACACCGAATGTCACCTTGCTGGGCGACGCTATTCATACGATGACGCCTGGCCGCGGCGAGGGCGCCAACACGACCATGCGCGACGCCGCACTGCTGACCAGGATGTTGACTCAAGCTGTCGAAGCCGGCGGTTCGCTTGTGGACGCAAAGATGCGCTACGAGGCCGAAATGCTGCGCTATGGCTTCGAGGCCGCTGCCACCTCCAGAAATCCCTTTTTCGCGCAGGCAGTTGCCGCGGCGCGAAAATCCTGAGTGGACTTCGGCAGGAATCGATGATCCACCGCGCGTGACCAGGAACTCGAGGAGTCGGCCGATCGCCGCGGCGCTGAGCGCTGTACACAGCGAACCAGGGACAGGCACCGAGACGATCCGGGCGAGCGAGTGCGATGGATAGCTGAGCCGGCCATACGTGAGCGCTCACCGGAAATCCCGGGATTTCGAACGGATGCGCATCGGCAGGTGCTGAAGCCGGTCGGCGAGCAGGCTCACCACGCCGTCGGCACGTTCCACGACGCCGCGCACCAGCAGGGCCGGACTGTTGCGGGCGATCCGATGGTAACGGCCCCACAACCCGGCGGTGCAGATGACGTTGACCATGCCCGTCTCGTCCTCCAGGTTGAGGAAGGTGATTCCGCCCGCGGTCGCCGGTCGCTGCCGGTGGGTGACCGCGCCGCCGACGAGCACGCGGGTGCCGTGCTCGACCCCCAGCAGGCCTGCCGCGGTGACCACGCCGAGTTCGTCGAGGTGATCGCGGATGAACTGGGTGGGGAAGCTACCCGGGGACAGGCCGGTCGCCCAGACGTCGGCGACCGCGAGGTCGAGTTCGTCCATGCCCGGCAGAGCGGGCGCGCTCGTCCCGACCACGCTGCCCGGGAGTTTCTCCGGGCGTTCTTCGGCCACCGCTCCCGCCGCCCACAGCGCCCGGCGCCGGTCACCGCCGATCTCGCCGAAGCAACCGAAGGCACCCGCGGTGGCCAGCGCCTCGACCTGCGGCCTGGTCAGCCGGACTCGCCGTGCCACATCGGCCATGTTCGCGAAGGGGCCGGCCCGCTCCCGCTCGGCGACCAGTTTCTCGGCCAGGTCCTGGCCGATCATCCGTACCGTGGCCAGGCCGATCCGGACGGCGAGCCGGTCTGAACCGTCGCCGGCCGGTTCGAGGGTGGCGTGCGGCAGGCCGGCATTGACATCCGGGCCCCGCACCGTGACCCCGTGCCGCCGCGCGTCGGCGACCAGCGACTGGGGAGAGTAGAACCCCATCGGCTGGGCCCTCAGCAGGCCCGCGCAGAACGCCTCGGGGTGGTAGTACTTGAAGAACGCGCTGGCGAACACCAGGTAGGCGAAGCTGAGCGCGTGGCTTTCCGGGAAACCGAAGTTGGCGAAGGCCAGGAGCTTGCCGAAGATCCGGCCGGTCAGCTCCCCGTCGAGGCCGTTGGCCGCGGCCCCCCGGTGGAACCGCTCCCGGAGCCGTTCCATCTTCCGCGTCGAGCGTTTCGCCCCCATGGCGTGTCTGAGCTCGTCGGCCTCCGCGGCGGTGAAGTTCGCGACGTCGAGCGCGATCTGCATCATCTGCTCCTGGAACAGCGGCACCCCCAGGGTCTTGTCCAGTGCCCTGGCCAGCAGCGGGTGATCGTGTGCCCAGACCTCCTGCTTGTTCTTCCTCCGGATGTAGGGATGGACCGAACCGCCCTGGATCGGGCCGGGCCGGATCAGCGCGACCTCGATCGCCAGGTCGTAGAACTTCTCGGGCTTGAGCCGGGGCAGGGTGGCCAGTTGGGCACGGCTCTCCACCTGGAAGACCCCGATCGCGTCGGCCCGCCGGAGCATCGCGTAGACGTTCTCGTCCTCGAGATCCAGGTCGCCGAGGTCGACCTCCACTCCCTTGTGCTCGCGCACCAGGTCGAGCATGTAGTGCAACGCGGACAGCATGCCGAGGCCGAGCAGGTCGAACTTGACCAGGCCCACCGAAGCGCAGTCGTCCTTCTCCCACTGCAGGACGCTGCGGTTTTCCATCCGCGCCCACTCGATCGGGCAGACCTCGCTCACCGGCCGGTTGCAGATCACCATGCCGCCCGAATGGATTCCCAGGTGCCGCGGGAAGTCCTCCAGCGTGGAGGCCAGGGTGAGCACCGGCGCCGGGATGTCGTGGTCGTGCGCCTCCTCCGTCTCCCGCAACGGTCCCCACCGGTCGATCTGCTTGCTCCACGCGTCCTGTTGCCCCGGCGAAAACCCCAGCGCCCGCGCCGCGTCCCGGACCGCCGACCGGGCCCGGTAAGTGATCACGTTCGCCACCTGGGCGGTGCGAAGGCGGCCGTGTTTCCGGTAGACGTACTGGATCACCTCTTCCCTGCGGTCGGACTCGATGTCCAGGTCGATATCCGGGTAACCGTCCCGGTCCGGCGCCAGGAAGCGCTCGAACAGCAACTTCCACCGCACCGAGTCGACCTTCGTGATGCCCAGCGCGTAGCAGACCGCGGAGTTGGCCGCGGATCCCCTTCCCTGGCACAGGATGTTGTGCTCCCGGCAGAACTTCGCGATGTCCCAGACGATGAGGAAGTAGCCGGGGAACCCGAGCCGCTCGATGATCTCCAGTTCGTGCTCGATCTGCTGGTAGGCGTCCGGCCGCTGGTCCCGCGTGCCGTATCGCTCCAGGGCGCCGAGCCTGACCTGTTCCCGGAGATAGCCCTGCTCGGTGTGCCCGTCCCGGACGGCGAACGGCGGCAGCTCCGGGGCGACCAGTTTCAGGTCGAACGCGCACTCCAGGCCGAGCAGCGCGGCCCGATCCACCGCACCGGGGTAGCGCTTGAACCGCTCGGCCATCTCCACCCCGGAGCGCAGGAACGCCTGACCCGACGCGGGCAGCCAGCCAGCCATCTCGTCGAGCCCGCGCCTGGCCCTGATCGCGGCCATCGCCCCGGCGAGCCTGCCGCGGCCCGGCGTCGCGTAGTGCACCGCATTGGTGGCCACGGTCGGCAGTCCCTGCCTTCCCGCCAGCTCGGCCAGCACGTCGTTGTGCGTGCTGTCCTCGGGTTGACCGTGGTCGGTCAACTCGACGAACACACCGTCCCGGCCGAAGAGTTCGACGAGCCTCCGAAGTTCCCGCTCGGCCGCCTCCGGGCCCGCGCGCAGGAGGGCTCGCCGCACCGCGCCCTTGCGGCATCCGGTGAGCACCACGGTCTTGCCCCGCACCTCGGCGGCCACGGCCTCCAGGTCGTACACGGGACGGCCCTTCTTCGCGCTCTGCTCCCGCGGCAACTGCTCGTCGTGCCCGCGCAACTGACCGACGGTGATCGCCCGGCACAGAGCGGCGTACCCGTCCTGCCGCTTGGCGAGCAGCAGGAGGTGTTCCCCCTCCGGATCGGCGATTCCGTTCTGGGGACCGGAAAGCCCGAGGCTCAGCTCGGTCCCGAACACCGTGCGCACACCGAGTTCGGCCGCCGCGTCGGCGAACCGCACCACCCCGTACATGCCGTCGTGGTCGGTGATCGCGATGGCCTCCAGCTCCAGCCGCGCGGCTTCCTCGATCAGTTCCTCGGGATGGCTCGCGCCATCGAGGAAGCTGAAGTTGGAGTGGCAGTGCAGCTCGGCGTAGGGCACCGACACCCGGCCTCCGCCACCACCGAGGTCGTCGCCCCGCCGGACCGGGAAATCGGCGGGGCGAAGGTAGCCGTCCCGTTTCCGGCTCCACGCCGGGCTGTCGCCACCGTCCGCGCCATCCGGCTTGCCGGACAGCGTCCGTTCGAGCTGCCGCCACGGGACCTTCGGGTTGTTCCAGCCCATACCTCACCCCACGAGCGCTTGACCCATGCTCACTCCAGTGGCGTTCTCGGCAGCGGAATCGCGGGCGAGATCTCGGTTTCCGCGGTTCCCTCCCATCCGTCCAGCACGTTCCGCGAGTAGGCGTGCTCCGCACGCAGCCAGTGCCGGATCTTCCGTAAATAGTCCTCGTCCATCAGTCGTAAACTCCTTCCACCGTCCATTGAAGACTTTCCTTGTCCTGCGCGGTGAGCAGCACCGCGATGCCGGAGTCCAGGAGCGCCTGGACCCGGGCACGGACGCCAGTGCCCGACGGCGTCCACCACTCGGTGTCCACCAGCCAGGGCCCCGCCCAGTCCAGAACCCGCTGGGCCGGACCGTCCGCCACCGCCAACGCTCGCGGAACCGCGGTGAGCCCGCCCCGGTCGGTGATCCCGATCCGCGCGCCCGCAGAGTCCACAAGCGACACCGGCACCGGCCGTTCGAGCACGGTCGCCGGGGACGGCTCGGGCAGCCGCCCCGGCCAGGGCCCGGCGGACGGGCTCGCCGTTTCCCGCCGGTCGCCCCACGGCACCAGGTGCACCCGCTCGGCCGGGCCGCGCCCGCCGTCGAGCACCGCGGTGAAGGCGCCTTCCGGGCCGAGCAGTCCCTGCACCCGGACCAGGGCCCGGCCCGCCCGCTCCGCGGCGAGGACCTGCTCCCCAAGGGGGTCTGGAGGCTTGTCCCCAGTGGGGATGTGGGGGCTGTACCCCCACGAAGCAGAGTGGAGGGCACTGCCGTGCTGCCACAACCCGAGTTGCAGGGACCGTCCCTCCACGGTCTCCTCCGGCTCCAGCCGCAACCGGCAGACCCCGGAGGTCGGACGAGCGCCGGGGGCGGCGCGCAGCCACCCCTCGGACTGCCAGCGGACACGGTCGGCGATCCCTTGCGGGGTCAGCGGTTCCGCACACCGCCACACCCGGCCCAGTTCCTCACCGTGCTCGGTACTGGCGTAGATACCCAGCCTGGTGCAGGCGAGCCCGCGCGCGGCGAGCCCGGCGTGGAACCGGCCCGCCAGGGCCCGTGCCATGAAGGCAACGGCGTCCAACCGTTCCAGCGGCGGGTCGAACTCCTCGACCACCGCCAGTTCGGGTGGCGGGCGGCGGCGGTGTGGCGGCCGCTCCGAGCACCCGCGGGCCAGCCGGTGTGCCAGCAGCCCGGCACTGCCGAACCGGGAGACGACGTCCCGTTCGGCAAGGGCGGCGAACGCACCGAGGGTGTGCAATCCCAGGCGCCGCAACAGGTCGACGAGTTCCGTCCGGTCGGCTTCCGGCTGGTCGAGCTCGCCGATCCCCAACGGCGCCAGGTACTCCGCCGCCGCACCCGGCTCGACCACCATCGACCGGTGCGCGGCGAGGGTGGCGGCGAACAACCCGTCGGCTATCCCTATCTGACATTCCACGTCGGCGCGGGCGGGAACGTGCTCCAGCAACACCTCCACCAACCGAAGCTCGCCCGCCTTTTCGTGCCCCCGAGCACCGGACGGCCCTTTCGAGCGGGTTGCCCGGGCTGCCTCCCTGCCGAAGTAACCGGCCGCACCTCCGGCCGGTACCGCGACCAGACCGGGCCGCACCACCTCGACCCCGACCACCAGTTCCTCCACAGCGGTGGCGACCGGCTCGAACAACCGCGCGTCCCGGCCCTCGTCGACGCCGAACACCTCCAGTTCCGGGCACCGGGACTGGGCGTCCCGCCGCCGCATGTCCCGGCGGACACCGGCCGCCCTGGCGACGGCGGAACAGGCCACCACCCGGTTGGCGGAGAACACCGCGGCGGGCAGGTGTGCCGACACGCCCGCGGCCGTGGCGGCCGCGACCGCGGGCCAGTCCGGGCACCACAGCGCGAGCATCCGCGCACCGCGGTCACCTTGACCGACGCGACTCATCCCACCTCCTCGGTTTCCATGACGGCTTGCATTCGATCGCCTCGCCGGCGACTGTCCAGTTCCGTTGTGTGAAGCACGCCACCGTCGGTGACGGTGGGGGCCGGCCCCCACACCCCCCATGGGGGCCGGCCCTCATACCCCCGAGGGAGCGGCTCCGCGGCCACCTCGGCTGCCGCCGCGCCCGGCAGCGTCAGTAACGCGCGCCTCGACCGCGCCGCCGCTCCCCTGCCCCCGGCCAGTACCTCGACCTGCCGCGCCCGCAGGTAGCCGGATCCGCCGGCCAGGCCCGTCCAATGCCCGGTTCCACAATTCAGCTCCAGTTCCGCGCCCGGCCACTGGCCGACGGACAGCAGCACGGCTCCGCGATGGCGCGCTCGCGCGGACAGCCGCCGGGCCACCGACGGCGCCACGTCCACGGAGCCGACCACGACCAGGTCCATTCCGTCCAGCAGTGCGGCGGTCACCATGGCGAACTCCGCGCCGGGTCGGGGAACCAGCGCGAACCTGCTCAGCTCGACCCCGAGTTCCCCGGCCGCGACCAGGCCGAGGTCCGGCATTCCCACCGCGGCCGCCCACGACCCGGTCGCGGTGGCCACGGCCAGCAGGGCGAGCAGCAGGGAGGTCGACCCGCGGACCACGACCGTGCTCCCCCGCCGCAGGCCCGCGGCGGGCAGCAGCTCCCGCAGTCCTGGAGCCACCGGAAGCACCTGCCCGGTCGTCCGAGCATGCTCGGCGGCGGCCGCCATACCGCTTGCCGTGCTCATTCCGGGCAGGGCCGCCAACTTCGCGATGGGGGCCTCGGTCGCCACACTGCTCGTCACTGAAGATCACCTCCCCAATACAGCAACTTCACCCCGCTCGCGGACAGGCACGAGCGCGGAAAGCTCATCGCGGGGAAGACGATGACTCGAACATCCGTTCGACGTATTCAGTTTGCAAGAAGAACCACCGCTTGTCAAGCGGCCCTGGTGTCCACTTTCACCAGTCGGGCAGTTCGCCGGAAAACCCAGCGCTGCCAACGGATCCGAGGACTCACTAGCTGCCGAGACGAGCCACCGCGTCGCTGATCCGCCGGTGCATCGGACGGCGGTCCAGTGCGGTGAGCACCTCGTCGATGAGCCTACTCAGCGGGTACGACAATTCAGCCTCGAGCGCGGCGGCCGCGGCCGTGGTCGCGGCCCACTCCGTCTCCAGCGCCGGCAGCAACCGTTCCGCCTCGAGCGTCAGCCGGATGATCCGCTCACGCGCGTCCTCGCCGGGTTCTCGCACAGCCAAGCCGTCCTTGACCATCTGCGCGACCGTCTGGCTCGCCGCCGAATGCGTCACGCCGATCGCACGGGCCAGTTCCCGGATCGAACTGGGCCCGGAAGCGGCGAGCACCCTGACGACCGGGGTGAACCGCGGACGGAAGCCGGGCGGCCCGAGATCGGCGTAGACCGCCGCTACCCCGCCATCCAGCAACTCGAGCAGGTGGCGCAGCCGAATACCGAGAATTTCGCTTCCGGAAAGAGTTGTCACAGCACTAATGTAACAGCGCTGTTACACTTGTGGACCTCGAGGAGGCAGCCATGGCCGAGCCGTATCCCGACATCGAGCCGCACGACCAGGGCATGCTCGACGTCGGCGACCGGAACCACATGTACTGGGAGGTTCGCGGCAACCCGGACGGCAAGCCGGCCGCCATCGTGCACGGCGGGCCCGGATCGCCCTCACGCCGGCTACACCGCTACTGCGATCCCGGCCGCTACCGGACCGTCGTCTTCCACCAACGCGGCTGCGGCCGGAGCACGCCGCACGCGAGCGATCCCGCCACGGACATGAGCGTCAACACCACCGAGCATCTGATCGCCGACATGGAACGGCTGCGGGAGCACCTCGGCATCGAAAAATGGCTGCTGTTCGGGGGTTCCTGGGGCAGCACACTCATCCTCGCCTACGCCGAGCGGTACCCCGAACGCGTGTCGGAGATCGTCATATCCGGCGTGACCACGACGCGGCGCCACGAGATCGACTGGCTGTACCGAGGCTTGGCTCGTTTCTTCCCCGAAGAGTGGGAACGATTCCGCACGGGCGTTCCCGATGACGACTTGGTCGCGGGATACGCGCGGCTCATGGAAAGCCCCGAGGAGAAGGTTCGCGAAAAGGCCGCGAGAGACTGGGCTGCCTGGGAAGACGCAGCCGTCTCACTGGAACCGAACGGGGCGCCCGACCACTACCGCGGGCGCCCCGGAATCGATCTACGGGCGATGGTCCGCATCTGTTCGCACTACTTCGCCCACGGCGCCTGGCTCGACGAAGGCATCCTGCTCCGCGAAGCGGGCCACCTGACCGGTATTCCGGGCGTGCTCATCCACGGCCGGCTCGACCTCAGCAGCCCGCTCGACACAGCATGGACGCTCGACAAGGCCTGGCCGGACGCGGAACTGGTCCTCGTGCACGACTCGGGTCACAGGGGCAGCGACACCATTCGCGACCGGATGGTCGAGGCACTCGACAAGTTCGCGAGCCGATGAGCCTCAGTGCGCGAAGTGGCGGGTCCCGGTGAGGTAGAGGGTGATCCCGGCCTCCTCGGCGGCCGCGATCACCTCCGCGTCGCGAATGGACCCACCGGGCTGGACGACCGCGCGGACACCCGCGTCGAGCAACACCTGCAGCCCGTCCGGGAACGGGAAGTAGGCGTCCGACGCGGCGACCGAGCCCTTCGCCCGGTCACCCGCGCGCTGCACCGCCAGCCTGGCCGAGTCGACCCGGTTCACCTGCCCCATCCCGACGCCCACCGTGGCCCGGCCGGTGGCGAGCAGGATCGCGTTGGACTTCACCGCGCGCACGGCCCGCCACGCGAATTCGAGGTCGACGAGAGTCTCGGCGTCCGCGGCCTCGCCGGTGGCGAGCGTCCAGTTCGCCGGGTCGTCGCCGGGCGCGTCGATCCGGTCGACCGTCTGCACCAGCATTCCGCCGGAAATGGGCCGGAACTCGATGGGATCCGGGTTGCTCAGTTCGGGCAGGCGCAGGAGCCGGATGTTCTTCCTGCGCTTCAACACATCCAGCGCGTCGTCGTCGAATTCGGGCGCGAGCACGACTTCGGTGAACACCTCGGCGATCTGTTCGGCCGCCTCCAGTGACACCGGGCGGTTGGTCGCGATCACGCCCCCGTAGGCCGAAACCGGGTCGCAGGCATGTGCCTTCCGATGCGCCTCGGCGACATCCACGCCCGCCGCGATGCCGCACGGGTTGGCGTGCTTGATGATCGCGACGGCGGGATCGGTGAAGTCATAGGCGGCCCGGCGCGCCGCGTCGGTGTCCACATAGTTGTTGTAGGACATGGCCTTGCCGTGCAGCTGCTCGGCGTGGGCGAGTCCGTCACGCCAGTGCCGGTACACCGCGGCGCGCTGGTGCGGATTTTCGCCGTACCGCAGGATCTCCCCGCGTTCCCAGGTGCCTCCGGTGAAGTCCGGGAAACCCGAGTCGTCGGCGGGTGCGTAGGCGTCGGCGAACCAGGCCGCGACCGCCATGTCGTAGGAGGCCGTGTGCGCGAAGGCTTGCGCGGCAAGGCGTTTCCGGTCCTCGAGCTCGAACCCGCCGGCACGGACGGATTCCAGCACCCAGTCGTACCGCGCCGGGTCGACCACCACCGCGACCGAGCCGTGGTTCTTGGCCGCGGCGCGCACCATCGCGGGCCCGCCGATGTCGATGTTCTCCACGCAGTCCTCTGGACCGGCGCCGGACGCGACCGTTTCCCGGAACGGATAGAGGTTGACCACCAGCAGGTCGAACGGCGCGATGTCGAACTCACGTAGCTGCGCGACGTGCTCGGCGCGGTCGCGGTCGGCGAGCAGCCCGGCGTGCACCCGCGGGTGCAGGGTCTTGACCCGGCCGTCGAAGGACTCCGGGAAGCCGGTGACCTCCTCGACCGGCGTCACCGGCACCCCGGCGTCGGCCAGGGTCCTCGCCGTGCCGCCGGTGGAGACGACCTCCACCCCCGCGGCGTGTAACCCAGTCCCCAGCTCGAGCAGCCCCCGCTTGTCGGAAACCCCGATCAGCGCGCGTTTCACCGGTCGCTTCGTCACCGCAACCTCACCTTCCGTCCCTCCAGCGTGCAGCCACCCCGACCCAGCCGCTCGACCACGTCGACCAGCAGCCGACGTTCCACCACCTTGATCCGTTCGTGGAGCAGCGCCTCGTCGTCGTCGGGTTCGACCGCGACCGCCTCCTGCGCGATGATCGGCCCGGTATCCACCCCGGCGTCCACGAAATGCACCGTCGACCCGGTCACCTTGACCCCGAGCGCGAGCGCGTCGGCGACCGCGTGCATGCCAGGGAACGACGGCAGCAGCGCCGGATGCGTGTTGATCACCCGGTTCGCGAACCGTTCGAGGAAGGCGGGGCCGAGGATCTTCAGGAAACCCGCGGAAACCACCAAATCGGGCCGACAGGCGTCGACGGCCTCGGTCAGCGCCTTGTCCCAGGCCGCCCGATCCGGATGATCGCCCAGCCGGACCGTGAACTGCGGGACACCGGCCCGTACCGCCCTGGCCAGCGCTTGGACACCCTCGCGATCCGCGCCTACGGCGACCACCTCGGCCGGGTAACCCGGTTGCTCGGCCGCGTCGAGCAGGGCTTGGAGCAGCGTGCCGGATCCGGACGCCAGGACCACCAGCTTCACCGGAGTCGGCAGGTCCAATTGAGACACCACCGCATTACTCCTTCAAAAGCCCGGACCTACCGTCCCACCAAGCCTAATGCCTGGTCCGAAAGCCCGTGTTTCCGGGCGAGGTGCCCGGCCGCGCGGGTACCGCGTGCTAGCCGAACTCTTCGGGGTCGGGAGAGGTGGGCGCCGGCGCATCTTCTGTCGGCTCCTCGCCGGTTTCGGCACGGCGAGTTCGTGGTCCGGCCAGCCAGGCGACGAGCCCACCAGGGAGCACGATCCAGCCGAACGCGGTCAGCGACGTCAGCCCGACCGGAACGGCGACCGGGTTGAACGGTCCGCTGCCCAGCCGTCCTCCCGCCACCGAGCCGAGCAGCACGCACCCGAAGCCGACCATCGCACCGGCGATCCCGACCGTGCGCAACCGGCCACGAGGATCTTCGTGGCTGTCCCGAAGCGACCAGCCGACCAGTGCGCCGACCAAGGCGGGCAGCAGCATCAGTACCGGCCACCAGCGCGCCGCGTGCTCGGGAACGCCCGCCAGCAACGGCACGCCCGGCACGGCGCCACCGCTGAACGAGAACGCGCCCACGGAAACCGATCCGATCGAAAATCCGGGACCCGCCGCGAACGACAGCGCGAAGACGACCGCGTTGGGCAGATAACCCAGGCAAAGCAGCAACATGCCGGCACTACTGCCGAACCCGTGCGCGTTCTCGGCGAAGAGGTGACCGGCCGTCGACGTGGACAGTCCCAGGTTGAGCGCGTAGACGAACGCGCCGGCGGCGAGCAGCCCGGCCAGTCCGACCGCACCGGCACGCAGGCCCCGGATCGCCAGGGTGTCCAGGTTGTCCCTCAAGGCCGAGACGAGCCCGCAGCAACGAGCGACGCCGACAATCGCCGACAACCCAGCGAGGAATCCCGGAACCAGGAAGGCGGTCAGGGGCTCGGCGCTCACGCTCGAACCGATCGAGAGCGCGGCGACGGTGACGCCGAGCAGTGCGTGGGCGGCCGCTATCGGGACGATCACGTTGACCGCCTGACCAGGGCTGTCGTAGCCGAGGCGCGCCACGGCATGTGCCGCCGAACGGGCCACCAGCGAGCACATCCCGATGGTCGCCAGCAGCGGCAGCACTCCCAGCGGACGGCCAGCGATGACCACCGGGACCTGGTATGCGGCAAGCCAGGCGGTGGCCGCCGCCCGCAGCACCCCGACCACGGAGAAGGTCGCGACCGACGCGATGGAAGTGACCAGGGCGAGCAGGGCCGCGACCACGGCATAACCGGCGATCAACGGCCCCACCGCGGCCGCGATGACGGCCCGTGCGCGGGCCGAGGGGGGCAGGGCAGGCTCACTCCGGCGGTCCCGGGACTTCACCTCTGCTCCGGGACGCCGGTCGGGGGTGCGTAACGGCACGTTCCGCACCCTCGCATCCGCGTTGGGCCGTCCGGGTGAGCCACGCCGCCGTCCCATGGTGACCTCGTCCGGACCTCACCCTCGCGGGTTAGGCGCGGCTCCCGGTCAACTCTGTTCGCTTCCGCTTCCCGATGACTCCTGCTTGCCGGACTCGGGCGGCTGGGGCGGGGCGTAGAACTGCCCCTGCTGGGGTGCGTAGACCGTGGACTGCGGGGTCGGCGGGGTCACCGGCGGGCCGTACTGGGTCCCGGCCGGGCCGGCCTTCTGCTGTCCACCCGGCCCCTGCTGCGGCTGGCCGAACTGGCCGTAGGGCTGGCCGTACGACTGGGGCTGCGGAGTGGGGATCTTGAGCACGCCGTGCTCGAACAACAGCGTCGCGACCGCGACCAGCATCTGCAGGATGCCCAGGATCAGGATCACGGTGACGACACCCGGCACGACACTCGTGCGCACGGTGGCGAGGATCGCCCACAGCGCACCGAAAACGCTTGCCAGCGCCGCGAAGGGCAGCACTTTCGGCCCATTCGGCAGTACCCGCAGGGCCGCGAGCAGACCGCCGATGAGGAGGTAGGTGATGGCGCCGTCGGCCGGAGACGCCTCGTCCGAGAAACCGATGAAGTAGTTCACCAGGCCAAGCAGGGTCACCGCCAGCGAAAGCAGCAGCGTCAGGTTGGCCGCGGACAGAGTCGCGACCGGCGCGTGGTGCTGAGCCGGCGCGTGCTGCTGGGGGAATCCACCGGTACCGGGCGGCTGGGGATTGGGCTGTGCGCCGCCACCCTGCTGAGGGTAACCCGGCCCACCACTCGGGAAGTTCATCCGTGCTCTCCTGTCGTCGGCCAAACGAGGCGGCGGATAGGTCCGGCAAAAACTAGCGCACCGAAGACTGTTCCGCCGCCCCCCGGGGTATCCGACGTGCGACGACCGTAATCGGTTGCATCGGATCCCGGCCACCGCGGGCGGACGGCGACGGCCGGGCGCCTTCCGACGCCCGGCCGTTATGCCTGGTATCCGCCCTGCTAGTGCAGTTTCTTGTACAGCTCCCTGGCCAGCTCAGCGGTCTCGGACGGCGTCTTGCCGACTTTGACGCCGGCGGCTTCGAGGGCTTCCTTCTTGGCTTGGGCGGTGCCGGAGGAGCCGGAGACGATGGCACCGGCGTGGCCCATGGTTTTGCCTTCGGGGGCGGTGAAGCCGGCCACATACCCGACGACGGGTTTGGTGACGTGGGCCTTGATGTAGTCGGCGGCGCGTTCTTCGGCGTCGCCGCCGATTTCGCCGATCATCACGATGACCTCGGTGTCGGGGTCGTTCTGGAACGCTTCGAGCGCGTCGATGTGCGTCGTGCCGATGACCGGGTCACCGCCGATGCCCACCGCGGTGGAGAACCCGATGTCCCGCAGTTCGTACATCATCTGATACGTCAGCGTGCCCGACTTGGACACCAGCCCGATCTTGCCCTGGCCGGTGATGTTGGCGGGGATGATCCCGGCGTTGGACTTGCCGGGCGAGATCACGCCGGGGCAGTTCGGACCGATGATGCGGGTCTTGGTGCCCTTGGCGACGTTGTGGGCCCAGAAGTAGGCCGAGTCGTGCACCGGGATGCCCTCGGTGATCACCACCGCGAGCGGGATCTCGGCGTCGATGGCCTCCAGCACCGCGTCCTTGGCGAACCGCGGTGGCACGAAGATCACGCTGACGTTGGCGCCCGTCTCCTTGATGGCTTCCTCCACCGTGCCGAACACGGTGAGGTCCTTGCCGGCGATCGTCACGGTCTGCCCGGCCTTACGGGCGTTGACGCCGCCGACGATGTTCGAGCCGGCCTGCAGCATCTTGGTGGCGTGCTTGGTGCCTTCCGACCCGGTCAGCCCCTGCACAACGATCTTGCTGCTGGAATCCAGGAAAATCGACATTTTCTTACGCTCCCGCCGCCGCGAGCTCGGCGGCCTTGTCCGCCGCGTTGTCCATGGTGTCCACCAGGGTGACCAGCGGGTGTGCCGCCTCGGCCAGGATCCGGTGGCCCTCGTCCACATTGTTGCCGTCCAACCGCACCACCAGCGGCTTGGACGCCTCGTCACCCAGGATCTTCAGCGCTTCCACGATCCCGCTGGCCACCGCGTCACAGGCAGTGATCCCACCGAAAACATTGACGAACACGCTCTTGACCGCAGGGTCGTTGAGGATGACGTCGAGGCCGGCGGCCATCACTTCCGCCGACGCGCCCCCACCGATGTCGAGGAAGTTCGCGGGCTTGACCCCGCCGTGCTTCTCCCCGGCGTAGGCCACCACGTCCAGAGTGGACATCACCAACCCGGCACCGTTGCCGATGATGCCGACCTCTCCGTCCAGCTTGACGTAGTTGAGGTCCTTGGCCTTGGCCTTGGCCTCCAGCGGGTCCTCGGCCTGCTTGTCCACCAGTTCGGCGTGGGCGGGGTGGCGGAAGGAGGCGTTCTCGTCCAGGGTGACCTTGCCGTCCAGCGCGACGATCCGCTCCTGCGGGTCGCGCACCAGCGGGTTGACCTCGACCAGCGTGGCATCCTCGGCCACGAAGGTCTCCCACAGCTTCACCAGCACCCCGGCCGCCTGGTCCCGGATCGCCTCCGGGAACCTGGCCTCGGTCAGGATCTCGGTCGCCTTGGCCAGGTCGACCCCGGCGATGGCGTCCACCGGCACCTTCGCCAGCGCCTCGGGACGCTCCACCGCCAGCTGCTCGATCTCCATACCGCCCTCGGCGGAAGCCATCGCCAGGAACGTGCGGTTGGCGCGGTCCAGCAGGAAGGAAACGTAGTACTCCTCGGCGATGTCCGAGGCCTCGGTCACCAGCACCCGGCGGGTGATGTGTCCCTTGATATCCAGTCCAAGGATCGCCTCGGCCTTCTCCTTGGCCTCAGCGGGGTTCTCGGCCAGCTTCACACCACCGGCCTTGCCCCGGCCGCCGGTCTTCACCTGCGCCTTCACCACAACCTGGCCACCGATCCGCTCGGCCGCGGCCTGCGCTTCTTCCGGATTGCGCGCCACGGCACCGGGCAACACCGGCACACCGTGCGCGGCGAAGAGGTCCTTCGCCTGATACTCGTAGAGGTCCACTACTCCAGTCTCCTGACGACACACGCCGCTGTGTTACCGGCCGCTTCGCGAAGGTGGTCCAGGGCGTGCTTGTTGCAAACCATGCTGCCGGACGAGACGACCCTAGCGACCTGGGGAGAAACGCGGGGCGCCGCACCTGGTGAAGTCTGTCACCGTACGGCTCCAGGGCGTTGTTTCCCGGTGTGAGACCTCCCACTGCGGCCCCTCGAGCCTCATTTCGACGGCTGCGACGCACGCCCGGCCGCGGCTGTGACCACGGCGGCAACGAGAGCGACCAGGCAGCCCAGGGTCAGCCACCAGCCGACCCCGGCATGTGCTCCCGGGATCTGGCTGCCGCCCAGCGGGAGCGCCAGGAGCCGCAGCGCGGCGACGGCGGCGGCCCCGGCCAACATCGCCGCGGCGCGGGCACGCCGGCATCGCGGCGCGAGCACGCAGGCGCCCACCACGGTCAGCAGAGCGATCAGCAGGCCCCACGACGGCGTGCCGAAGTCCGACCACAGTGCGGGCTCGGTGTATTCGGTGCCGGCGATTGACGGCGTGCCGAAAGCGCCAACCGCCAGGATGCCCGCGGCGACCAACGGCGTGAGCAGGCCCGGCCCGGGTAGTCGATCTCCGGCATCGTCGGCGTTGTCCCGCTCGACCATGCCGGTCACCACCGAACAGCACGCCGTCGCGACCGCGCACACCACGGACACGGCCGTCCACGGCGCCCCAGGCCCCGGTCCGAGCCCGGCGCCGAGTTCGCTGGCGGTGATCGCGGTGGTGAGCACCGCGGTGGCGGCCATCGCCACACCCGCCCAACTGACGGACAGGGCGGGCCGCACGGTACTGGCCAGGCTGGGCACGAACATCGCGACACTCAGCACGCCGGCCACCAGGCCGGCGGCGAGCAGGAGCCAGCGTGCCGGGCTGTGCGGTCCGGCTTGGCCACCCACCACCACGACCTGCGGGGCCAGCGCGCCGATCAGTGCCGTCGCCATGGTCGCCAGGCCGAGCAGGCCGGTGGCCAGGCGCAACCTGGGCGATTCGGGCAGCCGAGCCTCTCCGGCCACGGCGATCTCGGTGATCTCGGCGGCCGGGGACTCCCGCTCGGCGCTCCCTTCCCGGTCACCAGCGCGCAGGAACGCCGCGAGCACCAGGCCCGCCGCGCCGACCAGCACGACGATCGGCCCGGCCGCCGGCCGCACGCCCGAAACCGCCATTCCGGACACAAGGTCGGGCAGGGCCACCGTCGCCGCGCCGAGAGCGAGGCCGAGCTGTCCGCCCAGAGCGACCTCGGCGGCACCCGCGGTGATCACGAACGCCGCGGCCACCGGCAGGGCGAACGCGAGCAGTAGCGATCCCGCGAGCACGAGCGCTGGGCTCTCGAACGCACTGCCGGCAGGCAGGAACGCGTCGTCCGACGAGAACGGCGACATCATCAGCCCGACCGCCGCTACCATCGCGCCGAGCAAGCCGATCAACAGCGGACCTCGGCCTGCCACGTGGGCCTCGGACCGCGGTGCCGCCGCCAGCGCGGCCAGAACCCCCGCGACAGCCGTGGCCACCAACCCGGCGAGCATCAACCAGATCCCGGTTGCGGGCCCCGGCAACGCGAACACCACCGGCCGGTACAGCTCGGGACGAGCCACCGCGGACGGGTCCACCAGGAACTCGAGGTCGGCGACCAGGCGTCCCGGCGCCGGCGCGGCCACACCGGCGAGCACTCCGGCCGCCGCCATGACGCGTCCCTTGCGAGCGAAAACGCCGGCCAAGGCCATCGGCGCCAGCGCGAGCACGATCAGCAGCGGCGCACTCGCGAACCCGGGCGAAGCTCCAGCCACGACCGGGACCAACACTCCCAGTGCCAGCAGCACCGCGGCCGCACCGGCCGAGGCGACGGCAGCGGAAAACACGGAGGCCGGACGCCCTTCGGCGCTGTCCGTTACCTGCGGATCAAGCCGTGAGGGTCGGTGGCCGAGGGCCCAGCGAGTCCTGGTCATTGACAATGCACGCTAGCAAGCCCGGCGCGGGTTCACTCCTGGCATAGGAGTTTCATTCCGGCCTCCCCCCGGCCGCAAACGCTCGCCAGTGGCGTAGACCAAGCCGAATCGCAACGATTTCTCGACCTCCAAAACGGCTTGAACCGCCAGACACGCCGAATCTAAACGTAATCTAGGTCACACCAAAGGAGTAATCTCCTTTCTACTCTTTGTCATTGACGCTGCTAGCGAACGTGCATGATCATCACGCTTGACCGGACCACCCGACAGCGCTTGCCGATCACGGCTCCGTTTCGTTACTGTCCCCGCGTCCCCATTACGGTCAGGTCACGAAGCGGGAATGGAGCCAACCACCCCCGAGGTTTGCTCCCCGGGCCCCACCCGGCCCCGCGATCTGGCTCCCCGAGTAACGGAAGGCCCCGTCTTGGCTCCTTACCGCTCCCACGGCGGCCAAGCCCCTTCCCCGGAGCTTGATACCGCATTGGACGATGCGGTCAGTCGAGCCCGGGGCGCGCATCGTCTCCCGGCGCCGCCGTCGGCGCTGCGCGGACGAGTCGTCGTCGCCGCCGTCGCCGCCGGCGCGTTCGCCGCCGCGGCAGCCGCACCGACCCTGAGCGCCCTTGGTTCATCGGACTCCGACGGTGTCACCCCCCTGGCCAACGCCCAGGACGCGAGCGCCTCGTTCGCGCTCGGTGGCGACGCGCCGACCGGAGCCCCGGAACTGCTGCCCGCCGCGCACTACACCGACGCCTCGGCCGAGGTCCGCAAGCTGACCGACAGCGAGCAGATCACGCAGGCCCGTGAAGACCGTGAAGCCGCGCTTGCCAAGGCCTCCCAGGAAGAGGCCTCCCGGCCCAAGACCTGCCTTCCCGCGCACGGCACGTTCACCTCGGGCTTCGGTGCCCGGTGGGGCACGACCCACTACGGCATCGACATCGCCAACTCGATGGACACTCCGATCTACGCCGCCTCCGACGGCACCGTGATCGACGCCGGCCCGGCCAGCGGTTTCGGCCTGTGGGTGCGAATCCAGCTCGACGACGGCACCATCCAGGTCTACGGCCACATGGACACCTTCTCCGTGACCGAGGGCCAGAAGGTCAAGTGTGGCCAGCAGATCGCGAAGATGGGCGCGCGTGGCCAGGCGACCGGCGTGCACCTGCACTTCGAGGTGTGGAAGAACGGCGTCACGAAGATCGACCCGCGGCCCTGGCTGGCCCAGCGTGGCGTCTACGTCTGAACCACGGCGCGATGGTCCGCGCCCGGGCTCCGGGTGTCGCGGATTTGCGGACGTCGGCTGACCTGTCGGCACAAAGGCGGCGAGCATGTCACAGCCTCGCCATGCGAGTCCGATCACGCGCCGCAAAACCCAGTCCAGAACCATCGAAACCCTCCTGAAAAGCTCGAACCGATGTTCGGTTCAGGTGTATCAGGAGGGTCCGACATTTTCGGGGCGCCAAGCGCGGCACGCCTGGCGCCACTCGCTACAGCTTGACCATCGGGACGCTGCCGAGCAGCATCAGCTTGACCCTGCCCGAGGTCCCGAAGTCGATGGTGGCGGTGGCACGCGGGCCGTCGCCGTCGGCCTCCACCACCGTGCCCAGCCCGTACTTGTCGTGGCTGACCCGGTCACCGACCTCGAGCTTCATCGCCGCAGTCTCCTGCCAGCCCTTGAAAGGCGTCGTCCGCATGCCCCCCGCGGCGAGCCCGGCCTGTGCGGAGTCACCACCGGTCGAACGCCTGCCCCAGGTCGTGGCGGCGCGCGGTGAGCCATAACCGCCGGACCCCGACGAGGAAGGCTCCTCGCGCCGCCAGTCGATGAGGTCGGCGGGAATCTCGTCGAAGAACCGGGAAGCCGGGTTGGTCATCGGCTGGCCCCACGCGGACCTTGTGATGGCCCTGGACAGGTAGAGCCGCTTGCGGGCCCTGGTGATCGCGACATAGGCCAGGCGCCGCTCCTCGGCCAGCTCGGCCGGTTCGCCAAGAGCGCGAAGGTGCGGGAAGACGCCGTCCTCCCACCCGGTGCAGAACACCACCGGATACTCCAGGCCCTTCGCCGTGTGCACGGTCATCAGGGTGACCACACCGGCGTCGTCCTGGTCGTCCTCGCCGTCCGGGGTCGGCACCGAGTCGGCGTCGGCGACCAGGGACACGCGTTCGAGGAAGGCCGGCAGCGAGCCCGGCTCGGGCACCCCCGCGTCCTCTTCCTCCACCGGAGGAGCCACCTCGACAGCCGATTCCGCGAACTCCCTGGCGACGGTCACCAGCTCGGTCAGGTTGTCCAGCCGGGACGCGTCCTGCGGATCGTCCGACTCCTCGAGCTCGGCCCGGTAGCCGGTGCGCTCCAGCACCGCCTCCAGGATGTCGGCCACCTCGGCGCCTTCTTCGGCAAGCGCGCGCAAGCCGTCCAGCAGTTCGACGAAACCGGTGATCGCCCGGACCGACCGGGGGTTCAGCAAAGCGACCTTACCCGCCACCGCCTCGCGCAGCGCCGCCGCGAACGAGACCCGCTCCTGCTCGGCATGCGCGGCCACGACCGCCTCGGCCCGCTCGCCGATACCCCGCTTCGGCACGTTCAGGATCCGGCGCAGGCTCACGGTGTCCTCGGGATTGGCGATCACTCGCAGGTAGGCCAGCGCGTCCCGCACCTCGCGCCGCTCGTAGAACCGCACCCCGCCGACCACCCGGTAGGGCAGGCCGAGCCGGATGAAGATCTCCTCGAACACCCGGGACTGGTTGTTGGTCCGGTAGAACACCGCGACATCGGAGTACCGCACCTCGCCGCGGTCGGCCAGGGCATCGATCTCGCCGGCGACGAAGGCGGCCTCGTCGTGCTCGTTGTCCGCGACGTAGCCGCCGATCTTCTCGCCGTCCCCGGCGTCGGTCCACAGTCGCTTGTCACGCCGGTTGGGGTTGCGGGAGATCACCGCGTTGGCCGCGGACAGGATCGTCTGTGTGGACCGGTAGTTCTGCTCGAGCAGAATCGTGCGCGCGTTCGGGAAGTCCCGCTCGAACTCCTCGATGTTGCGGATCGTGGCCCCGCGGAAGGCGTAGATGGACTGGTCCGCGTCGCCCACCACGCACAGTTCCGCCGGCTCGACCCCGGACTCCGTGGGTTCCGTGCCGACCAGCTCGCGGACCAGCGTGTACTGCGCGTGGTTGGTGTCCTGGTACTCATCGACCAGCACGTGCCGGAACCGGCGCCGGTAGTGCTCGGCGACGTCCGGGAAGGCCTGCAGCAACTCGACCGAGCGCATGATCAGATCGTCGAAGTCCGTGGCGTTGGCCAGCGTCAGCCTGCGCTGGTACTCGGCGTAGACCTCGGCGACCCGGCGCTCCAGGTCGTTGGCCGCGCGCGGCGCGGCGCTCTCGCTGTCCACCAGCTCGTTCTTGAGGTTCGAGATGTGCACGGCGAGGGTGCGCGCGGGGTAGCGCTTGGGGTCGATGTCCAGGTCACGCGCGACGAGAGTGATGAGCCGCCTGGTGTCGTCGGAGTCGTAGATGGAGAAGTTCGAGGACATGCCGAGGGTCTTCGCCTCGCGCCTCAGCAACCGCACGCACATCGCGTGGAAGGTGGACACCCACATCGCGTTCGCCCGGCGGCCGACCAGCCCGCTGACCCGGTCGCGCATCTCGGCGGCGGCCTTGTTGGTGAACGTGATCGCCATGATCTGGCCGGGCTGCGCGCCGCGTTCGGCGAGCAGGTAGGCGATCCGGCGGGTCAGCACCCGGGTCTTGCCCGAGCCTGCGCCGGCCACCACCAGCAGTGGGGCGCCGGTGTGCGTGACCGCCTTGGCCTGTGCCGGGTTGAGGTCGGCGAGCAGGTCGGCATGACGGCTCGGCGTCGGCTTCTGCGGGGGAAGATCGAAGAGGGTGCTCATCGCGATCCACGCTACTCGGGAGGACTGACACCGCTACGACGGTGTGCGTACTCGGAACTGACGTTCAGGGGCCGATGTCGAAGCCTCCCATGCCGTGGAGCATCGAAGGTATGAACGACACACCCACCAGAATCCGGGCTTCCGACGCCGAACGCGAACGCGTCTCCGCCCGCGTCCAGCAAGCGGGTGCCGAAGGGCGGCTGACCCTCGACGAAATCGAAGACCGGCTCGGCACCGTCTACGCCGCTGAATACGTCGACGAGTTGCGGGCCGCCGTCGCGGACCTTCCGCCCCAGCAGCCCGCCGTCCGGCGCTTCCCGCCACCCCTACGGGTGCACGCGGCGCTCGCCGTCGCGGTCTCGGTCCTGCTGATCGTCCGCTGGCTCGTTTCCGGCGTGCCGTTCTTCTGGCCCGTGGTGCCGATCTTCTGGCTCGGGCTCGGTGTGGCCGCGCACGCCGCTTTCCGGGCCCGGCGCCAGGTTGTGCCATACTGATGGCGTGCGAGCACACCAGTATCGATTTTCCTACGGGGTCCGGACTCCGGCTCCCGTGATCGCGTAGTGTCGCCAACCGCTGTCACCCCAAGCCCCGGAGTCCACGGACCCGGGGCTTTCGTCGGCTCTGGGACCAGGTGGGATCCGGCTGACCGGAGGTCCAAATGAACGCTCAGACGAACCAAGAGAACCGGGCTGCCGCGCCGGAGGGAGATTCCGCGCCGGCGGAGTCGATCGCCTCCGCCGAGGAGATCGCCGAGCTGCGCAAGGAGATCGACTGGCTCGACGGGGAAATCCTGAGGCTGGTCAAGCGCCGCGTCGAGGTGTCGAGGCGGATCGGCGCCGCCCGGATGGCCGCCGGCGGCACCCGCATCGTCTACAACCGCGAGATGGACGTGCTCGCCCGCTACCGCGACCTCGGCCCGGACGGACGGCAGCTGGCCATGGCCCTGCTGAACCTGGGACGCGGCCGGCTGGGGCGCTGATTTCAGGGCATTTCCCCGACCACACGAAGGCGGCAGGCGGGGCACACTGGAGACATGATTAATTTCATCGCGGTCGTGATCGCGATCGCCAGTGTGCTCGCCGCCCTCGGCCACGTCGGCTACCTGGCACTGCTCAACAACGCGGCGAACAAGCGTGCCGGTGGGGCACCGATCGCCGAGTACGTCCGCGGCCGGTGGGCCGTCGCCGGCGGGACCACGGCGGCGTCGCTGCTCGCCTGGCTGTTCACCGCGGGTGGCACCGGGATGGACATCCTGGCCATCATCCTGGCGGCGGGCAGTGGTGCGGTAGCGGTGAAGGCCCTGGAGTCCACCAGGACGAGGTACCGGAGCGGCGGGTAACCACCGCGGCTCGGCGCGGATTCGTACGGCAGGTTGCTTCTGCCCAAACGGGTGCGCCACGACCGAGTGAACTTGCCGGCCTGCGCTTCTCTTGCCTGTTAGGGCTCTTACGCTGATTGCGTGGCAACGGAGGGTATCGAGGGGAATCCCGTACCGGCAGGCAGGCACCGGCTCGGCAGCGCGGGTTCCTGGACACCCAGGGTGCTCGCCCAGGGTTCCGTCGGCCGCCATGCCCGCCACAGGGACCTGACCGTCGACCTCACCGCCGACCCGGGTTGCGGTGACTCCGTGTTTTCGCCCGCTCACGAGCAGTTGCCGGTAGCCCAGCGAACAAAGGTGACGCTGACTCCGGCCCGGACCGACGACGTCCGCGTCCACCTCGGGCCGGCGAGGACCGGCCTGGACACCTTCGACCTCGGCAGCGTGCCCGCGTCGGTGACCCCGCCGCGGTCCTGGCGCAGGGCCGCCTGGTTCGCCACCGCCTCGTCCGGTGGCGTGGTGGTGGCTCTGCTGTTCGCCGGATCCGCACTGGTCGGCAAGCCACCCTCGAACCCGGCCGGGGGCGGCTGGGTACCCGATCTCGGCGGTGGGCAGCCCGTGGTCGGCGGTGAGCAGGTGGCCGCCGCGCCCGGCGTGCCGGTGACCGACGCCGAAGTGGCCGAAAAGACCGGCGCCCCCCTTTCGCCCGGTGGTCCGACGCGCTCGGCCCGGGTGCGGATCGTTCAGGGCTCGTCCGATGTCGTGGGCGGGGCTCCTGCCTCGCCCGGCGCCGCGACTCCGGCAGTCTCGCGCGTCCTTCAGAAGCCGCCGTCGACACCCGCGCCCTACGACGCGGATGCCTTCCAGGTCGGCTGGCCGTCGGGTGAGCCCGACATGTTCGCCGCCGAATCGCAGAATTTCCTGGACACGGTCACCGAGAATCCCGAGGCCGCGCACCGGATGACCACCGGGGCACTCGAGCGGGAGGGCTCCAGCGGGCTCGCGCGGAAGTACGCCGGGATCGCCTACTTCCAGGTAAGGCATGTCCGGGTGCACCAGTACGAGGGGAAGACGGTGTGCACGGTGCAAGCCGTGTACAAGGACGGCACCCAGACGACCGAGCAGCGGGAACTGACCTTCGCCCACGGCAAGATCAACAGCGCCGAATAGCCGCTTTGTTGCGCCGGTCGGGTGACCTTGGCTGCCGTTCGTCGTGCGGTGGCGGCAGTCCACCGACGAAACCTGGCCGGTAACTGTTTAACACGGTTCGCTAATGAACGTGCCAGACATCTCCCTGATCGAGAAGCAGAGGCCATGAGAGTCGTGCACGACCGGCGCCGGATCCGGCGCTCGCCGGACACGCTCACCGTCGACGACCTCCTGGCCATGGAGGCGTTGGACCGGGAACTGCCCGGCGGCGACTGCCTCACGACCATGCGCGAGCCGCGCAAGTTCCTGCCTCCGCCGCGCGTCCGCGCCCGGAGGCAGGCCGTGCCGCCGCGGGAGCCGGAGAGCCGGCTCGCGAAAGTGGCCAAGCTGGCCGGGCTGACCACGGCCGCGTCGATGCTCGTCGGCGCCGTCGTCGCGTCCTCGATGGTGACCAACGCCCGCATGGAACAGACCAGCCGGGCCAACCCTGTTCCGCCGCCGATCACCGGGGCCGCCGCACTCGGCGCGTTCGCCCCGCAGGGGGACGGAAGGGCACACGCCCAACCCGCACCGAGCACGTCGTCGAAGGCGCAGCTCCCGGTCACGCAAACGAAGTCGGTGCAGCCCGACTCGACCCAGCCGGCCGGCAAGAGCCCGGCACCGGCCGATGAGGCCGAGAAGCTTTCCGCGGTCAAGGAGTTCTACCGGCTCCTCGGTTCCCCGCACCCCGAACAAGCGCTGCGCATGCTGGCCCCGAGCCTGTCCGGAGACTCCTCCGGCGAGCTCGTCCGGGCCTGGGGCACGATGAGCCGGGTCGAGGTGAACGACGCCCACCTGCAACAGGACGGATCGGTACTCGCTGTGGTCACCGTGGTCCAGCGTGACGGCACCCGGCTGAAGATCGCTCAGATGCTCGGGTTCGCCAAGGAGCAGGCGGACCTGATCTCGCAGGCAGTACTGCTTTCGGCCGAACAGTTGTAAGCCCATACCAGGCTTTCCTGGCCGTCCCCAAGGCGTGCCGCGTGTATGTGCGCAGAGTGAGCACCCTAGCCTTGACGCGAGCTGGTTTCGGCTGAACCGGCCCCACGGACCGCGATAGATGCATACGCTCCAGGCGTGCGGCATGTCGTCGTGCCCTGAAGGCAGCCGGAGAAGGAGGGTCGCGTGAGCGACGAGGGTCGTCTGGTGGCCGGCCGGTACCGGCTTGTCCGCCGGATCGGCACCGGTGCCATGGGCGCCGTCTGGCAGGCGCAGGACGAGGTGCTCGCCCGAACGGTCGCCGTCAAGCAACTGCTCCTCCAGCCCGGTCTCGACCACCACGAGGCCGATGACGCCAAGCAACGCACGATGCGGGAGGGCCGGATCGCTGCCCGGCTGCACCACCCGAACGCGATCACCGTGTTCGATGTGGTCACCGACGACAACGGGCATCCGTGCCTGGTGATGGAGTACCTGCCCTCGACGAGCCTGGCCGAGGTGCTGCGGGACCAGAAGACCCTGCCGCCCGTGGAGGTGGCCAGAATCGGCGTCCAGATCGCGGCCGCGCTCAAGGAGGCGCACGCGGTCGGGATCGTGCACCGCGACATCAAGCCCGGCAACATCCTGCTCGCCGACAGCGGACTGGTGAAGATCACCGACTTCGGCATCTCGCGGGCGAAGGACGACGTCACGGTCACCAAGACCGGAATGATCGCGGGCACCCCGGCCTACCTCGCCCCCGAGGTGGCCGTCGGCGGCGATCCCGGCCCCAAGTCCGACATCTTCTCCCTCGGCTCGACGCTCTACGCGGCGTGCGAGGGCCAGCCGCCGTTCGGGCTCAGCGAGAACACCCTGAGCCTCCTGCACGCCGTCGCGGCCGGCCAGATCAACCCGCCCCGGCAGTCCGGGCCGCTGGCCAGCGTGCTTGCCGTGCTGCTGCACCCGGAGACCCAGCATCGGCCGACCGCCGCGGAGGCCGAGGAACTGCTCGCCGCGGTCGCTCGCGGCGAAACGCCGCTGGGCGGTCCCGATGACGCGACCCGGCTCGCTCCGGCCGGCGGGGCGCTCGGCGGCGTCGGCGCCACCAGAGCGCTGCCGGCGGACAACCTGGCCCCCGGGCACGCCGGCACCCTCGGCAACGACCCGTCAGCGGGCTTCTACGACGACTACCAGGACGACTACACCCCCACCGCCATGTACCCGGGCAATAACCGGGACGCGACCAAGGCGGTACCGGCCGGCTATGACAACGACTACGCCGACGGGTACCCAGCGGAGGGCGGAGCCGGCGAGGAAGAGGAAAAGCCCGGCAAATGGAAGGTCCCGGCGATCATCGCCGCGATTTCCGCCGTCGCGCTGGTGGGGCTGGTGGTCTGGCTGTTCAGCCCGAACAGTACGAGCAGCAACACCACGCCGAACCCCAACCCGGTTGTCCCGCCGCCCGTGACCACGTCGAGTTCCGAGGTGGAGGTGACCGAAACCGCGAGCGCGTCGAACAACCAGGTCGAGCCGACCCAGACCAGGCAGCCGCGGCGCAGCTCGCAGGCCACCACCTCGTCGTCGACCGCGGAGCCTTCGCCAAGCAGCAAGTCGCCCACGAAGACGTCGCCGCCATCGTCGGCCAGGTCCTCGGAATCGACCACACCCCCAACCACGGGACCCTAAGTAAGGTGGACAAGGATTAACCGACCGTCGGGGCATCGAGAGGTTTCGCGTGGGTACTGAGGGCGCGCTCGTCAGCGGCCGGTACCGGCTGGACCAGCCGATCGGCCGTGGCCGGGCGGGAATCGTATGGCTCGCCCATGACACGCTCCTGAACCGCACCGTCGCGGCCAAGCGGATGTACGTGCAGCCGGGGCAAGGCCAGGTCGTGGAGACCGCGGTGCGGGAGGGCCGGGCCGCTTCCCGGGTCATGCACAACAATGCGATCACCGTGTACGACGTGGTGCTCGAGGGGTCGGAGCCGTGGCTGGTGATGGAGTACGTCCCGTCCCGCAGCATGGCCGACTTCCTCGCCGAGCACGGCACCCTGACGCCCGAGCAGACCGCTTTCCTCGGCATCCAGCTCGCCTCCGCACTGACCGCGGCGCACCAGGCCGGCGTGCTGCACCGGAGCCTGGAGCCGGGCAACGTGTTGCTCGCCGACGACGGTGGCGTCAAGGTCGCCGACATCGGCATCTGGGGTGCGGGGCCGAACTCGGCCTTCCTGGCCCCGGAGATCGCGAAGGGCGGGCTGCCGGAACCGGCGTCGGACGCATTCTCGCTCGGCGCCACCCTGTACGTGGCCGTGGAAGGAGTGCCGCCCTACGGGGACGACGGCGTCTTGCGGCAGCCGCAGAAAGCCGGTCAGCTGACCGGGGCGCTGCTGAAACTGCTGCGTGAAGACCCTCTGTCGCGACCCACCCTGGCCGACAGCATCACCGCGTTCCAGGCCGTCACCCAGGGCAGGCAGACCGCGTTCATCCCGCCCACCGCTCCGGCGATGCCGACGGTGCCCATCGCGGTCCTCGACCGGCCCATGGTGCAGACCACGGCGCCGGTGATCACGATCTCGCCGTCCAAGGTGCGTGCGCTGATCCTCACCGTGCTCGCGATCCTGTGTGCGGCCGCGATCGGCATCGGCATCACACAGCTGCTGTTTCTCTAGTTCTCAACACCTCGAGGAAGCGCCGGACCGCGGGCCGGGGCATCGCATGCGCCCCTACGGCGGCGTGGATCGATCGGATCGGCTCCGGGCGGCGCACGCGCCGGACGACGACGCCGGGGTGCGGTGAGCCCAGGCCGAGCACGGGGACGAGCCCGATACCGAGGCCTGCCGCGACAAAACCCTGTGCGGTCTGGTAATCCTCGCAGTTCATCACGAAGTTCGGCGCGAACCCGGCGGCGCCACAGGCGGTCAGCAAGGCATCGAGGCAGGGCCCGGGAACGACCTCGTTGCCCACCCACGGTTCGTCGGCGAGCTCGGCCAGGTCGATCACTCGCTTGGCGACCAGCGGATGTGCTCTGGGCAGGGCGACGCGGTACGGGTCGTCGAGCAGGTGAGTCAGGTCGACGCCCGCGGGCGGCTTGTCATGCCACACCACGATCGCGACATCGGCGTCTCCGGCCACGACCGCCGGCATCGAGTCGTACGGTTCCAGCAGTTTCAGGTCGAGCCGGATCCCGGGATACTCACGGTGGAGGGTGGCCACGGCCGGTGGCACCAGGGCGGCGCCGGCGGTGGCGAAGTACCGGATGGCCAGCCGCCCGGCCCGCCCCGCCTTGAGCTCGGCCAGTTCCGTCTCCGCCCTGGACAACTGGGCGCTCAGCAGCTCGGCGTGCTCGGACAGCAGGAGGCCGGCCGGCGTGGGCCGGACCCCACGGCCCACGCGTTCCAGCAGCCGGACCCCCGCCTCGCGTTCCAATGTGGACAGTTGCTGGCTGATCGCGGACGGCGTGTAGCCGAGGTTCCGGGCGGTGGCGGAGATCGACCCACTGGTGACCACCGCGCGCAGCACCTGCATGCGGCGAACGTCGAGCATGACCCGATCTTACGGTTGTCCTGAAAGGACGAGCCGCATTCGTCGCTTGCGCTTACGGACCGATCAGACGAGACGGCGGTCGGAGGCCCAGCGCGAAAGCTCGTAGCGGTTCGACAGCTGGGTCTTCCGGAGGACGCTCGACACGTGCGTCTCGACCGTCTTCACCGAGATGAACAGCTCCGAAGCGATCTCCTTGTACGCGTACCCTCGCGCGAGCAGGCGAAGCACGTCGCGCTCGCGCGGGGTGAGCAGGTCCAGTTCTGGATCGCTGATCGGGGCCGATCCCGGCCGGTCGGCGAAGGCGTCCAAGACGAAGCCGGCCAGCCGGGGTGAGAACACCGCGTCCCCGTCGGCAACCCGCGCGATCGCGCGGACGAGTTCCTTGGAGGAGATCGTCTTCGTGACGTAACCGCGGGCTCCGGCGCGGATCACCGCGATGACGTCCTCCGCCGCGTCGGACACCGAAAGCGCGAGGAACACGACATCCGGCAGCTCGGGCCGCACCCGGCGCAGCACCTCCGCACCACCGCCGTCCGGCATGTGCACGTCGAGCAGGACCACCTGCGGCTTGCTGCGCAGGATTCCCGTGACCGCCTCACCGACCGATCCGGCCTCGCCGACCACGCGCACCTCGTCGGTGATCGCATCCAGCTCCGTGCGCACCCCCGCACGGAACAGCGCATGGTCGTCGACCAGGAACACGGTCACAGGCCCCTCGCTCACGAAGGCCCCCTCCCCAAATCAGCGTTTCGCATTGGCCTCTTTCTTCGACAGCGGCATCTCCAGCTGCACCTCGGTTCCCTCGCCGGGCGAAGTTCGCAGCCGGATCGTGCCGCGGTTGCGCTCCATCCTGCCCCGGATCGAATCGGCGAGTCCGTGGCGGTCCTCCGGCACGGCGTCCGGATCGAAGCCCTTGCCACGGTCCCGCACGAACACGGTCACCGACGTCGGCTCCACCTCGGCATACACGCTCACCTCGTCGACACCGGCATGCTTGGCCGCGTTCACGATCGCCTCACGGGCGGCCTGCACCATCGCGGTCAGCGACTCGTCGAGCTCCGCATCACCCACCACGACCTGGGACACCGAAATCGCGAACGCGTCCTCCACCTCGCCACAGGCCGCCGCGAGCGCCGCGGAAAGTTGCCCGGAGGCGATCTCCTTGTCTCCGCCGTAGCCCGACGGGCCGTACAACCAGCCACGCAGCTCCCGTTCCTGGCCGCGAGCCAGCCGCGCGACCTCCTTGGGCACGTCGGCCTGTTTCTGGATCAGCGCCAGCGTCTGCAACACCGAATCGTGCAGGTGAGCGGCGATCTCCGAGCGCTCTTCCGTGCGGATCCTGGCGCGGCGTTCCTCCCCGAGGTCCCGGACCATGCGCAGCCAGAACGGAACGGTCAGCACGGCCACCCCGACCAGCGTGGCCAGCACGGCGATCAGCGCGAACTGGATCTGGTCGAGACTGCCGCTGCGCAGCACGACCACCCCGGTGCCGGTCACCACCAGCGCGACCCCGGCCAGGATCCGCACCGCCGCCGACCAGCCACCGCCCCCGAGCACGATCCCCGCGACACCGGAGCGCGTCCCGCCGCGCCAGCGCCGTCGCTGCGACTCGTCGGCCTCGCGCCAGACCACCGCGGCACCGACCAGTGTGATCGCCAGTGGAACCGCGACCCAGCCGCTGATCAACCCACTCAGCATGCTGCCGCCGACCGCGAGGCCGATGCCCAGCACCAGCAACGCGACCGCCTGCTGCCGTTCCCTCGCCGAGCCGGGTTCGCGCGCCTCCTCGTTCGGCCGCTGCGGCACGAACACCCACAGCAGGCCGTAGGCGAACAATCCCGCGCCCCCGAACGCGGCGAGCACCGCGAAGGCGGCGCGCACCCACAGCACCCGGACCCCGAGATGGTCGGCGAGCCCGGCGGCGACTCCGGCGAGCGCGCGTCCCGAACGGCGCCGGTACATCTTCGGCGGGCCCTCAGGCTCGCTGGGAGCCCGGGCCGCGGTGGGCGTCACGGCCTTCTCCTGCATGGTGTCCATGGTTCTTCCATGGTCACACGGCCGCAACGGGCCGGGCATCGGGGAAAGACCCTGAACTGGTATCTCAGGGACGATCCCCGATGTGCGGTCGTGAGGTGGCGGGCATGCTCGCTGTCATGAGTGGCGCAACGGAAGCACCGAGGTCGCATCTGGCCGGTTTCGAGGAGACAGTCAAGGACTTCTGGGTCAGTCGGCCGCGGCGGCCCCTGCACGGGCGCAAGATCGCCGGTGTCGCCGCCGGGATCGGCAATCGGTATGGCATCGACCCGGTGGTGGTCCGGGTGGCCTTCGTGACCGCCACGATCTTCGGCGGCATCGGGCTCTCCCTCTACCTGCTCGGCTGGCTGCTGTTTCCCGGCGAGAACGACGAGGTCTCGCCGGTGGAGGCGCTGTTCGGCCAGGGCCGGACCTCGATGTCGAAGGCCTTCACGATCATGCTGGCCATCGCGTTCTTCCCGATCGCCAGCTGGGCTTTCGCGGGCGGTGGCTGGTTCGACGGGGGCGCGGTGATCGGGCTGGCGCTGATGGCGACCGCGCTGTACCTGCTGCACCGCGGCCGTGGGCAGGACAACCGGCCGCCCGCGGTCGCCACGGGCGCGGCCGCCGCCTTCTCCCTGTCCGCCGAGACCGCCGCGGAACGGGCGTCGGGCTGGGATCCGCTCGCCGCCGCCCCGCTGGGCTGGGACCTGCCGGAACCGGCTCCCGCGCCCACCCCGCCCCCGCCGCCCGCACCCACGCCCGCACGACGGCGGAACCGCAAGGTCGGGCCCGCCACGTTCGGCATCGCGCTGTTGGTGTCGGGCGCCGGTGCGGCGCTGGGTACCTCGGGCATCGAGTGGTTCTCTCCGCCGCACATCATCGGGCTGGCCCTGGGTGTACTCGGCGTGGGCATGGTCGTGGGCTCGTTCGTGCGCGGCGGCCGGGGCCTGATCGGCTGGGCGGTCCCCCTGTCCATCGCCGGGCTGGTCATGACGGCGGTGCCGGTCCGCGACTACGTTGGCGGGTTCGGCGAGTTGGACGCGTCCCCGCTGACCGCTGCCGAGGTCCTGCCCGTCTACCAGCACAGCGCGGGCGACATCGAGCTTGACCTGAGCAGGCTGCCCGCGGGCACACCGGTGGCCACAACTGTCCACAATGGAGCAGGGACTACCACGGTACTGGTGCCGGAAACCGCGGACGTCCAGTACAGCTGCGAAGTGCGGGCAGGCAACGTCGACTGCCTGGGGCACCAGACCGACGGCGTCAACGTCCCCGCCACGGCCGGCACCGACCTGGGTCTCGATGGCCCGGGCGGGCCGCAGATCACCCTGACAGTGACCAACGGACTGGGAAACGTGGAGGTGCGTCGTGGCTGAGAATCCGTACCAGTACGAGGAAACCGACCAGCGGCCGCGACGGCGAGGGGCGGACGTCTTCACCCTGATCCTGGGCCTGGCCACGCTGCTGGTGTCGGGCTACGTGCTCACCGACGGCGCGATCTGGCTGCCGCACGTCGACCTGCGCTGGGTGCTGGCGGGCGGCGGGGTGCTCGTCGGAGTCCTCATGCTCGGCGCATCGCTTCGCCGCCCCTGACGGTCACTCCCACTCGATGGTGCCGGGGGGTTTGCTGGTGACGTCCAGGACGACCCGGTTGACCTCAGGCACCTCGTTGGTGATCCGGGTCGAGATCCGCTCGAGCACGTCGTAGGGCAACCTGGTCCAGTCGGCCGTCATGGCGTCTTCGCTGGACACCGGCCGTAAGACCACCGGATGACCGTATGTGCGGCCGTCGCCCTGCACGCCCACGCTGCGGACGTCGGCGAGCAGCACCACCGGGCACTGCCAGATGTCGCGGTCCAGGCCGGCCGACGTGAGCTCCTCGCGGGCGATCGCGTCCGCGGCGCGCAGCGTCTCCAGCCGGTCCGCGGTGACCTCGCCGATGATCCGGATGCCGAGGCCGGGGCCGGGGAACGGCTGCCGGTGCACGATGGTCTCCGGCAGGCCGAGCTCCAGGCCCACCCGGCGCACCTCGTCCTTGAACAGCAGGCGCAGCGGCTCGACCAGCTCGAACTGGAGGTCCTCCGGGAGCCCGCCGACGTTGTGGTGGCTCTTGATGTTGGACGCGCCCGTACCACCGCCCGACTCGACCACGTCCGGGTAGAGCGTGCCCTGAACCAGGAACCGGTAGTCGCCCTCCGCCTTGAGGTCTCGCTCCGCCCGCTCGAACACGCGGATGAACTCCCGGCCGATGATCTTGCGTTTCTCCTCTGGATCGGTGGCCCCGGCCAGCGCGCCGAGGAAGCGTTCGCGCTCGTCGACGGTGACCAGGTTCACCCCGGTCGCGGCGACGAAGTCACGCTCGACCTGGGCCCGCTCACCCGCCCTCAACAGCCCGTGGTCGACGAACACACAGGTCAGACGGTCACCGATGGCGCGCTGCACGAGTGCCGCGGCGACCGCGGAGTCCACCCCGCCGGACAGCCCGCAGATCGCGCGGCCGTCCCCGACCTGCTCGCGAATCTTGCCGATCTGCTCCTCCACGATCGACGCGGTCGTCCACTGCGGACGGATACCGGCGATGTCGTGCAGGAACCGGCGCAGGACCTCCTGGCCGTGCGGGGAGTGCAGCACTTCCGGGTGGTACTGCACGCCCGCGTACCGCTCGGCCGGGTTTTCGTAGGCGGCGACGGGCGCGCCGTCGGACGTGGCCGTCACCTCGGCGCCGTCCGGGGCCTTCGTGACGCTGTCGCCGTGGCTCATCCACACCTGGTGCCGCGCGGGAAGCTCGCGGTGGAGCACGCCGCCTTCGCCGACGAGGTTCACTTCGGTACGGCCGTACTCGCGTGCACCCGTCGCCTCGACGGTGCCGCCGAGCGCCTGCGCGAGCAGATGGAAGCCGTAACAGATGCCGAAGATCGGCACGCCGGTCTTGGCGAGCGCGGGGTCCATGCCCGGCGCGCCCGGCGAGTAGGCACTCGCGGGGCCACCCGAAAGGATGATCGCGGCCGGGTTCTTGGCCATGATTTCGTCGACGGTCGCGCTGTGCGGCACGACTTCGGAGTAAACCTGGGCCTCCCGGACCCGGCGGGCGATCAGCTGCGCGTACTGCGCACCGAAGTCCACGACCAGCACGGGACCACTCGGACTGGGCACCTGTATCTCCTCGAGCGTGGGGCGGTCTGTCCCCATCGTCCCAGGTGAGCTCCACCACGCCGCCCCCGCCCCGGGGTTGGGCACGCGGCTTACCGTTACGCGCATGGACACCATCACCCCGGAACCGCGGCCCGCCTGGATCGCCGGGCGGCCCGAGCAGGGCATGGGCACATCGCTGGTCAGCCACCCCTTCGACGGGAGTGAGGTCGCCACCGTCGCGGTGCCCGGCGCCGAACAGGTCGAGCGCGCGGTCGCCGCGGCCGTGGCCGTCGCGCCGCAGCTCCGGCGGTCCCCCGCGCACATGCGGGCCGCCGCGCTCGACCACGTCTCCCGCGGGCTCGCCGTCCGCGCGGAGGAACTGGCGGAGGTGATCACGGCGGAGAACGGCAAGCCCTTCAAGTGGGCCGAGGCCGAGGTTCACCGTGCCATCTCGGTGTTCCGGATCGCCGCGGAGGAGGCACGCCGGTTCACCGGTGAGTTGCAGCGGCTTGACAGCGATCCGACGGGGGAAGGCAGGCTCGCGATGGTCCGCCGGGTGCCCCGCGGCCCGGTGCTGGGCATCTCGCCGTTCAACTTCCCGCTCAACCTGGTAGCGCACAAGGTCGCGCCCGCGCTCGCCGTCGGCGCCCCGATCATTGTCAAGCCCGCGCCGCGCACCCCGCTGTCCGCGCTCGTCCTCGGTGAGCTCCTCGCCGAGACCGGCCTGCCGGAGGGCGCGTTCTCCGTGCTGCCGCTGGGTAACGCCGAAACCGCGGCCCTGGTCGCCGACCCACGGCTACCGGTGGTTTCGTTCACCGGCTCGGGCCCGGTCGGCTGGTCACTGGCCGAGGCCGCGCCACGCAAGCACATCGTGCTGGAACTGGGTGGGAACGCGGCCGTCGTCGTGCTCGCCGACTGGCCCGACCTGCCCGGGGCGGCCGCGCGGATCGCGACCTTCGGCAACTACCAGGCCGGCCAGTCCTGCATCGCGGTGCAGCGCGTGATCGTCGAACGCTCGGTGGCCGGCGAGTTCGTGCCCGCGCTGGTGGACGCGGTCCGCGCGCAGCGGACCGGCGACCCCTACGACACGACGGTCGACGTCGGCCCCGTGGTGGACGAGGCGGCGGCGAAGCGGATCGTGGACTGGATCTCCGAGGCGGTGGGCGGTGGCGCGAAGGTGCTCACCGGCGGCTCCCGGGAGGGCACGACAGTCGAGCCGACCGTGCTCACCGACGTTCCCGCGGACGCGAAGGCGTGGGCCGACGAGATCTTCGGCCCAGTCCTCGCGGTATCCATTGTGGACGACACGGGCGCGGCGCTGGATGCGGTCAACGCCTCGGCTTTCGGGCTGCAGGCGGGCATCTTCACGCGAGACGTCCAACTCGCCTTCCGTGCCTCGGCCGAGTTGGAGGTCGGCGGAGTGATCATCGGTGACGTGCCGTCCTATCGCGCCGACGAGATGCCCTACGGCGGCGTCAAGGGCTCCGGCGTCGGCCGAGAAGGCGTGCGGTCCGCGATGCGCGACCTCACCGAGGAGCGGGTGACCGTGTTCGCCGGAATCGAGCTCTGATCACGGTGACCGACGTCGCCGCACGGCAGCCACGGCAACCGTAGCGGGCGCGCCGGACGGGACGGCCGGGTTCTTCGGCGCGATCGGGTCCAGGCGGCGGTAACCCCCAGCCTGGTCCGGCCGCGGGTCTGCCTCGCCCTTGTTGGGCCAGCAGGAGAACGCGCGCTCGGCCTGGGCGGTGATGGTCAGCGACGGGTTCACACCGAGGTTCGCGGTGACCGCCGTTCCGTCCACAATGGAGAGACCTGGGTAGCCGAACACCCGGTGGTAGGGGTCGATGACACCGTCGTCCGGGGTGGTGCCGATCGGGGCACCGCCGATGAAATGCGCGGTCAGCGGGATGTCGAAGATCTCACCCCAGGTGCCGCCCGGGATACCGCCGATGTGCTCGGCCGCACGCAGGTTCGCCTCGTGCCCGAGCGGGATGAACGTCGGGTTCGGCTCGCCGTGCCCCTGTTTCGACGTGTACCGGCGCCGCCCGAACAGCCCGCGCCTGGTGTAGGTGGTGATCGAGTTGTCCCGGCTCTGCATGACCAGCAGGATGACCGTCCGCTCGCTCCACCGGTGGCCGTTGAGCAGCGTCAGCGATCGGATCGGGTGCCGGACCACGAACCGCAGGGCCTGCAGCCACCTCGGCACCGGGGAGGAGCCGTCCGTGGCGATGGTCTGCAGCAGGCTCATCGCGTTGCTGCCCTTGCCGTACCGGACCGGCTCGATGTGCGTGATCTCGTCGGGATGGATGGACGAGGTGATCGCGACGCCCTTGGTGAAGTCGCGCTCGGGGTCCACCCTGGTTCGCCCGGACCCGATGATCGCCTCCGAGTTGGTCCTGGTCAGCTCACCGAGCCGCGGCGAAAGCCGGGGCAGTGCGCCGGTGTCGGCCATCCGGTGCAGCAGGCGCTGGGTGCCCCAGGTTCCGGCGGCGAGGACGACCTGGCCCGCGGTGAGCGTGTGGCGGAACCGGCGGGAGGAACTGCCACTACGCCGGATGTCGACCTCGAACGAGCCGTCCCCCCGCGGCCGGACGGCGGTCACCGTGGTCAGCGGGATGACCTTCGCGCCGCCCTGCTCCGCCAGGTAGAGATAGTTCTTGACCAGGGTGTTCTTCGCGCCGACCCGGCAACCGGTCATGCACGAGCCGCACTCGGTGCACCCGGTGCGCCGGGGTCCCGCCCCGCCGAAGTACGGGTCCTCGGCGGGTTCGCCCGGCTGGCCGAAGTACACCCCGACCGGGGTCGGGTGGAAGGTCTGGCCGACCCCCATGTCCACGGCCACCTTGCGCACCACCTCGTCGACCGGCGTGATGGTGGGATTGGTGACCACGCCCAGCATGCGGCTCGCCTGGTCGTAGTGCGGCGCGAGTTCGGCCTCCCAGTCGGTGATGTGCGCCCACTGGCGGTCGGTGTAGAACGGCTTCAGCGGCCGGTACAGCGTGTTGGCGTAAACCAGTGACCCACCGCCGACCCCGGCGCCGGCGAGCACCATGACGTCCTTGAGCAGGTGCACGCGCTGGATGCCGTAGCAGCCGAGGCGCGGGGCCCACAGGTACCGTTTGAGATCCCAGGAGGTCTTGGCGAACTCGTCGTCGGCGAACCGGCGGCCCGCCTCGATGACCGCCACCCGGTAGCCCTTCTCGGTGAGCCGGAGCGCGGCGACACTGCCCCCGAAGCCCGAACCGACGACGATCACGTCATAGTCAGTGCCAATGCTGTCACCCGTGGTCACCGCCAAGAGGTTACGCGTGACCCGAGTTGCTGACCAGCAGTAAGTTACTGATGAGTCAACGGCGGACGGACAGGCCGACGCGCTGGAACTCCTTCAGATCCGAATAGCCGGTCTTCGCCATCGCCCGCCGGAGCGCGCCGAACAGGTTCACCGTCCCCTCGGCGTCCGACGAGGGACCGAACAGCAACGTCCTGAGGTCGACCTCGAAATCCGGCCCGGCGGCGACCCGCGAGCGCGGCAAGGACGGATGCGCCGCGGCCGCGGTCCAGTACAGGCCGTGCCCGGGCGCCTCGGACGCCGCCGCGAGCGGCGCGCCCAGCATCACCGCGTCGGCTCCACAGGCGATGGACTTGGCGATGTCGCCGGACGAGGTCATCCCGCCGTCGGCCAGCACGTGCACGTACCGGCCGCCGGTCTCGTCGAGGTAGTCACGACGGGCGGCGGCCGCGTCGATGATCGCGGTGGCCATCGGCACGCCGATGCCCAGCACGCGGTCGGTGCTGGTGACCCCCGGCGTGTAGCCGTGCCCGACGATCACGCCCGCGGCGCCGGTACGCATCAGGTGCATCGCGGTCCGGTAGTCGGCCACACCACCCGCGATCACCGGCACGTCCAGCCCGCCGATGAACTCCTTGAGGTCGAGCGGATGGTCGTCCCGCGCGACGTGCTCCGCGGAGACGATCGTGCCCTGCACGACCAGGATCTCCACGCCCGCCGCGATCAGCTGGGGGGTGAGCTCGGCGGCCCGCTGCGGGCTGACCCGCGCGGCCACCGTGACCCCGGACTCACGCACGGTCTTCAGTGCCTCGGTGAGCAGCTCGGGCCGGACCGGAGCGGAATGCAGCTCCTGGAGCAGTCGCACCAGCGCCGTGGGATCCTCGTCCTTGGTCGCCTCGGCGAGCCGCTGGATCACTTCGTCCACATTCGCGTGGCGCGCCCACAGGCCCTCGGCGTTGAGCACGCCCAGCCCGCCCAGCTGCCCGATCGCCACCGCGCTGGACGGCGACACGATCGCGTCCGTGGGATGCGTCACCAGCGGCAGGTCGAACCGGTAGGCGTCGATCTGCCATGCGGTCGACACGATTCCGGACGACCGGGTCCGCCGCGACGGGACAATTTCCACGTCGTCGAGGTCGTACGCCCGCCGCGCGGTACGCCCCATGCCGATCTCGACCAGATCCCGCACCTAAGGTCCCTTCCTGCGCTCGTCCTGACGGCCCATTCTCACCGGACCTCCCGCGCGCCGGTCAGCGGGTCGTGTAGTTGGGCGCCTCGACCGTCATGGTGACGTCGTGCGGGTGGCTCTCCTTGAGCCCGGCGGCGGTGATCCGCACCAGCTGCGCCTGCTGCAGGTCGGCGATGGTCTGCGCGCCCGCGTAACCCATGCCGGACCGCAGCCCGCCCACGAGCTGGTGCACCACGTTGGCCAGCGGGCCGCGGAACGGGATCCGTCCCTCAATGCCCTCGGGCACCAGCTTGTCCTCGGAGAGCACGTCGTCCTGGGCGTAGCGGTCCTTCGAGTAGGACTTGCGGCCGTCGCGCGACTGCATGGCGCCCAGCGAGCCCATCCCCCGGTAGGTCTTGAACTGCTTGCCGTTGACCAGGATCAGCGCGCCCGGCGCCTCGGTGGTACCGGCGAGCAAGCTGCCCAGCATCACGGCCGAGGCACCGGCGGTGATGGCCTTGGCGATGTCACCGGAGTACTGGATGCCGCCGTCACCGATCACCGGGATACCCGCGGGGCGGCAGGCCTGGTCGGCTTCGTAGATCGCGGAGATCTGCGGCACACCGACGCCGGCAACGATCCGCGTGGTGCAGATCGAGCCCGGCCCGACACCGACCTTGACGGCGTCCGCCCCCGCGTCCACCAGCGCCTGCGCCCCGGCGCGGGTGGCCACATTGCCGCCGACCACGTCCACCGTGTCGCCGAACTCCTTCTTCAGCGTCGAGACCATGTCGACGACGGCTCGCGAATGCCCGTGCGCGGTGTCGACCATCAGCACGTCCACCCCGGCGTCGGCGAGCGCCATGGCCCGTTGGTGCCCGGGCGCGCCGACGCCGACCGCCGCGCCGACGAGCAGCCTGCCGTCGGGGTCCTTGGTCGCGTTGGGGTACTGCTCGGTCTTGACGAAATCCTTGACCGTGATCAGGCCGCGCAGCTTGCCCGCCCCGTCGACGATCGGCAGCTTCTCGATCTTGTACCGCCGCAGCAGTCCGAGCGCGGCGTCCGCGGTAACCCCGACCTGCGCGGTGACCAGGGGCTGCTTGGTCATCACCTCGCTGACCGGGCGGCTGTGGTCGACCTCGAAGCGCATGTCACGGTTGGTGATGATGCCCACCAGGGTGCCGGCGGCGTCGGCGACCGGGACGCCGGAAATCCGGAACCGCGCGCACAACGCGTCCACCTCGGCCAGCGTGTCGTCCGGCGAGCAGGTCACCGGGTCGGTCACCATGCCCGCCTCCGACCGCTTCACCACCTCGACGGCGGCGGCCTGCTCCTCGATCGACATGTTGCGGTGCAGCACGCCCATACCGCCCTGGCGGGCCATCGCGATGGCCATCCTGGCCTCGGTGACCGTGTCCATCGCGGCCGAGAGAAGCGGGACGCGCAGGGTTACGTTGCGCGACAGCCGGGTCGTGGTGTCGACCGCGCTGGGGACCACGTCGGACTCGGCGGGCAGCAGCAGGACGTCGTCGAAGGTCAGGCCCAGCATCGCGAACTTGTCATTGGGGGTGAACTCGCTCGTCATGGCTGGTGACTGACCTTCCTCGGCTTTCGATGACGCTGTAGAAGATGGTATAGGGCCGCGCGGCAGCCGGGATCGCGGGTAAAGGCACTGGACAGCGGCTTACCCGGGGCGAGTACGGTGCCACGCGTGCCGCACGATGTCTTGCCCCCGGACCCGTTCGCCGACGACCCCGACGACCCGGCCGCCGGCCTCGACGCGTTCGACGATGAACCGGACGAGCCGATCAACGCGCAGGCCCGCGCGGAACTGCTCGCCGACCTGTCCGACCTGGCTGTCTACCAGGCACTTCTGGAACCGAGAGGCGTTCGCGGGATCGTCGTGGACTGTGGTGAATGCGACCAGCCGCACTACCACGACTGGAACCTCCTGCGCGCCAGCCTCGAACAGCTGCTCTCGGACGGCCGGATGCGCCCGCACGAACCTGCCTACGATCCCGACCCCGCCGATTACGTCAGCTGGGACTACTGCCGTGGTTTCGCTGACGGCGTAACCGCGACCGAAAGCGCCTACTGACCCGGAACACGACGAGGGGCGTTGCCTGCGCAAGGCAACGCCCCTCAAATTCTTGACCGAAAACTCAGTTGGTGCCGGTGACGGTATCCACCTGGTTCGCCGACGCCTGGCCACCGGTGCCGGTGTCGGACGACGTGTCGACCCTCGGCGCGCTGCCCTCCGCGCCCGTACCTGTGCCCGTGCCGCTGGGGCTGCTGCTCGTGGGAGGTGGCGGAACCTCGCTGCTCTGGAAAGTGCTCGGCGCGGACGGCGACGGCGACGGGGAGGTGGTGGTCGTCGGCTGGAGGGTCGTCGACGGCGAGGACTGCGGGTTCTGCGACGCCGGCGAGGTCGGCAGCGGCGGCGGCACCGGGACCTGCGCCGGGTGCTCCAGCAGCTCCGACAGCTGCTTGTGCTCGGCCATCAGCTGGCTGAGGTTGTCCTCCTCGGAGACCTGCCGCAGGTTGGCCGCCGCCGCGGCGAGCGCCTGCTGAGCGGCGACGATGTTGCCCTGCGCGAGCGCGATGCTCGCCTGCTGCAGATCGGTGCGCGCGGCGGACGCGGCCTCCACCGACCGGGCGTGGTCGGCGTAGAGCATCTTGGTCAGGCCCCACAGGGTGTCCCCGGGCTGGGCGCTGCGGGCGGCGATGCCGGTGCCGGCGAACGCGATGGCCAGCACCGCGGCGGCCGCCGCGACCGGCACCAGCAAACGGCGCCGGCGCGCCCGGCGCCCGTGGCGCTGCGCCAGCGACGCGGCCCGCACGGTGGTCACGGCCGTGTCGGTGTCGACCAGCTCGGCCAGCGGCTCGCTGTCGATGTCGCGCCGCCAGGCCAGTAGCAACGCGTTCAGTTCCTGGTCGCCGAGGCCGTCGGCGACCTCGGGGTCGGAGCCGCCGAGCGCGTCCAGCAACGCGTCGTCGGCGTGCACGGCGGAAAGGTCCGCCTCGAAGGCGGTTCGCGAGGCGCTCATGGTCTCGTCCAACCCGAGCTCCTCGAGCTGCTGTCTGACCTCGTCACGACTGTCGCGGTCGGTCACTCAGGCCGCCTCCTCGGACGCCAGCGCCTTGCGGAGCCGTGCGAGCGCACGGTGCTGTGCGACCCTCACCGCCCCCGGGGTGGAGCCGACCGCTTCCGCGGTTTCCTCGGCGGATAGACCAACGACCACTCGCAGCACCACGATCTCGCGTTGTTTGTCCGGCAACACCCGGAGCAGCTGGGCCATGCGCTCGTTCAACTCCCCCTGCAGGGCGTGCTGCTCAGGGCCGATGTCCCCCTCGATCTCGTCGGGGATCTCGGCCACCGGCTCGGCCCGGTTGCGCGCGGCAGCACGGTGCGCATCGGCCACCTTGTGCTGGGCGATGCCGTACACGAAGGCCAGAAAAGGGCGTCCTTGGTCACGGTAGGAGGGCAAGGCCGTGAGCACCGCGAGACACACCTCCTGAGCCACGTCGTCTGCCGAAGCGAACGAACGCTCCTGCCTGCCAACCCTGGCGCGGCAGTACCGCACCACAAGAGGACGGATAGCACCAAGCAGCCGCTCCACCGCCTGAGGATCCCCCTCGACAGCGGCGGCGACCGGCTCGTCCAGTCCGTCCCCCACATTGGCCATCGCAGACAACAGTCCCAGCGTTACGTGTAGGCGTACAAAAGGACGGCGCGCGAGATCGACTCCCCTCGCGCCGGTGATGCCTACCGTACCTTCCGGCACGGATCCCGTTCCTGCGCGGTCGCCGGTTTTCAGGACACGAGACCGCGACGGAAACCGTGCGCGACGGCCTGCGCCCGGTCCCGCACGCCGAGCTTGCGAAACAGCCGCCGCGCGTGGGTCTTCACGGTGTCCTCGGACAGGTACAGCTCACGTCCGATCTGGCCGTTGCTCTTGCCCTGGCTCATGCCGCGCAGCACCTGCAGCTCACGCTCGGTGAGCTGGACGCCGGGATCGGCGGGCTGACGCGGCGCCGGGACGGAGGTGCTGGCCAGGGTGTGCGCCAGTGCGGCGACGAGTTCGGGCCGGGAGGCGTCCCAGCGCAGGTACCCGCGTGCCCCACCGGCGATCGCGGCGGCGATACTGCTGGCATCGTCGGGCGCACCGAAGACGATCACGTTGGCCTGGGGGTTGGCGGACACCAGCCGCCGAGTCGCCTCCACCCCGGCCGGCATCGCGCGCTGGGTGCCGACGAGCACGACGTCGACCGGCTGTCGCGAGTACCTGGCCAGCAACTCGTCACCGTGCGCTACACAGTCGATGCGACTGACACCGGGAACGGCAGACATCACGCGGGTGAGCCCTTCGCGGACACTGCGTCGGTCGTCGCAGATCAAGACCGTCGTCACGGGGTTTCCTTCCTGCAGCCGGGTGACATTCCATATCCCCTATCGGACGCTTTAGGCCGCACCTTGACACGATCCGGTGGCTTTTTTTGGAAGTTCTTCGCCCGGATGTCCCAACGCAGGTCAGAGCGGCACCCAAGGCGACTCACGAGCCAGGAACCTCCCCTCCGGATCAGACTGTCGTAACACAGCGTGCAACACCGCGTCGACTCTGAATCGATGCTGGTCAGCAATCGTCGGCCACAGTTGCGCGGCAAGCAACCCGGCAGGCCACCGAAGCGATCGCAGCTCGTATTTGTCCGCCGCGGCCAGTGCCGTGGAGACCAGCTCCCGGGCGCGTTCGACCGCGCCCGTGGCCGTCAGCGCGGCCGCGAGCACCAGCCCGGACTTCACTTCGTGCCGGCGCGCTCCGGTCGCCGTGGCGAGATCCAGCGCCTCCGCCGCGGGCGCCACGGCCGCCTCCGGCCGGCCGGCCACCAGTTCGATCTCGGCCGTGACCCAGCCCGCACGGACCCGCGCCCGCCAGACGGCCGCATGCGAGAGTGCCGCGGCGCGGAACCTGCGAGCGGCGCCCAAGCGGCCGATGCCGAGGTTGTCCGCGGCCAGACCGAGCAGAACGTCGGCCCGGGCACCACAGGCGTCCAGGCCGTCCGGGTCTTCCTCCGGCTCGGCAGTACCCAGGGGTACCACCCCCAGACCCCGCCGGGGGCCAAGCCCCGGGACCCCCTCGACGAGAGCGAGGGCCCTCGCATCCAGCCGGAGCGCGGCCGCGTGCCCGCCGAGTTGGCGCCTGTGCGACGCGAGCGTGGCCAGCGCGAGGCCCGCGAGCACCGGGTCCGGGCCGCCGGCGAGGTCGCCGAGCAACGTCGCGGCGGAGGCATACCGGCCTTGGGCGCCGAGCACGATCGCGGCCAGCAACCGGGCCCTGGCCGACCCGGGCGCCGCCAGCAGGGCAGGAGCAACCGCGGGCGGGTCCCCGAAGGCCGCGCACCGTAGCTCACCCTCCACACGGGTCACCCTACTGCCCGAGTAGGACATATTCGAGCCGCTCGGCGGCGGCGCGCAGACCCGGCAGCAGTTCGACCCGGGCCGGCAACGGGGTCCGGCACCATCCGGGCCCCATGGCGAACATCCGTCGGCGAGGCCGCCCACGCGGATCGTCGGCGAAGAGGCGGCTGTCCGCGGACTCGGTGTGGCGGGCGGCCAGCACGACGGCCGAGGGCGAACTGCGCCGGACGGTCGCCGCGAGCGCGTCCGGCGGCAGCGGCCTGCCGAACAGCTGCGTACCGATCCCCCGGTCCGCCAGGGTGGCGGCCAGCACGTAGAGCGGGAGCCCGTCGCGCTCTCGCGGCACACAGGCGAGCAGCACCGGACGTTGGTTACGTGGGCTGTGCAGCACCGGGGTGGCCCGCAGCAGCGCGGCGAGCACGCACTCATAGAGCAGACACTCGACCTCGACGCCGGCGCGGGCGCCTTCCCAGCCCGCGCCGAGTGCGGTCAGCACCGGCTCGATCACGTCCTCCCAGGCGGCCAGCACGCCGGCGTCGGCGATGGCCTCGGCGAGCGTGCGTTGCACGGCGAAGGCGTCCATGGCGAGCGCGACGGTGCGCAGGCGCCTCGCCACGTTGCCGTCCGACAGCCTGCTACCCGGCGGAGGCGGTTGAGGCCGGGTGGGCAGTTCGCCGGACGCCACCGACTTGGGCAGTTCGTCCAGCGCGTAGCGCGCGGCCTCTGCCGTCGAAGCGCCGCGCAACAGGGCGCGCTGCATGAGTTCGAGTCTCGCTACGTCGGCCGGACCGTAGCGACGGTGTTTGCCGCCGATGTGCCTGCCGGGCCCCAGCCCGTAGCGGCGGTCCCAGGTGCGGAGCGTGGAGGGCGCGATACCCAGCCGGCGCGCCACCGCGGCCACCGGCATCGTCGGCTCCATCCGCCCGGAATCCATTCGCCTCAATATCCCGGCGGGCCGACCGTCCGGCAAGTGGATCTTATTGGCGCCGCGCCGACAAAACAGCGCCTTCTCTCACGCTTGCGGGGGACACCTAACGGCTGAATCAGTGCGATTCCCTTGAACAACTATTGGCGCGCTTCTACCGTAGCCAGCATTGCACCAAATGGAGTAGTCGAGGCAGGGGAACCGACCGAAATACGGAGGCGGTCACGATGGCGGACACGCGCAGGCTTCCGGGCCCGAACGCCGATATCTGGGACTGGCAGCTGGAGGGGGCCTGCCGGGGGATGGACAGCGCGGCCTTCTTCCATCCGGACGGGGAGCGCGGACCGGCCCGTGCGCGACGTGAGGCAAGGGCGAAGGCGATCTGCCAGACCTGCCCCGTGCTGCGGATTTGCCGCGAGCACGCGCTCGCCGTGCACGAGCCGTACGGGATCTGGGGCGGGCTGTCGGAAAGCGAGCGGGAGAACATCATCAAGACGGGCAAACGCCAGTTGAGCCTTTCCGGCCAATGATCGCGGGAGCGGGAGAGAAGGGGTGGCACTCAGCCGGGTGCCACCCCTTTTTTCGCCGGTGAAACGATTCCAGCACGCCGCCGCCCTGCCGATCATGGTGCCGGGTGCGCGCTCACGCGCACCGTCGAGCGCATGGATCGACGCATGGAGTAGCGCGGTGCCGTGGAACATCACGACAGCGTCAAGATCCGCATTTTCGGGATATCGCCGTCACGCGCGCCCCGCTCGCGCCGCGCCCGCAGTTTTTGAGATTGTTTCGCTTTTCCTCCCGCAAGAACTCGCGGACCGGCCGATTCTGTTCCGTGCGGTTGATCCCAGCCAGCACGAGCATGCAGCCCGGCGGGTGCGCGGCACGGTCGGTGAACGTCTTAACGCCTTCGTGTAACCATCGGGCGACGCCCCCCGGGGGATGCCGCCATCCCGGACCGGGTGACAGCACACCTACCGGTAACGCTCCACCGACTCACGGAACAACGACTCGTGACCGCCAAACGCAGCGTAGAGACTCGGCGAGTTGATGCCCATGTCCGCCTCGACCGGACGGTCAACGTGCGCGCGGTGTCCGTGGCGGCGCTTCTTTTGAGGGCGGCGGGCTGACGGGCCGCTGACGGGCGGAAACCAAAAGTTCCCCAATGCGGCCGGTCGAATGGCCGCATTGGGGAACATTGGGGGAACTCGGTCAGGAATCAGTGGGCGTGACCGTGACCATGGCTGTCGTTCTTCTCTTCCTCCGGCTTGTCGACCACGGAGCTCTCCGTGGTCAGCACCAGGCGGGCGATCGAAGCGGCGTTGGCCACCGCGAAGCGGGTGACCTTCACCGGGTCAACGATGCCGGCCGCGATCAGGTCGGTGATCTCGCCGGTGGCCGCGTTGAAGCCCTGGCCCCAGCCCTGCTCCTGCACCTTGGACACGATGACCGCGCCCTCGTAGCCCGCGTTGGTGGCGATCCAGTGCAGCGGCGCGGTGAGCGCGTCGCGGACGATACGCACGCCGATCGCCTCCTCACCGGACAATTCGCCCTCGAGTGCGGTCAGTTCCTTCACCGCGTGCACCAGCGCCGAGCCACCGCCGGGCACGATGCCCTCCTCGACGGCCGCCTTCGTGGACGCCACGGCGTCCTCGATCCGGTGCTTGCGCTCGTTCAACTCGGTCTCGGTGGCCGCGCCGACCTTGATCACGGCGACCCCGCCGCCGAGCTTGGCCAGCCGCTCCTGCAACTTCTCACGGTCCCAGTCGGAGTCGGTGGTCTCGATCTCCTTGCGGATCTGGGCGATGCGCGCGTCGATGTCGGCCTTGGTGCCGGCACCGTCGACGATCGTCGTGGTGTCCTTGGTGACCGCGATGCGCCGCGCGGTGCCCAGCGCGTCCAGCCCGACCTCGGACAGCTTGAGGCCGACCTCGGCGGAAACGACCTTCGCACCGGTGACCACGGCGAGGTCGTCCAGGAACGCCTTGCGCCGGTCACCGAAGAACGGCGCCTTGACGGCCACCGCGGTGATCGTCTTGCGCAGGGCGTTGACCACCAGCGTGGACAGCGCCTCGCCCTCGACATCCTCGGCGATGATCAGCACCGGCTTCTTGGCCTCGACGACCTTCTCCAGGATCGGGAGCAGGTCGGCCAGGGCGGAGATCTTTTCCCGGTGCAGCAGCACGTAGGCGTTCTCCAGGATCGCCCGCTGCTCCTCCGGGTTGGTGGCGAAGTGCGCCGAAACGAAGCCCTTGTCGAACTGCACACCCTCGGTGATCTCCAGCTCGGTGGCCATCGTGGAGGACTCCTCCACGGTGATCACGCCGTCCTCACCGACCTTCTCCACCGCCTCACCGAGCAGCGCGCCGATGTTGGCGTCGCGCGAGGTCACGGTGCCGACCTGGGCGATGTTGTCACGGCCCTTGACCGGGGTGGCCTTGGCCTTGAGCACCTCGACGACCTTCTCCGCGGCCACCTCGATGCCCCGGCCCAGCGCGGTCGGGTTGGCGCCCGCCGCCACGTTCCGCAGCCCGACCTTCACCAGCGACTGAGCCAGCACGGTGGCCGTGGTGGTGCCGTCACCGGCGACGTCGTTGGTCTTGGTGGCGACGTTCTTGGCCAGCTGGGCACCCAGGTTCTCGAACGGGTCCCCCAGCTCGATCTCCCGCGCCACGGTCACCCCGTCGAGGGTGATCGTCGGCCCGCCGAACTTCTTGTCCAGCACCACGTGGCGGCCACGCGGGCCAAGGGTGACCTTGACCGCGTCGGCGAGCTTGTTCACACCGCGCTCGAGTGCCCGACGAGCGTCCTCGTCGAAATTGATCTGCTTGGGCATGTACGCAAAACCTCTCTGGCAGCAAAAACGCCCCGGCCCCCGGCGGTTACGCGGGGCCCGGGGCGTTGAAGGCAGACGCCGGCGTCAGTTGACGACGGCCAGCACGTCGCGAGCGGACAGGATCAGGTAGTCCTCACCGTTGTACTTGACCTCGGTGCCGCCGTACTTCGAGTAGATGACGACGTCGCCGACCTTGACATCCACGGGGATGCGGTTGCCCTTGTCGTCGACACGGCCCGGGCCCACGGCCAGAACCTTGCCCTCCTGGGGCTTCTCCTTGGCGGTGTCGGGGATGACGAGACCGGAAGCCGTCGTCTCCTCGGCCTCGCTCGTCTGGACAACGATCTTGTCCTCGAGCGGTTTGATGTTCACGCTCACCGGGTTGACCTCCACGGGTCTTCGAAAGCGTTGGCAGGTACTTACTTGGGTTTCGGCTCCTACCACCCCCGCCGTCGCGGGTGCCGGGGCGTGTGCGGTGCCGTGCAATTAGCACTCTAGCCAGGCGAGTGCTAGCCGCGCAACCAGGGTGGGTTTACCCAGCGGGAACGTGTCGGCAACGACCGTGACCCGCTCCCCTGTTTCGTACAGGTTCCATGATGCCCCCGATCCGGCCTCGGCGGTCACGGCCAGTATCTCGTACACGCGAGCCGCCCTGACCAGCTCACCCTTTGGGCGGTAGTGACCTCGGCCGGCCGGTTCTACGTTGGGGGAACGGCCCGGGGACCCGTGTGAAGGGATGGTGTTTTCGAATGGGTGGATGCAGTTGTTGTAGTTCGTGCAGCGGACCCGGATGCGGCTGCTGCGGTAAGTGCTGATTTTCCGGTGACGGGGAGGTGCTGCGGCCTCAGCACCTCTCCTGCCGGAGTCAGACGGTGAGCACGATCTTGCCGCGCCAGCCCCTTAACCCACCGAAAGTATCTATCAGACTCGGCGGTCGCCGAGTAGCTTTTTCACGTGCCGCCGTTCACCCGTCGCAACGCCCTGCGCGCCTTCGCGGCCGGAACCGCCGGGGTCACCGTGACCAGCCCCGCCCAGGCCGCCGTCGCCGACGAGGCCCGCCAGCGCGCGTTGGCGGACGCCGCCGCGGAATTCGCCGTACCCGAGCCCGTACTACTCGGCGTTTCCTACCAGAAGTCGCGCTGGGACAGCCACGGCGGCGCGCCGAGCACCGGGGCCGGATTCGGGCCGATGCACCTCACCGACGTACGCACGGTCGCGGGCGCGGGCGGCCACCATGACCAGGGCGGCGAGGACCCCCGGGGCGACACGGCTCGCGCGGCGCTGAGGCCGACCGCACCCGCCGAGCGGAAGCCAGTGCCCGCGCTGCAGACGGTCGACCTCGCCGCCCAGCTGACCGGAGCCACACCCGCGGCGCTCCGCGGTGACCCCGCTCGGAACATCCGCGGCGGCGCCGCGATTCTCGCTCAGTACCAACGAGAACTCGGCATCGGCAGTACCGATCCCGCCGACTGGTACGGCGCCGTCGCCCGATACAGCGGCGCGTCGGATTCGATGGCCGCGGCGTTCTTCGCCGACGAGGTGTTCAGCACCATCAAGACCGGCGTGAGCCGGGTGACCGATGACGGCCAGCAGGTCGCGCTCGCCGCGCAACCCGGCGTGACGCCCTCCCGCGGCCAATTGCGGGCGCTGCGGCTTCCCACTGGTTCACAAGGCGGCGTCGAGGCACCGCCGGACGTGTCGGTCGAGTGGATCCCGGCACCGTACGAGGATCTCGGCAACGGAAACTACGGCAACTACGACAAGGCCGACCGGCCGTGGAGCCAGCAGATCAGTCACATCGTCATCCACGACACGGAATGCACCTACGACATGGCACTGGGCCTGGTCCAGGACCCCACCTACGTCAGCTGGCACTACACCATTCGTTCGGTGGACGGCCACATCGCGCAGCACCTGCGCACCAAGGACGTCGGCTGGCACGCCGGGAACTGGTACGTCAACGCCAAGTCGATCGGTATCGAGCACGAGGGTTTCGCTCGCCAGGCCGCCTGGTACACGGAAGCGATGTATCGCACATCGGCGAAGCTGGTGCGTCATCTCGCCGCGAAATACCGCGTCCCGCTCGACCGCGAGCACATCCTCGGCCACGACAACGTTCCCGGCACGACACCCGCCTCCGTGAAGACAATGCACTGGGACCCCGCGCCGTACTGGGACTGGGCCCACTATTTCGATCTGCTGGGTGCACCGCTGAGACCGTGGCCGCTGGCCGTCAACACCGGGCTGATCACCATCGCACCCGGCTACGAGACGAACCGGCCCGGCTACACCGGTTGCGACACAACGAATTTCACGGCCACCTGCCCGCTTCATGGCTCCAGTGCCGTCCACCTGCATACCGAACCGCGCCCCGATGCGCCCCTGCTGCCGGATCCGGGCCTGCACCCCGGCGGCTCACTCTCCACAATGGATATTTCCGACGTGGGCAGCCGCATGTCCACCGGCCGGCGTTTCGCGGTCGCCGAGACCGCCGGAGACTGGATCGCGGTCTGGTTTCTTGGCCAGAAGGGCTGGTTCCACAACCCGCGGCGCGCGCCGGTCGCGCGCCCGGCGCTCGGCCTGGTCGCCGTGCCGAAGTCCGGAGTGGACAACGTTGGGGTGTACGGCCGGGCCTACCCGGAAGCCGAGGCATACCCGGAGGGTGTGCCGGCGGAGAGTCTGGTGCCGTTGCCCTACACGTTTGGGGCAGGGCAACGATATGCGGCGGGGCCGGTGGTCGACTCCGAGTACTACTGGTCCACCACCTTCGATCCGGCCGACCACCTGGTGGTGCGCGGGAAAACGAAGTACGTGCAAATCCAGTTTGGACACCGGGTGGCATATGTGAAACTCGACGATGTCCGGCTCCGGTCAACACGCGGTTGAGCGAGAACACGCTCCGTTACGGCGCAACGACCGATTATTTTCACCCGTTCCGCGGTGTACCAACCCCGAAAAGGGGTCAACTGCGGCGCGAAAGTGTGATCATCCGTCGTTTTGCGTAGGCATTCCCCGGATGAGGCCGAAAGATCGTCAACGAGCCGACTGAGGAGGCCCAAAGGGGAGGCAAAGTGGATGTGATGCTCCTGGCTGGGACAAGACCGGAGGCCGTCAAGCTGGCGCCGCTGGCACGAGCGCTGGGCGGGCACGAGGTGTTGCGCCCGGTCATTGTGCACAGTGGACAGCATGACGGCATGGTCGAACAGGCGCTTGCCCCGTTCGGGTTGCTGGTGGACATGTGGCTGCACACCCCGCCGTGCGGCACCGACCGGCCCGCCGAAGTGGTCGCCGGCCTGCTGCCCGCACTGGACGACACGTTCCGGAGGTATCGTCCGGCCGCACTGGTGGTGCAGGGCGACACCGCCACGGTGCTCGCCGGTGCGCTGGCCGCGTTCTGGGCCGGAATTCCCGTCGTGCACCTCGAAGCCGGAATGCGCACGCACGACCTCAACGGTGCCTTCTGGGGGTACGACCCCCAGACCTCGCACAGGGGCAAGCCCCCCTACCCGCTCCCGTTTCCGGAGGAGGGCATCCGGCAGATGGTGAGCCGCATCGCCGCGCTTCACCTGGCACCCACCACCACCGCGGCCGCCGCACTCCGCGCCGAGGGTATCCCGCGGCAACAGATCACGCTCGTCGGCAACACCGTCGTCGACGCCGTCCAGCTCATCACCCAGCGCGACCTGCCCGCACGGTGCCCCGAACTGGCGCTGCTGGAGATGGAGGTGGCCGAAGCGGGACAACGGCTGATCCTGATCGCCGCGCACCGCCGCGAGTCCTGGGGCGCGCCGCTGGGACGGATCCTGTCGGCGGTGCGGCGGCTGGTCGAGGAGCACGACGACGTGCAGGTGCTGTTCCCCGTGGATCCCGGTCCGGCGGTACGCGACCAGGTGATCGGTGCGCTCGGCGACCTGCCCAGGGTGACGATCACCGAGCCACTCGACTATCCGGACCTGATCCGCGCGCTGCGGCTGGCGACGCTGGTACTCACCGACGCCGTCGGGATCCAGGAGGAGGCACCGACCTTCGGCACGCCTGTACTGGTGTTGCGCGACACCACCGAACGCCGGGAAGCCGTCGATGAGGGCTATGCCTGGCTCGTGGGCACCGATTCGGACACCATCCACCTCGCCGCCACCGAAGTCCTTATTGGACGACTGGCGCCGCCCCACCGGGAAAACCCTTACGGCGACGGCAAAGCGGCCGTCCGCGCGGTCATCGCGCTCGAGGACCTGCTCGGCATCGCGGAAGGCTATTACCCGTCCGCGGTACCCGCGTCCGAGACCTAGCTGTCCAGGGCGACTTCGACCCCGCGGGCCTGCTCGGTGTTGCGGCGGGTCTTCGACCAGCCGTTGCGACCGCGGATCAGACGAAAGAGCGCGCGCCACGACGTGATGTAGAACGTGTAGATGTAGATCGCGTACACCAGGCCCATGCCCAGCCCCCGCAGCAGGTTCCGGCTGCCCCGGCAGCGAATCTGGTGGATCGGGCCCCAGACGACGAACGGCAGCAGCCCGAACGAACCGTAGATGGCAACAGGATCCAGGCCCCGCCGGTGAACCACGCCCAGACCCCGCCGGGATCGCCGAGCGTGTTGATCATCAGGATCAGGAACGGAATCGGGTACAGCAGCGAGCCCAGCAACTGCATCCACGGCTGGAGCAGGTAGTACATCAACTCCGCGGCGCCGAACGTGGTGATGTGCGGCGAATCCCAGATACGCCGCACGTACCGCGCGCACTGCATGGTGCCCTGCCCCCATCTCGTGCGCTGGGTCAGGACCTCCGAAAGCTGTACAGGCCTTCCTGCGCCACATAAAGATGGCGTCCCCGCCTTCGGCGAGCAGCGCCCACAGCTGCTCCGGCGAGCGGACGCCACCGGGGAAGCGGCAGCTTTCGCAAGCGCGTGCTATTTCGTTCCGGCCGAGATCGACACGATGTCGACCGGCAGCGCCGGGTTCGCCGAAATATCCAAGGATGACGGCTGAACCCCGGCGGCGACCACGTGCGCACCGAGCGCGGCGATCATCGCACCGTTGTCAGTGCACAGCCGCGGCCTCGGCACCCGCAGCTCGACAGCCGCCTCGGCACACCGTTCACGCGCCAGTTCGGACAGCCGCGAGTTCGCCGCCACCCCGCCGGAAATCACCAGGGTGCCGATCCCGAGTTCCTTCGCCGCCCGGACGGCCTTCGCGGTGAGCACGTCCGCGACCGCCTCCTGGAAAGAGGCGGCGACGTCGTTCACCGGAATTTCCTCGCCCCTCCGCTCGGCGCCTTCCACCCACCTCGCAACTGCCGTCTTGAGGCCGGAGAACGAGAAGTCGAATTTCGCGTCGCGGGGACCCGTCATACCACGGGGGAACGAAATCGCGTTCGGATCGCCCTGCTTGGCGGCCTTGTCGATCGGCGGTCCGCCGGGGTAAGGCAGGTCGAGCACGCGGGCGACCTTGTCGTAGGCCTCACCGGCCGCATCGTCCACAGTGGACCCCAGCTCGGTGATCCGGTATGCGATGTCGTCGACACGGAGGAGCTGTGTGTGCCCGCCTGAGACGAGCAGCGCCAGGCACGGCGTAGGCAGCGGACCGTGCTGGAGGGTGTCCACCGCGATGTGCCCGGCCAGGTGGTTCACCCCGTACAACGGCACGTCCAGCGCGGCGGCGTAGGCCTTCGCGGCCGACACCCCGACCAGCAGCGCCCCGGCCAGTCCCGGCCCCGCCGTCACCGCGATGGCGTCCACATCGGACAGCTTGAGGTCCGCCGCGGCGAAGGCCCGCTCGGCGGTGGGCACCAGGGCCTCCAGGTGGGCGCGGCTGGCGACCTCGGGCACGACGCCGCCGAACCGCGCGTGCTGCGCGACGCTGGAGGCCACCTCGTCGGCGAGCAGTTCGACGGTGCCGTCGTCGTGCAGCCGGACCAGCCCGATCCCGGTCTCGTCGCAGGAGCTCTCGACCCCCATGATGACCTTGGACATTCAGCCGACCTCCGTGTTTTCCCGGACCTCGCGCTTCATGGTGTACGCGTCGGCGCCGGAGGGCTGGTAGTAACGCTTACGGAGTCCTATCCGGCTGAAACCGTGCCGTTCGTAGAGCGCGACGGCCCGGTCGTTGTCCGTGCGGACCTCCAGGAAGACGGGTGCGCCCAACTCGTCGGCGCGGGCGAGCAACGCACGCAGCAGGGCGGCTCCGACGCCCTGGCCCTGGTGGCTCTCCACCACGCCGATGGTGTGCACGCTGGTCTCGTAGTCCCCCGGCCTGCCCACGATGGCGAGACCCGCGTACCCGACCAGGGTGTCCTGCTCGTAGGCGCCCAGGTAGTAGCCGCCCGCGTCGAACTCGGAATGGAAGGCGCGAGCGCTCCACGGGTCGTCACCGGCGAAGAGCTGCCTCTCGATCTCGACACAGCGCGGGATGTCTTTGCGCCGGAGCGGTTTGATCACGCTGTCACCCGCTTCCGGGCACCGGGCTCGACCGCGTCCGGACGGCGCAGGTACAGCGGCACCAGCGGGTCCGGGTCGGTCTTTGCGAGCAACTCCGCCTTCGCCACGGCGACCAGTCCGGCCGTGGCCGGGTAGTACGGCTCGACCACGCGAACACCGAGCTTGTCGGCGTACAGGCGGGCACCGTCCCCGGCCGCCACGGGGACACCGAAGTCGGCGGGTGGCTGTACGTGAGGGCCATCGGTGCGGTTCTTCTTGCCGTCGTAAGCCGCCCAGTAGACCTCGCGGCGGCGCGCGTCGGTCACCACGAGAAAAGGCTCGTCGGCGTCGGCGTCTGCCGCGATCGCGTCCAGGCCGCACACGGGGTACGCGTTGATGCTGAGCCCGTGGCTGAGCGCGGCAGCCGTGGCCATGCCCGCTCGCAGACCCGTGAAGGGGCCTGGGCCGACCCCGCAAACGATTGCGTCCAGTTCGCGAAGGGTCGCGCCGGCCTCGCGCAGCGCGTCGAGGACATGCGGAGTGATCAGCTCGCCGTGGGCGCGCGGGTTCAGGGTGACGCGCTGCGCGAGCACGGTGACACCGTCACGCGCCAGCGTCGCCACCCCGGCGGTCACGGCGGGCGTCGAAGTATCGATGGCAAGCACCAGCACGATGTACCAGGGTACCGGCGTCCGCTCACCCGGCGCGGCAGACCGGCGTCAGCCTTACGAGGTGAAAGTGCTGTCCGGGCAACACTTGCCACCTTCGGGTGCCATCTATGGTGAATTCATGGCAGAAGCCCTGTTCCCCGCCCTGACCTCGCCACCGGCCAAGACCGCGCTCCAGTTCGGCGAACTGGCCCTCGACTACCCCGGCCTCGCCGCGGCCGCCGGAGACCTGGCCCGCGACCTACGGGCGAGCGCGCCGGTCCGGGTGGCCGTCTGGGCGACGCCGAGCCTGCACACCAGCGTCGCGGTGGTCGCGGCCCTGCTGGCCGGGGTACCCGCGGTACCGGTCAACCCGAAGATCGGCGAGCGGGAACTGGGGCACATCGTGTCCGACAGCACACCGGCGCTCGTCCTCGCCGAACCCGGCGTGGACCTGCCCGCCGCTCTCGCCGCACTCCCGCGCAAGAACGTCGAACTCACCGGCTCGCCCGGCGACCTGCCCGCGGAACCGGACCCGGCCACGCCAGCCCTGATCGTCTACACCTCGGGCACCACCGGCCCGCCCAAGGGCGCGGTTCTGCCCCGGCGGGCCATCGCCAGCACACTCGACGCGCTGGCCGACGCCTGGCAGTGGACCGCCGAAGACGTGCTGGTGCACGCCCTGCCACTGTTCCATGTACACGGCCTGGTCCTGGGCATCCTCGGCCCGCTGCGGCGCGGCGGCGGCGTCCGGCATCTCGGCCGGTTCTCCACCGAGGCCGTCGCCAAGGAACTGGGCGCGGACGCCACGATGATGTTCGGCGTCCCGACCATGTATCACCGGATCGCCGGTGAGGTCGGCGAGAACCCGGAGCTCGCCAAAGCACTCGGCCGGGCGCGCTTGCTGGTGTCGGGGTCGGCGGCGCTGCCCGTGCACGACCACCAGCGGATCACCGCGGCCACCGGGGCGCAGGTCGTGGAGCGCTACGGAATGACCGAGACGCTGATGAACACCAGCGTGCGCGCCGACGGCGAACGCAAGCCCGGCACGGTCGGTGTGCCGCTGCCCGGTGTCGAGCTGCGGCTGGTCGGCGAGGCGGGCGAAGTGATCGAGGCACCGGACACGGTCGGTGAGATCCAGGTCCGGGGCCCGAACCTGTTCACCGAATACCTCAACCGGCCGGACGTTACCGCGGAGGTGTTCACCGGCGGCTGGTTCCGCACCGGCGACATGGCGACCCGCGACACCGACGGCTACGTGCGGATCGTCGGCCGCAAGGCGACCGACCTGATCAAGAGCGGCGGATACAAGATCGGCGCCGGGGAGATCGAGAACGCCTTGCTGGAACATCCGGGAGTGGCGGAGGCGGCGGTCACCGGCGAACCCGACCCGGACCTCGGCGAGCGAATCGTGGCGTGGATCGTGCCCGCGGGCCCGGCTCCGGACGAACAGGAGCTGGCCGACCACGTGGCGCGGCTGCTGGCGCCGCACAAGCGGCCGCGCGTGGTCCGCTTCCTCGACGCCCTTCCGCGCAACGACATGGGCAAAGTGCTGAAGCGAGCCCTCCATGCCTGATGCGCGGGCGCTCGTCGAGTCGGTCACGGCCGGCTTCGCCGAGTTCCCCGCGCCCTCCCGTATGTCTGCTGTGGACGGTCCGATCGGCTGGCCCGGCTATGGCAAGGCACGCGGAAGGGCGGTCGAGCGCACGGGTGAGCACGAGTCGGTGATCTGCGGGACCGGCAAGATCGGCGACGTCGAGGCAACGCTGATCGCGTTCGAGTTCGGCTTTCTCGGCGGGTCGCTGGGCACTCCGACGGGTGATCGGATCGAGGCCGCCTTCGTGCGCGCGCGAGAACTGGGCACTCCAGTGGTCACGCTGGTCGCGACCGGGGGCAGCCGGATGCAGGAGGGCATGGCGGCGCTGTCGCAACTCCAGCGCATCGCCCGGCAGATCGTCCTGACCAGGGCCGCCGCCCAGCCACACGTCGCCGTGCTGCGGAATCCGACCACCGGCGGGGGCTGGGCCACGCTCGGCGCGGGTGCGGACGTCACGCTCGCGCTGCCCGGCGCGCAGGTCGGCTTCGCGGGGTCGCGCGTCCGACCGCCCGGCGAGGAGGATGCCCACACGGCGGAGTCGCATCTGGCGGCGGGGCAGGTCGACCAGCTCGTCTCGCTCGCCGGACTGCCCGCGCGGCTCGCGCAGTGGCTGACCCTGCTGACTCGCGGTGGTCCGGACCCCGTCGAGCCTCCCGCCGCGCTTGGCTTGTCCGAGCTGCCGCCTACCGGCTGGGAGTCCGTGCGCGCGGCCCGTGCACCGGAACGGCCGCGTGCGGACGCCTATCTGGACGCCTACTTCGACTGGCGTCAGGACATCAGCGGCGACCGATGCGGAGGCGTCGACCCGGGAGTCCGATGTGGTTTCGGGTCCCGCGGCAGTTCGACGATCGCGTATGCGGCACAGTGCGGCACACCCACTCAGCCCGCGGGTTTCCGCACCGCAGCAAGGGTGATCAGGCTCGCGGACCGGCTCGGCATCCCCGTGCTGACCCTGGTCGACACCCCGGGCGCGGCCAACGACGCCGCCGCGGAGCGTGCGGGCGTCGGCCCCGCGATCGCCGACGTGTTCACGGCCGTCGCGGAGGCCACGGTGCCGGTCACGACGCTCGTCATCGGGGAGGGCGGCTCGGGCGGCGCCCTCGCCTTCGCCGCGCCCGACCGCACCTGGATCACACCCGACGCCTATTTTTCGGTCACCTCTCCCGAGGCGGCCACCGCGATCCTCAAGCTCCCGCCCACTGAAGTCCCGTCCGTCGCCAACCGCCTCCGTCTGCGCCCGCGGGACCTCGTCGACCTCGGCCTGGCCCGCGCCATCGTCTGACCCCGCCTCCCGCGCGAGTCGGGGTTTCGCGACACGCGAGTCGGCCTTTGGCGACACGCGAGTCGGGTTTTCGCGACACGCAAGTCCAGCCTTCGCGGCGGCCGAGTTCCACCTTCGCGTCGCGCACACTCCCGTTGAGCTAGGTTTACGAATGACGGACTCACTCGTCGCCGACTCGCGTGTCGCGAAACCCCGACTCGCCTGTCGCGAAAGGCCGACTCGCCTGTCGCGAAAGCCCGACTCACGTGTCGCGAAAGCCCGACTCGCCTGTCGCGAAAGCCCGACTCGCCTGTCGCGAAAACCCGACTCGCCTGTCGCGAAAACCCGACTCGCCTGTCGCGAAAGGCCGACTCGCGCCAGGTGTCAGGGGTGGAGGAGGATCTTGCCGGTGGGGGTGGTGGCGTCGGCCAGGAGCGCGAGGGCCTGATCGGCCTTTTCCAACGAGAACTCGTGGGTGATCAGCGGCACCGGGTCCAGGATTCCGGCGGAGAAGGCGCGGACGGCGTGGGACCAAGCCCTGGACGGCGCGCCGAAGACGGTATGCACGGTCACGGCCGCGCCAACCAGTTCCGCGGGCACCAGTGGCTCGGTCTCGACACCGGCCAGACCGGTGAGCACCGTCCGGCCGCCCCGGCGCGTCAACGACACCGCCAGGCGTGCCGAGCCCGGTGCTCCCGCCGCCTCGACGACCACGTCGAACCCGCCCTGAGCCGCCTCCGGCGGGCACAAGGACGCCCCGAACCGCGTCGCCAATTCGGCCCGGTCCTCCCGTGGGTCGACCACGACCAGTTCCGCGGGCCCGCCCGCAGCCAGCAGTTGCGTCGCCAGCATCCCGAGGGTCCCGCCGCCGACGACCGCGACCCGCTCGCCGGGTACCGCCTGTACCTTCAGGCACGCCGCCGCCATGCACGCGGCGGGTTCCAGCAACGCCGCCGCGCGCAGGTCCGCGCCCTCCGGCAGCTCGTGCAGCAACCGGGCGGGCAGCAGCAGCTCGTCCGCCCACGCACCGGGTTGGGTGAAGCCGGTCTCCTCGTACTTCGCCACACACAGGTTCGTGTCGCCCTGGCGGCAGGGCGGGCAGCGCCCGCAGTTGCGAAAACCCTCCCCCACCACGGGTTTCCCCAGCAGCGACGGGTCCGTTCCCGGACCGAGCTCGATCACCGTGCCGGACCATTCGTGCCCCGGAACCACCGGATACCGCACGAACTCCCCGGCACGCGAGCCCGCGAAAACCTCCCGGTCCGAACCACAGATCCCGGACCAGGCGATTCCGACGACCGCCTCGCCGGGGCCGGGCAGCGCGGGCTCGGCAGGCACCAACCGCAACGACTGCGGACGCTCGATCAGCACCGCACGGCTCATGAGCCCTTCCGTTTCTCCCAGCCCTCGGCGTACAGGTCGAAGAACGCGCCCTGCGCCGGGTGCTCGCCGATGAAATCGACGTCGAGTTCGACGCCGAGTCCTGGCTCCGAAGGTAGCGCGAAAAAGCCGTCGAAGACCGGGGGGACTCCGGGAGCGGCCTGCTTCACGTGCTCGTCGGCGAAGTCGTTGAAGTGTTCCTGGATCTTGAAGTTCGGGGTGGCCGCGGCGAGGTGCAGGTTCGCCGCGGTGAGGACCGGCCCGCCGACGTTGTGCGGCGCGACGAGCGTGTAGTGCGTCTCGGCGGTCGCGGCCAGCTTCCGGGTCTCGGAGATTCCGCCGATGTGCCCGATATCGGGCTGGATCACGTCGACCACCCCCAGGTCGAACAACTCCCGGAACTCGACGCGGTCGTGGATCCGCTCGCCCGTCGCGATCGGAATGTCCACTTTGGAGGCGACCTGGGCGAGCGCCCTGGCGTTGGCCGGCGGCACCGGTTCCTCGATCCAGCTCGGCTCGATCGGTGCCAGCAGCTGGGCGATCCGGACCGCCTCGGCGGGCGCGAACCGCCCGTGCATCTCGATCAGGATCTCCACGTCGGGTCCGACAGCGTCCCGCACCGCCTCGACCAACGCCACGCACCGTCGCCGCTCCGCCGGTTCCAGCTCCCACTGGCCGGGGCCGAACGGGTCGAACTTAAGCGCCCGGTAGCCACGCTCGATCACCTTGCGGGCGGCCGCGTGGAACTCCTCCGGCGTGCGCTCCACGGTGTACCAGCCGTTGGCGTAAGCCTTGATCCGGTCCCGCACCTTGCCGCCGAGTAGCCGCCAGACCGGCTGGCCGAGCGCCTTGCCGATGATGTCCCAGCAGGCCGTCTCGACGCAGGCGATACCGGACATCACGATCTCACCGGCCCGCCCGTAGTCGCCGTACTTCATCCGTTGCACCAGCGACTCGATGTCGAACGGGTCGCTCCCGATGACGTGCCTGCCCGCCGCCTCGGCGAGGTATCCGCGCAGGGCGGCGGTGTGACCGAGCATCCGGGTCTCCCCGACGCCGGTGAGCCCTTCGTCGGTGGTAACCCGCACGAAGGTCAGGTCACGCCACGGGGTGCCCAGTACGAACGTTTCAACCGCACTGATCTTCATGCTGTTTCCTCCGCGACCTCGGCCGCGGCCTGACGCTGCGTCACTCATACGGGCACCGCGAGATCTTCCACGGGCAGCTTCGACATGACCGCGTCCGGGAGCTGGCGTTCCAGGAACTCGAGGCCGATCTGGGCACGCCGGACGCGTTCCCGCCCCAGCGCGACCGCCACCGGCTCCAAATGCGTTCCGCTCGGGTAGATGTTCGGCGAGTTACGCAGCCCGAACTTCAGGTACACGGGCGCGGCGACCCGCACGATCTCCCCGATCTCCATGTGCCGTACCAGGCCGCCCTGGTCGTCGGGCGACTCGAGGTAGATGTCGAGCGGGATGTCGACGGCCGCGCGGATGGCGGCGAGCTGGCCGAGGGTCAGGTCCGTCGGCACGTTGTAGGTGTTGGCGCCCAGTTGCTCGGCCAGCCGGACGGCGGGCGGGTTGGACAGTCCCATTTGGACACTGATCTTGAACTGCAGGCCGGCGGGGAACTCGCCGGCCGCCCGTAACTTCGAGGCGATGTCGAGCACGCCGAGGTCGGTGATGAGCACGCTCCGGATCCCGGCCTCCACGGTGCGCGCGATGTCTTCCAGGTTGTGCACCACTTGCTCGGTGCCGCGGGCCTGGGCGGCGAGAGCGCCCGCACCGGCGGCCAGTGCCGCCGCGGAGGAGCCCCAGCCGGTCAGCGGCCGCGCGAACAGGCTCACTTCGATGCCGCGCTGCCGTGCCGTGCCCGCCACGCGGCGCAGTTCGTCCGAGGTCAGCAGCATGCCGCCGCTGCCCTGCGACACACGGTGCACCGGCACGGCGCGCTCGTCCGCCTCGGCCAGCACCGCGTCGAGCACTTCCGGGCCCTCCACGCTGGGAATCTCCACCCGGCACTGCGCCCCGTCGGGGAACCGCTTCGTGCTCTCCGGCAACTCGTTGTCCGTGCCCGCGAAACCCTCGGCCCGCAGGAACTCTCTGAACCTGGTCACCGCCCACCACCCTTGTCCGATATTTCGGCTGCTGTTCGAAACCATAGACCGGACGGGGGCGGGGAAACAACGCCCTGCTAACCAAACGTCAGGTGCGGGGGCGCCAGTTGCCGTGGGGCTCGAGGGTGGCGACGCGGACGTCGTCGGGCCGGCGTTCGAGGCGGACCACGAGGTGGTCGGAGGACAGCCGGTCCGCCGAACCCTCGCCCCATTCCACGACGACGGCGGAAGACGCCAGATCGGTGTCGAGGTCGAGGTCGTCGAGCTGCGCCAGATCGCCGCCGAGCCGGTAGGCGTCGACGTGCACCAGCGGCACGCCCCGCTCCCCGGCCGGATGCACCCGCGCGATCACGAAGGTCGGCGAGCTGACCCGCCCGGACACGCCGAGTCCGGCGGCGATTCCCCTGGTCAGCACCGTCTTCCCGGCGCCGAGCGGGCCGGACAGCAGCACCAGGTCGCCGGCCGACAGCTCGCGGCCCAGTGACTCGCCGAAACGCACGGTGTCCGCTTCGGTGAGAAGTTCTATTTGCTCAGCCACCGCCAGATCCTCCGCGACGAGCTCATGTTGTCCACCCCGGCGCACCGCTGGAGCAGGTCGATCAGATGGCTGTTGACCAGCTCGGGGTGCTCCAACTGCACCATATGTCCGGCCCCGCGGATCCGCGCGAGCTCGGCGTCGGGCAACTCGGCCGCGATCCGCTCCGCGTGCGAGTACGGCGTGAAGCGGTCCGAGTCACCGCCGACCACCAGCACATGCGCGTGCTTCAACCCGGCGAGCGCGGCGTATCGGTTGTGCGTGCCGAGGGTGTCAACGAAGTTGACCAACACCCGCACCGGGGTCACCGCCAGCATCTCAATCATGAAATCCACCAGCGGCGACGGCACCGGGCGCGGTCCGAACGCCAGCCATCGCACGGCCTGCCGGGTCAGCTGCCCGCCGGCCGCCCGCGCCAACTCGACCAATCCGGGCTGCCACCCGGCGAGCTCGCCGACACCCCTGGTCAGCGGGTTGTACTTGGACAACAGGCCGCGCGGCAGGCCGCGGCTCCCGACCTCGCCGGCGGCGGTCGCGATCAGGGCGACCCCCATCACCCGCTCGGCGAACAGCTCCGGGTTCCGCTGGGCCAGCTCCATGATCACCATGCCGCCCATGGAATGTCCCATGATGACGATCGGCCCGTCCGGCACGACCGCGCGCAGCACCGCGTCCAGGTCGCCGGCCAGTTGCTCGATGGTGCTGGTCTCCTGGTTCGCCCCGCCCGACTGGCCGTGCCCGCGGTGGTCGTAGTACACCTGCCGCACCTTGGGCAGCGACAGCGCGGCGAGGTCTCGGCGCTGGAAATACCAGCTGCGCTGGGAAAGGGCGAACCCGTGCACGCCGACCACGGTCAGTTCGGGTTTCCCGGCGACCGGGTCGATCTCGGACACCGACAGCGGGGTGCCGTCGTCCGCGGCCACCGTCGAGGTCCGGTCCGGTTTGAGCTCGCCGAGCGGCTCGGCCGACAGGTCTTCGTTCGCCCGCCGCTGCTGCGCGGTCACCGCGATGGTCGCCGCCGCCGTGCCGGTGACCAGCGCGGCCGCCCCGCCGAGCACGGTGAGCAGGCGCCGTGACGCCATCACACCTCCCCCAGGTACCGCCGCCTGATCCGCGGCCGGTACATGCCGGTGACGATCTCGTAGTCGATGGTGCCCATGCCCTCGGCCCATTCGCGGGCGGTCGGCTCGCCCCGGGCACCGGAACCGAACAGGATCACCTCGGACCCCAGTGGCGGCTCGTCGTCACCGCAGTCGACGACGATCTGGTCCATGCACACCCGGCCGGCCACCGGTCGGCGCCTGCCGGCCAGCCACACGCTCAACCGTCCAGACAGGACACGAGGCACCCCGTCGGCATAGCCGACCGGAACCAGAGCGACCGTAGTGTCTCGCGCGGCCGTCCACGTATGTCCATAAGAGACGGACTCGCCGGCCGCGAGCCGTTTGGTCAACGCGACGGAGGACCGGAACGTCATCGCGGGACGGAGATCTTCCTGCTGCGGCACGGGGTTCAGGCCATAGACGGCGATGCCGGGCCGGACGAGGTCGAAACCCACGTCCGGCCGGGTGAGCAGCGCGGCCGAGTTCGCCATATGCCGCAACGGGTTCAGCCCCGCCTCACGTGCGACTTCGTACGCGCTCCCGAATCGCTGGATCTGCGCGTCGATCGAGGGATGCCCTGGCTCGTCCGCGCACGCGAAATGGGACCAGACGGCCACGACCTCGACATCGGGCTCCGCGGAAGCCGCCTTCACCAGCTCCGGCCAGGCATAGGCGGGGCACCCGTTGCGGGACAACCCAGTGTCGATCTTGAGGTGCGCCCGGGCCCGGGCGCCCAGCCGGTCAGCCGCCGCCGCGACCCGCCTGAGCTCGTCCGCCGAGCTGACCGAGATGTCCACACCTTCCGCGATACCGGGCGCGAGGTCGACGTCCGGCAGGTCCAGCCAGCTCAGCACCGGCGCGGTGATGCCAGCGGCCCGCAGCGCGAGCGCCTCACCGAGCGAGCAGGAGCCCAGCCAGGTCGCACCCGCCTCGAGCGCCGCCCGTGCCACCGGCACCGCTCCGTGCCCGTAACCGTCGGCCTTGACCACGGCCATCAGCGCGGCATCCGGCGCCCTGCCGGCGAGCAGGGTCACGTTGTGCCGGATCGCGTCGAGATCGACGACAACCTCGGCGCGGGGCAGGTCGGGACTCATCGCCCGCGATTCTCCCATTCGCGGGGCCACCGTACGACGTGGCCCCGCAAGGGGGCTCAGGTGCCTCCCGGGGGTCGCACCCCCAGGAGGCACAGCATCAGCCCAGCCGGAGGCCGCTGGTGGCGGAGAAGACGTGCAACTCTTCCGGGCGGATCCGCAGCCTCAGTGTGTCGCCCATGGCCGGTGTGTGGCGCGGGTCGACCCTGGCCACGATCGAGCTGCCCACCGCCGCGTCGTCCGCGGCGACCTTGCCGTACACGTACGCGTCCGAGCCGAGTTCCTCGACCAAATCGACCTTGACGTCGACACCACCGTCGTCCGACAGTTCCAACGATTCGGGCCGGAAGCCGAGGGTGACTTCACCACTGTCGGCGGCGGCGACGATGTCGCGGGACAACGGAACCGTGAGGCCACCGAGCGTCGCGCCGCCCTCGGTGAGGCGAGCGGGCGCGAGGTTCATCGCGGGCGAGCCGATGAACCCGGCGACGAACACGTTCTCGGGCCGGTCGTAGAGCGCACGGGGAGTGTCGCACTGCTGGAGCACGCCGTCCTTGAGCACCGCGACGCGGTCGCCCATGGTCATCGCCTCGATCTGGTCGTGCGTGACGTAGACCGTGGTGACGCCGAGGCGGCGCTGCAGAGCGGCGATCTGGGTACGCGTCGACACCCGCAGCTTCGCGTCCAGGTTGGACAGTGGCTCGTCCATCAGGAACACCCGCGGCTCACGTACGATCGCCCGGCCCATGGCCACCCGCTGCCGCTGACCGCCGGAAAGCGCTTTCGGCTTGCGGTCCAGATAGTCCTCCAGGTCCAGCAGCTTGGCGGCCTGCGCGACCCGCTCCTTGATCTCGTGCTTGGGCTTGCCCGCGATCTTCAGCGCGAATCCCATGTTCTGGGCCACGGTCATGTGCGGGTACAGCGCGTAGTTCTGGAACACCATCGCGATGTCCCGCGAGCGCGGCGGGAGCTGGGTGACGTCGCGATCACCGATCCACACCGAGCCCTCGTCGACGTCCTCCAGGCCCGCCAGCATCCGCAGGCTGGTCGACTTGCCACAGCCCGACGGCCCGACCAGGACCAGGAACTCGCCGTCTTCGATCTTCAGATCGAGGGCGTCGACCGCGGGACGGTCGGCGCCGGGGTACCGGCGGGACGCCTTGTCATAGGTGATCGTGGCCATCAGATGTCCTCTCGTGTTCGGGGAACGTGGTGAATGAGTTGGCGGATTTCGAGGTGTCGCCGCCGGACTTCGGCACCGGCGGTGGTGGTGCTCTCGTCGGGGTCCAGCACAACCTGGGTCCGCCGCGCCCACGCCGGTGGCTCCGCGCTCCCGGCGAGCGCCCAGGCGGCTTGGCGCGCGGCGCCGAGCGCGACGTGCTCGGCGGGTTCCGGCACCGAAACCGGCAGGCCGAACACGGCCGGCGCGACCGCGCGAACGGCTTCGGACTGGGCCGCCCCGCCGATCAGCAGTACCCGCCGCGCGGTCATGCCCTGCGCCCGCACCGCGTCGAGCCCGGCCGCCAGCCCGCACAGCATGCCCTCGACCGCTGCCCTGGCCAGGTTCTCCGGCGTCATGTTCGACCGCCGCATGCCGTGCAACGAACCGGTGGCATCGGGCAGGTTGGGCGTGCGCTCGCCGTCCAGGTACGGCAGCAGTGTGAGACCGTCCGCGCCCGGTTTCGCCGCGAGCGCGAGCCGGTCGAGCCCGGCCAGGCCGACGCCCAGCATCGCGGCGGTCGCGGTGAGCACCCTCGCCGCGTTGAGCGCGCAGGCCAGCGGCAGGAAACGGCCGGTGGCGTCGGCGAATCCGGCGACCTCACCGCTCGGGTCGGCGGCCGGGACCTCGGAGACTCCGAACACCGTGCCGCTGGTACCCAGCGAAACGATCACGTCGCCCTCGCCGAGCCCCAGCGCGAGCGCCGCGGCCATGTTGTCGCCGGTGCCCGCCGAGACCAGCAGCCCGTCCGGGGTCCCGCCCGCCGTCTCCGCCGGCTCCAGCACTCGCGGCAACTCGAGGCTGCGCCCGAACGCCCGCTCGAGGATGTCCCTGCGATAGACGTTCTTCACGGGCGAGAAATAGCCGGTACCGGACGCGTCGCCGCGGTCGGTGACCGCTTCCCCGGTCAGGCGCCAGGTCAGCCAGTCGTGCGGGAGCAGCACACTCGCCACGCGGGCGGCGAGTTCGGGCTCGTGCTCGGCCAGCCAGCGCAGCTTGGTCACGGTGAAGCTGGCCACCGGCACCGACCCGACCGCCTCGGTCCACGCCGTCGGGCCGCCCAGCTCCGCCACCAGGGCTTCCGCCGCCTCGGCCGAGCGAGTGTCGTTCCACAGCAACGCGGGGCGCACCACTTCCCCCGACTCGTCGAGGGCGACCATGCCGTGTTGCTGACCGCCGACGCCGATCGCCTGAACGCCCTCCAGAATGCCGTCGGTGGCCTCGGCGAACGCTTCCCACCACCGGCGCGGATCGACCTCGGTGGTGTCGGGATGTGAGGCACGACCCGTGCGCACGATCGCGCCGGTCTCCGCGTCGCACACGACGGCCTTTGTCGACTGTGTCGACGAGTCGACCCCGGCCACCAGTGGGTTTGTCATTCCGAACCGCCTCCGTCGCCCTCGTCGAACCCGCCCCGGGTCCGGCACAGCCTGACCTTGGTGTCGATGGCCTCCAACTCGTCGCCCGGCGTCTCGTCGTCGGTGATCAGCAGGTCGTAGTCGCTCACGTCGCCATAGGCGTAGGTCGCGGTCTTGCCGAACTTCGAGTGGTCCGCGAGGAGCACGTTCCGATCGGACACGCGAAGGGCCGAGGTCTTCAGTTCGGCGTACTCGCGGTCGGGGTGGAACAGGCGTCCGGAGGCGATCGCGGTCGCCGACACGAAACCGAGGTCTGCCCGCATCCGGCTCAGCGCGCTGATCGTGTCCGGACCGATACACGAGTCGAATTCCGTGTAGCGACCGCCGAGCATCAGCACCTCGACGTCCCTGGCGTCGCCCAGAATCCGTGCGACCTCGAGCGAGTTGGTGATCACGACCAACGGTCCGGACAGCTTCCGCGCCAAGGGAAAGACCGTGGTCGAGTCGTCGAGGAAAAGGGTCTGGCCGGTCCGCACCTCGCCGATCGCGAGATCGGCCAGCGCCTCCTTGTAGTTGACGTTCAGCGTCTCCCGGAACCGCTTCGCCGTTTCGATGGTCAGCGCCGGATACGCCTCGACACGCCCGCGAAGCTTGCGCACCAGACGCCGGTCGGCGAGGTCGTCGAGGTCGCGGTGCATGGTCATCAGGCTCACGCGGAACCGCTCGGTCAACTCGTCGATGCGCACTTCCTGGCGATCGATGACGAACCGCAGGATCTCCTGCCTGCGCTGCTCCACCTCGGCGTCGGACGGCCTAGGCACGGACCACCGCCTTGATCACCGAGTCGTCCTTGGCGGCGATGGTGAGCGCCAGCTCGACCTCGGACCGCCCGAACCGATGCGTCACCAGGCACTCCAGGTCCGCCTCTGCGTTCGCGGCCCGCGCGATGGCCGTCGGCCAGGTGTTGGCGTAGCGGAAGGTGCCGGTCAGCTCGATTTCGAAGCCCTGGACGTGGGCTGGCGGCAACGGGATCTCGTCACCGCCCATACCGATCGACACGGCCCGGCCTGCCCGCCCCAGCTTGCCGATGCCCTGCCCGGCCGCGACCGCCGCACCGGAGCATTCCAGCAGCACGTCGGGGTCGAAATCGGTGTCGGCGAGGCTTTCCCGGGACACATCGACGGTGGCGGTCGCGCCCAGTTCCCAGGCGACCCGCAGGTGACGTGCGTTCACGTCGGTCACCACGACCTCGGTGGCTCCGAACGCCCGTGCCGTCCGCGTCGCGGCCAGGCCGATCGGCCCGGCCCCGGTGATCAGCACCCGGCTGCCCGGCGCCACCCGGGACTTCCGGCACGCCCACACCCCGACCGAAAGCGGTTCCAGCAGGCTCGCGGCCTCGTCGCTGAGCGAATCCGGGACGGGGTGGGCGAAATCCTCGCGCAGCACGACGTATTCGCGGAAGGCGCCGTCGATCGGCGGGGTGCCGAAAAAACGCATCCGAGGACAAAGGTCGTACCGGCCGGCGGCGCACCGCGCACAGGTCGAGCACGGCACCCCGGGTTCGAGGGCGACCCGCTGCCCGATCTCGTGCCGCCACGCGTTCGCACCCCTGGCCACGATGACACCGCTCGGCTCGTGGCCCAGCACCAGCGGCTCTTCGACAACGAAGTCCCCGATCCGGCCGTGCTCGTAGGAGTGCACGTCCGAACCAGAGGTCCCGACGGCGAGCACGCGAATCAGCACCTCGTCCGGCCCCGGCACGGGCACCGGCCGCCGGTCCAGCCGGACATCACCGACGCCGTACGGCACCACGGTGTGCATCGTCTCAGGGATCATCGGGTCCTCCGGTATCACTTCCTACCAGAGAACCCGACCGGTGTTAACGGATAATTCGATAACTTATCCGGTATTACCTGGTAAGAACCTGTCGGAGCGCGGCGGGGATGGCGGCCAGCACCCCGGAAGCCGAGGTCGGCACGCCCCGCGCGGACAGTTCGCCCGCGAGTGCGTGGACGTAGGCCCCGGCGCCCGCGGCCAGCCACGGGTCCACACCACCGGCGAGAAGCGCGCCGATGATGCCCGAGAGGACATCCCCGGACCCCGCGGTGGCCAGCCACGAACCGTGGGCGACATTGACCAGGACCCGGCCGTCGGGCGCCGCGATCACGGTGCAGTGCCCCTTCAGCAACACGACGGCGTCGAACTTTCGGGCCGCCGCGCGCACCGCCGCCACCCGGTCCACCCCCGGTTCCTCGCCGGTCAGCCGGGCGAACTCACCGGCATGCGGGGTGAGCACCAGCGGCGTGCCGGGCTCCCTGGCATCCAGGACCTCCGGCTGGTGCGCCATCAGTGTGGTCGCGTCGGCGTCCGCACACACGGGCGCACCCGCGGCGAGCACATGCTCCAGCACGCCGCGGCCCTCCCGCCCGGTACCGATCCCCGGGCCGACCACCCAGGCCTGTACCCGTCCGGCGTCGGTCACCGAACCGGTCGCGACGACCTCGGGCCACTGCGCGCGCACCGCCTCCGCCGCCGGGCCCGCGTACCGCACCATGCCCGACGTGGCCCGCACCGCCGCGCCGGTCGCCAGCACCGCGGCGCCCGGATACGTGGCGGAGCCGGCGGCGATACCGGTCACGCCCTGGCTGTACTTGTTGTCCTCCGGGCCCGGAATCGGCCATGCCACCGCGACATCCGCCCCTTCCACGCGGCGCAGATCCGGGTCGGTGAGCGGCAGCCCGATGTCGATCAGCACGACCTCACCGCATCGTTCGGGGTTGAGCACGTGCACCGGCTTGAGCGCGCCGAAGGTGACCGTCCGGGCCGCCGCGATCGCGGGGCCGGACACGCTCCCGTTGTCCGGATCCACGCCGCTGGGCAGGTCGATCGCCAGCACCGGCGCGGTGATCCGCTCGGCGAGCTCGGCCGCGCCGGACCGCAGCGGCCCGCGGGCGGACAGCCCGACGATGCCGTCGATCACCAGGTCGGCGGCCTCGATCCAGCGCGGCCCGTCTTCGATTCCGACGACTCGCCCGCCCGCCTTGCGCAGCGCCGCGAGCCCCTCGGGATGCGCCTTCTCCGGCTTGAGCAGCACGGCCGTGACGCCCGCGCCCCGTTTACGCAGGAAGGCGCCCGCCCACAAGGCGTCACCGCCGTTGTTTCCCGCGCCGACCAGGAGCGTGATCCGGCTCCCCGAGACGTCGGGGCTCAGCATGCCGGCGGCCCGCACGGCGACCCCGAAGGCCGCGCGGCGCATGAGCACGCCCTCGGGCGTGACCGCGAGCAGCTTCTCCTCGGCCTCGCGTATCCGTTCGGTAGTCCAGATTCCCTCCACGAGGGTGTGTCTACTCCACGGTCACCGACTTCGCCAGATTGCGCGGTTTGTCGACGTCATAGCCCCGCGTACGGGCGATTTCGGCGGCCAGCACCTGCAGCGGCACGGTGGACACCAGTGGCTGCAGCAGCGTCGGCACCGCGGGGACCTCGACCAGCTCGTCGGCGAACGGGCGCACCGTGTCGTCGCCCTCCTCCGCGATGACGATGGTGCGGGCGCCACGGGCCTGGATCTCGCTGATGTTGGACACGAGCTTCGCGTGCAGTACCGCCCGCCCCTTCGGCGAGGGCATCACCACCACGACCGGCAGGCCGCTTTCGATCAGCGCGATCGGGCCGTGCTTCAACTCGCCCGCCGCGAAGCCCTCCGCGTGCATGTAGGCGAGTTCCTTCAGCTTGAGCGCGCCCTCGAGGGCGACCGGGAAACCGACGTGCCTGCCCAGGAACAGCACCGCCTTCGAATCGGCCATGTCCCTGCCCAGCATGCGCACCTGATCCACAGTGGACAGTACCTTGTGGACGGCGGCGGGCATGGCCTCCAGCTCGGCGAACTCGCGCGCCACCTCGTCCGGGTACTTCGTGCCGCGCGCCTGCGCCAACGCCAGCCCGACCAGGTAGTTCGCCGCGATCTGGGCGAGGAACGCCTTGGTCGAGGCGACTCCGATCTCCGGTCCGGCGTGTGTGTAGAGCACCGCGTCGGACTCGCGAGGGATCTGCGCGCCGTTGGTGTTGCACACCGCCAGCACCCGGGCCTTCTGCTCGCGGGCGTGGCGCACCGCTTCCAGCGTGTCCGCGGTCTCGCCGGACTGGGACACGGCGACCACCAGGGTGTCGCGGTCGAGCACCGGGTCCCGGTAACGGAACTCGCTGGCCAGCTCCACCTCCACGGGCAGTCGCGTCCAGTGCTCGATGGCGTACTTGGCGACCAGGCCCGAGTGGTAGGCCGACCCGCAGGCGACCACGAACACCTTGTCCACGTCGCGCAGGTCCTGGTCGGACAGCCGCTGCTCGTCGAGGATCACCCGGCCGTCGATGAAATGGCCGCGCAACGTGTTCGCCAGCGCCTCGGGCTGTTCCTCGATCTCCTTGAGCATGAAGTACTCGTGGCCGCCCTTCTCCGCGGCCGAGAGGTCCCAGTCCACGGTGAACGGCTTCGCCTGCGCCGGTTCCCCCGCGAAGTCGGTGACCTGGTACCCGTCGCGGGTGATCACCACAACCTGGTCCTGGCCCAGCTCCACCGCCTGTCGCGTGTGCTCGATGAACGCGGCGACGTCCGAAGCGACGAACGTTTCGCCGACGCCGACGCCGACCACCAGCGGCGACGACCGGCGGGCGGCCACGATCTCCGCCGGCCGGTCGGCGTGCGTCACGACCAGGGTGAACGCGCCTTCGAGGCGGCGGCAGACCGCTCGCACGCTGGCGGGCAGGTCACCCTGGGTGGGGCCGTCGTCGTAGGCGTGGGCGATCAGGTGCGCGGCGACCTCGGTGTCGGTGTCACTGGCCATCTCGGCCCCGGCCGCCTCCAGTTCGGCGCGCAGCACGGCGAAGTTCTCGATGATCCCGTTGTGCACCACGGCGACCCGCCCGGTGGGGTCGCGGTGCGGATGCGAGTTCCGGTCGACCGGGGCACCGTGGGTAGCCCACCGCGTATGCCCCATGCCAGCGGTCCCCGCGAACCTCTCGCGGCCCGTCACGTCGAGTTCGAGCTCCAGGTTCGCCAGCCTGCCCGCCTTGCGCTCGACGGTCAGCACGCCGGCGCCGTCGGCCACCGCGACCCCCGCCGAGTCATAGCCGCGGTACTCCATGCGCCGGAGCCCGCCCAGCACGACGTCAAGTGCCTGCCGGTGCCCGACATATCCCACGATTCCGCACACGGCCGCACAGCCTAACCGGCGAGTCCCCCTCTCCCGGCACCCGAGTTCCACCTTCGCGACGCCCGAGTTCGGCGTTCGCGGCGGCCGAGTTCCCCCGCCAGGACCGAGCGCCCCCACGTCTATGCTCTTCCGCATGGCCAGCAAGCCCAAGGCGCTGCTCGACGAACTGACGCATCCCGGCCCCCACGAAGTGCTGCGCGGCGACCTCGCGCTGGCCGGCCTGCCGGGCGTCGTGTTCACCCCGGCCACGGGCCGGGGCCTGCCCGCGGTCGCGTTCGGCCACGGCTGGCTCCAGCCGCCAGGACGCTACCGTGGCCTGCTGCACCACCTCGCGAGCTGGGGCATCGTCGCCGCCGCGCCCGCCACGCAGCGTGGCCCCCTGCCCTCACACCGGCTCTTCGCCGCCGACCTGTGCACGACGCTCGACGTGGTCACCGGGGTCCGGCTCGGCCCCGGGGCCATCAGCGTCGACCGGGGCAAGCTCGGCCTGGCCGGCCACTCCACCGGTGGCGGCGCCGCCGTGCTCGCCGCGGCGAGCGGGAAACAGCGGGTCAAGGCGGTCGCCACGGTGGCCGCGGCGCAGACCATCCCGCCCGCCACCGAGGCCGCCCGCACGCTCGCCATCCCAGGACTGCACCTGGCCGCCGAAGGCGATCTCGTCGCCCCCGCGGCCGGCAACGCCGAGGCGATCGCGAAGGCGTGGGCCGGTCCGGTGCAACTGCGGACGCTCGGGAAGTCGTCCCACCTGGCCGTCACCGAGGGCCGCCACTGGAGTCAGCGACTGCTGCACGGCAAGCCACGTTTCGGCACCCAGCGCCTGGTGCGCGCGCTGTTCACCGCGTTCTTCCTCACCCACCTCACCGGAACGACCACCTACCACCCGCTGCTGGACTCCGGTGTCAGGCACGCGGCCATCACGTTCGACCCCACCGCGGCTGCCTGACACGCTTTTACGTCAACCCGCGGCTGCCGAGCCGACCGTGCTTTTTCCCGATCGGGGGCAGCGGCACGGCGCGACCCGACACGGCAGGACCCGATCGCGGTCGCGCGAACTCGCGAAGCAACGAGCGGCTCAGTTCAGCCAGGTGTTGTTGGAGAAGTCCTCGTCGTCGAACTCCTCGTCACGGCGGGAGTGACGGCCGCGGCGAGGCGCCGGCGCCGCCGTGGACTCCGTCCGCTCGTGCGCGTTGCTCTGCGGGAACTTCGGCTCGTGGTGCTTCGGCTCGTCCTCCTCGATCCCGAAGCCCATCACGTTGTCCTTCGTCGCCAGCGTCTTCTCCGTCGCCCAGCCCCCGGCTTCCTTCTTGCGCCGGTTCAGCTCCGCCATGTGGTCGGCGTAGCGCACCGCCGAGTCGACTTCCTTCTGGAACGCCGCCTTGGCCTTCGCCTCGGTCTCCGCCAGCCGGCGTTCGGTGAGCTCCCGCCGGTCCCGCTGCTCACGGGCCGCGGACTCGATCGTGTCCAGCGCCCGGCGAAGCCTCTCGTCCGCGCTCAAAGCCGGACCTCCCGGTCTCCTTCGTCGTCGAGCGAACCGCTGATCCGGCCGCCCGCCCCACTGGTGTTGAAGATGCCGCCGTCCACGCGGTAGGCCCGCGAACCGCGTTCGGTGTCCTCGCCACCGCCTCCCGCGCCCATGCCGCCCATCCCACCCATCATGCCGCTCATCATGCCCATGCCGCCGGACCCGGACGTGGCGGCGCCGAAGCCGCTCGCGCCGAGGGCGGCCTGGTGGCTCGCCGGGTCGTTCGGGGACGGGGCGACCCCGACCGCGGCCGCATGCGCGGACTGGTCGACGCCCGTTTGCGGGCCCGCTTGCAGCGACCCGGCGTCACCGAGGAAGCCCGAGTCGCCGCCGGCCGCGCCGGTCCCGGGGTCGGAGAACAGTCCGCCCGCGTGGCTGTCGGAGAAGAAACCGCCCGTGGCATTGGCGGGAGTGGTCTGCCCTGTGTCGGTCCCGGCGGCAACCGGTTCGGCACCGGCCGCGCCGGGCACGGTGCCATCGGCCATCGCGACCGCGGGCTGGGCCGCGGCGCCGCCCGTGGCCGACGCCGCGGGGTCGGCGGGGTGGTCGATGTCGATCCCGCCGGGCGCGGTGAATCCACTGCTCTGCTGCGCTGTGGGGGCCCCCGCGGCGTGCTCGGGTCCGGTGGTCGCCCCCTGAACGGGCTGACCAGGTGTCGCCGTCCCCGCCGTCTTGGCGTCGTCCCCGCCGAGGGTGTACGTCGTCGGCTTGCCCGTGCCGTCGTCGACGGTGACCACGGTGGGACCGTCGGGACCCTGCGGGCGTTCCGCGGTGATCTTGAGGTTGCCGTCCTCGATGTGGATCTTGCCGTCGGGGCCGGGGGTGTAGGTCTTCTCGCCGGTCTGGTGAGCGGGATCCGCGGGGGCGCCGTCCTGGCCGGTCTTGCCGTCGCCCCAGTCCAGCTTGTAGTCCTTGGCGTTGCCGTGCCCGTCGTCGACCTTGATGTCCATCTTGCCCTGCTTGTCCGGCTCGGACATCTCGATCTTGTTGTCGCCCTGCTGGACTGTCACCGTCTCCGGTTGGCCGGAGTCCTTGATCGCTTCTCCGGTCTTCGGGTCGATCGGGTACGGCTCGCCTGTCTCCGGGTTGATCTCGAGCGGCTTACCCGTGAGCGGGTTGGTGCCCTGCTCGGCCTCCTTCTTCGCCGCCTCGGCGACCGCCGCCGGGTCCTGGGTGCCGGGGGTGGGCGTGGAAGGCATCGAGCCGCCGCCTCCGCTCGGCATGGCGCCACCGCCACCGCCGCTCCCCCCACCGCCGGTGCCGCCACCGCCACCGTTGCCGGTGCCCCCGTCCCCGGACGGCCTGGTCGATGGATCACCGGTCTGGGCCGATTCGGTGAATTCGTTGTGGTAGCCCTTCATGTAGTCGGAAAGGGCACCCAGTTGCTGCTCGACGGTGGTGTGCGCGGTTTCGCAGTAGTTGTCGAACGCGTCGATGAGACCCTGGAACTCCGGCGTGAACGAACCCGCGACCCATTTGGCGCAGAGGTCGTAGGCGTAGTCCCGGTTCTCGTCGTTCAGCCCGCAGTCGTCATCCTGCAGTCGCTCATAAAGATTACTGCCGCAGCAACTGTCGACCCAGTGCGCCACATCAAGCAGATCGGACTTTTCGTCGGTTTCCTTGCGAGCGATCTTGATGACCTTGTTCGCCGTTTCCAGCGTCGCCTGGGCGACCGTCGTCCGGTACAGGCCGAGCACCGAGTCGACCTTGGTCTTCACCGCGTTGAACACCGCGGTCGCGGTCTGCGGAACGAGCTTGGCCGCGCCGTCGATCTGGTCCTGCAGTTTCTTGTGGTCCGGCTGGATGGTCTCTTCGAACTTGACCCGCGCCGCGTTCGCGCCCTGCCCCTTCCATTCCCCGAACAAGGTGTCGAGTTCGGTCTTGGCCTTGGCCATCGTGTCGTCGTTGACCTTGTGCGCGCTGGTCAGGTCGTCGGCATCGGCGAAAAGTTTTCCGAAATTGATGTTCCGGTCCCGGTTGTACCGGCCCCAGATCTCCTTCATGTAGTCGAGCGTGCCGCCGGACGGCCGCTTGTTCCAGATCTGGTCGATCCACTGACACAGGAAGTCGCAGGCCGGCTTTCCCTGGTCGAGCAGTTCGTTGGAATTCTGGGCACCGGTGCCGCCCGCGGCCGGCGGAGATGTTCCGTCCAGCGTCGTCTTCGCCTTGTCCCTGGCGTCGGTGGCCTGTTTCTCCTGTGCCAGACCGGCGTCCATGTCGGCCTTGGCGTCGTCATAAGCGCTCTGCATATCGCCGAAAAGAAGCGCCTGCATCAGGCGGTCCTTCTTTTCCTGGGGGACGTACTGGCTGTCGAGGACGGCCTGGATCTCTTTCTGGGACGGCATCAGGCACCAGCCCGCCGAGTAGCCGCGGCGGTGTCGCTCTCGGCCGCCTGGTAGCTCTTGCCCGCGCTACCGATACCCCCGCCGAGATTGGTCAACGCCGTGGAGAATCCCTTCATCGCGGCGGCGATCTCGTCGAAGCCCGCCTTGTACCCGTCGAAATGCGTCTGGTGCCCGTCGCCGAAGTCCCCCGCCGCCAGCTTGGTCGGCGCGACCTTCGACGCTTCCTGCACCGGCGCGTCGGCAGCCTGCTCCAGACGCGCCTGCGCCCGCATCATCGATTCACTGCTTGTCGCATAGCCAGCGCCCGACATGGTCGCCGCCCCCTTCGTCCGCGGTACCGGGTTGCCTGTCCCTCAGACGCGCCAAACCACCCGTCCGTGCCGTCGCATCCGCACCGAATCTACCGAGCACCTACCCTGGCACGCAGCGGCTTTGCCCGCTTTGCATACCCAAATGGTCCGGTCAAGGTCGCTCGGCCGCGCGCCGCTCAAGCGCTTCCGAGACCACCGCCTCGACCCCGCGCAGGTCGGTAAGCCGATAAAGCTGGTCGATGTCCAGCAGCACGTCGAAGTGGGTTTCGACGGTCGCCAGCAGGCGCACGCGCATGGTCGAGCTCATGCCGAACTCGTCGAACGGCGTCGACTCGTCGACTTCCGTGGGATCGAGCGCGAGCAACTCACACACGATTCCCTTGATTTCGGCCGCGAGCGCGTTCACCTTGCCCCCTTCACCGGTCCGCATTGTACGTTGGCGCGGTGGCCTTCCCGGAGCCAGACGTCACGGTGGTGAGCGGCCGCAAGGCGTGCGCCGAGGCCCTGCGGAACCTGAGTTCGAATCCCAGCCCCGAACCGCAAACCGCGAACCTGCTCTTCATGGACGGGCAAGCGCACTCCCGCCTCCGCATGGTGGTCCGCCGGATCATCGCCGGCCTGGAACCACTTTCCGGGCCGCTCCTGGGCCAGATCGAGAGCCTGGTGGCCGAACTTGCCGAACGTGATGAGTTCGATCTCGCCGCCGACTTCGCCAGGCCGGTGGCCGCCGCGGTCATGGCCGCGCTCCTCGGTGCCCGGCAGCCGATCACCGGCGCGGTCCTCGCCGACATCGAGGCCGTCACCTCGAACCTCGACGTCTGGTTCGGAACAGCCGGCGCCGACACGGCCGCCTTCCGGCTCGCCACCTTCTTCGTGAGAGCCGAACCGGTGCCGGGCGGCGGCCTCTCCGTCCTGCGGGAAGCAGCCACGACGGGCGAGATCACCGGGGACCAAGCCCTGGTCACGCCGGTCATGCTCGCGCACGCGGCCTACGAGAACTCGCTCAACTTCCTCGCGCTCGCTGGACTACGCCTGGCCACCGACGCCGAGCTCGCGACCGGGCTGCGAAAGACCCCGCCCATGCCGATCGTCCGCCGCCTGGCCGACGAGATCGCCCCGGCCAGACTCGTGATGCGCCGCGCGGCCGAGCCCACGGAGCTGCCCGGTCTCGCCGTCCCGGCCGGACGAAAGGTGGCCGTGCGGCTGGGCCCCGGGATGGGACCGGCGTTCGGTCTCGGCCCGCACGCCTGCCCTGGCACCGCGATCGCGCTGGCCGAAGCGGAAACCGCGTTACCGGCACTCGCCCGAGCCCTGTCCGGTGAGCACACCGTCCAAGACGTCCGATGGAAAGGGCATCCCGTTTTTCACGGTCTCGAGCGGGCGGTCGTGGTTCAGCGCGGACAGTAGGGGTTTTGAGGCCGGCCGCCCCACTGGCCCGGACCCGGCGGGTTGAGCGTGACGACGGGCCGCCGCGGCTACGAAATGGTCGAGACCACGTCGGCCAGCCGGTCGGCGGCGTCCTGCGCGATGTCCTCCGTGGGCGCCTCGACCATCACCCGCACCAGCTGCTCGGTCCCGGACGGCCGGAGCAGCACCCGGCCCTTCCCGCCGAGCTTGGTCTCCACGGCGTCCACCGCGTCGCGGACCGCCTCCGACTCCACGACCGCGGTCTTGTCGGCGACCCGCACGTTCACCAGTACCTGCGGCAGCCGCCGCATCACCGCGGCCAGTTCCGCCAGCGGCTTCCCGGTTTCGGCCACCCGGCTCATCAGGCGCAACGCGGTGAGCAGGCCGTCGCCGGTGGTGGCCAGAGCCGGGAACACGACATGCCCCGACTGCTCGCCGCCCAGCGCGTACCCACCGGCGCGCAACTCCTCGAGCACGTACCGGTCGCCGACCGCGGTGGTGCGCAGCCGCACGCCGTGCTCACGCATCGCCAGGTGGAGTCCGAGGTTGCTCATCACCGTGGTTACCAGCGTGTCATGGGTCAACTCACCCGACTCGGCCATGGCGAGCGCCAGCACTGCCATGATCTGGTCACCGTCGACCACCGCGCCGGACGCGTCGACGGCAAGGCACCGGTCCGCGTCGCCGTCGTGCGCGACACCGAGATCAGCGCGGTGTTCGGCCACCGCGGCCTGGAGCTGGTCGAGATGGGTCGAGCCGCAGCCCTCGTTGATATTGATCCCGTCCGGCTCGGCGTGGATCGCGATGACCTCGGCGCCCGCCTTCCGGTACACCTCCGGCGCGGCGAGGAAAGCCGCTCCGTTCGCGCAGTCGACGACGATGCGCAGGCCCGTCAACGGATGCGGGGTGGCCGCGAGCAGGTGCTCGGAATAGCGGTCCACCGCGTCGTCGACGTCGGAAACGCGGCCGATTCCGGCGGCGGTCGGGCGCGCTGCACCGGCGGTCAGGCCCGCTTCGATCTCGTCCTCGATGCCGTCGGGAAGCTTGTGGCCACCGGCCGCGAAGAGCTTGATCCCGTTGTCCGGCATCGGATTGTGCGAGGCGGAGATCATCACGCCGAGATCGGCGCCCAGCGTGGCGACCAGGTACGCGACCGCGGGGGTCGGCTGCACCCCGACCCGCAGCACGTCCGCGCCCGCCGAAGCGAGCCCGGCCACGACGGCCGCCTCCAACATCTCGCCGCTGGCCCGCGGATCCCGGCCGACCACGGCCACCGGCCGGTGCGAACGATCACGCGCGGCGAGCACGCGGGCGGCGCTGGCCGCGACGGACAACGCCAGCTCCGGGGTCAGATCCCCATTGGCGAGGCCACGAACGCCGTCGGTGCCGAACAGGCGAGCCATCTCATCCTCTCCAGTGTTCGTTGCGATTCCGCGCCCTCTCGCGAGGATGCGCATGGTCACGCCAACCTAGCGGCCACCCGCCACGACCGTAGCTGGGGGCTTGCCCCCGGGCCGTGTCGGAGAAAGCAGAAGGCGCCCATCCGGCGGATGGGCGCCTTCTGCTGAGACTAGCTGATCAGCGCTTGCTGTACTGCGGAGCCTTGCGGGCCTTCTTGAGACCGTACTTCTTGCGCTCGGTGGCACGGGCGTCCCGGGTGAGGAAGCCGGCCTTCTTGAGCGCGGGACGGTCGTCGGCGTCGACCTCGACGAGCGCGCGGGCGATCGCCAGGCGCAGCGCGCCGGCCTGGCCGGAGGTGCCGCCGCCCTTGAGGTTGCCGAAGACGTCGAACGCCTCGGGCTTCTCCACGGTCACCAGTGGCTCACGGATGAGCTGCTGGTGGACCTTGTTCGGGAAGTACTCCTCGAGGCTGCGGCCGTTGAGCTTGAACTGGCCGGTGCCGGGAACGAGCCGGACGCGGACGACGGCCTCCTTGCGGCGGCCGACGGTCTGGGCCGAGCCACCGGCGGCACGCGACGGCTTGGGGGCGGCCGGCGTCTCGCTGGTCGCCGCGACACCGTCGACGGCCTCGACCTCGGTCTCAGTCTCGGTGCTGGTCACGAACGTTTCCTCACTCACTGGGCGACCTGCGCGATCTTGCTGATCTGGTACGGCTGCGGCTGCTGCGCGGCGTGCGGGTGCTGCGGGCCGGCGTAGACCTTGAGCTTCTTGGCCTGGGCGCGGCCGAGCTTGTTCTTCGGCAGCATGCCCTTGACGACCTTCTCCAGCAGTCGCTCGGGCCGGGTCTCCAGCAGCTCGCCGAACGAGCGCTTACGCAGACCACCGGGGTAGCCGCTGTGCCGGTAGGCGAACTTCTGCTCGCGCTTGTTACCGGTGAGCGCGACCTTCTCGGCGTTCACGATGATGACGAAGTCACCGGTGTCGGTGTGCGGGGCGAACGTCGGCTTGTGCTTGCCGCGCAGCAGCGTGGCGACCTCGGTCGCGAGCCGGCCGAGCACGACATCCTCGGCATCGATCACGTGCCAGGCACGGGTGATATCGCCAGGCTTGGGGCTGTACGTGGGCAAGGGTCTACCTCGTCGTCAACATCGCTTGTGGGGTCGTGTGCGGGCCTAACGCCGGACGCGCCGCAACGCACAACGAGTTACGAAGATACCCGCCCGCTCCGAAGGCCCGCAAAGCGGGGGTCCCCTGGTGATCCTCATACTAGGGTGACGCGCGTGAGCTGGGAACCAATCTTGGCACGTCCGCGCGCCCGAACCAGGCTAACCGCGCTACTGGCGTGTCTCAGCCTTGCCGCGACGGCGTGCGGCAGCGCCAAGGCGGGCACCGCCGTGCCCAACGGCGACGAGGCGGCCGCCTATGTGAGCGCCAAGTTCGCGGACAAGCTCAAGTCCCTCGCCGGGCAGTTCAACGGCAACGCGGCGCGCAAGAGCGTGCAGGACACCTTCGCCCGCTTCGACAGCAGGAAGATCAACAGCACGATCACCGCCATCCAGCTCGGCGACCCACCTGCCCGGCTGTCGAAGAACCACTCGAATCTGGATTCCAACGAGTACCTCGACTCCTACCATCCGGCGAACAGCCCGGTCGAATACCTGCTACTCGGACCCGTCTACGCCAGCCTCGCGCCCACGCACTGGGTCTCCACGCCCTACACCGCCGGAGACCTGAACGAGTGCTACTGGTCCGGCGCGCAGGACGTCTGCAAGATGCTTCAGGCGGTGTCCGACTCTATCGATGGTGGCAAGGTCGATGGTGGCAAGGCGGCCAAGAGCGCGAACAGCCTCCCCGGCGGCGCGGTGGAGCTCACCGCGGAGGTCACCCTCAGCGCCTTCCTCGACAACCGGGTCATCGTGTTCCCCGACTCGATCTCCAGCCAGTTCGACGCCTCGATGAAGAGCCGGCCACTGCAGACCAAGATCACCCTGGATGCCGACGGGAAGCTCACCGATTTGAAGATGTCCGGCAGGATCGACGGCGACGGCCATCAACTGGAGATCAACATCCACTACCGGCTCGACGGGGTACCGACGGACAACGACCTGCCGAAGGTGCCGGCCGCGTCCGAGGTCACCGCGCTGACGGACAGCGCGGCGGTCAGCGACTTCTACGCCCGCATGGGCGAACTCCAGGGGCGGTGACCGCGATGACCCAGCCCCCGAGCCAGCAGCCCGGATGGTGGCCGCCGACCGGGCCCCGGCAGGCCGCCGGATCCCAGCCCCACCCCGCCGGCCCCCCGCCGCCATGGCAGACGCCCGCGCCGCAGTGGCAACAGCCCGGCGCGTGGCAACCCCCACCCGGGGGCGGGGTCTGGGGGTCGCATCCCCGGACGGCGGAGCCAGCAAGCGTTTACCGCGGATTCGACGCGTTCGGCGGAGGCAAGCGGAAGCGGAGCGGGAAGCCGTGGATCATCGGCGCCGTGGTGCTGGTGGTGCTGGCCGGCGGCGGAGTCGCCGCCTGGCGCTCCGGCGTGTTCTCCGGCGACACTCTCGACCAGCGGTCCATACAGGACGGTGTGGTGAAGGTACTGCGCGAGGATTTCGGGGAAAGTGACGTGCGAAACGTCCAGTGTCCGTCTCGTCAACCGGTCAAGACCGGTATTACGTTCGAATGCTCGGCACTGGTCGGCGGACAGCCGAAGAAGGTGACCATCCGGGTGCTCAACGAACAGGCGCAGTTCGAGGTGGGCGCGCCCCGGTAGTCCACAACGGAAAGTGCCCCACCTCAAATCCGAGATGGGGCACTTTCGCGGTAGGCACTCAGCCACCGAACATCTTGGTGATGCCCTGGTCGGTGCTCTGGTACGCCTCCGAGATCTGCGGCAGGGCCGTGGCGATACGCGCGAGGAGCGCGTTCAATTCCTCGAGCGCCCGGTTCCACTCGTCCTGGCGCTGCTGCCACGCCGTCTGCGCTTCACCCGTCCAGCTCCCGGTGAGCGGGGCGATCTGCGACTTGAGGTTTTCGAACAGGGACTCGACCTGACCACCGGCCGTCTTGCAGGCGCTGGCCGCCTCCTCGATTGTCGCGTAACTGACCTTGATCGCGTCGGACATTGGTTCCCTCCGTTTTCGTCAAAGAAGCTTGGCGGTGATGATGGCTTACAGACCTTCAAGGGCCTGCTGCAGGCCACTGAGCTGCGAGTTGACGTCCTGCTCCTGGGTGTCGTACTGGACACCGGAGGACTTGAGCATCTCGGCGATGTGCTCGAGCGCCTGGTTCAGCTTCACCGACTTCTCGTTGAAGGCCTCCATCACCTGGTTGAACACCAGCGCGGCGGGACCCTGCCAGCCGTCACGGGTGGCCTCGATCTCGCTCCGCAGCTTGTTCAGCTGAGAGTCCATCTCCTGCTTGGTGTTGTTGACCTTCTGGTGGGCGTCGGCGAAATCGGCCGGTGTCCCTGTAAAACCGCCTGCCATGAGGAGCTACCCCCTTCGTTAGTGGTGGTGGCCGAACTCGTTTGTTCGTACGGCCCTACGACGGAAACCTTGCCATGGCCGGTTCCCCCATGTCCCGGATTGTCCCCAAGTAGTTGCGAGAGTGAACGCCTACCTGGGCAACGGTCCCCCAAAGCCGCGCTGACCTGGCTATTTGCGAAAGCGTATTCACGGTGCGATCTGGACACCGCGCACGACCTGCTCGCAAGCCGCGGCCACCCGGTCCCTGCCCGCCTGCGTGGCGTACTGGCATCCGATATTGACCTGGACGTTGCCGGCGGCGAAGGCGTACCAGTCGATAGTCCCCGCCTGCCCGGCTTGCCGGTAATAGACGACTTCGCGCCCGGCAAAGCCGGCTTCGGCATTGAAACCCGAATACTGCGAGCCCTGACTGGCTACCTCGCCCTTCAACGAATTGACCCACCGCGCGCGATCGGCCGTAGCGTCGATGGTCAGGGAAGCCTCCTGAACCACGATGGCGTCATCGCCCTTGGGCTGATCGGCCGGCTTGATCAAGGTCTCCCGGAATTCCGGGCGGCCCCCGGTCTGTGCCCAGTCCACGGGAACGGTGAAGGTGTAGTGGTACTGCGCGATGACCTTGCCCGACTGTGCCGAGTCGCCCCGATGAAGCAGGATCAGCGTCCCGGCGACCGCCGCCGCGACCAGCAGCACCGCCCCGCCGATCAACCAGGGCAGCCGGCGAGACCGGCGCCCCGGCACCTTCATGGCCACCGTCCGCATTCCTTGCGGCGGCGTGGGCGGCCGTGGCGGCGGACTCACGGCCGGGGGAGCGACGGCCGGGCGCGGAGCCCGCGGACGGGGGGCGAAGGCCGGGCGGGGAGCGCTGGGGGCGCGGACGAACTCGGTGCGGCGCTCGCCAAGCTGCTGGGGCGCCCGGGCGGGCGCGACCGCGAGCAGCGCGCCGCGCGCGACCACCGTCTCCGGCTGGTCGAGCGTGGTCGGCACGACCCCGGTGCGCTCGTGCACCAGCCGGGAGATCATCGGGATCCGGCTCGAGCCGCCGACCAGGAAGATCGCGGTGAGCTGCTTCGGCCGCAGCCCGGCCTCCTCGATCGCGGCACAGGTGAGCTCCACCGCACGGCTGAGCGGCGCCTGGATGAGCCGCTCCAGATCTTCTCGGGTGACGTGGGCGTCGGCGAACGGCGGCGGCATCGGCACATCCGTGTAGGCGTGCCGCGACAAGGTCTCCTTCGCGCCGCACACGTCCTGCCGCAGCACCCGCCGCCGACGCCGGTCAGCCAGTTCCCGGCCCTCGACGAGCTGGCGCCACGCGTCCGGGTCGGCCGCCGACACCAGACCGCCGACATGTTCGAGCAGGGCCTGGTCCACATCGGCGCCGCCGAAGCTGGGATCGCCCCGGGTGGCCAGCACCTGGAAACCCGTTCTCCTGCCCGGCGTGGCCGGTGGTCTGCTGACCACGCTCACGTCCACGGTCCCACCGCCGAGGTCGAGCACGGCCAGCGTCTCCCCCGGCCGGTTGGACAGCTCCACGGTCCGGTCGCCGACCACCTCCGTGGGCGCGAAGGTGGTGGCGTGGAACACCGCCGCCGCGACCGGTTCCGGCACCAGGGTGACCTCCCGCGCCAGCCCGCCGGCGGCCTGCCGGAGCAGCCGGGTGCGGACCGCGCCCCAGTCGGCGGGATGGGTGAGCACGAGCAGGTCGACCTCGGCGTTGCCGGCCAGCCTGCGCGCTTCGGACACCGCCCTGGCGAGCACCGCATGCACGACATCGGTCACCCTCAGCACCGAGTCGCCCAGCAGCAGCTCGCCCTCGTCGATCCGCCGCTTCGGGTTCGGTTCGTACCGGGACGGGTCCATCGCCGCCTGCCGCTCGGCCTCCTGGCCGACGAACAGGGTGCCGTCGGACGCGGCGTAGACCGCCGAGGACATCAGCGGTTGCCCGTCGATGACCACGACCTGCGGGTCGCGTCCGTTCCTGGCCGCGACCACACAGGTACTCGAGGTCCCGAAGTCGATTGCGACCCGAAACGTCACGCTCCGCTCACTCCGGCTGGATCCACGACACCTGCGTCAGCTGCTTGCCGACCTTGCGGCTGACGAAGTTGCCCCGGCCCGGTGGCATCGGGCCCGGCTTGACGTTACCCAGGAGCTGACCCTCGTCCTTGCTGCCGTTCATCACGATGCCCGGCGCCGCGATCTCCCTCAGCTTGCCGATGATCGGGTCATAGGCGGCCCTGGACGCACCGCCGGTCCGCCGCGCCACGATCATGTGCAGGCCGACGTCCTTGGCCTGGGCCAGGAACTCCGACAGCGGCTTGAGCGGGTTGGACGTCTGGGTGGCGACCAGGTCGTAGTCGTCGACCAGGATGAACAGCTCCGGCCCCTTCCACCAGGACCGGTTGCGCAGCTGCTCCTGCGTCACGTCCGGGCCGGGCAGCCGCCGGGTCATCGAGCCCGCGATGTCCTTCATCATGCCGTCCAGCTGGTTGGCCGACACCGCGTAGCCCAGCAGGTGCGGTTCCTGCACGAAGCCGAGCATCGTGCGCCGGTAGTCGACGAGCACGATGACACCTTCCTTCGCGCTGTACCGCTCGGTGATGCCCCGGGCGATCTGCCGCAGCAGGTTCGTCTTGCCCGATTCGCCGTCGGCGAAGGCGATGAAGTGCGGGTCGGCGTCGAAGTCCAGGTAGACCGGCGCCAGCTCGTCCTCGTTGATCCCGATGGGGACCAGCCTGGTGTGGCGCTGCTTGTCCATGGACAGCACCTCGTCGTAGGTGATCACCTCCGGCAGCAGGCGTACCTGCGGCGCGATCCGCCCCTGCCACGCGGCCTTGATCTTGGCGACCGCGTCCGCGACCCCGGCACCCACCGTCTCCGGGTCGCTGACCCCGTCGATCCTCGGCAGGCCGGTGAGCATGTGCAGCCGCTCCCTGGTCAGACCGCGCCCGGGACGGCCTTCGGGCACGTTCACCGCGACCCGGCGGTCGATGTCGGACTCGCTCGGATCACCCAGCCGCAGCTCGAACCGGGTGCCCAGGACGTCCTTGATCGCCGGGCGGATGTCCGCCCACCGGGTCGCCGAGATGATCACGTGCACACCGTAGGCCAGACCCCGCTGGGCCAGTGCGGTGATCTGCGGCTCCAGCTCCTCGAAGTCGTCGCGGATCGCGCGCCAGCCGTCCACGACCAGGAACGCGTCGCCGAACGGGTCCTGCTCCGGGCTGATCTCGCCACGCCGCTTGCGGTTGCGGAAGTCGGTGATCGAGTCGACGCCCAGCGCGCCGAACAGGCCTTCCCGCTCGTTGGCCAGGGTGTTCAGCTCGGCCACGATCCGCCGCGCCTTGTCCGGCTCACGCCGGGCCACCGCGACACCACCGACGTGCGGCAGCTCGGAAAGCCCGGCGAGCGTGCCACCACCGAGGTCGATGCAGTAGAACTGCACCTCCTCCGGGGTGTTGGCCAGCGTCATGGACATGATCAGCGTCCGCAGCAGGGTGGACTTACCCGACTGGGTACCGCCGACCACCACGCCGTGCCCGGCCGCGCCGGAGAAGTCCGCCCACAACGGATCACGCCGCTGCTCGAATGGCCGGTCCACGATGCCGACCGGCACCTGCAGCTTGCCGTTGCCGAAGAAACCCACCGGCGACAGGCCGCGGTCCTCGGTCGGGTTGAGGTTCGGCAGCAACGTGTCCAGCGAGTTCGGCTCGTTCAGTGGCGGCAACCACACCTCGTGCGCGGGCGGGCCCTGGCCGACGAACCGCTCGACCATGACCTCCAGCTCGGTGGGTTCGTTGCCGCTCTCCTCCTTCTCCTGAACCTGCGCGACCGGCTGCGGCTCGGGTTCCGGCTCCGGCGGCAGCTCCACGAAGTCCGGCACGAACAGCTGCGGCCGCTTGTCGGCGCGGACCACGTTGGCCACCGGCCCCGCCGCCTTCATCCCGGCCGGCCGGTACGGGCCGGACACGTAGGCCGCCTTGAACCGGACCAGTCCACCGCCCTGCGTGCCCAGGTACCCCGAGCCCGGGATCGGTGGCAGCTCGAACGCGTCGGGCACGCCGATCGCCGCCCGCGACTCCGCCGCGGAGAACGTCTTCAAACCGATCCGGTAGGACAGGAAGGTGTCCAGACCACGCAGCTTGCCCTCTTCCAGCCGCTGCGAAGCGAGCAGCATGTGCATCTGCAGCGACCGGCCGACCCGGCCGATCTGCAGGAAGATGTCGATGAAGTCGGGCTTGGCGGTGAGCATCTCGGAGAACTCGTCGATGCAGATGAACAGCGCGGGCAGCGGGTCGAGGTCGGCGCCGTTCTCACGGGCCTTCTCGTAGTCCCAGACGTTCTTGTAGTTGCCCTTGGCCAGCACTTCCTGCCGCCGCGCCACCTCACCGGCGATGGCGTCCTTCATCCGGTCGACCAGGCTGAGGTCGCCGGCCAGGTTGGTGATCGTCGCCGCCACGTGCGGCGCCTTGTCCAGACCGAGGAAGGTCGCACCACCCTTGAAGTCGACCAGGATCATGTTCAGGGTCGTGCTGGAATGCGTGGCCAGCAGGCCGAGCACCAGGGTGCGCAGGAACTCCGACTTACCGGAACCGGTCGCCCCGATGCACAGGCCGTGCGGACCCATGCCCTCTTCCGCCGCCTCCTTGATGTCCAGCTCGACCGGCTGCCCGTGCTCACCGATGCCGAACGGCACCCGGTACTTGTCACGGACCGGCCGTGGCCGCCACGCCTGCTGCACGTCGAAGGTCATCGGGTCGCCCGGGATGCCCAGCAGTTCGAGCAGGGTCGGGTTCGCCAGCAGCGGCTCGTCGTCCCCGGCCTCCTGCGCGGCGACACCCGCGCGGTAGGGCGACAACTTGCGGGCCAGCGCCTCCGCCTCGACCGCGCTGAGGGAGTCGGGCTTGCCGAACCATTCGATGCCGCTGGCGCTGCGCGCGCCGACCCGCGTCTTCTCCACCACCAGCCGCAGGCCACGGCGGGCGGGCAGGTTGCCCAGCGAGTCGGACAGGTCGATCAGGGTCACCCCGACCAGGCCCTCCTCGAGGATGATCTGCTCCTCGCGGGTGACCTCGGCGTCATCGATGACGATCACGATGTGCGGCTGGTCCGGGCTGGGCGTGGCGTTGCGCGAGAACCGCGGCCGCTCACGCAGCTCGGCGTCGAGGAACTGCTCGATCTGCGCCAGCGAACCCGCCATCATCCGCAGCTGCCCGATCCCGTCGGACAACTCGGGGTGCTGGACGTGCGGCAGCCACTTGGCCCACTCCCACTCGGCCTTGGCCCGGCCGGCCGTGGCCACCGCGATGAGCACGTCGTCACAGCTGTGGAAGGTGACCAGCTGTGCCAGCAACGCGCGGGTAAGGCCACGGGTAAGCGTGCGGTCGCCGGACAGGCTGACCGCGGCGAACCCGCGCAGCGTGATCTGGGTGGGCAGGTCCGGCACGATCGAATGCGCGCGGACGAACCGCCGCAGTGCCAGGGTGGCGATCGGCTCCAGCTCGTCGACCGGACCGGTCTGCGGCGGCACCAGGCGCGTGGCCAGCCGGTGCGAGCTGCGGCCGACCCGCAGGTGCAGGAAGTCCGAGTCGTTCTGCCTGCGCTCCCACATCCGGCGGCTGGAGGCCAGCGACCACAGCGCCTGCGGGTCCGGGTGCACCCATTCCAGCGCGGCCCGCTGGTCGGCCATCGCCTCGCGGGCCCTGTCCCGCATCTGGCCGAGGTAGCGCAGGTAGTCCTTGCGGTCCTCGTTCATCTCCGCCTTCTTGGCGCCCCCGCTCCGGCCGCCACCGGCGAACATGCCGCCCATCGACATGATCATCATGAGTGGGAACATCAGGAAGGTCGGGTTGCGCGCGGCCGCACCGCCGCTGGTGAACATCACGACGACCATGCCGAGCGTGGCCACCACCATGACCACCGGCAGCACCTTCTGCACGATGTTGCCGGGGATCGTCCTGGGCACCTCGGGTGGCGGCTCCAGATGAACCTCGCCCCCCGGTGGACGCGGCGCAGCCATCCGTGGCGACTTCTTGAACTGCAGCGTGCTCACCGAAAGGACCCCTCATTCGATCTCGGCAACGCCCCCATGTGAGCCCAGGGGTGGCTCACACGTTAGCGAATCACCTGCCCGCAGAGGGTAAGAGCAGCGGAATTTTCGAGGACCGGCACCTACCGCCATGGCGAGTTCGGTATAAGTAGCCTGCACCATTCTCGAACAGGCAGGGGGCCAGCCGGTGGCTACGGGCACAACGGTATTCAGCAGGGTGACGGTGGTCGCACCACGCACCAGGATCGACGTGGCGCTGCCCGCGGACGTCGCGGTGGCCGACCTGCTGCCGATGCTCCTCGAGATGGCGAGAGAGGCCACCCCCGACGGCGGTGCGCGGCATGGTGGCTGGGTGCTGGCGAAACTGGGCGACGCGCCGCTCGACCCCAGCCGCACCCTGGCCTCGCTCGGCGTCGTCGACGGCGAACTGCTCCAGCTGCGGCGGCGCAACGAGAACCCGCCGCCACCGCTCTACGACGACGTCGTGGACGCGATCGCCGACGCCGAACCGGGCAGCTTCCGCCCCTGGACCAAGGAAACCGCCCGCCGCATCGGCCATATCGCCGGCGGACTGGCGCTGATCGTCGCCGCGTTCGCCCTGTTCATGGGCGGTCCGATGTTCGGCGGCAACGGACTGGCCGCCGCGCTGGCCGCGGGCGTCGCCACGATCGCGTGCATCGCCGTGGGCGCGACCCTGGCCAAGGCATACCAGGCGGAGGCGACCGGCGTCCTGATCGCCGCCGCGGGTGGGCTGCCGTTCGCCTTCGTCGCCGGGTTCTCCGTGGTCCCGGGCCTGACCATCCGGGCCAACCTGCTGCTCGGCAGCGGGCTGGTGGTGATCGTCGCGGCGGTGGCCATCATGATCATGGGCACCGGCATCACGACCTTCATCGCCGCCGCCACCGCCGGGGTCATCGGGGTGCTCGCGTTCACCGTCGCGACCCTCATCGCGCATCCCGCGCCCGGCATCGCCGCCGGCACCGCGGCGGTCTCGCTGGCCGCGATCTCGTTCCTGCCCAGGGCCACCATCTGGCTGGCCAAGCTGCCGTTGCCGCACGTGCCGGGTACCGCCGAGGAACTCAAGGAGGACGACTCCTTCCCGGACTACACCGCCATCGAGCGCCGGACCTCCATCGCGCACAGCTACATGACCGGCCTGCTGATCGGCTGCGGCAGCGCCACGGCGATCGCCGCGATCATCACGGCCACCTCGCCGAAGGTGTTCGGCATCATCACCGCGGTAATCACCACGCTCGTGCTGCTGCTGCGTGCCCGCTCCTACGCCAACGGCGCACAGGCCGTCGCGCTGCTGACCACCGGGATGGTCTCGGCCGCGGGCATCCTGATCGGCTGGCTGTTCTCCCAGAACCCCGCCGGCCGCCTGCTCTGGGTGTTCGGCGTGCTGGTGCTGGTCGCCGCGGGAGCTCTCGTGGTCGGCGTGATCTTCCCGAACCAGCGGTTCTCACCACCGCTGCGCCGGTCCGTGGAGGTGTTCGAGGCCATCTGCATCGCGACGGTGCTGCCGCTGGCACTCGCCGTCATGGACCTCTACACCACGCTCCGGCACGTCTCCTTCAGCTCATGAGGGCCAACCGCACCCGCCCGGCCGGTCTGCACACCCGAACCGCGGCCGTGCTGCTCAGCGCGTCGCTCGGTGCGTTCAGCCCGCTGACCGCCGCCGCCCAGACCGGCTCGGACCTCAGCTGGGCGCCGCCACCGGTGAACATGTCGTTGCTGCCCAACGACCCTGGCCAGCCGGACAAGCAGTACGACAAGAAGAAGGACTGCGTCCAGCGCGACCCCAACAGCAACATCAAGATCCAGGACCGCCCGTGGGGGCAGTCCTACCTCCAGATCGAGCAGGCCCAGAAACTGGTCCAGGCCGGCAAAGGCAGTGTGGGTGGCGGGCTCACCGTCGCCGTCATCGACACCGGGGTGACCAAGCACGCGTACCTGAACGTCGACGGTGGCGGCGACTACGTGCACCCCGACAACGGAACCCAGGACTGCGACGGGCACGGCACCGAGGTGGCCGGCATCATCGCCGCGGACACCCCGCCCAACATCGGGTTCAAGGGTGTCGCACCGGACGCCAAGATCATCTCGATCCGCCAGACGAGCCAGAACTACGCCACCCAGGACCAGCAGTCCGGCGCCAAGCAGGGCAGCCGGGAGCAGGGCGACGGGGCGGGCAACCTGAACACGCTGGCCCAGGCGGTGGTGCATGCCGCCAACCGCGGGGACATCGCCGTGATCAACATGTCGATCGACAACTGCCGGTCCGCCGACATCCCCATGTCGCCGCAGGAACGGGCACTGCAGGCCGCCGTCCACTTCGCGGTCGAGCAGAAGAACATCGTCGTGGTGGCCGCCGCGGGCAACACGTCGGAAACCTGCAAGCAGAACGACGACGCGAACAAGCCACGGTCGATCGTCAGCCCGCCCTGGTTCGCCGACGACGTGCTTTCGGTGGCCGCCATCCAGGAAGACGGCTCGGTCGCGCCGTTCAGCGTGCACGGACCGTGGGTCAGCGTGGCGGCGCCCGGCACGAACATCACCTCACTGGACCCGGCCGACGTGGGCTCGACCGAACTGGCCAACCAGGTGGTCGAGGGCGGCAAACCGGGACCGATCCAGGGCACCAGCTTCGCGGCGCCCTACGTGGCCGGCCTGGCGGTGCTGGTGCGCCAGCAGTTCCCGAACCTCAACGCGCGCCAGGTGATGCGGCGGATCGAAGTGACCGCCCAGCACCCCGGCGCCCCGGGCGGCCGTGACCAGTACATCGGATACGGCGTGGTGAACCCGGTCGCCGCGCTCACCGCGATCGTCCCGGCGGAGGAAGGGGTGGCGCCCGCCGCGGCCAAGCAGTTGCCGTCCGGACTGCCGCCCGCCGCGCACAAGGACTGGACCCCGGCGATCGTGGCACTCGCCGGCACCGGCGGAGGCCTCGTCGTCCTGCTCGTCACTTTGTTCGTGGTCCGGACCATTCGGCGAAATCGTCCCGCCTGATTTCCTCGCCCGGCAAAAGGGCCCCTTTGGTTCCTACCAAAGGGGCCCTTCGTGTCGGGGCTTCAGTTGCCGGAGGAACCGGAGGAGCTCGAGGCAGGCACCTGGCTGTTCTGGGCCGCCTGGTTCACGTTCCTGCCGTTGTCCGGCAGGACCTCGATGTTGTCGTAACTCCGCTGCGCGTCGGCCACGTTCAGGGAAGCGCCCGTCGGCAAGAGCCCGATGATCACGTCCGGAGCCGGCCGGGGCAACGGGTCGTAGAGCCCGAGCCCCTTCGCCGTGTTGACATCCGGGATCCCGTACACCGTGCCGCTGTCGCTGATCAAGCTGAGCGGACCCCTGTTGAAGCTGTCCGCACCCGTCGCGGACTGGACCACGGCCGCCCTGCCGGTCGGCATGTAGAAATGCTCGATCTTCCCCTTCGGGCCCGGCTCGCCGATGTCGAGCGGGGCCTTCCCATCCGGCGTCGGCAGCTTCGAGCCCACGAAGAACGCGGTGTGCGGCTGGTTGTTGACCACGCTCCACCCGAGGCACGCGGTGGGGTACTGCAGCGGGTCGAGCACGGTCGGCGTCACCGCCGGCATCTTGCTCACCGGTACTGCGGCGGGGTCAGTGGGCTGGATCACCGGGACCGAAGTGATCTTGTCCAGGCCCACCTTGGGAATTTCGTTCCGGGAACTGGACGACTGCGCGGCGAAGAGCATCTTGGCCACGCCCTCCGACACCTTCTGGATCCCGTTCTGCAACAGGATGTAGTAGTCGGGAGCCCCCGTGCTGGTCGCCGCGAAAGCACTGCCGACGGTCAAACCCGCCGTCGTGAGTGTGGGAAAACGCGTGGCCCCACCCTTGCCCAGGATGTTCGGCACGGCCAGCGGTTGTTCCGGCGGAATCGAGTTGAGCAGACCGATCGAAACCGGCCGGGGGGTGGCCGCGCTGAGGTTGAAGGCCGTCGTGACCGCGGTGTCGGCCGTATTGACCTCGGCCCGCACCGTGTTGTTCGAGGTCGGGTCGTTGGGATCGGCGGGCCGCCGGTAGATGAGGTACCGCTTCTTGTTCTCCCCCACCGCGTAGATGGCCTGCTCCGGAGCGAGCTCGGTGCCCAGGCTCGGCACCCCGGCGAGCACCGTCGTCTCCCGCTTCGCCTGCGCCAGCTTGACCGAGTCCGGCAGTTGAGGGTTGATCACGAGGTTGTCGCAGACGGACCAGTTGTCGGAGATCCGCTGACCTGCCGTCGGCAGCAGCTGCGGGCCGTCCACGATGCCCGTACGCCGGCCGCGCGGGAGGTCCTTGAGCGAGTCGTCGGGCACCACGGTCGGGTCGGAGACCTGCGCTCCCCCACCCTGCTGCTGTGACATCAGCAGCAGCCTCGCGGACGCGAGGTTGAAGGTGGGCGTCAACGTCTTCGGGGTGCCCGAAACCACATAGATCTGGCCGGAGGTCTTGCCGATGACGATCCCGCTGTCCGGCACCCCCGGAGACGGGCTGAGCAGGCCGTACACCACGAAGCCGACCACGCCCAGCATGCCGAGCAGGAACCCGACGATGGTCGCCCGCCCATGGCTGCGCATGGGATCGTGCAGCATCACCGAGTCGCGCCGGACCAGCGCGGACTGCATGCGCTTCAGCACGAACCGGTATGCCTGGACCTGAGACTTTGTTGTCGGCGTTGATGGCATTCTCGACCTACAGCTCCCCGAGTCGCGGTACGGTTTCGCAGGATAGCGGTACCGGTACCCGGCCAGCGCGGGTTTCTTTCAAACTCCGGCCCAGCCGCTGTCCAGGCACGCAGTACGCACGAGGGGAAGAGAACGCGCGGATGTCCGTCACCACTCCTCCACGCCCAGGCGGCCCAGGCGGACCGCCGCCAAGGGGACGCCCGGGTGGACCACCACCCCGTCAGGGCAGGCCAGGGGGTCCGGCAGGCGGACCGGGAGGCCCCACCGGACCACGCGGGCCAGGCGGACCGGGTGGACCCGGAGGGCCAGGCGGACCCGGACGCCCCTCCGCATCCCAGCCGTCCGAACCGGCTCCGCCACCCGTGGCACCTCCGGCGCGGCGGCGAACGCTCGGGGCAAGCCTCGGCCCGCTGCCGGTCGCCAACCTCGTCGTCCTCGAGGTCGGGCTGGCGATCGGGCTCATCCTGCTCGCGATCGACAAGCACCTGCTCTACGTCGGCGTCGGCGTGCTGGGCGCGACGCTGATCATCGCCATCCTGCGCTGGCGCGGGAAGTGGTTCACCCAGTGGATCGGGCTCACCCTGCGCTACTCGTTCCGGACGCACGACCGGCTGGCGACGCCGCCACCGCCGCCCACCACCGAGCCCATCGCGAAGGAGAACGACGCCGTTACCGGCCCCGAGGACGGCCGTGTCAGCCTCCTGCGGCTGGTGGTGCCGGACCTCGTGGTGGCACACGGGATCGACCACGAACGCCAGGAGGTCGGCCTGGCCTGGCACGAGGGCACGTGGACCGCCGTCCTGCTGGTCGAGCCGGCACCGGCGCTGATCACCCAGGCCGCCGGCGCGCCGAGCCTGCCGCTGTCGTCGCTCGCGCCCTGCCTGGAGGACCGCGGGGTGGTCCTCGATTCGATCCAGATGATCTGGCACACCTACCCGGGCAGCGCCGCGCTGCCCGCCGAGTCGCCCGCGCTCAGCTCTTACCTCGAGGTCCTCGGCCCGCTGCCGGCCGCGGCCCGGAGGACGACCTGGGTGGCCATCCGGCTCGACCCCCGCCGCTGCCCCGCCGCGATCAGGGAGCGCGGCGGCGGTGTCGTCGGGGCGCATCGGGCCCTGATCGGCGCGCTGTCCCGCGTGCGCAACGCGCTCGAGTCGCGCGGGGTGCCGACGAGGCCACTCGACCCGGACGAGTTGCTGCGCGCCGGCATTTCGGCGGCCGAACTCACCGCGGTCACCGGCAACAGCGCCCGGGTGACGATGAAGGAGAACTGGACGAGCGTGACCGCGGCGGGCATCGGGCACGCCAGTTACGCCATCACCGGCTGGCCGAAGGGCAAGATCAGCACCACGCTCAACGCGCTGACCAGCGTCCGCGCACTCTCCGCGACAATCGCCATGTCGATCTCCCCGTCCGACGACGAGGGCCAGATCGGGCTTCGCGGCGTGGTCAGGCTGAGCGCCCGCAACCCCCGCGAACTCGACGGCGCCGACGACCGCCTCAGCACCCTTGCCGACCGTGCCGGCGTCTCCCTCACGCCGCTGCGCGGCCTGCAGGTCGAGGGACTCGCGGCCACTATGCCGATCGGAGGCACCGCGTGAACAGTCTTCTGGCAGGCCGCGGCCGCCAAGGTGACCACCAGGCGCGTCCCAGTTCTCGGCGGCGCACCCTTCTCGATCATGTGACTCAGGTTCTCGAGGAGTGCCCTGTCGGCCCGATCGCGATCGCGCGCGAAATCGCGGAGGGGGCAGCGTGAGTTTGCGGCTACGTGACCCTGGGCGGAACAACGGGGTAGCCCCGGAGTTCACCGTGGACCCCACCCTCCTGGACGCGATCAGCCCGTCCGGCGACCGCGGCGGCATCGTGGTCGGGTCCGGGCTGAAGGGCGAACCGCTGACGATCTCCGCGCTGTGTTCGACGCCAACCAGGATCGTGCTGGTCGGCGGGCTCTACCTGGCCCGGCAGGTGGCGCTGCGGGCGATGGCCGTCGGGGCCTGGTTGGTCATCGCGACCGGACGGCCGGCGGCCTGGCAATCGCTGCCCAAGGCGGCCGGAAGCCAGCCCAACGGGCGGCCCTCCCCGCTGGTGCAGATCCGGCGGCTCTCGCCGGTCGAACTGCCCCGGCCGTCCGAGGACGCGCCACTGCTCGTCGTCACGGACGGAGGGCCGACCCCGCAGGATCTGTTCCCGCCGCGGTCGCCCTGGCAGACGACGGTCTACGTACTGCCGTACCTGCATCCGCAGGCGACCACGATCGCCAACGCCGCGGACATCGTGCTGATGCAGCGGCTGCCCGTCGGGCAGGCCGAACTGGCCGCGCGCATCTGGCGCCTGCCTCCGCAGATGATGCGCCAGCTCACCACGCTCAAGGACGACCAAATGGTCGCCCTTGGCCAGAACCTGTGGCGCCCGCTGCGCCTGGTCACCACCCAGAAGGAGCAGCAACTGCTGGGCCCCATCCGCCGCGGCGACTGACCCCGAGGACTCGCGAGTCCCCCACCGGCGACCCGCGAGTCGGCCTTTGGCGACGGGTGAGTCGGCCTTTGGCGACACGCGAGTCGGGCCTTCGGCGCGCGCGAGTCCCCTATTCCGCGCGCCTGAGTTCCACATTCGCCGCGCGGTTATCCACAACTTATCCACAGATTTCCCGAACGCCCGACGCTCCTGGCGGAATGCGACAACGTCGTCACATGGAGTCGTTGCGGTTACGGGGCCGTACCCGTACCCAGCTTCGCCGTGTTCTCAGTGAGTACGCGCTGCGCGGTGGCGATGGAGGACGGGTCCGGCACAGCAGTTCAAGATTCTCGACATCTCCGGGCGCGAGCTCGACCGGCTCGATTTCGCCTGGCCGGAGCTGCGAATCGCGGTCGAGTACGACGGCTACGCGGCCCACGAAAGCCGGTGGGAACGTGGTGCCGATCGGGAGGAGGACCTCCGTCGGAGCGGGTGGATCGTCATTCGAGGACGACGTGCGTGACCCGGCCCGGCTGATCGCCGCGATCAACGCCGCCTTCCGCGTGCGAGGGCTGGCAGGCCTGGTCAGAACCCAAACCGCATCCCCGCACCATGCCCACAAGACCGGGGACGGTCCCGCACACCCACGACCGCCGTCGTGGTCGGGGTATTTTCCGGTCCGCGCCCTACACGCCAGAACGTCGAACTCGCACACCGGGAATTTGGGACACCACGCACGACAGGAGCGCGGGACACGCGCGGTCAGGGTAGGCGGAGCGCGCGGGTTGTGTCGGCGCGGGCGGCGAGTTCGGCGTCGGGCGGGTAGTCGACGGCCACCAGGGTCAGGGCGTGCGGGGGTGCCACATGGCTGTGGCGGGCACCGGTTCGCAGCAGCTGCGCGGGCCAGACGGCGTCCCGCCTGCCGTCTCCGACCTGGAGCAGGGCGCCGACCAGGCTGCGCACCATCGAATGGCAGAAGGCGTCGGCGGAGACCTCGGCCTCGATGAGGTGATCGTCCTGCCGGTGCCAGGTGAAGCGCTGCAGCTCGCGGATCGTCGTGCTACCCTCCCGCCGCTTGCAGAAAGCCGCGAAGTCCTGGAGCCCGAGCAACGCCGCGGACGCCTCGTTCATCGCCGGGATCGACAGGGAACGCCCCCACGCCAGGGTGTCGCGACGGCGTAAGGGATCCACCCCCCAGGGCGCGTCGGACACCCGGTACCGGTAATGCCGCCGAACCGCGGAGAACCTGGCGTCGAAACCCGGCGGCATGACGCGGGCATCGAGCACGCGCACATCCGGCGGCAGGTACCGGTTCCACCGCCGGCACATTCGGGCCAGCTCCGGCACGCCCTGCTCGCCCACGACCACGTCGACATGCACGACCTGCCCGGCGGCATGAACGCCGGCATCCGTGCGACCGGCGACCACGACGGAACGCGGCACCGACACCCCGGGCGGCTGCTTGGCAAGAGCGTCCTCGAGCAGGCCTTGGACCGTACGCCGGCCAGGCTGGCGGGCCCAGCCGGAAAAGTCCGTGCCGTCGTAGCTGACGTCCAGGCGAAGACGAACGAGCCCGCCGTCCCCGGAGGGCGCGACGGGCTCGTCGACGGGACTATCCAATCAGGACTCGTCCTTCTTGGACTCGGCCGCGGAAGCGTCCTCCGCACCCTCGGCGGGCTCCGCCGTGGCGTCGGTGGTCGCCGACACGGGAGCCTCGGTGTCCTGGTCGGACTCCGCGGCCTCGGCGACCTCCTCGGTCTCGGTCTCGGCAGCAGCTTCGGCTTCGGCCTCGGTCTGGGTCTCGGCAGCAGCCTCGTCCTTGGCGAACCGGGTGCCACGCGCCTTCTCGGCTTCCGCGGTCACGGTCTTCTCGGCCACCAGCTCGATCACCGCCATCGGGGCGTTGTCGCCCTTGCGCGGCAGCGTCTTGGTGATCCGGAGGTAACCACCGTTGCGGTCCTCGAAGTGCGGGCCGATCTCGGCGATCAGCTTGTGCACCACGTCCTTGTCGCGGATGACACGCATGATCTGCCGCCGGTTGTGCAGGTCGCCACGCTTCGCCTTGGTGATCAGCTTCTCGGCGAGCGGGCGCACCCGGCGGGCCTTGGCCTCGGTCGTGGTGATCTTGCCGTACTCGAACAGCGACGTGGCGAGGTTCGCCAGGATCAGCCGCTCATGGGCCGGCGAGCCGCCGAGGCGGGGGCCCTTCGTGGGGGTGGGCATTACTTCTCCTCATCGAATGCTTGCCGCGTGTAGGCGGCCTAGAGCTGCTCGGTCTCCGCGTAGTCCTGGCCGTCGTCGTGGCCATTGTCCGAAATCCCGTCGACGCTCTCGGACCAGCTTTCGCCGTCGTAGCTGACGGCGGCCGCGGTCGGGTCGAACCCGGGCGGGCTGTCCTTGAGCGAAAGACCGAGGCCGACCAGCTTCAGCTTCACCTCGTCGATCGACTTCGCGCCGAAGTTGCGGATGTCGAGCAGGTCAGCTTCGCTGCGCGAAACCAGCTCGCCCACGGTGTGGATACCCTCACGCTTGAGGCAGTTGTACGACCGGACGGTCAGATCCAGATCCTCGATCGGCATCGCGTAGGCGGCGATGGTGTCCGCCTCCTGGGGCGACGGGCCGATCTCGATGCCCTCGGCGTCGACGTTCAGCTCGCGAGCGAGGCCGAACAGCTCCACCAGCGTCTTACCGGCCGACGCGACCGCGTCCCGCGGCGTGATCGACGGCTTGGTCTCGACGTCCAGGATCAGCTTGTCGAAGTCGGTGCGCTGCTCGACACGGGTCGCCTCGACCTTGTAGGTGACCTTGAGCACCGGCGAGTAGATCGAGTCGACCGGGATCCGGCCGATCTCCGCACCCGCCTGCTTGTTCTGCAGCGCCGGCACGTACCCACGGCCGCGCTCGACGACCAGCTCGATCTCCAGCTTGCCCTTGCCGTTCAGCGAGGCGATGTGCAGATCCGGGTTGTGCACGGTGACCCCGGCCGGCGGCACGATGTCCGCGGCGGTGACCTCGCCGGGCCCCTGCTTGCGCAGGTACATGGTGACCGGCTCGTCCTCCTCGGAGGACACGACCAGCTCCTTGAGGTTCAGGATGATGTCGGTGACGTCTTCCTTCACCCCCGGGACGGTGGTGAACTCGTGCAGCACGCCGTCGATGCGGATGCTGGTCACGGCCGCCCCCGGAATGGACGACAGCAGGGTCCGCCGCAGCGAGTTGCCGAGCGTGTAGCCGAAGCCCGGCTCCAGCGGCTCGATGGTGAAGCGGGACCGCGTCTCGTTGATCGGCTCCTCGGACAGGGCCGGTCGCTGGGAAATCAGCACTTTCTTTCTTCCTTTCCTGCCGGCGCCCGCCATATGACGCCGAAAGGTGTGGCGCGGCGGGGACGGGCATCCGGCCCGCCCCCGCGGTCGATCACTTCGAGTAGAACTCGACGATCAGCTGTTCCTGCACCGGAACCTCGATCTGCGCCCGCTCCGGGAGCTGGTGCACGAGGACCCGCAGGTTGGACGGCACGACCTGCAGCCAAGCCGGGATCGGCCGGTCACCGAAGGACTCCTTGGCGGCGACGAACGGCAGCGTCGACAGCGACTTCGGCCGCACGTCGATGATGTCCCACTTGTTCACCTGGTAGCTGGGGATGTTCACCTTCTGGCCGTTGACCAGGAAGTGCCCGTGGCTGACCAGCTGGCGGGCCTGGCGGCGGGTGCGGGCGATGCCCGCGCGGTAGATCACGTTGTCCAGCCGGGACTCCAGGATCTGCAGCAGGTTCTCACCGGTCTTGCCGGTGCGCCGCGCGGCTTCCTTGTAGTAGCGGCTGAACTGCCGCTCCAGAACGCCGTAGGTGTGGCGGGCCTTCTGCTTCTCCTGCAACTGGAGCAGGTACTCGCTCTCCTTGACCCGGCCGCGGCCGTGCTGGCCGGGCGGGTACGGGCGGCGCTCGAAAGCCTGGTCGCCGCCGATGAGGTCAACCTTGAGACGCCGCGAGATACGGGTCGCGGGGCCGGTGTAACGAGCCATCTGTGCTTACTCCTCCCCGTTCCTCAGACCCGGCGCCGCTTGGGCGGGCGGCAACCGTTGTGCGGCTGCGGGGTCACGTCCTGGATCGTGCCAACCTCGAGGCCGGCGGCCTGCAGCGAGCGGATCGCCGTCTCGCGGCCGGAACCCGGGCCCTTGACGAACACGTCGACCTTCTTCATGCCGTGCTCGGCGGCCTTGCGGGCGGCGTTCTCCGCGGCCATCTGGGCGGCGAACGGAGTGGACTTCCGCGAGCCCTTGAAGCCGACGTGGCCGGAGGACGCCCACGAGATCACCGCGCCGGTGGGGTCGGTGATCGACACGATCGTGTTGTTGAACGTGCTCTTGATGTGCGCGTGGCCGTGCGCGATGTTCTTCTTTTCCTTCCGCCGGACCTTCTTGGCCCCGGCGGTACGTGACTTGGGTGGCATGTGTGGGTGGTTCTCCTCGTTAACGCGGGTCGTTGTCGCGGGCGGCCGCGGTGGCGTTTTCCCTGGCTTCGCGCTGGCCGCGCCGGATCAGCGTGCCGGCGTCGGTGTACAGGTTGCGAAGGGCCATGGGCCGGGCATAGAGCGCCTTGGGCGATACGCACGAGGTCCGGGCCAGGCGCTGCCCGCCCAGGACGACCTTCTTGCCCTGGACGCTCATTTCTTGCCAGCCTTCTTCTTGCCGGCGACCGTCTTCTTCGGCCCCTTGCGGGTACGGGCGTTGGTCTTGGTCCGCTGGCCACGGACGGGCAGCCCGCGACGCCAGCGAAGGCCCTCGTAACAGCCGATCTCGATCTTGCGCCGGATGTCGGCGTTCACCTCGCGGCGAAGGTCACCCTCGACCTTGAAGTTGTCTTCGATGTAGTCCCGCAGTTTGACGAGGTCGTCGTCGGTCAGGTCCCTGACCCGGGCGTCCGGGCTCAGCGCCGTCGCGGCGATGGTCTCCTTGGAACGGGTACGGCCGATGCCGTAGATGTAGGTCAGCGCGATCTCCAGCCGCTTCTCGCGGGGAAGGTCGACGCCGGCGAGTCGTGCCATGGCGAGTAGTGCTCCTTCTGGTTTCCTTGTCGCTCCAGGTGTGCTCCCCGCCCGGTTCCGGGACCGACTCGCTGTCGTCGCCCGCCGCTTACGCGGCCGGGCATCCCGGCCCCGGCCTGGAATCCGGGGGTGGGACCGGACCGTTACCGGTCCGGCAGGTACGGGGAGGTTGTCCGGTCAGTCAGCTCTGCTGGCCGGTGATCAGCCCTGACGCTGCTTGTGCCGCAGGTTCTCGCAGATCACCATGATCCGGCCGTGCCGGCGGATCACCTTGCACTTGTCGCAGATCTTCTTGACGCTAGGCTGAACCTTCACGTCTCCTGCTCTTTCTCTTTGGCGGCGGCGCGCTCAGCGGCGGCATCCTGCCGCCCCTCGAGGTCCGCCACTTGTCTCTTGATCCGTTGCTCGCCGTCGTCACTTGTAGCGGTAGACGATCCGGCCACGGGACAAGTCGTAGGGCGAGAGCTCCACGACGACCCGGTCCTCAGGCAGGATACGGATGTAGTGTTGCCGCATCTTGCCGCTGATGTGCGCCAGGACCTTGTGGCCGTTCTCCAACTCGACTCGAAACATCGCGTTGGGGAGTGGCTCGACCACGCGACCCTCGACCTCGATGGCCCCGTCCTTCTTAGCCATGTCCCTCCGCGTTTCGTGGTTGGTTGAGCAGCGTCTGGCTTCCAGCGTGGTTCGGCGCACACACCCCACCCCGACTCCAAAGACGCGAGAATTCACGAGCGCGCTGGACTCGGCGTGATGAGTACGCCAGCTTGACAGTGTACGCACGCCGTGTCGTGCACCGAAACCCGGGGTGAGGTGTGGTAGCCGCTACTACTGGGCCGGTTCGGTAAGGACCCAGGGGCCGTCGGCGGTGATCGCTACCGTGTGTTCCCAGTGGGCCGCCCGCGACCCGTCCGCGGTGATGACGGTCCAGCCGTCGTCCAGCTCGACGGTCTTGTTCGTGCCCCTGGTCAGCATCGGCTCGATCGCCAGCGTCACGCCGACCTCGAGCCGGGGCCCCTTGCCGGGCTTCCCGACGTTCGGCAGGAACGGCTCCATGTGCATCTCCCGGCCGATGCCGTGCCCGCCGTACTCGATGATCTGGCCGAAGTCGCCCGCCTGGGTGGCCGCCGTCTCCACCGCGTGCGAGATGTCGGTGAGCCTGCCGCCCGGGACCGCGGCCTTCACCCCGGCCCACATCGCGTTCTTCGTCGCCTTCGACAGCGCCAGGTCCTCCAGCGCCACCGACCCGACCGCCAGGGTGACCGCGGAGTCTCCGTGCCAGCCGTCCAGGATGGCGCCGCAGTCGACCGAGATCAGGTCGCCGTCGGCGAGAACCGCGCCGCGCGACGGGATGCCGTGCACGATCTGCTCGTTGACCGACGCGCAGATCGATGCCGGGAAGCCGTGGTAGCCCTTGAAGGAGGGCACTGCCCCCGCGTCGCGGATGGTCTGCTCGGCGAGCGCGTCCAGTTCGGCCGTGCTGACGCCCGGTTTGGCCGCCGCACTGATCAGGGCGAGCGTCTTGGCCACGATGATCCCGGCGGCCCGCATCGCCTCCAGCTGGCCCGGCGACTTGACCTCGATCGTGCGACGGCGGCGCAACAAGTTCAGCACCGAGGACTCACGCGCGGGCGCGCAGTGCGTTCAACACCCGGGAGGCGACCTCGTCGACTTCCCCGACCCCGTCCACGGTGATCAGGACGTCGGCGTAGTGGTTTAGCAGCGGGGCCGTGTCCGACAGGTAGACCTGCTGGCGGCGGCGGATGACCTCTTCGGTGTCGTCCGAGCGGCCACGCGACATCAGCCGCTGCACGACGACGTCCTCGGGCACCGACAGCTGGATCACCGCGTTCAGGCTGGTGCCCTGCTCGGCCAGGATGCTCTCGAGCACCTCGGCCTGCTTCGTGTTGCGCGGGAACCCGTCGAGCAGGAAACCGGCCTTGGCGTCCGGCTCGGTCAGCCGCTCACGGACCATCTCGTTGGTCACGGTGTCGGGCACCAGCTCACCGGAGTCGAGGTAGCGCTTGGCTTCTTTCCCGAGCGGGGTCTGCTGTGCGACATGCGCCCGGAACAGCTCACCGGTCGAGATGTGCGGCACGGACAGCTTCGCCGACAGCGCCTCCGCCTGGGTACCCTTTCCCGCTCCAGGCGGGCCGACAAGAACCAGGCGCGTCATCGGAGGAACCCTTCGTAGTTGCGCTGCATGAGCTGGCTTTCGATCTGCTTCACGGTGTCCAGGCCGACACCGACCATGATCAGCACAGCCGTACCACCGAACGGGAAGCTTTGGTTGTTCCCCTGCTGGGTGATCGACAGGAAGAAGTTCGGCAGGATCGCGATGATGCCGAGGTAGATCGATCCGGGCAGGGTGATCCGGCCGAGCACGAAACTCAGGTACTCCGCGGTCGGGCGGCCGGGACGGATGCCGGGGATGAAGCCACCGAACTTCTTCATCTCCTCGGCGCGCTCGTCCACGTTGAACGTGATCGTGATGTAGAAGTACGTGAAGAAGATGATCAGGCCGAAGTACAGCAGGACGTGCACCCAGTTGCCCTGGTTGATCACGTAGTTCTGCAGGAAGACGTACCAGCCCGCGGTGTTGCCCGACCCGCCGATCAGCTGGCTGATCAGCTGCGGCAGATACAGCAGTGAAGACGCGAAGATGACCGGGATGACACCAGCCTGGTTGACCTTGATCGGCAGGTAGGTCGAGGTGCCGCCGTACATCCGCCTGCCGATCATCCGCTTGGCGTACTGCACCGGGATCCGGCGCTGGCCCTGCTCGACGAAGATGACGCTGGCGATGATCACCAGGCCGAACACGCACACCAGGGCGAACACCAGGCCACCCTGGCCGCTCATGATGTTGGCGCCCTCCGCCGGGATCCGGGCGGCGATATTGAGGAAGATCAGCACGGACATGCCGTTGCCGACACCCCGCTCGGTGATCAGCTCACCCAGCCACATGATCACCGCGGTGCCCGCGGTCATCGTGATCACGATGACCGCCAGGGACCAGATGCTGTTGTCCGGGATGACCGACTCGGTGCAGCCCTGGAACAGCGTGCCGCGGTCGGCGAGCGCGACCACCCCGGTGGCCTGCAGGATCGCCAGCGCGATCGTCAGGTACCGGGTGTACTGGGTCAGCTTGTTCTGCCCCGCCTGGCCTTCCTTCTTCAGCTCCTCGAACCGCGGGATCACCACGGTGAGCAGCTGGATGATGATGCTCGCCGTGATGTACGGCATGATGCCGGTCGAGAAGATCGACAGCTGCAGGAGCGCTCCGCCGCTGAACAGACTCAGCAGCGAATAGACACCCGTCTGGTCGGCCTGCGCACTACATGCCTGCACGTTGGGATAGGACACCCCGGGCGCCGGCGTGACCGCACCGATCCGGTACACGGCCACGATCAGCAGCGTGAACAGGATCTTCTTGCGCAAGTCCGGAGTAGCGAAAGCCGAGCGGAAGGCGCTGAGCACGCGGGGAACCTCCTCGGCGTCGCCGACTCCTCGTCGGCGATCGACTGGGCCGGCCAGGGTGACCGGCGGGAACACAGTGCAACTGGGTAGTCACTGGGCAACCCAGCAACGCTTCGGGGCACAGTTGTCCCGAAGCGTTTTGCCGACTCTAACAGTCGACGGCCGGGCACCCGCACACAGGATCCCCCCTGCGCGCGGAAACGGCCCGCCCGGGCGAGCCGGGCGAGCCGTTTCGGAACACGGTGGTCAGGCGGTGGCGACCGAACCGCCCGCCGCCTCGAGCTTCTCCTTGGCGGAGTTGGAGAAGGCGTCGGCGGTGACGTCCAGTTTGACACCGTTGACGTCGCCGTTGCCGAGAACCTTCACCAGCTTGCCCTTGCGGACCAGGCCACGCGCGGCGAGGTCCTCCTTGGAGACCTTGCCACCGTCGCCGAACACCCGGGCGATGTCGCCCACGTTCACCGGCTGGTACTCGGTGCGGAAGCGGTTCTTGAAGCCACGCAGCTTCGGCAGCCGCATGTGGATGGGCATCTGCCCACCCTCGAAGGCCGGCGACACGTTCTTGCGCGCCTTGGTGCCCTTCGTACCGCGACCGGCCGTCTTACCCTTGGAGCCTTCACCACGCCCGACCCGGGTCTTGTCCGTCTTCGCGCCGGGCGCGGGCCGCAGGTGGTGGATCTTGATGGCCGTCATTGGCTGACCTCCTCGACTTCCACCAGGTGGCGCACGGTGTGCACGAGGCCACGGACCATGGGCGTGTCCTCCCGGACCACGGACTGGCGGATCTTGCGCAGCCCGAGGGTCCGCAGGGTGTCCCGGTGGTTCTGCTTGGTGCCGATCTTGCTGCGCACCTGGGTGATCTTCAGCTGAGCCATCGCTAGACTCCCTGTCCCGCACGCAGGCGCAGCATCCGGGCCGGCGCGACGTCCTCGAGCGGCAGGCCACGGCGGGCCGCCACCTCCTCGGGACGCTGCAGGCCCTTGAGTGCCGCCACGGTCGCGTGCACGATGTTGATCGCGTTGTCACTGCCGAGCGACTTGGACAGCACGTCGTGCACGCCCGCGCATTCCAGCACCGCGCGCACCGGGCCACCGGCGATCACACCGGTACCGGCGCTGGCCGGACGGAGCAGGACCACACCGGCGGCGTCCTCGCCCTGGATCGGGTGCGGGATGGTGCCGGCGATGCGAGGCACGCGGAAGAAGTTCTTCTTCGCCTCCTCGACACCCTTGGCGATCGCCGCGGGCACCTCCTTGGCCTTGCCGTAGCCGACGCCGACCTGCCCGTCGCCGTCCCCGACGACGACCAGTGCGGTGAAGCTGAACCGGCGGCCGCCCTTGACCACCTTGGCGACGCGGTTGATCGCCACCACGCGCTCGAGGTGCGGGGTCTTGTCCTGGCCGGCCCCGCCACGGCCACTGTCGCGACGGTCCCTGCGCTCACGACGGTCGCCGCGGTCGTTACCGCCCTGGCCGCCTTGACCGCCCTGACCGCCGCCGAATTGCCGTGTACGTCCCGGCATCAGGCGTTCCTTCCGTTCTCGCGAATCTGCATCTTCTAGAACTCCAACCCCGCCTCGCGGGCGGCGTCGGCCAGCGCGGCGATCCGGCCGTGGTAGTCGTTGCCACCGCGGTCGAACACCACGCTGGAGATGCCCGCGTTCTTCGCGCGGGCGGCCAGAAGCTCGCCGACCTTGGCGGACTTGGCCTTCTTGTCGCCCTCCAGCGCACGCACGTCCGCCTCCATGGTCGACGCCGCGGCCAGGGTGTGGCCGGCGATGTCGTCGATCAACTGGGCGTAGATGTGCCGCGAGGAGCGCTTCACCGACAGCCGGGGCCGCTGCTCGGTCCCGCTGACCTTCTTGCGAAGCCGGAAGTGACGGCGCGCCTTCGCGACGCGGCGCCGGGTCGAAACGTCCTTGCCGATCGGCTTCCGCTTCTTCGCCGACGGCTGAGCCGTAAATGTGCCCTGCGTCTCGCTCATGATCACTTACCCGTCTTTCCGACCTTGCGACGGATGCGCTCACCCTCGTAGCGCAGCCCCTTGCCCTTGTACGGGTCGGGACGGCGCAGCCGACGGATCACCGCGGCCGTCTGGCCGACCTTCTGCTTGTCGATGCCGGACACCGAGAACCGCGTCGGGGTCTCCACCTTGAAGGTGATGCCTTCGGGCGCCTCGATCAGCACCGGGTGGCTGTAACCGAGCGCGAACTCGAGGTCCTTGCCCTTGGCCTGCACGCGGTAACCGACGCCGTGGATCTCGAGCTTCTTCTCGTACCCGTCGGTGACCCCGACCACCAGGTTGTGCACGAGGGTGCGGGTCAGGCCGTGCAGCGCCTTGCTCTCGCGCTCGTCATTCGGCCGCCTGACCTGCAGCGTGCCGTCCTCGTCCCGCTCGACCCTGATCGGCTCGGCCACGGTGTGCGACAGGGTGCCCTTGGGGCCCTTCACCTCGACGTGCTGGCCGTCGATGGTCACCTCGACCCCGGAAGGGACGGGGATCGGCAGCTTTCCGATACGTGACATGCCTGTGCTCCCTTCCCTTACCAGACGTAGGCGAGGACTTCCCCGCCCACTCCGTTGCGCTTGGCCTGCCGGTCGGTCTGGAGACCGGAGGAGGTGGAGATGATCGCGATGCCGAGGCCGCCCAGGACGCTGGGCAGCTCGGTCGACTTGGCGTACACCCGCAGGCCGGGCTTGGACACCCGCCGCAGGCCGGCGATGCTGCGCTCACGGTTACGGCCGTACTTCAGCTCGACGACCAGGTTCTTGTGCTTCTCACCCGGCTCCGAGCGGTAGCTCGCGATGTAGCCCTCGCGCTTGAGGATGTCCGCGATGTTCTGCTTGAGCTTCGAGTGGGGCAGCACGACCTCGTCGTGGTACGCCGAGTTGGCGTTGCGCAGACGCGTCAGGAAGTCTGCGATCGGGTCGGTCATCGTCATGGTGACCTGTCAACCTTTCTCGCCTGGTTCCCTCTCACCTCGGGTCTGGGTGTCCCAGAAATCGCCGAGAGGGCCTGTGGCGAATTTGGGAGTATTACCAGCTGGACTTGCTGACGCCGGGCAGTTCGCCCCGGTGCGCCATCTCACGGAGGCACACGCGGCAGAGTCCGAACTTGCGGAACACCGAGTGCGGCCGGCCACACCGGTTGCACCGGGTGTACGCGCGCACCTTGAACTTCGGCTTGCGGGCCGCCTTGGCGATCAGAGCCTTCTTGGCCATCAGTTCTCCTTGAACGGGAAGCCGAGCTTGCGCAGCAGCGCGCGGCCCTCGTCGTCATTGGTCGCGGTGGTGACAACCGTGACGTCCATGCCGCGCGGGCGGTCGATGGAGTCCGGGTTGATCTCGTGGAACATCGACTGCTCGGTGAGCCCGAACGTGTAGTTGCCGTTGCCGTCGAACTGCTTTGGCGAAAGCCCACGGAAGTCACGGATACGCGGCAGCGCGATGGTCAGCAGCCGGTCCAGGAACTCCCACATGCGGTCGTTGCGGAGGGTGACCTTCGCGCCGATCGGCATGCCCTCGCGCAGCTTGAACTGCGCGATGGACTTGCGGGCCCGGACGACGGCCGGCTTCTGGCCGGTGATGGCCGACAGGTCGCGGACCGCGCCGTCCATCAGCTTCGCGTCGCGGGTCGCCTCGCCGACGCCCATGTTGACGACGATCTTGGTCAGCCGCGGGATCTGCATGACGTTGGCGTAGCCGAAGCCCCGCTGGAGCTCGGGGACGATCTCCTCGCGGTACCGGGCCAGCACGCGGGGCAGCTCACGGGTGGGTGCACTCATGACGGTCAGAGGTCCTTACCGGTGCGCCGCGAGACCCGGATGCTGCGGCCTTCCTCGTCCTTGCGGTAGCCGACCCGGGTC
>NZ_DATELF010000170.1:0-8307 GCF_035276945.1 Amycolatopsis sp. | reverse complement strand
AGTCAGAGGGGCCTCGGGTACAGCGGCCAGCGCCTTGAACGACGCGGGTTCTGGTCCGTTCCTCCAGAGCGATGCGTGCCCGTAGTCGATCGGCCAGGAATCGTTCCTGCAGATGGGCAGCGTCGGGCTTGCCGTCAAGGGTGACGAGACGGCAGTGAGCATCTGGAAGGTCCAGCCCGTCATACCGGGCCAGCGCGAGTAGAGCGTGCTCCGGATGAGTGAATGCGTCTAGGTTTGTGCGGACATCGCTCTTGGTCAGTTCGGGCCAGGAGTCTGGGTTGAGTTCATGGGCGACCTCGGAGCAGTGACGGCGAGTTGAGCCCGTCGCGGCTGCGGCCTTCGTCCACGAGGCCAGCAGGACACCAACTCGAATCCCGCTTCGCGGCGTGCGCTCGGCGGCGGCAATGTGTGGACGACTAGTCAGGGTCTTCGCGGTCGATCTGGTCCTGGAGCTTGTCCGCGCTGGGCGCGCTTGAGGAAGTGGAGCGCGGTCGCCGCGTAACTGTCGGGCTGGCGGATCGCTGACGACCGGCGCCCCGGAAAGTTCTTCAAAGAAATCCGGGAGGCGGTGTCGGATCGGGGCGGTGGTGTTCGTAGCAGGGGTGAGGCCGCCCACAAGGGGCTGGCACCAAGTAAAGGAAGCGCGAACATGAAGCTCACAACCATGACCCAGGTCACCATCGACGGAGTGATGCAGGGAAACGGCCACGCATCGGATGAGGACCGCGGGAACGGATTCGAGCGCGGCGGATGGGCCCTGGGGAAGGGTGACAACGAGACCCACGGGTTCATCAACCAGACCTACCAGCGCGCCGACGCGTTCCTGCTCGGCCGGCGGACCTACGAGTTGTTCGCCGGCTCGTGGGGGTCCTTGACGGTCGGGGATGTCCCTGGCTGGGAGCCCGTCATGCGAGCGTTGAACACACAGCCCAAGTACGTGGCGTCGACCACGCTCACCGATCCGGCATGGTCGGGCACCACCGTCCTGTCCGGAGACGTCGCGGCCGCCGTCCGAGAGCTGAAGGCCAAGTCGGGGGGTGAGCTGCAGGTACACGGCAGTGGCGCCCTGACCCGGTGGCTGCTGGCCAACGATCTGGTCGACGAGATGACTCTGATCGTGGTCCCGGTGATTCTCGGCCAGGGCGCGCGATTGTTCCCGGAGACCGGCCCTGATCTTGCGCTCGACCTGGTCGAGTCGCGAGTCGACGCAAACGGCGTAACGATCCAGGTCTACCGGCCGGCCGGGCGCCCGCAGTACGCGCCGACTGAAGCACCCAACCAGTGAACCACAGTGTCTTGACACCATAGGAGATGATCTTCAGATACAGTACCTGATTTCCGTGATCCACGACAGGGGCGACGACGCCACCTCCGAGGAGCACGCTGCGATCGACGTGTTCAACGACCGGCTCCAGGCCGAGGGCCACTGGGTCTTCGCAGGCGGGCTCGGCGTTCCCGACAATGCCACCGTCATCGACAACCGGGGCGAGGGCGCGGTGATCACCGATGGGCCGTTCCTGGAGTCGAAGGAGTTCGTCATCGGCTTCTGGATCATCGAGGCCCCCGAGCTCGATGTCGCGCTCAAGCTCGCCGCCGACGGGTCGAAGGCCTGCAATCGCAAGGTCGAGGTGCGCCCGTTCCTGGAAGCGTGATCGACATCCGGGCGGCGATCACCCGTGCCCACCACGAGGAGTGGGCGCGGGTGGTCGCCGCCCTGACGAAGCGATTCGGTGACCTCGACATCGCCGAGGAGGCGGCCGCCGAGGCGTTCGCGACCGCCGTGGAGCGGTGGCCGGCCGACGGCTTACCGCCCAACCCCGGCGCCTGGCTGACCACCACCGCCAACCGCAAGGCCATCGACCGGATCCGGCGCGAAAGCAAGCGCGACGACAAGCACAAGGAGGCTCAGACCTTGTGGGACGACCCGGCTGTGCCGTCTGTGCCTGTCGGCGTCATCGACGACGAGCGACTCCGGCTGATCTTCACCTGCTGTCACCCTGCGCTCGCGATGCCGACCCGCGTGGCGCTGACGCTGCGCATGGTCGGCGGTCTGACCGTGCCCGAGATCGCCCGCGCTTTCCTGGTGCAGGAGACCGCCATGGGGCAGCGGATCACCCGCGCGAAGGCCAAGATCAAGGCGACTCGCATCCCCTATCGGGTGCCGTCCGCGGATGATCTCCCGGCACGTGTCTCCGGCGTCCTCGCCGTCCTCTTCCTCATTTTCAACGAGGGCTACCTGGCCACCGGCCCCGACACCGATCCACTCCGTCCCGACCTGACGGCCGAGGCGATCCGGCTCACCCGCCTGATCCGTGCCCTCCTGCCGACCGACGGTGAGGTGGCCGGGCTGCTGGCGCTGATGCTGCTCACCGAGGCCCGCCGTACCGCCCGGGTTTCGGCGAGTGGCGACCTGGTCCCGCTCGACGAGCAGGACCGCGGGTCCTGGGACGCGGAGCTGATCGCCGAGGGGCATCGGCTGGTGCGCGAGCGACTGGCTGCCGCCGCGGCAGGGGTCACTCCGGGTCGCTACCAGATCCTCGCCGCGATCAACGCCGTGCACACCTCCGCCCGCGACATGCGCGACACCGACTGGTCACAGGTCCTCGCCCTCTACGACCAGCTCGTCCGCCTCGACCCCTCGCCGGTCATCGCCCTCAACCGGGCCATCGCCCTCGCCGAACTCGACGGCCCTGACGTGGCACTCGCGGCCGTCGACCGTCTTGATCACAGGTTGGCCGGCTATCACGCCTACCACGCCACCCGCGCCGACCTGCTGCGCCGGCTGGGCCGCAGCCAGGAGTCACGCGCGGCCTACGGCAAAGCCATCGACCTGGCAGGCAACACCGCCGAGACCGCCTACCTGACACGCCGCCGCGACCAGTTGCGGTAGCCGGGATCCGATCGAACCCGCGCGAAGCGAAGGCCGGCCCCCGGGCCGCCCTGCCGACGCATTCCGCAACCTATCGCGCCGGCGACGGGGCTCTCGCTTCGTCCGAGATTCGAATGCCAGGTCGCGAGTACGCATTTCGCGGCGCCGAGCGCGCAGACGATGCCCGGTGATGGCAATCGGATCGACCTAATATTCGCATGAGGTCGTCAGCTTCTGACGGTCGGCACTGCACTGTCATCCGCATGAGCGGGCGTATCCGGCACAGGCACGCTGCTGACACCAACGAACAACAACCTCACAGGGCCATCGGATACCCACTGGGACCGACTCTCAGGGTCTCTGGTAACCGCCCCGCCGAACCTTTGCGTGAACGGGTTTCATGGTGACCGGTAAGCCATTGATCAGGAGGTTTGGGGGGTCTTCGAAGTTAGCCGGGCTTGGTGCGTCGCCGGGATGCGCGGGTGGTTGCGCAGCGTGATCGTAGGCGTTGGTTGGTGGGGTTGCGGAAGCCGAAGGCGTTGCGGGCTTCGAGCTTGATGAGCCGGTTGACGCCCTCGCTGGCGGCGTTGGTGATGCCGGTGAAAATGAATGCCTCGATCTCGGGCCACCATGCCTGGATGGTTCTGGCGAGGCGGTGTAGTTCGGTGATGTCGGTGTCGGCGCACCAGCGGTAGAAAACCCAGAGATGGTGGGAAATCCGGTGCCGGTCGGCGTCCTTCCGGGCCAGGGCCAGCAGCGTGCGGAGTTCTTCCTTGGCGATCCAGGCGGTCAGGATCTCGTCTCCGGCTTGGCCGAGGTCGGCCAGGCGGTTCCACATGTCGGTGAACTTCTCGACGGTGAGGTCTTCCCGGTTGCGCAGCAGGCGCCGGCGCAGCCCGTATTCGGGGTCGTCCTTGCGGACCCGGCGTCCCCGCAGTGTCGCGGTTACCCGCCGCCGTACCGAACTCACCATCTGGTTGGCCAGCTGGACCACGTGGAAGTGATCGACCACCAGCCTCGCGTGCGGTAAGTGCTCGGCAACGGTGGCCCGGTAGGCCGCGCACATGTCGATCGCCACAGTCGAGATGCCGTCACGCCACTGTTGTGTCCTGGCGGCCAGCCAGGCCCCGGCATCACCGGCCGAGCGGCCTTCGACCTGCCCCAGCAGGCCTTGATTCCCTGTCAGGTCAACAAACCCGGTAGTACTGGTGGGCCGCTGGCGAGGTGCCCGCCGAAGGCGGGCCCTTTCCAGCGGCCCACCAGTACCACCGGAACCCAGGTCGAGGAACTGGCGGATGCCGGCGGCCACCGCGGCGCGCACCGCACGGCCGAGAAACTCCCGGTTCAGCCTGCACAACTCTGCGACAGGCGGAAACAGATCGAGCGCGCGCTTACCGAACTCGCGATCGATCGCCCAGTTCTGATCGCCTCCGAGGTACCAGTCGTACACCCGGGCCGCGGACGGCCGCTCGATGTCCACCCCCTCAGGCGCCTCGGGCGCGGCGTCACGGCTCTCGGTCATGCTCAACTTCCCAACTTCGTCGTCGGGGCAAACTTGACCTGGAAGCTTAGCGGACCGAGGCGTCGCGTAGTTGCCCGCGCGAGTTGATGTCACGTTTGGTGTCTACCGCGCCGGGTGCGCTGGTCGCCATCCAAGACGTCAGCCATCTCGGCCACCTCGGCGAGCCACAACGAGGTACGGCCACTGCCCGACGCCCCAAAGCCTACGAGCGCTCTCCGGCCAGGACCGCTTCCGCGTCGTCCTCGATACCCAGAAATGAAACGGGCTGAACGTCGCGCACACTGAACTGTCCCTTGTGGAGGGTGGCGAAAAACGGGTTTCCCGGTTTTCCCCGCCTCAGTCCGGAGCGCGGATGCAGCGACGAGACCGTGACGGTTCCGGAGAACGATACGCACAGTGATGACCACCGTTCGTTGCACGTAGGGAGTTATCTTGAAGGTCAGACGCGCGTGCCGCGTACGCCCCGCAACCTGTGGCAAATTCGGCGGAATCCTGCTGGCCACCGCCATCGTCGCTGGTCTCCTGTTGTTTGCCCCGGGCGTGGCGCGCGCCGCGTCGCCGGCATACGTGCAGGGAAGTGCGTTCAGCACGAACGCCCAGGTGCCCGCCCTCGCGTTCACCACGAGACCGGTCCGGTCCGGCGATCTGCTGGTCGGCTGGTTCGCCCAGCAGAACGGGCCCGGCCAGGTCCAGGTGTCGGACAACGTCAACGGGGCGTGGACCCGGGCGCCGGCCAGCACTTCGTTCCAGGATGGCCACGGGGACATCGCGCTGTATTACCGCCCCGCGAGCAAATCGGCGCCATCCGGTCTCACGATCACCGTGCGCGCCGGCGGGCCGGCCAATCTCTCGGGTACTTTCGCCGAATACAGTGGCCTCGCGCTGTCCGGTCCACTGGATCAGATCGTTTCCGGCCGCGGCGTCGGCACCGCCGTCGACACCGGGGCCACCGCACCCGTCAAACGCGGCGAGCTGGTGTATTCGGCCGTTGTCGCGAAAGGGAATCCGGGCCAATTCGTTCCCGGATCGAGCCAGGGTAAGGGATACACACCCAGGGTCGTCACGTCCACGGGATCGGCCTACGAACAGGACATCATCGGCGCGAACGCGGGCAGCCAGAACGGCGCCGTGACCCTCGCCGACGCGGCGGCCTGGTACGCGGTGGCCGTGACCTTCCGACCCCCGCCGGCCAACAGCCAGCCACCGGAAACGACGACCCAGACCACCACGACGACGCCCACGACCACGACGACCCCGACGACCACGACGACGCCGAGCACCACCATCTGGCCGATCACGGTCACCCTGGACCCCACCGACCGGACCACGACCACGGATCCGGACACCGTCACCGAAACCTCGCCGACCACCACAACCACGACGAAGACATACACGACAACCGATCCGACGACCACCACAACGACGAAAACGGACACGTCGACCACGACGACGACCACCACCACAACGGAAACAGACACGTCGACGGAAACCACGACCACCACCACGACCGAAACCACGACCGAGACGTCGACGTCGACGTCGACGTCAACCGAAACTTCGACGTCAACCGCGACTTCGACGATCACGACAACCGTTCCGACGACCGTGACCGAGGGACAGCAAGTGACCGAGGGACAGCAGGTGACCGTAATGCCCCAGGGAGGAGTCGCCACCGGCGATGGGTCCTCCCTCACGGAAGCCACGAACCCGCCCCGGCGCCAGTTCCCATAGCCACCCAACCAGTCACTGCCGGAAACCGCTTCCAGGCCCGGCCGACAGCCCCAGCCACGCCCACGTGGCTGGGGTCCTTCGCGTGGTGGGTAACCCGTTGGGGGACTGTTTTTCGTTCGATGGGATGACCGCTTGCTTGTGTCTGCGGCGTTTTTCGCCCGGACGACGAGAGGGTCGCCGCACGAGGCAGCCGCGGGGCGCGTCGGGGACCGGCACCACCGGCAACCACCTCCTCCGGCCCTCGAATCCACTGTCCCGTTGACGAGAAAGGAAAAACCAGCGATGGGGGATCACGCCGTGAGCAGCCGCATGGCCACGTTGGAAAGGAAAGAATTCATGGGGGGCCTTCTCGCCCCGGCGCGCCTGGTGACCATCCGGGCCGCCGCTCCGTCGCCGTGCGGGGACAGGCTGATGCCGGTCCCGGCCGACATCGAGCACGACGGGTGGAGCTGTGCCAGGCCGCACGGGCATCTGCCCGGCTCGGACCACCTTGCCGAGGACGGTACGACATGGTGAACAGCCGCACCTTCACCTACGTCGTCACGGATCAGGATTCGGTACGCGCGATCACCCGCAGTCCCGAGTTTTCGGTCTACAAGCCTCCGGTGATGGCCAGCGCCCGGCTGATGGAGGTCTGCGAATGGTTCGCGATGGAGATGCTCCGCGAGGATCTCCGGGCCGACGAGTGCTCGCTGGGTGCCTGGCAGCACATCTCGCACTGCGGGCCGATCCCGATCGGCGCCCGGTTGACCATCGTCGTCGAATGCGACTCCCGCCGCGGCTCCTACAGCGAATGGCAGGTCGCCGTGCACGACGACCATGAAGAGGTTTGCCGTGCCAGGCTCGGGTTCGTCGTGGTGAACCAGGACGAGTTCACCCGGACCAAAGTTTTCAGCAAGGTCACCCCGTCGGGGACCACCACCACGGTCCTCGTGCCCGATCACGCCGGATAGCCCGCCGCCGCCGGGCGCGTCAAGGTCTCCCCGTGATCGCCGGGGAGACCTTGGCGCTTCCGGCCGATGAAGTGACACCCGAAAGCCTGGTTCGAACCACCTTCGTGGCATTTCCGCACGCGCGTCACTCAACAGTTTGTAAAACGCCTTCCCGGCCACCTCGACCCCTTGCCGGACCTCGCGGAAGCAACTAATTTCCTGGCTGCAGTCGATCTTTCGACGCGAATCATGAAACACCCGCGGAGATTGACCGCGCCTGCGTGGAATTTTTCTGCGGGATCAGACACAGGAGAGGTAATGTCGGGGTTCGAAGAGAAATCATGTTCATTGCCGGCGGCGGGCCGTCCGGCGCCGCGCCGCACCCGGAAGCTGGCCTGCGTGGTGGCCGGCGCCGTGGCCACGCTCGCGGCCGGCGGTCAGTTGCTGGCCGCCCCACTGGCCGCGGCGGCGACAACGGCCGACTCAACGGTGAACACGCCGTCGTCGGCGACACAGCCGGACTCGCAACGGAAAATCCTGCCGCAAGTCAAGCTGCCCGCGCTTGCGCAGTCTTCCTCGACGGCCGACGTCCCGGCGTGCCCGGGCACGCTCGGGCTCAGCGTGAACCCCGGGCTGATCGCGGCCGGCCTCAACTCGGTGGGCCTCGGCCTGGTGGTGAGCGGCCCCGCGGTGGGGTTGAGCGTGCGCATCCCCGTGTGCGTCGCGGGCATCGGTGTCCCGGGCCAGATCATCACCCTGCCCGGCGTCACACAGTGATCACCGGCCCGCGGCGGGTGCTCGGCGAAGCGCCCGCCGCGGGCCACTGAATTCCCTTTTCCGGCCATCACCGAAAATGTCTCCAATTGCACAAACCGGACATCCGAGCAAAACGACTCGAATCGCTTCCGAAAGAATTTTGTGACGATTGGTCACCCCGTTGCGTGATCAAGAATTCTCGTTACCGGGACGATGAGATTTCAGCTTCGGCGAAACATTTCACAGCGAACGAAGGGTAGGTAATGAGACAGCGTCAGGTACTGGGAGTGGCACTGGCGGTGCTGGCTCTGAGCGCGGCGTCCATCGGTACGGCCGCCGCCATCGACGGGCAGTCGCGGGCCGGCGGCGGCATCGTGGGACAGCAAGTCCTGGACGTGCCGACGACCACCACCAAGCCCACCAAGGACCACGACAGCAAGGACCCGGGCAAGACCAAGGAACCCACCAAGACCAAGGAGAGTGACAAGGACAAGGAC
>NZ_DATELF010000169.1:0-2198 GCF_035276945.1 Amycolatopsis sp. | reverse complement strand
GAGCAACTCATCGGCGCGCAGCCGGGGATACAACCGGTTGGCCAGGGTTTTCTCCCCGACACGGTAGGCGTCGATCTCGGCCGCGACGAAGGCGTGGGTGCCGCACTCGGCCAGTGCCACCACCCGGGCCTTGGGGAACGCCGACCGGTTCTCACCCGACCCGGCGTACCCGAACTCGGCGGCGTTCTCCTTACTGTCGGGCAGATCGACCTCGAACCCGTCGATAGCCAGCAGCCGCCACGACCTCAGGAACGCTCCCCGGGCTGCCCCCAACGCCGTGACCTGGGCAGTCGAGTCCGCCTGGCCGGCGACCGGCCCGCAGGTGCGCTCGAACAGTTCGCCGAACAGCTTGCGGCCCAACCGTTTGCGGGCCTGAGTGACCGCGCTGGATGTCGGGACGCTCCAGGCCGCGTTCCAGCAGCCGAACTCCTCCAGCGACCCCGTGACCTTGGTCGCGACCTCCTCATAGTCATCGTCGGGAACAAGGCCAGCCCCAGCGTCAGATACGTGGTCACGTGCGCGGGTAGTTTGCCGTCCGATCGCTTCTCCCGCACCCCACACACGCTCACCGCGTCATCGACCGCGTCACGAGACACTTCGCTGACCAGCACCCCGAGAGTCACCTGGTCCGGGCGCACCACCGGACGATCACGCACATCTGCCGTCATGACCCGTGATCAAAACAACCCGAACCGCGACAGTCACTCAGCCACACCGGACACCCCGAAACCCACACCCCACCAGGATGATCAACTTAGTCTACGTGGCATTGGGTCCGGGCCGGGGCGAGTTCGTAGAAGGTGGCGTTGACCTTGGCCCGGGTGGTCATGGTCATCCCGTCGCCGAAACCGGCGAAGGAACCGCACCCGTAGGCGGCATCGCTTACGGCATGGATCTCACAGTCGGGAAAGTGTTCGGCGATCATGTCGAGCAGGTCGCGCGCCAGGTCCGGTTTCGCGGGCCCGCCTTTGGCCGCCGGCGCGGGGTGTCAAATCGGCTGGGTACGGAGATCATTTATCTGATCTGAAGGAGTGCTACGGCCGAGGGGTGGGCGCGCTCGCACCGTGCTTGTCATAGCTGTCCGGACGGTTTCGCATCGCGCTCGTTCGTCGATCCCCGCCGGGAATGGGGTTTCGGAGCAGATGTGTCCGATCTGTTCGGGGTGAACGCTCGTCTGCGTGAGATCGTCGCGGCAAGGACGAGTTGCTTGCCTCGCGAAAGGCGTTGCCGCGGGGTAGGCCGGGCAGTTGGCGAGCCGGCCCGAGATGATCCGTTTGCGGACGGAGCGAATGCGGACTCAGGACGCCGCAGGGTGAGCTGATCAGCCAGTTGCAGGCTGAGGCCGGTCTGAAGCCGGTTGGGTGGCGATTCAGCCGCCCGTGCTGGTAACCGCTCCGGGGCGCGACGGGGACGACCCGTTCCCGCTCGTGGTCGTCCGCTTGGCGCTGGTGGAGGAAGGCGCGGCGGACGCGGTACCGGACCCGGTCGGCGGTGGCTTGGGAGATGTCGTCACCGAAGTCGGCGGGGGTTCGGACCACTTCGTCACCGAAGTCGGCGGCGGCGTCTTGACCGCGGAGTGATCGGTGACGTCGACCCGCAAGTGGTGGGTGCCGGGCGGGACTTCGAGTGTCGTCTTCCTCCGGTCGCCGGCCTGGCGGACTCCCGGATCGCCGGACACGGCCAGGTCCGTGTTCGCCTTTCCCAAGCCGACCAGGCGGAAGAGCGACTCCACCCACTCGCCGTGGAGTATGTGGCGGAGCGTCAGGAGAACGTCATCGCCAGGGTCCATCGTCGGCGAGGGCGTTGCCGACAGTGAGAAGGTCCCGATCGGGGTCACGTACTGCTTGTTGAGGCTGAGCGAGAGGTTGCCGTGGTCGTCGATCGACACCGCGATGGGGAGGAAGTCGGGCTGGTAGGTGATCTGGACCGTCCCGCCGCTGTCGCCGCCGCTCTCACCCTGGCAGGCGACGACGCCGGCCAGCAGCGCGATGCTCACGACCAGCGCGGGCAGTGGGGTGCGGAAAAATACGGCCTTGCACATGTGGCCCCTTTAAGACTCGACGTCAGCCGGATAGGTCGCGAAGCCGTGCCGGCTGTTGCCAAACCAGACCAAATCTCGCCCATTCGGCACAATGAGGCCACCCATTCAGACCACCTCGTAGGGGAAATCGGGCCGAAAGCCCACCCTTCCGGTCGCG
>NZ_DATELF010000168.1:0-22445 GCF_035276945.1 Amycolatopsis sp. | reverse complement strand
GAGGATGACCATCTTCTGCTCGGTGGTGGTGCTCACCCGGCCGAGCAGAGGATGACCATCTTCTGCTCGGTGGTGGTGCTCACCCGGCCGCTGCCGTACCTGGCGGCCAGCTCGGCGATGACGTCGAGCGCGTCGGCCGACAGCCGGCCCACGGTGGGGGCGAAGCCGACGTAGTAGTTGCCGTCACGCTGAGCGTGCACGCCGACGTGGTCGCGGATCCCGTCGCGCGGCGCGGCCGGGGCCGGGCCGTCCGGCAGCGCGTAGCCGAGATACTCCTTCTCGAGCACCTCGCGGAACTTCTCCGGGCCCCAGTCCGCGACCAGGAACTTGATCCGGGCCCGGTGCCGCAGGCGCCGGTAGCCGTAGTCCCGGAACAGCCCGGTCACGCCCGCCCACACCTCGGGGACCTGGTCCGGCCGGACGAACGCGCCGAGCCGCCTGCCGAGCATCGGGTTGGTGGACAGGCCGCCGCCGACCCACAGGTCGTAGCCGGCCTCGCCGCGGGAGTTGACCACGCCGACGAACGCGACGTCGTTGATCTCGTGGATGGCGCATTGCGCCGCACACCCGCTGATCGAGGTCTTGAACTTGCGCGGCAGGTTGGAGAACGCGGAGTCGCCGATGTACTTCTCGCTGATCGCGGCGATCTCCGGGCCGCCGTCGACGATCTCGTCCGCGTCGAGGCCGGCCAGCGGGCAGCCGAGCATCACCCGCGGGGTGTCCCCGCAGGCTTCGGTGGTGGACAGGCCCACCGACTCGAGCGCTTCCCAGATGTCAGGGACGTTCTCGATCTCGATCCAGTGCAGCTGGATGTTCTGCCGGTCGGTCACGTCCGCGGTACCGCGCGCGTACCGGCGCGAGACGTAGCCGATGACCCGCAACTGGTCGTTGGTGAGCTGGCCGCCGTCGATCCGGACCCGCAGCATGAAGTAGCGGTCGTCGAGTTCCTCTGGCTCGAGCACCGCGGTCTTACCACCGTCGATGCCGGGCCTGCGCTGCGTGTACAGGCCGTACCAGCGGAACCGGCCGCGCAGGTCGCCCGGGTCGATCGAGTCGAAACCGCGGTGCGCGTAGGTGTTTTCGATGCGGGCGCGGACGTTCAGCGGGTGGTCGTCCTTCTTCGAACGTTCGTTGGGGTTGAGCGGCTCGCGGTAGCCGAGCGCCCATTGGCCCTCACCCCGGCGTTGCCTGGCGCGCGGAGCGCGGGGGGTCGAGGTGTCGCGCGTCGGCGAGGCCATGGGTGTCCTCCGGATCTTCGTGGGTCTTTTCCGGGGTCGCCGCGCGCGCGAAAGTGCTGGTCTCAGCCATGGTGGGAGGCAGCTTCCGGCGTCCGGCGCCCGCTGGTCTTCGGAAGGGGAATAGCGGCGGCGGAATCAGCTGGCCGGACGGCACAGCGCGCTGGCGACACGCCGGTAGTCGACGTGGCGACGCACCACGAGCAAGACACCGGCATAAGTCACCCTCCCAGCGTGCCACGCGCCCCTGATGTGGTCCAGCTTCGCCGGAGATCCTGGGACCAGGCTCACTGTCGCAGGCTGGGGGCGTGACCCCGGTGAGATGCGACACTGGAGGGGTGTTCGGGGTCTATGTCCATGTGCCGTTCTGCGCTACTCGTTGTGGCTACTGCGATTTCAACACCTACACGGCGGGAGAACTGGGATCCGGCGCCTCGCCGGCGTCGTGGCTCGAGGCGTTGAAACGCGAGCTGGCGCTCGGGGTTTCCACGGTGGGCCGGCGGCCCGCGGAAACCGTGTTCGTCGGCGGCGGCACACCGTCGTTGCTCGGCGCGGAGGGGCTTGCGGCCGTGCTGGACGCGGTGCGGGAGACCTTCGGGCTCGCGCCGGACGCGGAGGTGACCACCGAATCCAACCCGGAGTCGACCTCGCCGGAGTTCTTCGCGGCGATCCGGGCCGCCGGCTACACCCGGGTGTCGCTGGGCATGCAGTCGGCCGCGCCGCACGTGCTCAAGGTGCTCGACAGGGTGCACACCCCGGGACGCCCGGTGGCCGCGGCCCGGGAGGCTCGCGCGGCCGGGTTCGAGCGCGTCAATCTCGACATCATCTACGGCACGCCAGGCGAAAGCGCCGTGGACCTGCGCGCTTCGCTGGACGCCGTGCTCAGTGCCGGCGTAGACCACGTGTCGGCGTACTCGCTGATCGTCGAGGACGGCACGGCCCTGGCCCGCCGGGTTCGCCGGGGCGAGTTGCCGGCGCCCGACGAGGACGTGCTCGCCGCGGACTACGAGCTGATCGACGAAACCCTTTCGGCGGCGGGTTTCCGCTGGTACGAGGTGTCGAACTGGGCGTCGTCGCCGGAGGCCCGGTGCCGTCACAACCTCGGTTACTGGCGGGGCGGCGACTGGTGGGGCGCGGGTCCGGGCGCGCACAGCCACGTCGGCGGTGTGCGCTGGTGGAACGTGAAGCATCCGGCCCGGTATGCCGCGCTGCTGGCGGAGGGCCGTTCGCCGGAAGCCGGCCGCGAGGTCCTCACCGACGGCGATCGCCATCTGGAGCGGATCATGCTGGAACTCCGCCTCGCCGACGGTCTCCTCCTCGAAGCGCTGGACGCCGACGGCGAGCGGGAGGCCCACTCGGCGGTCGCGGACGGGCTGCTCACGCTCGCCGGTGACCGGGCCGTTCTCACCTCGCGAGGACGCCTGCTTGCCGATGCCGTCGTGCGCCGCCTCGCCGCGTGACGCCGGAGTGCCCACGGTTGTAAGCGGCTCTCCTGAAACCGACAAGACCACGCTCGCGCGGGCGGTGGGGTGCCCGGCGATCCGAGCGGGTCTCGGTCGGCGCGCTCTCGGGATCAGGAGGCGTCGGCCGTGCGGGCCCTGGCCGGGGGCCGCCCGGCGGATCGTGCGCCGCAAGTGCAACCCGGCGCGGGGGTGCCGGCATCTACCCGGTGTGCACTTCGAGGAGTTCTCTCGCGAGCAGCTTCCGGGGCTGGTGCGGTTCGCCGCGGTGCTGACCGGGGATCGTGACCTGGCGCAGGACATCGTGCAGGACGCGCTCGTCCGGGCGCACCTGCGCTGGGCGCGGGTGTCGGCCGCGGACCGCCCCGATCTCTACCTGCGCAAGATGGTGGTCACGGCTACCTGTCCTGGCGGCGGCGCTGGTACCAGCGGTCGGTGCGCTCGGTGCCGGACACCAGCTGGATCGCCGAGCCGGCGGCAACCGACCCGGCGGGCCGCATCGCCGACCACGACCAGCTCACGGGCATGCTGGCCGGCCTGTCGCGCGCCCAGCAGGCGGCGATCGTGCTCCGGTTCTACGAGGACCGCGACGACGAAGAAATCGCGGCTGTGCTGGGCTGCGCCGTGGGCACCGTACGCAGCCACATCTCGCGGGGCCTGTCCGCCCTGCGCATCCGTATGCGAGCAGACCTGGAGGCGGCGTGACAATGGTCGATCTGGACGAACTGCGGCAGACCCTGCGGGCGCGCGAACCTCTCGCGCCCGATCCCGGAGAGGTGCTGGCCGGCGCGGACCGGCGGTTCCGCGAGGTGCGGGCGCGGCGGCGGGTGGTGGCGGCCGCGGCCGTCGTCGCGGTCACTACGGTCGGCCTGTCCGTGGGCATCGGCATGCTGCGCCAGCACAACACGGGGCCGGTGACCGTGCCCGTGGCTGCGCCGCCCGCGGACGCGCCGGTCCCCGCGCCGTCCCTGCCGTTCTCGCTGGACAACCTGTCGGGCGGATACCGGCTGGTGAGCTGGGCGGTCGCGCCCGACTACGCGACCGCCTCCTACGAGTCGGAGCTCCGTGGCCTCGAAATCAGCGTGCAGGACGTCGATCCCGAGGCGAGTCAGGGTGACCCGCCGGTGCCCACCACGGTCAACGGCACACCGGGCTACCTCCGCTGGTACGCACAGTCCGGGCGGGTCCGGGTGAGCTGGCGGCTCGAGAACGGCAAGTGGGGCAGCGTCACGACCAATTCCTCCGGTAACTCGGTCCAGCTGGTGGTGCAGCTCGCGTCCTCCCTGCGGCTGGCCCCGGCACCCGTGCCGACCGCCATCCGGTCGATGCGGGCACCGGTCGGGCTGAGCGTGCGCGGCTGGGACAGTGCCGCCCAGATCGAAACGGTCACCCTGTGCCCCAGCGAGGACAGGACCGCTTCGTGCGTGACGGTCACGGCGGGCAAGCCGGGCGCCCTGCCGGTTGTGCCGACCCCGGCCGGGCAGCCGGATCGGCTGGTGATGGTCGGCGGGGTTCCGTACATGACGACCCAGGACGGCCGGGTGCTGGAACGCCGGACCGGCCCGGCCTGGGTGTCGATCCATCGCTCGAAGGGCGATCCGTCGATTCTGCCGGGTATCGCGAACTCGCTGACCTTCGATTGAGCGCCGGCGCATCCGCGGGAGCGGCACTGGACGGGCAGCTCGTCGTCCAAAAAGGACGATACGAGTCCGGGAATCATGACCGCGCCGATGGGGCCTCGCCGGGCTCATCTCGGGAAGCCCGGCCTGCCGGCCCCCGGGCGGCGGCGCGGGAGCGGAGCGGGAGAACCGGCGACAGCGTCAGGGAAAGCGTCCGGGGCGATCTTTAGGAGGTCCTTGCCGAGCATCTCGGAGATTTCGACCGTCACCACGTAGAGGCCACGGCGGACCATGAAGGCGAGGTTGCTGGCGGTGCGCCTGCCGTTGGCGTGGACAAGGATCTCCCGCCAGAACGTCGGCAGGACGCCAGGCTGCCGCCCGGTCATCCGCACCACGCGCTCCCGGTAGGGTGACACGGCGCAGGACAGGGACGTGAGGACCTCCAGCCTCCGGGACGTCTCCCGAAGCAGCCAGCCGGGGTCGAGCCCTCGCCGCGGCGGCCGCGCCGGTTCCCGGTCCACGGCGCATTCCCGCACGCCGCCCATGGCGATGGCGAAAGCGCCATCCGCGCACAGGCCCGCGATCCAGTCCGCTTCGTCGACCTTGCCCGCGCGGGTGGACAGGACGGCGGCCCCGGGCGCACCGGGGCTCTCGACGGAAGTGACGGCACCGTTGTTCAACTGGACTACTCCACCTGGGCCGCCGATCAGGCGAAGTGTGCCGGTGACCCGGTCGGCCTGGCACTGGGTCAGCGCATGCGAGAGGACGTGGAACGCGGCTTCGCTCATACTTCTCGCCTGTTCGCGCCAAGGGTGCCTGTGAATCCGCACCGCCGGAGTGGTAGCGTACACATTGTCGCCGCAGAACCGGACAATCGAACCTCGCGAAAACGACCAACTTTTTCCGTGAAAAGGTAGAAAATCGCGGTCGTCGTGGTCGAGATGGTTTCGATTCGATCCGGGTAAACGTGTTCTCGTCAGAATCCGGCCGACGGGGTGTACCGCGCCGGATGGACAGGAAGGCGTGCGCCAAGCACTGGTCTACTGTGGACAAATCTTCGGCCACGGTTGGGGGAGCGCTCCCATCCAGACTCGATGTTTCGTTCACAGCGGCCTCCGGCGGATTCTGTCGGCGGTCATCCGAGTTGGCCTACGGACACTTGATCTGGCCCGAGCTCGGCCTGTCCGTCACCGGATCTGTCCTGCTCGTGGTCAGGCCCATGATGTGGCCGCTGTCCATGGCGAAAAGGGCCAACCACGTTGGCGCGCTGACGCTCGCGCCGCGTCGAACTACTTGGCCCGTCGCCGGTCACCGGTGCGCGTCGGACCAAATTGTTTGGCGCCTGACAGATTCGCGGATGACGAGCTCGGTGTCGAGCACCACACCGCGGTTCCGGTGGGGCCGTGGGAGATCATGGTCAGCAGCTCGCGGGCCATGATCGAGCTTATTTCCTCGATGGGCCGGCGCACGGTGGTTCAGCGGGGGATCGGTGTTCCGCCCGATGGGGGAGTCGTCGAAGCCGATCACCGCGACGTCCCGGGCACGCGACGCCCAGCGCGCCGCAACGCCCGCAGCACCCCCACCGTCATCAGATCGGAAGTGGCGAAGATGGCGTCCACGTCCGGCCTCCGCTCGAGCCGCCGGGCGGTGGCGTGCTCGCCGGAGGCCTGACCGAAGTCGCCGAACACCACCAGCCCGTGGTCGGACCGGCCGGCGCCGGCATCTGCCGATAGCCCTTCAACCGGTCGACCCCGGCGGTCACCTCCCGCCGCCCGGCGACCGTCGCGATCGTCGACCGGCCCTTGCCGATCAGATACCGCACCCCTACAACAAATGGGCGGCGCAACCCGGTTCGTTCTCCCTCCGGGTGATTCGTGACATTCCGCAACCAGAGCCGTGGGTTTCGTCAACGGGACTACCTGCGGTGATCGCCAAGCCCTCAACCAATTCTTAGGGTAGCCTTACGATGAGATCGCCCCGGACCGCTGAGGAGTTGTGGATGGCTGGCAAGCCGAAGACGGTGACCCGCCTGCGGGTGCTGCGCAAGGAGCGGCTCACGCCGCACATGATCAGGATCGTGGCGGGCGGCGATGGGCTGGCCACTTTCGAGCCCAACGAGTTCACCGACGCCTACGTCAAGGTGATCTTCCCGGTGCCCGGGGTGAGCTACCCGGAGCCGTTCGACCTGGGCACGATCCGGGCGGAGCTGCCGCGCGAGCACTGGCCGAGGATGCGCAGCTACACCGTTCGTTACTACGACGCGAACGCCGGCGAGCTGGCCTTCGACTTCGTCCACCACGGCGACGAGGGGATCGCCGGGCCGTGGGCGGCCGCGGCGGAACCCGGTGACGAGCTGATCTTCGCCGGTCCCGGCGGGGCCTACGCGCCCGGCGCCGAGGCCGGCTGGCACCTGCTCGTCGGCGACGAGAGCGCGCTGCCCGCTATCGCCGCGTCGCTGGAGGCGATCCCCGCGGGTGTGCCCGTGCGGGCCTTCGTCGAGGTCGAGGACCCCGCCGAGGAGCAGCCGCTGGTCACCAAGGCGGACGCGCAGGTCCGGTGGCTGCACCGGTCCGCGGGTGCCGATCTGGTCGCCGCCGTGCGCGAGTTGGACTTCCCGGACGGCACGGTGCAGGCGTTCGTGCACGGCGAGGCCGGTTTCGTCCGCCGGTTGCGCCGGCACCTGCTCGACGAGCGGGGCGTGCGCAAGGACCTCCTGTCGATCTCGGGCTATTGGCGCCGCGGCGCCACCGACGAACAGTGGCGTGCCGAAAAAGCCACCGAAAAAGCCACCGAAAAAGCCACCGAACAACCGCGAACGTAGAACTCGCCCACCGCGAGTGTGGGACTCGCGCGACGTGAGTGTGGACTCGCGCCGTGCCGCGTGTCCCACGTTCCGGGGGCGTGAGTTCTACGTTCCCGTCGTCACGTGGTGAGTTTGCCGATGATTTCTTCGCCGTAGGCGGCCAGGGTCTGTTCGCGCTGGTCGTGCATGAGGTAGACCGAGAACTGGTCGACGCCCAGCGCGGCCAGTTCCTGCAGGCGTTCGACATGCGCGCTTGCCGGGCCGAGGAGGCAGAACCGGTCCACGATCTCGTCGGGCACGAAATCCGCCGACGGGTTGCCCGCCCGGCCGTGATGGGCATAGTCGTAGCCCTGCCGCCCGGCGATGTAGTCGGTCAGCTCGTGAGGCACCGGGCCCGACTCGCCGTACCGGGCGACCAGGTCCGCCACATGGTTGCCGACCATCCCGCCGAACCATCGGAGCTGCGCGCGCTGGTGCGGCACGTCGTCGCCGACGTAGGCAGGCGCGGCCACGCAGACGGTGATCCCGGCCGGGTCCCGGCCCGCGGCCCGCGCCGCCTCCCGCACCGAACCGATGGTCCAGCGGGCGATCGCCGGGTCGGCACACTGGAGGATGAAGCCGTCGGCGTGCTCGCCGGCCAGCTTCAACGCCTTCGGCCCGTACCCGGCCATCCACATCTCGAGCCTGCCGTTGCGCACCCACGGGATCCGCACGGCCCTGCCGCCGAGCGTCACCTCCCGGCCCTCGGCGAGCTCCTTGACGACGTGCATCGACTCGCGCACCGTGGCCAAAGTGGACGGTGGCTTGCCGACGACGCGGTGTGCCGAGTCGCCGCGCCCGATCCCGCACACCGTGCGGTTGCCGAACATGTCGTTCAGGGTCGCGAACAGCGAGGCCAGCACCGACCAGTCCCGGGTTCCGGGGCTGGTCACCATCGGCCCGACCGTCATCACCGAGGTGGCCGCCAGGATCTGCGAGTAGATCACGAATGGTTCCTGCCACAGCACGCAGGAATCGAACGTCCAGCCGTAACGGAACCCCCTGTCCTCGGCCTGTCTCATGAGCCGCACCACCTCCCGCGCGGGCGGGTCGGTCTGCAGCACCACACCGAAATCCATCGATCCCCCTAGTTCAGGTACTGGCAGAGGCCGCGCGGCAGGAACTGCCCGTGCCCGGCGCCGCCGGTGAATCCGGACGGCGAGACGACGACCTTGCCCCGCGAGAGCACGGTCTCCACCTTTCCGGTGATTTCGAAACCCTCGTACGCTGAGTAGTCGACGTTCATGTGGTGCGTCTCCGCCGACAGCACCTGGCGCGCGCCGGGGTCGTAGATCACGACGTCGGCGTCCGAACCCGGGGCGACCACGCCCTTGCGCGGGTACAGCCCGAACATCCTGGCCGGTGTGGTCGAGCACGCCTCCACCCAGCGGGCCAGCGAGATCTCCCCGGCGACCACGCCCTGGTGCAGCAGGTCCATCCGGTGCTCCACGCCCGGCATCCCGTTGGGAATCTTGGAGAAGTCGCCCTTGCCGAGTTCCTTCTGCTCCTTGAAGCAGAACGGGCAGTGGTCGGTGGACACCACGGACAGGTCGTTCGTGCGCAGGCCCCGCCACAGGTCGGCCTGATGTTTCTTCTCCCGCAGCGGCGGCGAAGCCACGTACTTGGCGCCCTCGAAACCGGGCTTCGCGAGGTCCTCAATGGACAGATAAAGGTACTGCGGGCAGGTTTCGGCGAACACGTTCCGGCCCTCGTCGCGGGCCTCCGCGACGGCGGCCAGCGCCTCCGCCGCGGACAGGTGGACGATGTAGAGCGGCGCGCCGGTCACCTTGGCCAGCGTGATCGCCCGTGACGTCGCCTCACCCTCCAAAGCGGACGGACGCGTCAGCCCGTGCTGCACCGGGTCGCCCCTGCCCGCGGCCAGTGCCTGGGCGACCAGCTCGTCGATCGCGATGCCGTTCTCGGCGTGCATCATGATCGTCGACCCGGTTTCGGTGGCCTTCTGCATGGCGCGCAGGATTTCGCCGTCGGTCGAGTAGAACACACCCGGGTAGGCCATGAACATCTTGAAGGACGAGACGCCGGCGTCGACGCAGGTTTCCATTTCCTTCAACGTCGTTTCGTTGACGTCCGACACGATCAGGTGGAACCCGTAGTCGATCACGCAGTTCCCGCCGGCCTTCTCGTGCCATTTCTCCAGCGTGGCGGTGAGCGTGGTGCCCTTGTTCTGCACGGCGAAGTCGATGATCGTCGTCGTGCCGCCCCATGCGGCGGCCTCGGTCCCGGTGGCGAAAGTGTCCACCGAACGCGTGCCACCGAACGGCATTTCCATATGGGTGTGCGCGTCGATTCCGCCCGGGAGCACGTACTTCCCGGTCGCGTCGAGCACCTGGCCGGCGGATTCGAAAACGCCGGGCGCGGCGACGGCGGAGATCTTCTCGTCTTCCACCAGCACATCGGCGGCCACGGCGCCCGTCGTGCTGAGCACGGTCCCGCCCTTGATCAGGGTCTTCATGAAGCCTCCTCTCAGGGTGCGACGATCGAGCCGTAGGAGTCCGGACGGCGGTCCCGGTAGAACGCCCACAGGTCCCGGACCCCGGCGAGCTCGTCCATGTCGAGATCGCGCACGATCACCTCCTCCTCGGTGTCGGACGCCACGTCTCCGACCAGTTCGCCCCGCGGATCGACGAAATAGGTCTGACCGTAGAAGTCGTTGTCGCCCAACGGTTCCACGCCCACCCGGTTGATCGCGCCCACGTAGTACTCGTTGGCCACCGCCGCCGCGGGCTGTTCCAGCCGCCACAGATACTGCGACAGGCCCCGGCTGGTCGCCGATGGGTTGAACACGATCGTCGCCCCGGCCAGGCCGAGCGCGCGCCAGCCCTCCGGAAAGTGCCGGTCGTAGCAGATGTACACGCCGATCCGGCCGACCGCCGTGTCGAACACCGGGTAGCCGGTGTTGCCGGGCCGGAAGTAGAACTTCTCCCAGAACCCCTTCACCTGCGGGATGTGGTTCTTGCGGTACTTGCCGAGGTAGGTGCCGTCGGCGTCGATCACCGCGGCGGTGTTGTAGTAGACGCCGGGCTGCTCCTGCTCGTACATCGGCGCGACGATCACGATGCCGTGCCGCTCGGCCACCTCCTGCAGCAGCCTGGTGGTCGGCCCGTCCGGGACGGCCTCGGTGTAGGCGTAGTAGTCGGCGTCCTGCACCTGGCAGAAATACGGGCCGTAGAACAGTTCCTGCAGGCAGATCACCTGAGCGCCCTGTGAAGCGGCGGTGCCGATCATCTCGACCGCCGCGGCGGTCATCGAGTCCTTGTCACCCGTCCATCGCTGCTGTGCCAACGCGGCCCTCACCGGGTTGCTCACTCGTCTCCTCCTTCGTTTCGTGCGATTCGGTCGCGCGGCCGGGCAGGACCAGCGCGAGATAGACGACGAAGCCGCCCACCAGGCCGGCGACCCAGCTGTAGTCGTAGAGGGGTTTCAGGACCGGGATGAGGCCGTCGGCGGGGAAAGGCCCGTCGGAACCGGGCGCGGTGTAGGCGCCGCCGACCGCGAGCACCGCGCCGGCGAGCGTGGCCACCAGGGCCTGCCAGTTCCATCCGGCGCGGAACCAGTAGGGACCGCGTTCGGTGTACAGCCCGGCCAAATCGAGGCTGGTCCGCCTGACCACCCAGTACCCGGCGATCAGCACGCCCGCGACCGCGCCGAGGATGCCACCGTAGAAGCCCAGCCAGGCGAAGATGTAGATGCTCGGGTCGGAGTACAGCGTCCAGGGCTGGATCAGGATGCCGATCACGCCGGTGATCAGGCCGCCGACGGCGAAGGTGATCCGCCGTGGGAACGCGTTGGAGAAGTCGTAGGACGGGCTCACCACGTTCGCCGCCAGGTTCGCCGAGACCGTGGCCAGCACCAGCGCGACCAGCGCGACCACCACCAGCACCGGGCTGGAGAACTTGTCCGCGAGCTTCGCCGGGTCCCAGATCGTCTCGCCGTAGAGCAGGGCGCCGCCGGAGGTCGTCAGGATCGCCACGATCGAAATGAAGGTCATCGTGGTCGGCAGGCCGAGGATCTGGCCGCGCACCTGCTTGGCCTGACTGCCGCCGAACCGCGTGAAGTCGGGCATGTTCAACGACAAGGTCGACCAGAACGCGATCATCGCCATCAGCGACGGCGCGAACGTCTTCCAGAAGTCCGGTCCCCAGCCCAGCTTCGACGGCTCGGACAGGATCGGGCCGATTCCGCCCGCCTTGATCAGCACGTAGGCGAGCAGGATCAGGAAGCCGACCGAGACCAGGGGAGCGGTCCAGTTCTCCAACCGCCGGACGGCTTCCATGCCCCGCCAGCTGATCAGCATCTGGACCACCCAGAACGCCCCGAACGACAGCCACAGCGTCCACGGCTGCCCGCCCAGGTTCGCGGCGTCGCGCCAGCCGGAGCCGGCGAGCTTGCCGACGAGGATGTAGATCGCCTCGCCGCCGACCCAGGTCTGGATGCCGAACCAGCCGCACGCGATGAACGCGCGCAACAGGGCCGCGAAGTTCGCACCGCGGATGCCGTAGAAGGCGCGGGCGAACACGGGGAACGGAATGCCGTATTTGGTGCCCGCGTGACTGTTGGCCAGCGTCGGGATGAGCACGATCAGGTTGCCCAGCGTGATGGTGATCAGCGCCTGCAACCAGTTCATGCCCAGCGCGATGAGCGAGGCGGCCAGCGCGTAGGACGGGATGTTGTGCGCCATGCCCATCCAAAGCGCGAAATAGTTATACGTGGTCCACGTGCGTTTTCCGACGGGCACGGGGGCGAGTTCGTCGTTGAAGAACCGGCTTGGCCTGATCGGCGAGAGGTCCGGCAGATCCACCCGGCCGTCCGGCTGCGAGATCTGGCTCATTGCCGAATCGTGCGCGCTCGCTCCCCGCCGAGGGGACTGACAGAGTGTGCGTCGTTGGGCCCGTCGAAACGCAGTCTGTCGATTGTTTCCGGCTGGGGCCGGTGTATCGGCCGGGTGGTGCCGTTACTTTTGGCAAGGAATTGAAAGGCAGGAAACTCGGTCTTCGATCCACGTGTGCGGGTGGCCAGGCCGTGGCTCCCGTATCCGGGTGCCGGCCGTGATCGCGGCAGGCCTCCTCTCAAAATGCGAAGACACCGGACGAATCCGCCACCGCGAGGCAGCGGTTGGGATAGGTGTGGGTGAAGTTGACCGCGCGGTCTCGCCAGTGCCCGCTGGCGGTCGCGTCGAGGGGGTCCCAGATCAGTTGGCACACCGCGGACTGCTGGGGAAGCCGGTCGAAGTCGCCGTCCACGCTGGACAGCGTCTCGCAGGCGTGGGTGGGATCGGGGTGGCTGCCGCTGGAGGGCTGGCAGTGCAGCGTCACCTCCGCGGTGCTGCCGGAGCCTTGCCGCACGGAGAGGGTGAGTTCGGTGGCGGGGTCGGCTTCGGCCGGGCAGGCGAGCAGGGCGAGCACCGAGGCGAAGACGGACGCGAAGATCGGCAGGCGCATATCGCGATAGTGGCAGGTCCAGGCCTCGAGCAGACCTACACAACAGGGTGAAATCGTCGCGCCTCAGGAAATTGTCAGAGCGCGCCAGGCGGATCCGCCGTTCCCGTTGGACGCCTGGATCGGCGACCGGAGCGGTGGCGACCAGGCGGCGCGCGTAGTCCTCCCGGGGTGAGCCCAGCACGTCGGCGACGGATCCCTTTCCGGCGACCCGGCCGCGGGGGAGCACCGCGAGATCGTGGCCGGCGAACAGGCAGGCGAACCCGATTTCTCCCCGGCGGAGCCGATCAGCTCAGATCGTGGGCCAGGAGGGCGACGTAGAGGGAGAGCATCGACTCGGGATCCTCCAGCGGGACGCCGAGGATCTGCTCGATGCGGCCGAGTTGCTGGTAGTAGGCGGTCCGCGAGGTGTGCGCGGCGGCCGCGGCGGCAGACTTGTTGCCGCCGTGCTCACAGTAGTGACGGAGAGCCTGAACGAGCCTGGTGCCGGAAGCCGCGTCACGAGACAGCAGGGGGCCGAGTTCGCGGGCGGAGAAGGCGCGGACGCGCTCGTCGTCGGCCAGTAACTGCAGGAGCCCGCGAAGCCGGACGTCCTCGAGCCGGTGCACCGCGCGGTCCGCCGGCGCATGGAGCGCCGCGGCCGCCACTTGCGCCGCCTCGACCAGGCTGCGCCGCGCGTGCGCCGGACTGTCCACTGTGGTCCCCGCGGCGAGCACGTTCGGTATCCGTGACGGCTTGAGATCGGCCGAGAGCCTGCCCAGCACCGCGTCGACCGTCGCTTGGGGGGAAAGGGAAAGCAGGGCGTGCACGGTCAGTTCGTCGACGAACGCGACGAGTGCGGACACCTTCGCGCGCCGCGCCGCCAGCGACGCGGCTTCGGCGAGGTCCCGCAGTACGGGCGGCACCGACGAGGCCGGGTCGCGGGCCGCGGTGAGCCGGGGCCGGATCGCGACCCCGACCAGTTGGCGGCCGGTGAGCGGCACGCCCAGCGCCGAGGCGCGCGCGAGCAGTTCCGCCGACGGGACCGGGCAAGCCAGCAACTGCGCGAGTACCGCCCGGTGCGCCTGCCGTTCCGGACCGTCCGTGTCCCGCGCGACCAGCCGGTGCACGGCGAGCGCGGACGCGGCGCGTTCCACCACGACGACATGCCGGTGCGGCGGCGGTTCGTCGGCCACCACGACCAGCCGTCCCCAGTCGTGCCCGCGCGCGCCGACGACCGTCACCAGCCAGCCGCTCTCGGTGTGGTACCCGGTGCGCTCGCCGAGATGGACGTTGCGGGACCGGGAAAGCCAAGAGGCCAGCAACTCGCCCGGATCGGTGCCCGCCGCGTCGTAGGCGAGCACCTCGTGGGAAAGCGTTTCCAGCACCGTGGGACGCCCGGTCAGCCGGACGACCTCGCGCAGCACCGTGGCCGGTTCCGCGCCGGCCACCGTCAGCTCGGTGAACGTCTGGTGGACCTGCTCGGCGGCCCGGAGCTCGGCGATTTGGGCGTCGACGATCAGCCCGTTCACCGCCTCGCTCACGGACACGAACCGAGTCTCCCTGGACAACGTCACCAGCGGGATCCCGTTGGCCTCCGCGGCTTCGATCAGCGCGGACGGCAGCGCGTGGTTCCAGTGCCGGATCAGCTCCACGACCAGCCCGGCCACCCCGGCGTCGGCCAGGTCGTCCATGTAGTCGCCGAGCGCACGGGGGTCGTCGGGCAGCGCGACCCCGGTGGTCAGCACCAGCTCGCCGCCCTTGAGCAGATGCCCGATGTCGGCGACCTCCGCGACATGCACCCAGCGCACCCCGCTTCCGAGGCCGGGCGAGCCGGCCACCACGCGCGGGCGGCCCTGCCGGACCACGGGTAGTGCGAGCACTTCGGCGACGGTGGGATACATGCGGCCAGAACGTTTCTCAAAAGGTGAGAGTGATACGTAGGTGACGGAGAGCAACAGTGTACGAGGGCGGGGAGGCAGGCCGCCGTCGCTGTCGACCGGCAGCTGACGACGGACGTCGTGGCCCGTCTACGCGCACACGTGGGTTCGGCAACTCCGGCAACTCCGACAACTTCGACAACTTCGACAACTTCGACGACACTGCCAGACTGTACGGCCGATGTGGCGAATCCGTACACATTGCTCGTAGTGCCTGGGCGAGGGCGGCCCGAAACTGGCGAGCATGAGCGAATCGGATCTGCTGAGCAGGCACCGGGCCGTGCTGCCGAGCTGGCTGGCGCTGTACTACTCCGAACCGATCGAAATCGTCCGCGCGCAGGGGCGGCGGGTCGTCGACGCGGACGGCAACACCTACCTCGACTTCTTCGCCGGCATCCTCACCAACGCCATCGGCTACGACATCCCCGAGATCTCCGGCGCGATCCGCGCGCAAGTGGACACGGGCGTGCTGCACACCTCGACGCTCTACCTGATCCGCAAACAGGTCGAACTGGCCGAGCGGATCGCCGGGCTGTCCGGCATCCCGGACGCGAAGGTGTTCTTCACCAACTCCGGCACCGAGGCCAACGAGACCGCGCTCATGCTGGCCACCCAGTACCGCCGCAGCAACCAGGTCCTGGCGCTGCGCAACTCCTACCACGGGCGGGCCTTCGCCACGATCGGCGTCACCGGCAACCGGGGCTGGTCGGCCAGCGCGCTGTCCCCGGTCAAGGTCAGCTACGTGCACGGCGGCTACCGCTACCGCGACGCGTTCCGCGGTCTGTCCGATGCGGACTATGTCAAGGCGTGCGTGGCGGATCTGCGGGACGTCCTGGAGACCACCACATCGGGTGACGTGGCCGCGCTGATCGCCGAGCCGATCCAGGGCGTGGGCGGGTTCACCGTGCCGCCGGACGGCCTGTTCACGGCGTTCAAGGAAGTGCTCGACGAGTACGGGATCCTGTTCATCTCCGACGAGGTGCAGACCGGCTGGGGCCGCACCGGCGAGCACTTCTGGGGGATCGGCGCGCACGGCGTGACGCCGGACGCGATGACCTTCGCCAAGGGGCTGGGCAACGGGCTGGCCATCGGCGGTGTGGTCGCCCGCGCGGAGCTGATGGATTCGATCACCGCCAAGTCGATCTCCACCTTCGGCGGCAACCCGGTCGCCACCGCGGGAGCCAAGGCCACTTTGGACTACCTGCTCGACCACGACCTGCAGGGCAACGCGGCGAAGCTCGGCCAGTCCCTGCTGACCGGCCTTCGCGAGATCGGCGAGCGCCACGACGTGGTCGGTGACGTCCGCGGCAAGGGCCTGATGATCGGCGTGGAGTTCGTCGAGCCGGGCGGCGACCCGAGCCCGGCCGCGGCGCGCGCGGTGCTCGAACAGACCCGGGCCCGCGGCCTCCTCGTCGGCAAGGGCGGGTTGCACGACAACGTCATCCGCCTCGCCCCGCCGATGACGCTCACCGAAACGGAAGCCGCCGAGGCCCTGGGCATCCTCGACTCCTCGATCGGGGCCATCTGATGCGGATCAGTCACTGGATCGACGGCAAGCCCTGGTCGGGGGTCGCCGAACGGACCGGGGAGGTGTTCGACCCCGCCACCGGCGAGGTCCGCGCGCAGGTGGACTTCGCCGGCGCCGGGCAGATCGAGGAGGCCGTCGGCGCCGCGGCGCGGGCCTTTCCCGCCTGGCGTGACACTTCCCTCGCCGCGCGGTCGCGGATCCTGTTCTCCTTCCGTGAACTGCTGTCCGCGCGGAAGGACGAGCTGGCCACGATCGTGACGGCCGAGCACGGCAAGGTCCTCTCCGACGCGGCCGGGGAGATCGCCCGCGCCATCGAGAACGTCGAGTTCGCCTGCGGCGCGGCACAACTGCTCAAGGGCGGTTTCAGCGAGAACGCCTCACGCGGCGTCGACGTCTACTCGATCGCCCAAGCGTTGGGCGTGGTCGGCGTGATCTCGCCGTTCAACTTCCCGGCCATGGTGCCGCTGTGGTTCGCGCCCAACGCGATCGCGTGCGGCAACACCGTCGTGCTCAAACCTTCCGAGAAGGACCCGTCGGCGTCTGTCTTCATCGCGGAGCTGTTCGCCGAAGCCGGCCTCCCGGACGGTGTGCTCAATGTGCTGCAGGGCGACAAGGTCGCGGTCGACGGCCTGCTGTCGCACCCGGCGGTGAAGGCGATCTCGTTCGTCGGCTCCACGCCCATCGCGCGCCACGTCTACGAAACCGGCACCCGGCGCGGCACGCGGGTGCAGGCGCTGGGCGGCGCGAAGAACCACATGGTCGTGCTGCCCGACGCCGACCTCGACCTGGCCGCCGACGCGGCGGTCTCCGCGGGCTTCGGTTCGGCGGGAGAGCGGTGCATGGCGGTGTCCGTGGTCGTCGCGGTCGACCCGGTCGGCGACGAACTGGTGGCCGGGATCGCCGAGCGGATGGCCGGGCTGAAGGTCGGCGACGGGCGGGAGCCGGATTCGGCGATGGGGCCACTGGTGACCGCCGCGCACCGGGCCAAGGTCGAGTCCTATGTGGACGCCGGGGTGGCCGCCGGTGCCGAACTGGTCGTCGATGGCCGTGCGGTGGAGGTCGGCGGGGGCGGTTTCTGGTTCGGGCCGACGCTGTTCGACCGGGTCACCCCGGAGATGCCGATCTACACCGACGAGATCTTCGGGCCGGTGCTGTCCGTGGTGCGTGCCGGAAGCTACGACGCCGCGCTGGAGCTGGTGAACGCGAACGCCTACGGCAACGGCACCGCGATCTTCACCAGCGACGGCCGCGCCGCGCGCCGGTTCCAGAACGAGGTCGAGGTCGGCATGGTCGGGCTGAACGTGCCGATCCCGGTGCCGGTGGGCTACTACTCGTTCGGCGGCTGGAAGGACTCGCTGTTCGGCGACAGCCACGCCTACGGGCCGGAGGGCTTCCATTTCTTCACCCGAACCAAGGTCGTCACCTGACGCTGGCCCGATCCTGCACAGGGCGGCGTGAACCTTGGCTTCCCCCGCAACACGTGAGCTGGTCCGCCGGTTCCGCGCGAAGGCATGGAACGGCACAGCACCAGTGGGACGACTCCGTAGCCGGTGAAATCCTGTCCGCGGACTACGTCTTCCGGGGGCTCACTGGAGGACGAGGTTCGGCAGTCACGCTGCGTCACGAACTTTTCCGGCTGTGACGCACCTCCGCGCACCACATGGTAGTGGCAGGCTTCCGTAAGCTTGACGTCAGTGAACATGCGGAGGTGTTGCGTGGCCAACTCCGAGGATCGTCGTTTCCAGGTGCTGCGTGCCATCGTCGCCGACTATGTGTCGAACCAGGAGCCGGTCGGTTCCAAGGCGATCGTGGACAGGCACAACCTCGGCGTCTCCAGCGCGACCGTGCGCAACGACATGGCGGCACTCGAGGAGGAGGGCTACATCACCCAGCCCCACACCAGCGCCGGCCGGATCCCCACCGACAAGGGCTACCGGCTGTTCGTCGACCGGCTGGCCGACATCAAGCCGCTGTCCACCGCCGAGCGCCGGGCGATCACCAACTTCCTCGACGGCGCGATCGACCTGGACGACGTGCTGCGCCGGTCCGTGCGGCTGCTCGCGCAGCTGACCAGGCAGGTCGCCGTCGTGCAGTACCCGACCATGTCCAGCGCGACGCTGCGCCATCTCGAGGTGGTGCCGATCACCCCGGCCCGGCTGATGCTGGTGGTGATCACCGACTCCGGCCGGGTCGACCAGCGCACGGTCGACCTCGGCGACGTGATCAGCGAGGAGAACGTCGCCCGCATGCGGGATTCGCTCAATGCCGCGCTGACCGGGCGGCGGCTCACCGACGCGGCCAACCGGGTGGCCGAGCTGGCCGAGCAGGCGCCGGGCGAACTGCGGGACGCGTTCATCCGCGTCTGCACCGTACTGGTCGAGCACCTGGTCGACCATCCGGAAGAGCGGCTGGTGCTCGGCGGCACCGCGAACCTCACCCGCAACGTAAGCGATTTCCCAGGTTCCCTGCGCCAAGTGCTGGAAGCGCTCGAGGAACAGGTGGTCGTACTCAAGCTGCTCGCCGCCGCTCGCAACCCCGGTGCCATCACCGTCCGTATCGGTGAGGAAAATGAGGACGAGCAGATGCGCAGCACGTCGGTGGTGTCGATCGGCTATGGGCGGGACGACATGCTGCTGGGCGGCATGGGCGTGCTCGGTCCCACCCGGATGGACTACCCCGGCACCATCGCCGCGGTGCGCGCGGTGGCCAACTACGTCGGGCAGATCCTGGCGGGCAGGTAGCTCGCGCTGAACAGACTCTGGAGGACATGAGAACGGTGGCGAGGGACTACTACGGCATTCTCGGGGTGCCCAAGAACGCGTCCGACCAGGAGATCAAGCGCGCCTACCGCAAGCTGGCCCGCGAGCTCCACCCGGACGTCAACTCCTCCGACGACGCCCAGCACCGGTTCAGCGAGGTCACCACCGCCTACGAGGTCCTCTCCGACCCGCAGAAGCGCAAGATCGTCGACCTCGGCGGTGACCCGCTGGACAACGGCGCGGGCGCGGGCCGGGGCGGTGACCCGTTCTCCGGTTTCGGCGGGCTCGGCGACATCATGGACGCCTTCTTCGGCGCCGCGACCGGCGGCGGCCGGGGGCGGGGGCCGCGCAGCAGGGTGCAGCCAGGGTCGGACGCGCTGATCCGCATCGCGCTGACCCTGGAGGAGTGCGCGACCGGCGTGCACAAGGAGATCACGGTCGACACGGCCATCCTGTGCGAGGGGTGCCGTGGCGCGGGCACGGGACCCGAGGGCAGCGTCCGGACCTGCGACACCTGTGGCGGCCAGGGCGAGATCCAGTCCGTCCAGCGGTCCTTCCTCGGCCAGGTGGTCACCGCGCGGCCGTGCCCGGTGTGCCGCGGCTTCGGCGAGGTCATCACCGACCCGTGCCGCCAGTGCGGCGGCGACGGCCGGGTACGCGCCCGCCGCAACGTGACCGCCAAGATCCCGGCCGGGGTGGGCGACGGGATGCGGATCCGGCTGTCCGGGCAGGGCGAGGTCGGGCCGGGCGGCGGCCCGGCCGGTGACCTCTACGTCGAGGTGGACGAGGAGCCGCACGACGTGTTCGTCCGCCAGGGCCACGACCTGCACTGCAACCTGCGCGTCCCGATGACCACGGCGGCACTCGGCGCGAGCGTGCAGCTCGAGACGCTGGTCGACGGTGAGTACGAGCTGGACGTCGAGCCCGGGACGCAGCCGGCGACCGAGCTGGTGCTGCCGGGCAAGGGCATGCCGCGCCTGCGCTCCTCCGGCCGGGTGGACGGCCGGGGCGACCTCCACGTGCATATCGAGGTCACGGTACCCACCAAGCTCGACGAGTCCCAGCGGGAACTGCTGGCGGAACTGGCCCAGTTGCGCGGTGAAGAGGTGTCCACGCTGGGCGCCAACGGCAAGTCGCAGGGCGGGCTGTTCTCGAAGCTGCGCGCCAAGAGCCACAAGTAGATGCCGCGTACCACACCGCCGGTGTTCCTGGTGGACGCGCTCCCCGCGGGCCCACCGGGAACACCGGCGGTGCTCGGCGGCGACGAAGCCCGGCACGCGGCCACGGTCCGCCGGATGCGGCCGGGCGAGCGGCTCACCCTCACCGACGGCGCGGGCGCGGCCGCGGACTGCCTCGTCGACGCGGTGCGGCCGGGCCGGGACGCCGTGCTGGAACTGACCGTCGAACGGCGTCGGCAGGAACTGCCCGCGCGGCCCCGGGTCGTCGTCGCGCAGGCGCTCGCCAAGGGTGACCGCGGCGAACTGGCCGTGGAACTGGCCACGGAGGCCGGTGCGGACGCGGTGCTCCCGTGGCGGGCGGCCCGCAGCGTCGCGCACTGGGACGACGGCCCGCGCGGCGCGAAAGCGCTGGGGCGATGGCAGAACACCGCCCGCGCCGCCGCGAAACAGGCCCGGCGCGCCTGGGTCCCGGCCGTTCACGAGCCCGTCGACACCGCCGGGCTGGCGGCGGTGGCCAAGGAGTCGGCGCTGGCGCTGGTGCTGGAGGGGACCGCGACCCGGCGGCTCACCGACCTGGAGCTGCCGTCCGACGGCGACCTGTTGCTCGTCGTCGGTCCCGAAGGTGGCGTGACCGACGAAGAGTTCGAAGCCCTGGCGGGAGCGGGCGCGGTCGGGGTAAGGCTCGGGCCCACCGTGCTGCGCACCTCCACCGCGGCCGCGGTCGCCCTCGGTGCCCTCGGCGTGCTCACCGGCCGGTGGCGCTGAACCCGCTGGTTGAAGTACCGCCTGTCTTCGAAACCTGGAAAAAGTTCCGGCGATTGGTAGCGCGAACGGTGCCGCAACAGTTACGCTGAGAACTGCACCTGGGGGGTTTGCTCCCAGGTACCCGGACTCCGCCGGACACCTCCCCCCTCGGTCCGGCGGGCCGCGGAGGCGGTGGAGCGACCCCCAGGCTCCACCGCCCCGCGGCGTCTTCGTTCGCCTTTGGCTCACTTCGCTTTTCGGCGGTTTCGCGTGTTTTCTGGGGGTCGGACCCCCAGACCCCGACGTGAGATCACGTGGACACCCACTGACACATCTCACCTACCTGGTCAAACGTTGCGAACCAAGATCATCACGCTCAGTGGGAACAGCTGGGAGCGACGACGACTGCCCTTACTGGGTGCAAAAAGTGATGAAGCAATCACTTTCCGTCATCACCGTGCGAGACGTGAACGATGTGGCATCGGGCTGCAGCTGCTGCTCAACCCAACGGCCGATCGGCCCAAGCTTTGTCAACAGCCATCCGACGGCTGGTCCCTCAAGACTCGTCATGTCACCGCCGATCGCGCCATCCCGAACTCCGCATCACGGTCCTTTATGCCTTGAATATCAGGCTAAGGACAGACCACATTACGCACGCGATGCCAACGATTTCCAGTGAGATGGCGGTGATGAGCAGTCGCGCCACCTTGATGTTCCGCTTACGTGTAGATTCGACCGTTGTCAGTTGCGTTCTCGCGATCTGCTGATCAGCATTGACGGCCGGAGCGTTCCAGGCTCGGTCCTCAAGGAGAGGCCGTAGATCCCGGAGGGCGACTGCCTCGGTACCCCGCGGCAAGTTCGTCGCTATACCCAAGACCGCAGCCAACACGAGAAATAGCGCCGACAGGCACAGGGGTAGCTTCGTACTCCCTGGCAGGACGAAGTTCTGGACCTTGGTCGCAAGCGCAGCAAGGCCGAATAACAAGGTGACCAGCGTCCCCGATGAGCTGATCACCGCCAGTCCTCGTGACTGTACCGAACCCGCGGCAGCCTCAGCTTTTTCCGCCTCCTTGACGATCAAGGCAGCGATCACCGGGCCAGCTAGTCCACTGTCTCCTGAACTGCCTGGCAGTGAATCGTCCTTCGTCATGACCGGGCTCAGTCGCGAGAGCCGTCCTCGCCAATGCTACGGGTCTCAATGCGCCCTGGGCTTTCGCTCTTCTCGATGATCCATTCCGTGCCGATCGTGGGATACACAAACGGCTCGTCCGGAGGAGTGCTTCCCGATCCAGCCTGCTGGGTTGCGCCAGTGTTGGGCGTCGGCTCATCACTCATTGGCATACTCCAGTCGCTTCAAGTCAAGTCCCTGCGGACGCTATGCGTCTCGCTCGCGATTGCCGTGGCTACAAGCTCATCACGCCTCGAACGAAACCTGAAGCCGACACGCCGAGAGGCGGTCGAGCTGGTTGCAAGCATGTGGGCGACTCGTCGTCCGGCGAGAGACTTTCCCCTTCAACATCAACTCAATGGCTACCACCCGCACTCACACCAGGTGAAAAGCTACGTTCGATTAGCTGGGGCACTGGTTCAGAGCCCGTTGATCGTGGCTTTCAGTACCGAGATCAGCTTCGCGGGCGTGCCAGGTACGAGGTTAATGATGTCCTGTCCGCGGTCTTCGCCGCTCAGGAAAGTCACCACCCGGCCA
>NZ_DATELF010000167.1:0-18459 GCF_035276945.1 Amycolatopsis sp. | reverse complement strand
CACGAGCTTGGGCCGAGCAGGACGCTGGACGGCGTCCCGACGCGGCCGGCCTGGCGGTTCTGCGTCTGGCTGCCTCAGCGGCGGCCGTAGAGTTACTCATTGGGTCGGAACCAGCTTTCCGATCAAGGCCCTCGGTTGGTGCCGCGACACCGCCAAGGGGCCGCTCTACGTGGTGCGAGATAACTCGCGGTTTTCGTTCGCGGGTGACCAGCAACGAGCTGGGTTAACACACCGCAATGCCTGCCTAGACTGCAACTACCCGCACCACGCGGAAGCCGCGTGCCGGGCGCTGAAAGCGCTTACCACGCGGAAGGCGGTTGCGGAAGCGTTTGCCGGCCGATCCGCGTGGGACGTGCAGGAGGCCGTCGTCGCCGAAGGCGGTGCGGCCGCGGCGATGCGCAGCCGGGCGGAATCGCTGGCCCATCCGCAGGGCCAGGCGCTGTCCGCCGCGCCACTGATCGCGCCGGCCCCGATCGCCCCCGCACCAGCCCGGCCACTGTCCATGTCGGACAGGCCGCTGGGCGGGGTGCGGGTGCTGGAGCTGACACACGTGATCGCCGGTCCGGTCGCGGGACGCACGCTTGCCGCGCACGGCGCCGACGTGCTGCACATCGGCGCAGCGCACCTGCCGGCCGTGCGGCCCGTAATGATCGACACCGGGGTCGGCAAACGGTCCGCGCACCTCGACCTGCGCATGCAGGAAGGCCGCGAACGGCTCTGGCGGCTCATCGCCGAAACCGACGTTTTCGTCGGCTCCTTCCGCCCGAGCGCTTTGGCGAGACTCGGTTTCAGCGCCGAAAAGCTCGTCGCGGCCCGGCCCGGGCTGGTGCTCGTCGAGCTGGACGCCTACGGCTGGCAGGGCCCGTGGGCGGACCGTCGCGGGTTCGACAGCCTGGTGCAGCTCGCCTCCGGCATCGCCGCGGAGATGGCCGTCGACGGGCCACGGCCCCTGCCGGCGCAGGCACTGGATCACGCCACCGGCTGGCTCGCGGCGGCCGCGGCCATGATCGGGCTCGCGCGCCGCGCGGTCGACGGCGGCAGCTGGCGGGCCCGGTTGTCCCTGGCGCGGACCGGAATGTGGCTGGATTCGCTCGGCCGCAAGCCCGGCACGGCGGCGGAACTCGACGTGACCGGCCTGCTGGAAGACACGCCCAGCCAGTTCGGCACCCTGACCCATGTCCGCGTGCCCGGAGTGCTACCCGCCGCGAACCCGCGCTGGACCCACGGTTCGCACCTGCCGGGGAGCGATCCGGCGCAGTGGTGAGGTCTTCCTCCGTGACTCCTTGAGTTCTCCTTGCGCGGCAAGCCATTCCGCGAACAGGTCGGCGTCCTGCCGCAGACGTTCCCCGTTGCGGGTCGTCGTCCGGCGGGCAGGACGAGCAGGCCGGGACCCGAGATCCCCCAAAGGCTCGTGCACGGCGGCACGGTAGCCGGCCGGAACCGATCTTCCCGTGCGAAAACGGGCACCGGTTACCGGGACGGCGCCAACCTGAGCGAGATCGAGTTGATGCAGTAGCGCTGGTCGGTCGGTGTGCAGTAACCCTCACCCTCGAACACGTGCCCCAGGTGGCTGTGGCAGTTCGCGCACAACACTTCCGTGCGCACCATGCCCAGCGTGCGGTCCTCGTGGAGGATCACCGCGTCGCTGTCGGCGGGGTCGTAGAAGGACGGCCAGCCACAGTGGCTGTCGAACTTGGTTTCGCTGCGGAACAGTTCGGCGCCGCAGGCGCGGCACTCGTAGACGCCCTCGGTCTTGGTGTCCGTGTACTCACCCGTGAACGGGCGCTCCGTGGCCGCCTGGCGGAGAACGGCGTACTCCTCCGGCGAGAGCTGCTGGCGCCACTCCTGCTCGGATTTCACCACACGCGGACTGGATTGGGTGCCGGGTTCCATGACCTCGAATCTACTCCGCCCGCCGACCTTCACTGGGAGAGCCAAGCCACGGCCCGGACGATGATGTCCCAGGAGCTGACGAGCACGCCGAGCACGATCAGCGCCGCCACGGCCACCGCCAGCCACCATTTCAGCCCGCTCGCCCGGTTGCTGGAGTCGGCGAACTCGGCGACGCCGTGCAGCGACGCCTCGATGGTGAACGTCGGCTCACACCGCTCCATCCGGTCCAGATGCGCGGCGAACGCCTGCGCTTCGGGGTCGGACGGGTCGAGACCGATCAGGTCCTCGTCGAAACGGTGGTTCCGGGCCGGTTCGCGGTCGGCCATGGAACCACCTTAACTCAGCCGTTTCGTTCGCGGCCTTGCCCGTGACCGCACGAGTCCGGTCACCTCATCGAGAAGGCCGCCTTCACTCGACGCTTCGCGATCTACCCGAAGACGCGGGTGTCCGCGTCGATCTTCAGCCCGTTGCCGGTGTTCACCACGCGCCAGTGCGGGCGGAGCGTCCCTGAAGTCCCGGTGATGGTGAAGTACTCGTCGATGGAACCGTCGGGGTTGTTCCCGGTTTCGCCATTGATCGACTTGTAAGTCTGGATCGAATGCGCCGCCCAGTACGCCGCGAAGGCCTGCTGGCTGCCGTAGACCTGCTGTGCCGCGGCCGTGAGTTTGTTCCACGAGTTCGTGCTGCCGACCTCGCCGAGGAAGGCGTCCACGAAATTACCGGCTTCGCCGTTGTCGGCGCGGCCGACGTTGGGCGTCTGCCCGACGGCCCCCGAAGACGCCGTACTGGACGGACTCGAACTCGCTGACCGAGGGGTGGCCTGCTGGGAGCTGGGCGTGCCGGTGGACTGCGAGGCGCCGCCGTTGTTCTTACCGCCGCCCGAGTTGTTCATGAGCACAAAGACCACCACCGCGATCACGACCACCGCGGCGGCGAGCGAGCCGATCAGGATGCCCTTGCGCTTGGCCGCGGCCGACGCCGGCCGCGCGGCGGGCGGTCTCGACGACGGGATGAAGGCCGCGGTCGGGTTCTGCAGTCGCGGCGGTGGTGGTGGCGCGGCGACACCGTTGGCGTTGCTCTTTTCGACACGCTGCCACGGCGGACGTTCCGCGGTAGGTGCCGGGGCCGGTCCCGGGTCGGCAGGCGAGGCGGCGGCGATCGCCGGCTGACGGCCGGTGGTCAGCAGCGGGGGCGACACGAGCGTGCCCACGGCACCGGGCTCGGGCTCGCCGGCCAGCGCGGCGAGCTTTGCCCGTGCCTCGGCCATGCTCGGCCGCTCGTCCGGCTCGATGCGCAGCAGGCTCATCAACAGGGCGGTCGCCTTGCCGGACTGACGTGGCGGGATGACCTGGCCGTTGGCCGCCGTGTAGAGCAGGGCGAGCTGGTTGGTGCTGTTGCCGTACGGCGGCTGGCCCTCGAGCGCGTGGTACAGCGTCGCCCCGAGGGAGAACACATCGGAGGCGGGCGAGGGATCCGAACCGCGGGCCAGTTCCGGCGCGAGGTAGGCCGGGGTGCCGCCGATCAGGCCGGTCTGGGTCAGCGTCAGGTCGCCGGCGGCGCGGGAGATGCCGAAGTCGGTGATCTTCGCGGTGCCCACCTCGTCGAGCAAGATGTTGGCGGGTTTGATGTCCCGGTGTACAATGCCGGCCCGGTGCGCGGCGACCAGCGCCGAGGCCACCTGCTGGCCGATCTTGGCGACCTGCGCCAGCGGCAACGTGGTCTGCTCGGACAGCACCGCGGACAGGCTGCGAGACGGCAGGTACTCCATGACCAGGCATGGATCCCCGCCGTGTTCGGCGATGTCGAACACGACGATGGCGTTCGGATGCTGGAACCGCGCCGCGTTCTTCGCCTCGCGCATCGCCCGCTGGCGCATGTTGTTGCGTTCGGTCTCCGACATGCCCGGCTGGGCGAGGATCTGCTTCACCGCAACCGAGCGTTCCAGCCGTTCGTCGACCGCCCGCCACACGACGCCCATGGCGCCGCTGCCGATGTGCTCAACGAGGCGATAGTGCCCTGCGATCAGCTGACCGGTGTCGATGGGACTACTCCTCGGAAAATACCCGCATTTCTTGGCCTGGCTCAGCGCGAACGACCTCATCGCGCACCGGACTGAGTGTAGCGGGCTGGTTCGTGCGGCTGTCGTAAGCTGCCCCTCGGACGACCTTGATCAATCCCAGGGCTCCCACCAGCGCGAAACCCGCGTAGCACGCCAGCAGCGCCGGGGGAGTGCCGCCGGTGAGCGCGTCGCCCAGCACGACGACGGCGATCGTGCCCGGCAGGCTGCCCAACACGGTGCCGGCCAGGTATGGCACACCCCGCACGGACAGGATCCCACAGCACCAGCTCAGCGGCGCGAACGGCACGACCGGGATCAGCCGCAGCGACGTGACGGCCAGCACACCACCGTCGGCGAGCCGGTCGTTCACCGTCCGCACCGACTTGCGGTGCAGGTGCCGCGTGACCAGGTCCCGGCCCAGCAGCCGGGCCAGTCCGAAACCCAGCATGCCGGAGAGCGCGGTCGCGGTGATCGACACGCCGATGCCCGCCACGTCGCCGAACAGCAGCCCGGCGGCGAGATTGAACACGGTTCGGGGCACCGGCGCGACCGTGACCACGGCGTACGCGGCCAGGAAGAGCAGAAGTGCCTCGGCTCCGCGGCCCGCCGCCCAGTCGCGCAGCTGCGCCGCTGAAGGCAGGTGCAGCACGAACGCGGCCGCCACCGCCACGGCGACCAGGACGATGGCGAGGACCAGCTTGGTGCGGCGGGGCATACGCCCACGGTATTGCACGGACATCGCCGCATCGACCGGCCCCCGGTCAGGACAGCGGCGGCACGATCTCCGCGGCGATCCGCTCCATCTGCTCGGCTTCGTCGAACAACGGCGTGAACAGGACCATTTCCGCACCTGCCTCGATGACTTCGCGGATCCCTCGCACGCACTCGCCCGGCGGGCCGTAGACCGCGACCGATCCCAGCTTCCGGCCGAAGTCGCCGTAGATCCGCACCAGGCTCTCGGCGACGCGTTCCCCGGCACGCTGGGCGTCGTCGTCCACCGCGACGTAAACCCGTTTGGCGATCGGGAATCCGGCCGGGTCCCTCCCCGCCTCGGTCAGCGCTTCCCGCACGATCCCTACCTGGTCGGCGAATTTCGCCGTGGTGGTGGATCCGGCCCCGAAGAAGCCGTCGCCGTGGCGGACCGCCCGCCGCAACGCCGCGGGATGGCTGCCGCCGAACCAGACCGGCGGATGCGGTCGCTGGACCGGTTTCGGTTCCATGGATGCGTCTTTCAGCTGCCAGAACCGGCCGTCGAAGGTGACCTTGGGCTGTGCCCACAGTTCCTTCATCAGGTTCAGCCCTTCGGTGAACCGCGCGACCAAGCCGTCGTCCAGGTCGACGTCGAACGCCGCGAACGGCCGGTTGCGCCCGCCGGTGCCGACGCCGAACTCGATGCGGCCGCCGGTGAGCTGGTCCAGCGAGGTCACGCTCTTGGCCAGATGGACCGGGTTGTGGAGCGGCGTCACGAACACCGCGCAGCCAAGGCGCAACTGTTCGGTGCACGCTGCCGCGTACGCCATCGTCTCGATCGGCCCGACGTTCGGCCACGGGCCCAGGACCTGTTCCTGCGTCCAGCCGCTGTGGAAGCCGAGCGCTTCGGCCCGCCGCACGAACGTCCGCAGGGCGGACGGATCGAAGGCGTCTCCCTCGACGAACTGGGGAATGGAGATCGCGAATCGCATGGGCCGACCCTATCCCCGGGCTCACACCACCGCTTGCGTCTCCTTACGCGGCGCGTACTGCGCGATCGACACGATCACCAGAACCGCGACCACGAGCCAGATATAGGCGTTGTGGTACAGCACGCCGAGGTGGCCCCAGGACGGGAGAGTGAGGATGGTGCTCTCGTCGGAACCGAGCAGCCCGAGCAGGCCGCCCGAGCTGATCACGAAGGCCACCGCCAGCCCGATCCAGGTCAGGACCGCCCAGCGGCGCAGCGAAGCGTGCAGCAGGCAGACGATGAGCGCGCCGAGCCACACCCAGTGGTGCACCCAGCTGTACGGCGACACCGCGGTGGTGGTCAGCCCGCACAGCGTCACGGCGAGCAGTTCCTGTCCGGAGCCCGACAACCGCCGCGCCAGGAGCAGGCAGGCCAGGCCGATCACGCCCGCCGCGGCCAGCCAGAGCAACTGCATCCCGCCCGCCAAGCCGATGGACCGTGCGAAAAGCCCGCGCAACGACTCGTTGCTCGGGTTCTCCGGCACGCCGACCCTGGTCGGATCGGCGAAGGCGCCCGACCAGAACGTCGCCGAATCGTGCGGCAAGGCGATGAACCCGATCAACACGGTCGCCGCGAACGAGCCGATCGCCACCGCCGCGGCCCGGTAGCGCCGGGTGAACAGCAGGTACAGCACGAAGAACGCCGGGGTGAGCTTGATCCCGGCGGCGATCCCGACGAGCACGCCCTTGACACGCGAGTGGTCCGGCAGCGCCAGGTCCACCAGCACGATCGTCATGAGCAGGATGTTGACCTGCCCGAACGTCATCGTTTCGCGGATCGGCTCGATCCACAGCAGGAGGCCGGCCACGGGCAGGCTGAACACCGCGAGCCGCAGATCGCGCCGGTAGCCCAGCATGGCCAGCGCCGCCCAGACGCCCAGTGCCAGCAGCGCGAAGTTCCCGATGCCGCCGACATAGCGCAGCGGATCGCCGTCCAGCTTGGCCAGCGGCACGAACAGCAGCGCCGCGAACGGGGTGTAAACGAACTCCCAGACGCCGCGGGTGTGCCCGTACAAGGGGGTGTCGTAGATCGAGACGCCGTCCAGGATCCGCGTCCCGGCGATCCGGTAGACGCCGAGGTCCAGCAGATGCATCAGCGAGTCGAGGTTCGCCAGCACCTCCTTGAGGTACACGCCGGCCGCGATCAGGCCGACTGCGCCGACCGTCCAGAACAGCGGCCACGGCACCGGACGCCGTTCCGGCGGCGACGGCGCCGGAGCGGCCGCCGCCTCGACGGCGGATGACGACACGTTCTACCCCCGGTCTGGGATTCGGCTGCTGTGAACACCAAGGGTAACGGTCGTGTCTCGGTTGCTCTAAGCGGGGCAGAGCGTGCCGTCCGTGGGCACCTTCCCGTCCGCGAGGAACGCGCGGACCGCTTCGCCGACGCAGGGGGAGGTGAGCGCGCCGTGTCCGGTGCCCTGCCAGGAAATCCGGACCGCGCTGGCCATCTGCTCGGCCGCCCGCGTGGTGCCCGTCGCGGGCGTCACCGGGTCGGTCGCGGTGCTCGCCACCAGGATCGGCGGCAGCCCGGAGACGCCGAGCGAAGGCCCCCCGCCGGTGTGGCCCGGCCAGGGCAGGCACCAGGTGAGCCGCTGCGTGGCAGGCGCGCCGAACAGCGCGGACCGCTTGCGGAGCTGGTCGGCGAGCGCGCTGATCTGGTTGGCCGACAGCCGGGTCGCCGCGTCGTTGCATTCGGTGGCCAGCGCCCCGTCGAGCTGGGACGGCGCCAGCTGCGAGCCGTTGACCAGAGGCTCGACGAACTCCGCCAGCTTCGCCGGGGAACCGGCGCGGGCCGCGGCGATCGCGTCGCCGAGTTCGGGCCAGCGGGCCGGGTTCGCCAGCCCGATCTTGATCGCGTTGAGCGCCAGTCCGGGGCTGAACACGGTGCCGTCGGACAGTTCCTGGGGCGCCGAGCGCAACTGGTCGAGCAGCGCGGTCACCGCTGCCGTGGCGTTGCCGGCCAGTGCGCAGTGCCGGAGCCCGCAGTCCTTGTCAAAGTTGTCCAAAGTGGACTGCTGGGCGGCGGCGAGGTCGCCGAGCACGGTGGCGGGATCCGCGGACGGGTCGGGAATGCCGTCCAGCACAACCCGGCCGACCCGTGTCGGGTAGCGGGCTGCGTACGCGGCGACGACGTCCGAGCCTTCGCCACGGGCGATCGCGTTCAGCCGGGGAACGCCGAGCTGGTCGCGGATCTCTTCGAGGTCACCCGCGGTGCGCCAGCTGTCGATGGCCAGCTGGGCGTTGCCCAGGTCTATCGCGCACTGCTGTCCGGCCCGGCGCGCGGCGTCGAGCACCTCGTCGATGTCGCCGCTGGCGGGGTCCTGGGAGAGCAGCGGGCCGCGGACCTCCCTGGGCACGCAGCCCACCGGATCGGAATCGCCCGTGCCGCGGCGGTCGACACCGATCAACGAGAACCGCTGGAGCAGCGCCGGTGGGAGGTTCGCCGCGAGATGGGCCGCGTAGAGCGTGCCGGCCTCGCCCTCGATGTCGTTGACCACCACCAGCGGGATCGGGCCGGAGCCCACCTTCAGCAGCGCGATGTGCGTCGGCACGCGGCCGGGCAGATCGGGCGCGTCCAGCACGGACACCACTGTGGCGCAGGAGAACGTCAGCGAGTCCGGCACTGCGGGCGGCTCGAGCCGGGACCGGACCTGCTGGTCGCAACCGGACCACGAGATCGACGGCGACAGCGGCTCGGTCAACGGCGGCAGCGGCACCGCGGCCGGTGGCGAACTGGCCGGGGCGGGCGTGCTCTCGTCGTTCTCGACCACGGCCGGGCGCTGCGAAGGACCGGCCGTGCAAGCGGTGACCATCACCGGCATGAGCAAGGCGAGCAACAGCCCACGGCGACGCACGACGCTTCCCCTCATTTTCCTTCGGTCCGTCCCCCTGACCCTCGCATGCCCAGGGTGAGCGGGCAGTAAGTGGGGCGTGTTCCCGCTCAGCCGGGGAGCGGGAGGGCGCTCTCGTAGAACACGATCGGGCCGTCCACGGGGTCGTCGTAGTCCTCGTCGAAGCGGAAACCGAGGGAGCGCACGAGGCCGATGGAGGCCTCGTTGCGCCGCTCGATGGTGACGTAGACGGTGTCGGCGCGACCGGTCGAGTGCGCCCAGCCGGTGAGCGCCCGGATCGCCTCCGCCGCGATGCCCTGGCGCCGGTACTCCGGCAGCACCTCGTACCCGAGTTCGACCACGGCCAGGTCGTCCGGCGGCTGGTGGAACCCGACCTCACCGACCAGGCGGCGGGCCGAGCGCAGCACGATCCCCCTCGACAGCCAGGGCGTCGCGGCCGGATCCGCCTGGATGATTTTGTGGTTCTCTTCGGCCTGAACGGCGGCGAGCCACGGCTCGGGCACCTCGACCCCCAGCACGGAGGCCAGCCCCGGCGCGTCTTCGGCGATGATGCGTTCCAGTGCTTCTTCGGAGAGCTCCAGGAGGTCCAGGCGCTCCGAGCGGATCGGCATGGGTCCGAACTTAGCCCCTGCCGCAAGAGTTATTCACGGCGCCGGTATCGCAGCATCATGAATCCGTCCTCGTGGAGGATCGAGGCCAGGGCGAGGCGGCGGGACTCGCTCGTCGCGCGACCCACCGCGATGCGGTCCGCCCCGGCGCCGGCGAGCAGCGGGGCGACGGTCAGGCAGAGTTGGTCGACGAGGTTTTCCGCGATCAGTTCGCCGAACAGGTGCGGTCCGCCCTCGCAGTCGACACGCCTGAGGCCCCGGCGGGCCAGTTCCGCGAGCGCGGCGGTCAGGTCGACCATCTGCTCGCCGGCGGTGAGGATCTCCCCGCCCGCGTCGGCGAGCCTCGCCACGCGTTCTTCGGGCGCGTGCTCGGTGGTGATGATGATCGGCGGGACTCGGGTATCGGTGAACAACGCGGAGTCCGGGTCGAGCCGGGCGGTCGCCGAGACCACGGCGATCGGCGGGATCTCCGAAAGACCGAGCCGCTTACGGCGCGCGCGGCGTTCGTCGGTGGTCCGCGCACCCCGGTAGCCCTCGGCGCGGACCGTGCCCGCGCCGACGAGCACGACATCGGCGAGATCGCGGCCCAGCAGGAAGATCCGCTTGTCGGCCGGATGGGACAGCGCCTCGGAGCGGTTCTCGACGGTGGCGGCGCCGTCGGCGGAGGACACGAAGTTGACCTGGACCCACGAACCGTTCAGCTCCGTGGGGTATGCGTAGATGCGTTCGAGATCGTCGTCGGTCGCTTCGTCGAGCGGGGTCGGCCACAACATGCGCATGATCTGCAATCCCAGCAAAGGTCGGGGGCACCAGTCGATCAAAAGATGCCCATTACGCCCACCCTTCACCCACCGCCGCCCGCAACGGAGGTGTTCCGCACCACAGCTTAGATTCGAACCATGCACCTGACCGACCGGCTGCCCGAGATCGACGCCGACGGACTGATCACGGCGCTGGTCCCGCCACCCCGCTTCGACGGCGTCCGGTTCTCCACCTACGTGCCCAACCCGGACGAGCCGAGCCAGGCCGCCGCGGTCACCGCCTGCTCGGCCTTCGGCGGGCGGATCCCTTCCGGCACGGCCAAGAAAACACGGTGGCGGAGCCTGTTCGGCGGTGCCGAGCCGCAGACCGCCTCCGGCGTGTACCTCGACGGGGGGTTCGGCGTCGGCAAGACCCATCTGCTCGCGTCGATGTGGCACGCGGCGCCCGCACCGAAGGCCTATGGCACCTTCGTCGAGCTGACGCATATGGTCGGCGTGCTCGGGTTCTCCGAGGCGGTGCGGCGGCTGTCGGAGCACCGGCTGCTGGCCATCGACGAGTTCGAGCTCGACGACCCCGGTGACACCATGCTGGTGACCCGGCTGCTGCGGGAGCTGACCGGCGCCGGGGTCCACGTCGCGGCCACCTCCAACACGCTGCCGGAGAAGCTGGGGGAGGGCCGGTTCGCCGCCGAGGACTTCCTGCGCGAGATCCAGTCGTTGTCGCAGCGGTTCTCCGTGGTCCGGGTGGACGGGCCCGACTACCGGCACCGGGGCCTGCCCGAAGCTCCGCCACCGGTCGACGACGAGGCGCTGGCGGCCTCCGCGGCAGCGCACCCAGGGTCCACTTTGGACGACTTCGACGCGTTGTGCGCGCACCTGGCGCGCCTGCACCCGTCCCGCTACGGACGTCTCGTCGACGGCGTTTCGCTGGTGCACCTGCGTGGGGTGCGCCCGGCGCCGGACCAGAACGTCGGGCTGCGGCTGGTCTCGTTCGCCGACCGGCTGTATGACCGGGCGATCCCGGTGCTGGTGTCGGGACAGCCGCTGTCGGCCCTGTTCCCCGAGGAGATGGTGCAGGGCGGCTACCGGAAGAAGTACCTGCGCGCGGTCAGCCGCCTGATCGCGCTGGCCCGCGACGCCGCGTCGGCGAGCTGAGCGTCAGCGCCGCTCCGCGCCGGGAGCCGCGGCCTGGCGCAGCGCTCCTCAGCGGCGGACCACTTCGGCGACGGCGTCGAGGCCGCGGTCCAGATCCTCCTGGCTGATCATGAGCGGCGGGGCGATCCGCAGGGTGGCCCCGTGGGTCTCCTTGCACAGCACACCCCGCTTCGCCAGCGCTTCCGACGCCTCGCGTCCGGACAGCCCGCCGGGGCTGATGTCCACCCCCGCCCACAGGCCGCGCCCCCGGACCTCGGCCAGGCCGCGCCCGACAAGCTCACCGAGCCGACGTTGCAGGTGCGCGCCGAGGGCGGCCGACCGCTCGAGGAAATCCCCGGTGGACAGCAGCCTGATCACCGCTCGTCCGACCGCGCAGGCGAGGGGATTGCCGCCGAAGGTCGAGCCGTGCTCGCCGGGCCTGAGCACCCCGAGCACATCCCCCCTGCCGACCACCGCCGACAGCGGCACGATTCCTCCACCGAGCGCCTTGCCCAGCGTGTACAGGTCGGCGCGGACACCCTCGTGGTCCAGTGCCAGCAGCGTGCCGGTGCGGCCGAGCCCGGACTGGATCTCGTCGGCGATGAGCAGCGCGCCCGCCTCGTCACAGAGTCGTCTTGCCTCGGCCAGATAGCCCTGCGGCGGGACGACCACCCCGGCCTCGCCCTGGACCGGCTCGAGCAGCACGGCCGCGGTGCGCTCGCTGATCGCCTCGCGCAGCGCCGCCGCGTCGCCGTACTTGACCACGACGAATCCCGGCGTGAACGGACCGAACCCGGTGCGGGCGGCCTCGTCGGTCGAGAAGGACACCACGGTGATCGTCCGGCCGTGGAAGTTCGACCCCGCGACCACGATCTCGGCCTGGCCCGCCGGGACGCCCTTGACCTCGTAGGCCCACTTACGGGCGACCTTCAGCGCCGATTCGACGGCCTCCGCACCCGAGTTCATCGGCAGCACCATCTCCGTGCCCGTCAGCGCGGCCAGCTCGGCGCAGAACGCACCCAACTGGTCGTGGTGGAAGGCCCGCGAGGTCAGCGTGACCCGGCCCAACTGTGTCACGGCCGCTTCCACGAGCGCCGGGTGCCGGTGACCGAAGTTGAGTGCCGAGTACGCCGACAGGAAGTCGAGATAGCGCCGACCCTCGACGTCGGTGACCCACGCGCCCTCCGCCTGGCTGATCACCACCGGAAGCGGGTGGTAGTTGTGGGTGCTCCAGCGCTCGTCCAACTCGATGAACTCGGCTTCGGTCAGGCCCGCGAACGTCGTCATGTCTTCAGGTTAAAGGTAGGAAGAGCCTCCATTCATCCCGGAAAACGTTGCTCCGGACCGCGATTCGTTGCGCGGTTTTCGCTCTGTGCTTCTGTTCGTTGCACGAACCTCCTTTCAGTCCCGGGGGCTGATCACGGTGAACCCCGCGTCCGTGACGGCGGCGGCCAGCCTGTCGTCGTAGGTGACGAATCCGTCGAGCTCCTCGCCGAGGACACGGGCGGTGGCCAGATGGATCGCGTCGAGCGACCGCAGTGTCCGGTCGGGTTCGTTCATCGCGGCGTCCACGATGTCGTCGTCGATGCCGACGTAGTCGAAGGCGAGCACGAGTTCCCGTGCGTTCGGCAGCATGGCCGGCAGCACCCGGCTCACCGCGCGGATGAGCTCGATGCGCAGCAGGTCAGAACTGACCCAGGAAGACGTGGCCCGGGTGTCGTAGAACGCCGCGAACGACTTGGAATGCTCTTCCTCCCTGAGCAGCTTCACCGCCGCCGAAGCGTCGATGTAATACAGACCCATGGTCTTTCAGATCTGCGAGCGGAGGCGCTCGCTCACCAAGGCTCTTCGTCGCGCAGTTCGCTCAGCGCGTCGGTCAGGCGGTTGTCGCCGTCGCCCGGCCGCATCCGGGGCCGGTAACCGGGCCTTGTGGCCAGGCGGGCTCGGCCGGACTCGACCAGCCGGGTCATGACGGGGGTCATCGTTCGCTCCTCCACGGGGACGATGCGCGCGATCAACTTCCCGTATTCGGTGATGTCGACGGTCTCACCGTGACGGACGCGCGCAAGGACTTCACTGGTGTTGTGTCTGAGTTCCCTGAGCCCGACGGCACGGTCGCCGGTAGTCGTCACGTCAACGATGGTAGCACAAAATTGTGACCACATCAAAGTGTGAGGATGTCCTCTCACTCCGTGACGTGCCAGGAGCCGACCACCCCGTACCGCACGAACGGGTCGTCCTGGCGAACTCCTCGGCAGCCTCGCGCGTGGTGAACAGGGCGAGCGCGCCATCGCGTCGCGGGTCGCCGAGGGTGCCGAGCATCGGCAGCGTGCCCCGCTCGTGGAACTCGTCGATTCGCGCGCGGTGGGCGGGCATGAGTGCGGGGCCGCGCGTCGCGACGTCCGGGCCGGACTCGTAGCACGGCAGGTACTTCATTGTTCCTCCACAGCTTAAGAAAAGCGGTCCAAGATCGTCGCCCAGTCCTTGGCGAACGCTCCGCCCGTGTAGCCGCCGGGCAGGCACACGCGGCCGTCGACTCGGCATCGCTGAGCCCTTCCCAGCCTCGGTGCTCCACGGAAACCCGGGTCAGCGCGGGGCCGAGTGCCTGGAAGGTCGACCTCGGCCTCCGCCGGGGTGACCAGCCAGTTCATCGCGAACCGGGACGGCGGCTCTCAGGCCAGGACCTCGTCCCAGTCGCGTTCGGTGCCGACGTGCCAGATCTCGTACACGCGGTCGCCGAGGTGGCGCTCGAAGGTGACGTCGCGGACCTGATCCTGCCCGTGGGAGAACGGTCGCACCGGCCGCCGGACCGCGATCGTGCGGACGAGCGTGTCGAAAGTGCGCGACTTCGCTACGCACCAAAGTGGACCGGCGGTCGGCCGAGCGCCTGGGGGTTCACGGTCTGTCCTCCTCATCCCGCGCTCGCGGCGGGATCGTCGTCGGCGATGCCTCGTCCGGATCCACGATTCTCCGTGCGGTGTCCAGGGCGGACGCCCACATGTCGTCAAGAAGGCGGCGCGGCCCGTCCAGCCCCTCGGCACGTGCGCGATACAGCCGCCGCGTGCCGTCCCGCCGCTCCGTCAGCAAGCCGGCGTTCTTGAGCACGGTGAGGTGCTGGCTGATGGCGGTCCTGCTGACTTCGAACGACTCGGCGATCTCGCCCGCCGCCAGTTCGTTGCTCACGACGAGCCGCAGGATCGCCCGCCGCCGTGGCTCCGCCAGTGCCCGCAGCGCCTCGTCGGTAAGGGGATCCTCCGGCCCGAACACGAAAGCCCTCCTTGCTGGTCAGGCCCACAGGCCGACCGGGTTGCCGTCCGGGTCGGCGAAGACGGCGACCTTGTCGAAGCCCTGCGGCAGGTCGGTCGGTGGGAGCAGGGGAGCTCCGCCGAGTTGTTCGGCGTGGCTCAGGTAGGCGTCGAGGTCACCAGGATGTAGACCTTCACGCCGGCGTCCCCAGGTGCCGACGAGGAGCAGATTCCGCCGCTTACGCCGTCGCCGGTGTCGATGACCGCATACCCATCTCCGGGCTCGGGGTGATCTTCCAGTTGAACAGTTCTCCATAGAACTTCTGGGCCCGCTCGGCGTCGGGGCTGATCACTTCGAAGTGCGCGACTTGATGTCCCATGACGGCAGCCTTCAGTACTCGCTTACGTTAGTGTTCACTAACATAGGAAGTCAACCACACTTTCCGGCTCGGGCTGCATAAGGTGCGCGTGTGACCGACGAGCTCTCCTTCCTCCGCAAGCAGGCCCGCACCCAGCGCTTCACCCTGGGCACGCCCAGGGAGTTCCGTGTCGCGAAAGACGGTTCGAGACTGCTGTTCCTGCGGTCGGAGTCCGGCACCGACCGGCGCAACAGCCTGTGGGAACTCGATCTGGCGTCGGGTGCCGAGACCAAACTCGTGGACGCCGTCCGGCTGCTGCCCGTCGAGGAGGAACTCCCGCCCGAGGAACGCGCCCGCCGGGAACGCAGCCGGGAGAGCGCGGGCGGGGTCGTCGGCTACGCCGTCGACGACGAGCTGCGTGTCGCCGCTTTCTCGCTGTCCGGCCGGCTCCACACGGTGGACTTGGCCACCCGCGAGGTGACCGAGCTGGTCGAGGGCGCGGTGGTCGATCCGCGGCCCAGTCCGGCCGGTACACACGTGGCTTACGTCCGCGACCGCAGGCTGCGCGTCGTCGAACTGGCCACCGGTGAGGATCGGGCACTGGTCGAAGAAGAGGGCGACGCGATCGGATGGGGACTGGCCGAGTTCATCGCGGCCGAGGAGATGGGCCGGGCCCGCGGCTACTGGTGGTCGCCGGACTCTTCGTCCCTCCTTGCCGAGCGGACCGACCGGGCAGGCGTGCCGCGCTGGACCATCGCCGACCTGGCGGACCCGGGGGTGAGGGCGAACAGGGTCGCCTACCCGGCGGCGGGGGAGGCCAACGTCGCGGTTTCGCTGGCCTTCCTCGGTCTTGACGGTTCCCGGGTCGACGTCGAGCAGGGGGACTGGGAGTATCTGGCCGTCGTGCACTGGTCGGCGGGCGGGCCGCCGCTGCTGGCAGTGCAGTCACGGGACCAGCGGCGGCTCGAGATCCGTTCGGTGAACCCCGCCGACGGCTCGACGACCTTGCTGCACACCGAAACCGACCCCGACTGGGTGGAGTTGACAGCCGGTGTGCCCGCGTGGACCACGGCCGGTGCCCTCGTGCGGGTCAGCGCCACCGACGGCACCTACCGGCTGCTGGTCGACGGCGAGCTGGTGACCCCGCCCGGGCTGCAGGTCCGGTCGGTACTGCACGTCGGCGACGAAGTCCTGTTCAGCGCCTCGACCGAGGACCCGACCCAGATTCACGTGTACCGCACGGAAAACGGCGGCATCGCGCGTCTGTCTACATCGGATGGTGTGCATATCGGTGGCGGGACCGCGCGGCTCGCCGTACTTTCCTCGTGGCGACTCGACCGCAGCGGGCCTGTGGTTTCCGTTGTCCGGAAAGGAGAACCGGTCGCCGAGATCGGCTCGTACCCGGTCGAACCCGGGATCGAGCCACACCCGGTCATGCTGACCGTCGGACAGTGCGGGTTGCGGGCGGCGCTGCTGCTGCCCACCGGATACGAGCGGGGCCAGGGAAAGCTGCCTGTCCTGCTCGACCCCTACGGCGGCCCGCACGCCCAGCGCGTGCTGCGCAGCCGTAACGCCTTCCTCACCTCGCAGTGGCTGGCCGACCAGGGGTTCGCGGTGCTCGTCGCCGACGGCAGGGGAACCCCCGGCCGGGGGCCCGCCTGGGAGAAGGCGATCGCGGGCAAGCTGGCCGAGGTCCCGCTGGCCGACCAGGTCGAGGCGCTGGAAGCGGTGGTTCGGCAGCACCCCGAGCTCGACCTCGACCGGGTGGCCATCCGCGGCTGGTCGTTCGGTGGGTTCCTTTCCGCGCTCGCGGTGCTGCGGCGGCCGGACCTGTTCCGCGCGGCGGTCGCCGGCGCGCCGGTGACCGACTGGTCGCTGTACGACACCCACTACACCGAACGCTACCTCGGCTTCCCGGGCGAGAATCCCGAGTCCTACCAACGGAACTCGCTCATCGAGGACGCCAGGTCGCTACGCCGGTCACTGCTGATCGTGCACGGACTCGCCGACGACAACGTGTTCGTCGCGCATTCCCTCCGGCTGTCGGCCGCGCTGCTGGCCGCCGGGCGGTCGCACACCTTCCTCCCGCTGGTCGGCACCACCCACATGACCCCCCAGTCCGAGGACGTCGCCGAGAACCTGATGCTGCTGCAGGTGGACTGGATCAAACGGGAACTCGGCGTGGACTGACCGCGGCGTGTACCCCACCCAGCTCGTTACCCAGTTCGTTGCCCTGCCGTCAACTCGCCGCGTGTTTCACCGCAATCGGCTGGCGCCGGTGACCGTCAGCGGCTTGGGTGATGCTCTTCCTCCCTCCGGGATCAGCTCCGAGTTCTGCGACAGCGCCGCCACCATCGAGGCCCGATTGCCGACACCGAGCTTGGTGAAGATGCGGCGCATATGCGCGGACACGGTGTAAAGGCTGATTTCCAGTACCGCGGCGATGGCGCGGTTGGTGTAGCCCAGGCCGACCATGCGCGCGATTTCGATCTCGCGCGGGCTCAGCAGTTCGTGCGGCCGTGGCGTCATCGGCACGAGCAGGCACCGCATCCCCAGTTCGGTGCAGTCCAGCACGGGACCGGTCCCGCTGTGGTCCGGACCGACCAGCTCGGACACGCGACCCGCCAGCTCGCGAACCAGATTCCGCACGGTTCCGTCTTCGCTCGGATCCACCGGCGCGGACCGGGATCGCTCCCGTAGCGCGCGCACGCCGGACCTGACGGATTCGGTCGTCATCGACCTTCCCCTCCCCCTTGGTGACTTGCAGTGCTATTCGGTACGCGCCCACGGGCGCGGGTAGCCAGGCGGTGACACGTGTCCTCGACGGCCTGTTGATCGTGCGGGCTGCCTGCTTCCCCGCCTCCGTGGCTTCATGGCCGCGTCTCCCCTCACCACCACACCGGCCTCCCTTTCGGCATATGTTGCCGGTTTCCGTAACATCCCAGCAAACAGACAAATTCGGTCGTGCGCATCGCCGGTTCGGGTGACACCGGAATCGACTAGTCAACCCGTGCCTCGCTCAAACGTGCGACTACCGCCGACGGCCTCGTCCGCGTGGACTTGTCTGCACGCGCTCACCGGTGCTCCGCGCCGGTATCTGAGCTTCGCCGAACCGAGCAGGAGGAACCCATGAGCGGTCGCTATCCGGCCGTCGAGGGCGAGCTGGAGGACGAGCTCGCCCAAGAACTGGAGGACGAGTTCGACTTCGAGGACGAGCTGTCCAGGGAACTGGAAGACGAAGGTTTTTCCGATCACGAGGACTTCGGGGAGTACGAGGACGAAATCGCCGCCGTCGCCCACGAGCTCGAGGACGAGTTCGACTACGAAGACGAGGATTTCGCCGACCAGGAAACCGAATTCCATGATCTCGTCCGTGAGCTGGAAACCGAGTTCGACTACGAGGACGAAGACGAGGACGAGACCTTCGCCAATCCGGCGCGGCGCGTCTATCCCGACGCCGAGCTGATGGCGGAGCTGGCGCTGCAGGCCGAGTATGCCGAAACCGAGGCCGAGGCCGAGGCCTTTCTGGGCATGCTCGCCCCGTTGGCCATCCAGGCGGCCAAGTGGGCGGCGCCGCGGATCATCAAGTACGCGCCGCAACTCCTCCGCGGTGCCGTCAACCTCGGCAAGCGGCTCTGGAGCAACCCCACGACCCGCCGGGCCGTCCGCCAGGTGCCGAAGATCCTCGCTCGCACCGCGCGGGATGTCGGCCACCGTTATGCGCAGGGACGGCCGATCAACGCCAGGTACATCTCGCGCAGGCTGGTCGGGCACACGCTGAACGCGGCAGGCGGCCGGCGTGGGCGCGTCCGTCCCCGGCGGGGAC
>NZ_DATELF010000166.1:0-32797 GCF_035276945.1 Amycolatopsis sp. | reverse complement strand
AGCTGGCCAGGATCACGGTGTCGCCGAGCTCGATCCGCACCTGCGGGTGCTCTCGGCTGGCCATCCGGGCCAGCGCGGACAGCGGCTCGCCCTGCGAGCCGGTGGAGACGATCACGATCTCGTCGGCGGGCAGGTCCAGGGCCTCGTCGATGTCGACCAGCAGGCCGTCGGGCACGTTGAGGAAGCCCAGCTCGGCGGCCAGGCCCATGTTGCGCACCATCGAGCGGCCGACGAAGCACACCTGGCGCCCGTGCGCCGACGCCGCGTCGAGCACCTGCTGCACGCGGTGCACGTGGCTGGCGAAGCACGCGACGATGACCCGCCGGGTGACCTTGCCGATCACGTCGTCGAGGACCGGCCCCAGATCCCGCTCCGGCGTCACGAACCCGGGCACCTCGGCGTTGGTCGAGTCGATGCACAGCAGGTCGACGCCTTCGTCGCCGAGCCGGGAGAACCCGGCCAGGTCGGTGAGCCTGCCGTCGAGCGGCAACTGGTCCAGCTTGATGTCGCCGGTGTGCAGGACGACGCCGGCGGGCGTGCGGATGGCCACCGCCAGCGCGTCCGGGATGGAGTGGTTGACCGCGAAGAACTCCAGGTCGAACGGGCCGACCCCACGACGGTCGCCCTCGGACACCTCGACCAGTTTGGGCCGCTGCCGGTGCTCCCGGCACTTCGCCTCGAGCAGGGCGAGGGTGAACCGGGAGCCGTAGACCGGGAGGTCGGGCTTGAGCCGGAGCAGGAAGGGCACCGCGCCGATGTGGTCCTCGTGCCCGTGGGTGAGCACGAGCGCGGTGATGTCGTCGAGCCGGTCCTCGATCGCCCGGAAGTCGGGCAGGATCAGGTCGACGCCGGGCTGATCGTCCTCGGGGAAGAGCACCCCGCAGTCGACGATCAGGAGCCTGCCATCGAACTCGAAGACGGTCATGTTGCGGCCGACCTCACCGATTCCGCCCAGCGCGACGACGCGCAGAGCACCGTCCGGCAGCGGGGGCGGGGTGTTGGCCGGGCCTGGTCCTGCGGAAATAGAGCTCGTCACCGATGAATGGTCCCAACGCTGGTGTGAGTGGTCGGGGCGACGTAGGCTGCCGCCGAGTCTGCTCGCGCGACCCGCGAAGAGTGCCAGTCGACGCTCGGCGCCTCGTCGAGCGGGACCCCGGCCTGCCGTAGATCGGCGGCGATGGCGTCGATCTGCTCGGAGGCGGCCGGCACGATGGGCAGCCGCGGATCACCGACGTCGATGCCGCGCAGGCGCAGCGCGGTCTTGACGAACACCACGCCACCAACCCGCGCGAACGCGCGAAGCACCGGCAGCATACCGCGATGGTTGGTGCGCGCGGTGGAGGTGTCCCCGCTCTCGTAGGCATCGAGCATGCCACGGATCCGCCCGGCGACCACGTGCCCGATCACGCTGACCACGCCCACGCCACCGACCGACAGCCACGGCAGGTTGAGCGCGTCGTCCCCCGAGTAGTAGGCGAGGTCGGTGTTGGCGATGACCTCGCTGCCCGCGAGCAGATCGCCCTTGGCGTCCTTGACCGCCGCGATCCGCGGATGCTCGGCGAGCCGCAGCAGGGTGTCGACCTCGATGGGCACGATCGAGCGCGGCGGGATGTCGTAGAGCATCACCGGCAGGCCGGTGGCATCGGCCACCGTGGTGAAGTGCGCGTACACCCCCGCCTGCGACGGGCGCGAGTAGTACGGCGTGACCAGCAGGGCACCGTGCGCGCCCGCCTTTTCGGCCTGCCGAGTGAGTTCGACGCTGTGCGCCGTGTCGTAGGTACCGCTGCCGGCCACGACCGTGGCGCGATCACCCACCGCCTCCACGACGGCACGGACCAAATCGGCCTTCTCGGCGTCGCTCGTGGTGGGGCTTTCGCCGGTGGTGCCGTTGACGACCAGGCCGTCGTTTCCCAGCTCCACGAGATGCTCGGCGAGCTCCTGGGCCCGCTTGAGGTCCAGGGCGCCGTCGGCGTCGAAAGGCGTGACCATCGCGGTGAGCACCCGCCCGAAGGGACGGCCGGGCGCTGAGGTAGGTGGAGTGGACATGGCATTGACGGTACCTCTTGCCGGCGTCAACATGCGTGACCACCTGCTGAAACGAAGGATTGCCCGCACGGGCGCCGGATGGCCGCAACATCTGCGGTGCCCGCTGGGGTGCGGGCCCCTTGGCACAGACAGCCTAGTTGAGGTTGACGGACCGGGAGCCGGTGAAGGAGGTGTTGTCCCGCTTGCCCAGCATGCAGTAAACCCGCCGCAGCGGCTCGCTCGAGCTGCTGCCGTCCTTCTGCGTTTCCCACGCCTTCTGGCTCGGGACCAGCGCCCGGTAACTCAGCTCGGCGACGTCATTCGCCTGCGTCGTCCTCGAGTAGAAGCCCAACGCGCAGCGGGACTCGGCCCAGGCCTTGAGCCGTCCCTGATCCGGATACGGGGCCGCGACGGCATTGCTCTCGGAGTCGCCGAAGACGGTGGCGCCGTCGTAGTACTGCAGGTAGTGCAGCGACTTGCAGTCGACCCAGTCGTCCTCGGTCAGGCCTGCCGCGTCGAGCACCTTGTTGGTGCACGCGTAGCCGCTGTTGGTCTCCAGCGTGGAAACCTGCCCGCCCTCCCCGTAGCTCAGGGTCGGCAGCATGGCCTCGTCCGTGCCCGGCGTCGCCCACCACCTGCCCAGCAGGATCCCGCCCACGAGCAGCGCGACGCCAAGGATCGCGCCACCCACGAGCAGCGGCTTGCGGTGGCTCCTGCCCGGGCCGGCCGGAGCCACCCTGGTCGGCGCCGGCCCTGGGTACATCATCGTGCCCCGTCCCCCGGGCGGGGTCGGCTGACCGGAGGACGCGGCGGCCATGGCGAGCAGGCTGTGCGCCTGGGTGACCGAGATCCGGGCTTCCGGGCTGGCGATCAGCAGGCCCATGATGGCCGAGGCGAGCGGGCCCTGCCCCCGGGTCAGGTAGGGCACCTCGTTCATGATCGCGTGCAGGGTGGCCGCGGTGGTCGGGCGCTCGAAGGCCATGGTTCCTTCCACCGCGAAGAACAGCGTCGCGCCCAGCGACCAGAGGTCCGACGCGGGCACGGCCTCCTTCCCCGCCACCCGTTCCGGCGCCATGAACGCGGGCGAGCCGATGATCATGCCGCTGGTGGTCAGCCGGGGGTCGTCCACGGCCTGCGCGATGCCGAAGTCGGTGAGCTTCACGCGGCCGTTCGGAGCGACCATGATGTTGCCCGGCTTGACGTCGCGGTGCACGATCCCGGCCTGGTGGGCGGCCTGCAGCGCGGACAACACCTGCTGGCCGATCGACGCGACCTGTGCGGGCGGCAGTGGCCCGTGGGCGCGCACCAGGTCGGCCAGCGTCGGGGCCTCGACCAGTTCCATCACGATGAACGTGCCGCCCTGCTCGGCCACCACGTCGTACACGGTGACCACGGCCGGGTCGTTGAGCCGCCCGCCGGTCCGGACCTCGCGCAGCACGCGTTCGCCGAACACCGTGTCCTCGGCGCCGTCGGGCAGCCGGAGCTCCTTGATCGCGACCGGCCGGCCGATCACGGTGTCCTCGCCGCGCCAGACCACGCCCATGCCCCCGCGGCCCAGCTCCGCCAGGAGCGGGTAGCGCCCGGCGATCACCCGGGGCCCCACGGCACGCTGAGTCGTCTGCTCTTCGGTCACGGCGAAACCTTCCTACGAGATCGGACGTGCCAGGATGCTAGTCCGACCTCGGAACGGCGCCGCCGGTTCCTCAGCCCGTGACGGTCAGGTAGATCAGTGCCACGTTGAGCACGATGATCACGCCGGCGATCAGCCAGGCCAGGGTGCCGGTGAGCCGGTGGTTGGCGTCGGCGCCCATGAGCGTCCGGTCACCGGTCAGCCGGACCAGCGGGACGAGCGCGAACGGGATGCCGAAGGAGAGCACCACCTGTGACACGACCAGCGCCCGGCTGGGGTCCGCGCCCGCGGCGATCACGACGACCGCCGGAGTGAGCGTGACCAGCCTGCGCAGCAGCAACGGGATCCGCTTGCGCAGCAGGCCCTGCATGATCATCGCCCCGGCGTAGGCGCCGACCGAGGTGGAGGCCAGCCCCGAGGCCAGCAGGCCGACCGCGAACAGCAGCGCCACGCCCGCGCCGAGTGTCTGCTCGACCGCGGTGTGGGCCCCGGCGATCGAGTCGACCCCCTCCCGGCCCTGCAGGTTGGTCGCGGCGAGCAGCAGCATGGCCAGGTTCACCGCGCCCGCGAGGAGCATGGCGAGCCCGACGTCGAACCGGGTCACCCGCAGCAGCCTGGACCGTTCTTCGCCGAAGGTCCGGCCGTGCCGGTCCCTGGCCAGCCCCGAGTGCAGGTACACCGCGTGCGGCATGACGGTCGCGCCGAGCATCGCCGCCGCGATCAGCACGCTTTCCGCGCCCTGGAACCGCGGCGCCAGGCCGCCGAAGGTGCCGCCCGCCGACGGCGGCTCGACGACCACCCCGGCCAGGAAGCCGATCGCGATGATCGCCAGCAGGCCGGTGACGACCCGTTCGAAGGGCCGCTGGCCGCGCCGGTCCTGCACCAGCAGCAGCACCATGGACACCACGCCGGTGATCACCCCGCCGATCAGCAGCGGCAGGCCGAACAGGAGGTTGAGCGCGATCGCACCGCCGACCACCTCGGCCAGGTCGGTGGCGACGGCGACCAGTTCGGCCTGCGCCCAGTACGCGAGCCTGCCGGTCCGCGGCATCCGGTCCCGCAGCGCCTCCGGCAGCGACATCCCCGTGACCAGGCCCAGCTTGGCCGACAGGTACTGCACCAGCCCGGCCATCAGGTTGGCCGCCACGACGACCCAGACCAACAGGTAGCCGAACTGGGCACCGGCGCTGACGTTCGACGCGACGTTGCCCGGGTCGACGTAGGCGATGGCGGCCACGAACGCGGGCCCCAGGAGCGCGGATCCGGCGCGCACCCGCGCCAATGCCGGTCCAGCCGTCTCCGCCAGCGTCATGCCTACTCCTTCGTCCGCCGAACTTCGATTTTAGGCATGCCGAACATTCGTGTTCAAGAGTATGGACGTGGCGTCACTTACCCGTTAAGTGCCGGGTTACGCGGCCACCCCGACCTCATGCCCGGCCGCACGCAGCGTTTCGACGGCGCGGGCGAGGTCGGCTTCCTTCACCAGGACGTGGTCGGTGTCGAAGGTGGACACGGTGAACAGGGCGATCCCGGCGGCGGCGAGCTCGTTGGCGAGCGCGGCGATGACCCCGGTGAGCGTGAAGGCCAGCGGTCCGCACACGGTCAGCAGCCGCAGACCGGCCTCGACCTCCGCACCGGCGGGCACCTTTCCGGCCCGGCACGTCACCGAGAGCTCCGCCGGTGTGCGCGTCACCGAAACGAATTCCGCCGCGCCGGCCGCCAGTAGCCCGGCGGGAACCGGCGCGTCCGGGCCGAGTTTCGCGACGGCGTACTCCCCCGGCGTGACTTCGATCTCGAGCCGCTTCACTGTGCCCTTCCCGAACGAGCGCGGGCAGCCGGGCCCTGACTCCGGCGGTCGGCCTTCCCGCCCCTGTGCCTTCGCGGCGCGCGGGTCCGACGTACCGACGTCGCCTCTCGCATCTTGGTCACCCCTCCAGCACCTTGGGGCTCGACGCGATCTCGGTGCCATCGGGCAGGGTGGAGACGGTGAAGTCGGCGAACACGTTGGCGGCGGCCTTCTGCAGCTGCCGCAGGCATTCCACGGCCAGCGCACGGATCTCCACGTCGGCGTGCTCGGTCGCGCGCATCGCGATGAAATGCCGCCAGGCGCGGTAGTTTCCGGTGACGACTATGCGGGTCTCGGTGGCGTTGGGCAGCACCGCGCGGGCGGCCTGCCGGGCCTGCTTGCGGCGCAGGGTGGCGCTCGGTGCGTCGGCGAACTTCTCCTCCAGCCCGGCCAGCAGCTCCGTGTAGGCGTCCACACTGGACTGAACGGCGGCGAGGAACTTCTCGTGCAGCACCGGGTCGTTCGCGATCACGCCGGGCTCGACGAAGGCCGCGTCGCGTTCGGGCACATACCGCTGCGACAACTGGGAGTAGGAGAAATGCCGGTGCCGGATCAGCTCGTGGGTCAGTGAGCGCGAGATGCCCGTGATGTAGAAGCTGACCGATCCGTGCTCCAGCACGGAAAGGTGCCCGACCTCGATGATGTGATCGATATAGCCCGCGTTCGTGGCCGTCTTCGGGTTGGGCTTGGTCCACGACTGGTAGCAGGCGCGCCCGGCGAACTCGGCCAGCGCTTCCCCGCCGTCGGCGTCGGTGGACCAGGGAACGCCCTCGGGCGGGAAGAACTCCGTCTTCGCGATCAACTGCACCTTGGGCGAAACCGTCTCGGCCACCGTTCGCACTCCTTTCCGCCACGAGCAGCCTAACCGCAAGGCCTCAAGCACCAGAGTGACACTACTGGGTCACCTTGACCGATGTCACTTCTGACACCATAATGGTGTCATGGACTTGACGCCGTACCTCACCAGCCTTCGCGAGGATCTCGCCGCCACGGCTTCCGCCGGGGACGAGCAGACTCGCCGGGCCGCCGCCCTGCTGTCCGCCGCGCTGGAACCATCCGTGCGGCTGGCCCTGATGAACGCGCTCGCCGACCTCGCCGCCGAGGTCACCGCGCAACTGCCCGACCACGTCGTGGAACTCCGGCTCGACGGCCGGGACGTCCGGGTCGTGGTCACCGGCACCCCGGCCGAGCCGGAACCGGCCGCGCCGCAGGTGCCGCCACCACCACTACCGAACGAGGGCGGTGACATCGCGCGGATGACCCTGCGGATGGTCGAGCAGATCAAGGGCCAGGCCGAACAGGCCGCCGCGGCGCAGGGCGTTTCGCTGAACACGTTCATTTCGCAGGCGGTCCAGGGGGCGCTGCGCGGCTCGTGGCAGGCGCCGGGGGAACACAAGGAGAAGTCGCGTCAGGGCAAGCACACCGGCTCGCACCTGCACGGCTGGGTGAAGGGGTGAAGAACATGGGCGACGAAGACCTGGTGCGCAGCCAGACCTTTCCGGTCGAAGGCCCGCTCGAACTCGACGTGCAGGTGACGTTCGGGCACGTGGAAATCCACCTGGACGCCGAAGACGAGACGCTCGTGGAGGTCCGGCACGGTCCGGCCGCGCAGGAACCCTGGGCCCAGGGCGTCACGAACCTGCTGAGCTGGGTGAGCGAACGCTTCGGCGATCAGTGGGGCCCTGAGCAGTGGGGCATGGACTTCCGGCCCATCCCGGCCGACGCGGTCGAGGCGACCCGGGTCGAGCTGACCGGCAACCGGCTCGTGGTGCGGGCGCCGAAGGCCCTGCCGGTGCGGAGCGTTCCGCTGGCGATCACCGTGCGGGCGCCGGCCGGCAGCCACGTCGAGGTGCGGGCGGGGTCCGCGGACGTGACGGTCACCGGCGCCGCCGGACGGGCCGACATCGTGACCGGTTCGGGCGAGGTCAAGCTGGACCGGGCCGACGGCGCGGCCACCGTGCGCACCGGATCCGGCGCGATCCGGCTCGGGCCGGCACTGTCCGGGCTCGAGCTGCGCACCGGCAGCGGCGACGTGGAGGTGTCCTCCCTGTCGGGCTCGGCCACCCTGACCACCGGCACCGGCGACATCTGGCTGGGCGCGACCTCCGGGGAGATCCTGGTGCGCAGCGGCAGCGGCGACCTGTCCGTGGCCGACGCGGCGAGCGGCTCGCTCGAGCTGGCCACCGGCTCCGGCGAGATCCGGGTCGGCGTCCGGCCCGGCGTGGCCGCCGAGATCGACCTCGCTTCCAGTGCCGGCAAGGTCTCCAGCGAACTGGACGTCGCCATGGAACCCCCGGAAGGAGAGATCCCGCTGCGCGTCCGTGCCCGCACCGGCTCCGGCTCCGCGCTCGTCACCCGCGCCGCGCAGTGACCGCCCGGCCGAGCTCGGCCGCGAGATCGCCCCTGGCGCCGACGGAAACGCCGTCGAGGCCGAGCCAGGTGGCCATCAGGCCGAGCTCGGCGGCGAGTTCCGCGGCGACGTGGGGAAGATCCACCTCGGGCTCCGCGAAGGCGCCGGGCACGCGGAGCAGGCCGGCCTCGCGGTCTGCCCTGAGGTCGACCCTCGCCACCAGTTCGCCGTCCAGCAGGAACGGGAATACATAGTAGCCGTGGACCCGCTTGGGCTCGGGGACGTAGATCTCGATGCGGTAGCGGAAGTCGAACAGCCGCTCGGTGCGGGCGCGTTCCCAGACGAGCGGGTCGAACGGACAGAGCAGGGCACGTCCGGTGATCCGGCGCGGCGCCTTCGCACCCGCGTACCGGTAGGCGGTGGCTCGCCAGGTGGCCACGCGGACCGGCTCCAGCACCCCGGCCTCGGCGAGTTCGGCCACGGCCTGCCGGGTCACGTCGGGGCCGAGCCGGTAGTAGTCCCGCAGGTCCGTCTCGGTCGCGACGCCCAGCGCGGTGGCGGCGCGGGTGATCAGCTCGCGGGCGCCTTCCCCGGGACCGACCTGGCGGGCCAGCAGCTCCGGCGGGACGACCCGCTCGGTGAGGTCGTAGAGCCGCTCGAAACCACGGCGGGTGCCGGTGGCCAGCTGCCCCATGCCGAACAGCCATTCGCAGACCCGCTTGACCTCCGACCGGTCCCACCACGGGCCCGGCCGCCGCTTCGACTCCCCCACCACCTCGCGCTCGATTCCGCCGGCGCCGATCGGGCCGAGTTCCTTGACCACGGCGAGGATGTCCTCGACCAGGGTCGGCTTGCCGTCCACCAGCCGCGCGTAGTTCCGCCACCAGCCGGGCCGCTTGGCGCCGGACCGCAGCAGCGGCCAGTCCTCGATCGGCACCAGGCTGGCCTCGTGGGCCCAGTACTCCACCAGCATGCGCGGTTTGCGGGCGCTGTGTGACCAGGCGGCCTCGTCGATCAGTGCCTGGTCATACCCGCCGAGCCGGGCGAACAGCGGCGCGTAATGCGCGCGCACCACCACGTTCACCGAATCCAGCTGGATCAGCTGCACGCGCGAGAGCAGCCGTTTGAGGTGCCGCCGGGTGGCCACCGGCGGCTTCGGATCGGCGAATCCCTGGGCGGCCAGCGCGATCCGGCGCGCCATCGCCAAGCTCATGGTCTCCATCGACGCTCATCGTGCCAGGCACCACCGACAGTTTTGGTCAAGCACGTGTGCACGCAGCCCGGCCGCTCTCCGTCACCAGGTGCCCATCGCGCGTTTCGAATGGCGTACCGGTGAATCAGAGCAGGACGATCGACGCCGGCTGGGAGGTCAGGCCGAGGGAAACCCTGCCTGCGATCTCCAGTCGCGCCAGCGACACCGCCTGCACCGTGGAAGAGGCGTTGGTGGCCACCCACAGGGTGTCCGTAGTGACGTACAGGCCGGTCGGGATGTGGTCGACGAGGATCGTGGCGATGACCGCGCGCCTGCTGGTCTCGATCACCGAGACGGTGTCGGAGTTGGCGTTGCTGACGTAGGCGAACGCGCCGCCGGGATGGAAGGCCACCTGCCACGGCGCGTACCCCACGGGAATGCTCGCCACGACGCGTTCCGCGGAGGTGTCGACCACCGTGACGGTGTTCGTGCCCGGGCCGGCCAGGTACAGGCTCGTGCCGTCCGGCGAGATCGCCACGCCGTTGGCGCGGGCGGCCTGCGCCAGCCCGGCCCGGGCCATCCTGGTTCCGGTGTCCACAATAGACAATTGGTCGGCGCAGCTGACGAAGAGCTTCGTCCCGTCCGGCGAAACGGCGACCGAACGCGGCGCCGGCCCGACGTCGATCACGCCCGCCACCTTCCGCGCCGCCACGTCCAGGACGGAGACCGAACCCGAGCCGCCCGAGCCGGTTTCCGGCCCGGTGTTGGCCACGTAGGCGTACCTGCCGTCCGGGGCCATCGCGATGCCGTGCGGCGCGGGGCCGACCGTGATGGTCGCGCCGACCTTGTCCGTCGCCGGATCGAGCACCGAGACGTCACTGCCACCCGAATTCGTCACGAACAGTCTTTTCCGGTCGGGGGTGGCCGCGATCCCGTACGGGTTCGCGCCCGCGCCGATGCCCTTGACCAGCTCGTGTTTCGCCGTGTCGAGCACCGCGACGGCGAAGGAGTTGATCATCGTGACGTAGGCGTGCGACGCCGTGCTCTTCGGTGACGCGGCCGCGGCGAGGGCGGCCGCCTGGATGCCGGGGAAGCTCGTGCCCGCCACGCCGTCCGGGAAATCCGCACGGTGCGTGGTGAGCGATTCGGTCACCCGGCTCACCGGCTGCCGGCGCGAGGCGGCGGCGGGCCTGGGCCTGGCGGCTTCCTGCGCCGGCGGGGTCTGGGCCGCGCCCGGGATCCGCACCGGCGGCAGCGTGGCCACCTCGAGCCCGGCCCGCCACAGGGGGTCCTTGGTCGGCGGCAGGGCCGGGAACGGCCGGCCCGCCGGATGCCCGAGCGCGGACGTCAGGTCACCGAAGGTCTCCCGGCGCCACTCGGTGATGTTCGGCTCGCGCACGCCGGTGAACAGTTCGAGGAACCGGAGCACCGAGGTGTGGTCGAACCGTTCGCGGGCCACCCAGCCGCCCTGCGTCCACGGCGAGACGATGACGCACGGCACCCGCATCCCGGCCCCGATCGGCACGCCGTCGACGAACTCGCCGTCGGTCCCCGGCGGCGGGGTGGGCGGCGGCACGTGGTCGAAGAGGCCGTCGTTCTCGTCGTAATTGAGGATGAACACGGTCTTGCGCCAGACGTCGGGGTTGGCGGCGACCGCGTCCAGCTTGCTCGCCACGAAGTCGGCGCCCGCCGCCGGGAGATAGGCGGGGTGCTCGCACTGCGCGGACGTGGGGATGATCCACGACACGGCGGGCAGCCGGTCCGCGAGGGCGTCCTGCTCGAACTGGTCGGCCGGGCCGATGACGAGGCCGTGCTGGTGCAGCGGCGAGGACGCGTCCGCGTCCTGGAAGTTCTCGAACAGTTCCAGCGGGTTACAGCCGTAGTCGTCCTCCTGCTGGTACACGTGCCAGGACACGCCGGCCTCGGTCAGCCGCTCCGGATAGGTGGTCCAGCGGTACGGCTCGGTCAGCATGTTGCTGGTGATCGGCCCGCCGCCGTCGCCGGCGGGGTCGATGGTGCCGGTCATGTGGTAGAGCCGGTTGGGCCAGGTCGGCCCGAGCACCGAGCAGTGGTAGGCGTCGCAGACGGTGAAGGCCTCGGCCAGCGCGAAGTGGAACGGGATGTCGTCGCGGGTGTAGTAGCCCATCGTGTAGGGGCCGTGCGCGTCGCCGTCGGCCTCGCGGTGCGCGGGCAGCCAGTTGTCCATCTTGCCGCCGTTCCACGCCGCGTGCTGGACCGAGAACGCGTGGCTGGTCGACGGGATGGCCTGCGCGCTGGTCCGGCGGGTGTCCAGGTGGAACGGCAGCAGGTACCCCGCCGGGTTCTTCGGGTCGGGCTGGTGGAAGACGGACTTTCCGTTGTCGAGGGTGATGGCGTCGGGGTCGCCGAATCCGCGGACGCCCTGCAGGGTGCCGAAATAGTGGTCGAAAGACCGGTTTTCCTGCATGAGCACCACGACGTGCTCGATGTCGGCCAGTTTTCCCGGTTTCTCCGGCCTCCTCAGCCGGCCGGCCAGGTTCGGCGGCAGCATGCTCACCGCCGCGGCGCCCACCACCGCGGCACCGGTCTTGAGCAGTCTGCGCCTGGTGAGCTCCGCCATCCGACCCCCGCCTCTTGCTTTCCTTCGGAAACAACGGTCGGGGTCCCGCCTACGGTTCAGTCTCCCGGTCTATGTTCAGGGCGTGAGCACCTTCGAGGTCCGTGCCGCCGACGCCGCCGCGGATGCCGCCGAGATCGTCCGGATCCAGCGCGTCACCTGGCGCGCCGCCTACGCGGAAATGCTGGGCGAGCAGGCACTGGCCCAGCTTGACACCCCGGACTACGAACGCCGGTGGGCGGACGCGATCGAGCACCCCGGGACCACGGTCCTCCTGGCCGCCGAAGGCCGGTTCACGGTCGGCTTCTGCGTCGCCGGACCGGCCCCGGACGACGAGGTCGCCCGTGCCTCCGGCGAACTGCCCGCCGACGCCGGGGAGACCGCGCTCATCGCGACCATCCTCGTCGAGCCCCGGTGGGGACGTCGCGGGCACGGCAGCCGCCTGCTCGCCCGCGCCGCTGCCGAACTGCGCCGCCGCGGCGCCGCACGCGGCATCACCTGGGTGGCCGAGTCCGACGCCGCGTCACTGAGCTTCTTCCGCCGTGCGGGCTGGCGGCCGGACGGCACCGTGCGCACCCTCGACACCGGCGAACGCCGGCTCCGCGAGCTTCGCGTCACCGGAAAGCTCGAAATCGAGCTGGCCGGTTGAGGCGCGCCTCCGGCCGCGGAACCACAGCACGGTCATCACGATCAGGAAGAGCACCGCGATGATCTGGTAGCTCGAGCCCGCGACCTTCTGCGGGAAGCTCCAGCTCTCGTACTCCAGCGGCACCTGGTAGTGCGGGGCGAGCCACAGGATCACCACGCCGGCCCAGCCCGAGAACAGCAGCCAGAACTTGTGCCGCTGGTAGCCCATCACCATGATCAGCGCCGCCGTGGGCAGGGCCAGGACCCAGTGATGCGACCACGAGATCGGCGAGAGCAGCAGCACGCCGGTGGCGTTCACGCCCAGCGCCATCGGGAGGTCGCCGTCGTCGAGCGCCCGCTTCGTGCCGAGCCAGGTCATCGCCACCACGGCGATCATGCACACGCCGCTGACCACGGTGAGCGTGGTACCCGACATGCCGAGCTTCTGGAAGGTGGCGGTGACCGACTCGTTGGCGTGGATCGGTCCGATGTTCATGCTGGAGGCGTGGAAGACCCGGTCGGTCCAGTACAGGAGCGAGTCCTTGGGCATCAGCAAGAACGCGATCGCGGTCATCAGCAGGAAGCTGAGGAAACTGGCGACCACCGCGCGGAAGTCCCGGCGCAGCAGGAAGATCAGCACGAACCCGGCCGGGGTGAGCTTCACCGCGGCCGCGATGCCGATCAGCGCGCCCCGCGGCCAGCGCGGGTTGGGCCACAGCACGTCGACCGCGACCAGCACCATCAGCAGGACGTTGATCTGACCCCAGAAGATCGTGTTCGACACCGGGTGCGCGACCAGCAGCACGAAGCAGCCCGCGAGCACCATCCACGGCTTGGCCAGCAGCCCGCGCAGCTCCGGCGAGGTCTTCCGGTAGGCCAGCACGATCGGGATGAGCGCGAGGCAGGTGGCGCCGGTCAGCAGCGGGTAGCCGATCGGCGGCGGGATGATCGCCAGCGGCGTGAACAGCACCGCGGAGAACGGCGGGTAGGTGTACGGCAGCGCGCCGCCCACCGGGGACACCGGGAGCTGGGTGTAGAGCGAACGCCCGTGCAGGAAGGTGTCCGCGCCGAGCCGGTAGACGTCGACGTCCGTGGGCCACTTCACGATCCCGTGCGCGTAGTAGGCGATCGCGGCGAAGAACACGACCGCCAGCAGCACCTCGAAACCCAGCCGCGCCCGTTCGGCGGCGCTACCGTGCCTCATCGTCGCGATGACAGACCTCAAATCGCCTCTCCCAGGTTCCGGCCGCCGACCGCATCACAGAAACCCGACGCGGCAATCCCTATCTTGGCTGCTCACGCGGCGTGGCCGGCGGGCGGGTCCCCGTCCGCTACGGCCGGGAAACACGACCCAGCGCATTACGCAGTACAGAAACACACCCTCGCAGGCGCCCGCGAGAATCCGGGCCAGATGGTATTCCAGGCCCATCACCGCCAATCCGGCACCCACGCCGAGGATGAACACCACGTAGTTGATTCCCACCGCGATCGCGTACAGCACGGCCTGACGGCCGGCCGGCGCGTGGGACCGGAAGTTCATGCTCCGGTTGAGCACGAAGCTGAGCGCGAAGGCGCACAGGTAGGCCACGGTGACGCTGACCGGCAGTGGCAGGCCGAAAACCCCGTGAGCCAGCGTGAGCAGGGCGAGGTCCACGCCGAAGGTGAACCCGTTGATCAGCGCGAAGCCCAGGAAACTCGGCGCGACCACGGTGCCGAGCCCGAACGGCAGCCGCCGGACCACGGCCGCGCAGAAGGACGTGAACAGTTCGGGGAAGTTCTCGACGGCCAGGGGCACCCGGCCAGGGTGGCAGCGTCAGGTGTCCGGAAGGTGATCACCAGGTTGACAACCCCGGGGCGAAGACTGGTGCCAACCCCACCGTGGCAGGCATCCGTGACTGTTAACGTCAGCGCACACGTATAGGGGAGGCAGCATGCTGGGCTGGTTCTGCGTGACGCTGGGCGTCGCGTTCGGCTCGGCGCTGGTGCCGCTGATCAACGTCGAACTGTTCGTGCTCGGCCTGGTGGCCACCGAACCGCGGCTGCACTGGATCGTGATCGCCGCCGGGGTCGCGATCGGCCAGATGGCCGGCAAGCTGCTGTACTACCTCGCCGCGCGCGGGTCGATCCGGCTGCCGGACTTCCTGCACGACAAGCTGCACCGAAAACGGCCACCGGGCCGATGGCGTGACCGCTGGCACGCCCGCACCGTGTGGATCCGGACCAGGATCGACGCGCTGCGGGACCGCTGCCACCGTCACCCGGGCTGGATGACCGGCACCTACGGGGTGAGCGCGGTGGTCGGGCTGCCGCCGTTCATGGCGACCACCGTGCTCGCCGGGCTGGCCGACATGCGGATGTCGACCTTCCTCGTGGCCGGGCTGGCCGGCCGGTTCGTCCGCTACAGCGTGCTCGCCGCGTTCCCGGCGATCTTCACCGCCTGGCTGCACTGGTAGCTCACCGGTCGGCGGCTTCCGGGGTTTCTGGGGTTTCTGGGGTTTTCAGGGCTTCCAGATCGAGCGCGCGGCGCATGGTGGCGCGGGCGCGGCGGCGGTCGCCGGCGATGTCGTAGGCGTAGGCCAGGCGGTACCAATGCCGCCAGTCGTCGGGATGCCGCTCGAGTTCGGCCCGCCGCTGCTCGAACCAGGCGTCCGCGGCCTTCCGGTCCACCCGGCCCGACGGCCTCCGCGGCAGGTCCGAGGCGTCGGGCAGGCCGCCCTCCTCGTCCAGGCGCCGGGCCAGCCGCTGGATCCGCATGCCGGAGCGCCAGGTGGCCACCACCATCCACACCCCGAGCAGCGGCAGCACCAGCACCCCGGCCCCGAGCGCCACGCCGGGGGCCGTTCCGGTGCGCAGCAACGCGATCGCCCGGCCGGCGAGCAGCACCAGGTAGACCGCGAGCGCGGCGGTCAGCAGCAGCGCGACGTTGCGGGCCTTCACAGGTTCAGCACGTTTTCCAGGCCGACGGTCAGGCCGGGGCGGCGCACGACCTCCCGCAGGCCGAGCAGCACGCCGGGCATGAACGACGACCGGTCCATCGAGTCGTGCCGGATGGTCAGCGTCTCGCCTTCCTGGCCGAACAGGATCTCCTCGTGCGCGACCAGCCCGGGCAGCCGGACCGAGTGGACCCGCACGTCCTCGACAAGTGCACCGCGAGCACCGTCCAGTTCGGCCGTGGTCGCGTCGGCGCCCGGGTTCAGTCCGGCCTCACGCCGCGCCTGGGCGACAAGCCGCGCGGTGTGCGCGGCGGTGCCCGACGGCGCGTCCGCCTTGCGGTTGTGGTGCAGTTCGATGATTTCGACCGACTCGTAGAACCGGGCCGCCTGCTGCGCGAACCGCATCGCCAGCACCGCGCCCAGCGCGAAGTTCGGCGCCACCAGCACACCGACCCCGGGCCGGGCCGCCAGCCACTCGCGCACCGTGGCCAGCCGCTCCTCGGTGAAGCCGGTCGTGCCCACGACCGCGTGGATGCCGTGCTCCACCGCGAAGGCCAGGTTGTCCATCACCGCGTCGGGATGGGTGAAGTCGACGACCACCTCGGCGCCGGCCAACGTCTCACATGAGTCGCCGGTGTCGACCTCGGCGACCACCTTCATGTCGGGAGCCGCCTCGACGGCCTTGACCACCGTGGCGCCCATCCGGCCGCGCGCGCCCAGCACGCCCACGCGAATCATGCGATCACCTCGTGCAGATCCTCCGGGAGTTCGTGTTCGTGAGCGTAAGGCCCGACCACCGCCGCCGCCGAAACCCCCGCCCCCGCGAAGAGAGTCCGGGCCAAATCGTAGACGTCCTCGGTGGTGACGGCGTCGATCCGCGCCACCGTTTCGTCCACGCTCTGGTAGAGCCCGTAGTTGAGCTCCTGCTTGCCGATCCGTGACATGCGCGAGGCTGTGTCCTCGAGCCCGAGCACCAGCCCACCGCGTAACTGGCCCTTCGCGCGGGCGACCTCGGCGTCGGTGAAGCCTTCCTTGCCGACGCGGCCGAGCACGTCCCGCAGCACACCGGAAACCTCCCCGAGCCGTTCGGGCTGGCACCCCGCGTAGACCGACAGGTGCCCGGTGTCGGCGTAGGTCGCCACCGACGAGTAGACCTGGTAGGCGAGCCCCCGCTTTTCCCGGATCTCCTGGAACAGCCGGGAGCTCATGCCGCCGCCGAGCGCGGCGTTGAGCACGTTGAGGACGTAGCGCCGCTCGTCGTGCCGGGACAGCGCGCGCAGCCCGACCATCACGTGCGCCTGCTCGGTGTCGTCGGTGTGCAGCACCAGCTTCCGCCCCGCCCGGATCCGCGCGTTGCCGCGGCGCGGCGGCACCGGAGTGTCCGAACCGGACAGTCGCGGCCGCAGAGCCCTGCGCAGGAGGCGAAGGACCTGCCCGTGCTCGATGTTGCCCGCGACCGCGAGCACCATTCGCGGCGGCGTGTACCGGCGGCGGTAGAAGTTGCGCAGCGCCGAGGCGGACATGCCGGTGATCGACCGCTCCGTGCCCAGCACCGGGCGGGCAAGCGGATGCCCGGCCAGCACGGTCTCGACGAACGTCTCGTGCAGCAAATCCTCGGGGTCGTCGTCGCGCATCGCGATCTCCTCGAGCACCACGCTGCGTTCCGTGTCCACATCGGACGCCGCGCAGAGGGCCTCGAACACCACGTCGGTGACCAGGTCCACGGCCAGCGGGAGATCTTCGTCGAGCACCTGCGCGTAGTAGCAGGTGTGCTCCTTGGCCGTGAAGGCGTTGAACTCACCGCCGACCGCGTCGATCTCCTCGGCGATCCGGGTGGCGCCGCGGTTCGTGGTTCCCTTGAACAGCAGGTGTTCCAGGTAGTGCGCCGCCCCGGCCACGCTCGGCGGCTCGTCGCGCGAGCCGATGCCGACCCAGAGGCCGACCGCCGCCGAGCGCACTCCCGGCACGTGCTCGGTGATCACCCGCAGCCCGCCCGGAAACACGGTGCGCTTGACGCCGGTGTCGAGGGTGCGGGTGCTGCCCGCCGGCTGCTGGTGTCCCGGTGTCTGTCGCGCCATGCGTCCCTTTTGGCTGGAGTGAGGGGGAAATCGAACGGACCGGGACGGCTGCTCGGACGAGCGGCCGTCCCGGTTTCCGTGGGTCCTACTTGGACTCTGTGGCCTCGGATGTCGACCCGGACTTGGCCTCGGGCTGGTCGGCCTTGTCCGCCTTCTCGCCCTTCTCGTCCTCGTCCCGGACGACGGTCAGGCTGATCTTGCCGCGGCTGTCGATGTCGGCGATCTCGACGCGGAGCTTGTCGCCCACGTTGACCACGTCCTCGACCTTGGCGATCCGTTTGCCGTTGCCCAGCTTGGAGATGTGCACCAGGCCGTCCTTGCCCGGCAGCAGCGAGACGAACGCGCCGAACGCGGCCGTCTTCACCACGGTGCCGAGGAAGCGCTCGCCGACCTTCGGCAGCTGCGGGTTGGCGATCGCGTTGATCTTGCTGATCGCGGCCTCCGCGGACGGGCCGTCGGCCGCGCCCACGTAGATGGTGCCGTCGTCCTCGATGGAGATGTCGGCGCCGGTCTCCTCGGTGATCGAGTTGATCATCTTGCCCTTCGGGCCGATCACCTCGCCGATCTTGTCGACCGGGATCTTCACGCTGGTCACCCGCGGCGCGTACGGGCTCATCTCGTCGGGGCGGTCGATCGCCTCGGCGAGCACCTCCAGGATGGTCAGCCGCGCGTCCTTGGCCTGCTTCAGCGCGGCCGCCAGCACCTCGGACGGGATGCCGTCGAGCTTGGTGTCCAGTTGCAGCGCGGTGATGATGTCCTTGGTGCCGGCGACCTTGAAGTCCATGTCGCCGAAGGCGTCCTCCGCACCGAGGATGTCGGTCAGCGCGACGTACTCCGTTTTCGGGCCGTCTCCGGTGTCGATGACATCCGACACCAGGCCCATCGCGATGCCCGCCACCGGCGCCTTCAGCGGCACACCGGCGTTGAGCAGCGACATCGTGGAGGCGCAGACCGAACCCATCGACGTGGAGCCGTTGGAGCCCAGCGCCTCCGACACCTGGCGGATCGCGTAGGGGAACTCGTCCCGCCTGGGCAGCACCGGCACCAGCGCGCGCTCGGCCAGCATGCCGTGCCCGATCTCGCGGCGCTTCGGCGAGCCGACGCGCCCGGTCTCCCCGGTGGAGAACGGCGGGAAGTTGTAGTGGTGCAGGTAGCGCTTGGTGCTCTCCGGGGACAACGAGTCGATCTGCTGCTCCATGCGGAGCATGTTCAGCGTGGTCACGCCCAGGATCTGGGTCTCGCCACGCTCGAACAGCGCCGAGCCGTGCGCCCGCGGCACGATGGCCACCTCGGCGGACAGGTGCCGGATGTCGGTCAGGCCACGGCCGTCGATGCGGATCTTGTCCCGCAGGATGCGCTGCCGGATCAGCTTCTTGGTCAGCGAGCGGAACGCCGCGCCGATCTCCTTCTCGCGGCCCTCGAAAGCCTCACCCTCGCCGATGCCGACCTTGGCCAGCAGTCCGGCCTTGATGTCGTCGATCGCGGCCTCGCGCTCCTGCTTACCCGCGATGGTCAGCGCCTGCGCCAGACCGTCGGAGGAGACGGCGGCAACGGCTTCCAGTGCGTCCTGCTCGTAGGCCCGGTACAGCGGGAAGTCGCCGGTCGGCTTGGCAGCCACCTCGGCGAGCCGCTGCTGCGCCTCGCACAGCACCCGGATGAACGGCTTGGCCGCGTCCAGGCCCTCGCCGACGGTCTGCTCGTCGGGCGCCTTGTCACCCTTCGCGATCAGGTCGAGGGTGTTCTCGGTGCCCTCGGCCTCGACCATCATGATCGCCACGTCATCGGTGTTCGAGCCTTCGGGGCCGGCGGGCACGACGCGCCCGGCGACCACCATGTTGAAGGTCGCCTTCTCCAGCTGCGACCAGGTCGGGAAGGCCACCCACTGGCCCTCGATCAGGGCGACGCGCACGCCGCCGATCGGGCCCGAGAAGGGCAGCCCGCCGATCTGGGTGGAGGCCGACGCCGCGTTGATCGCGAGCACGTCGTACGGGTCCTCGGGGTGCAGGCTCTGCACGGTCACCACGATCTGGATCTCGTTGCGCAGGCCGTCGGCGAACGACGGGCGCAGCGGCCGGTCGATCAGCCGGCAGGTCAGGATCGCGTCCGTGGAGGGGCGCCCCTCGCGGCGGAAGAACGCGCCGGGGATGCGGCCCGCGGCGTACATGCGCTCCTCGACGTCCACGGTCAGCGGGAAGAAGTCGAAGTGCTCCTTCGGCTGTTTGGAGGCGGTGGTGGCCGACAGCACCATCGTCTCTTCGTCCAGGTAGGCGACTACGGCGCCGGCGGCCTGACGGGCCAGCCTGCCGGTCTCGAAGCGGACCGTGCGGGTGCCGAAGCGGCCGTTGTCGAGCACGGCCTCGGTTTCGTGCACGGTGAATCCGCCTGGGTCAGTCATTGCAGTAGTTCTCCTCGTTCTGCGGACGGCGCACTTCTCCACGAGGAGCGAAACCGGTCATCGATCGAAGCCCTCGGGACCTCTCCCGGGAGCCACTACCGAGGACCGGCATCCCTTGTCCCCGCGTGTGCGTCGCCCTGTCCTCTTCCTTGCGGTGTTCATGCACCGAGGGGGAGCGACCAGGTGGTCACTCCCCCTCGCTGAGTCACCGGCGGAGGCCGAGTCGCTGGATCAGCGACCGATACCGCTCGATGTCCACCTTCATCACGTAGTTGAGCAGCCGGCGGCGACGGCCGACCAGCAGCAGCAGACCACGACGAGAGTGGTGGTCGTGCTTGTGCACCTTGAGGTGCTCGGTGAGACCGATGATCCGCTTGGTCAGCAGGGCCACCTGGGCCTCGGGGGATCCGGTGTCCGAGTCGTGCACGCCGTACTCGGTGAGGATCGTCTTCTTCTCTTCGGTGGACAGTGCCACGCCGTGTTTCTCCTTGGGGGATGTGCCGTGTTGGTTGGAGACGGTGCCGGCCGCCACGGACCGCAGCCGGACCCAATGCGTCAGGATATCAGCCGCGCCCTCAGCCGACCTGGGCGGACCGCAGCCCGTACCGCTCGACCACCGAATACCGCACGCCCGGGGAAGCCGGTCCGGGGGTCGCGCCCCCGGACGGCCCGGCCACCGGATCGCTGCGCATGAGCACGGCCTCGGTGGCCGTCCACTCCGGGCTGGAGTACCCCGCCAGCAGGCGTGGCAACTCGGGCGGCACGGCCCGGCGCGTCCTGGCCAGCGTCAGGTGCGGCAGGTACGGGCGGTCCTGCCCGGCGCCGGCCGCGGTGGCCAGCTCGGTCAGCCCATCGCCGTAGACGCCCAGGTAGAGCACGTGCGAAAAGGACCCGGCACCCGCCAGCCGCAGGGTCGGCGCTACCTGTCCGGTCAGCTTGTCCCGCAGCCACTCCGCCCGCGCGTCCGGGTCGGTTTCTTCACCGTAGTAACCGAGCGTGACGTGCCAGAGGTCCGGTGCGGACCAGCGCACCCCTTCCGGGGAACCGAGATCGGCCAGCTCCGCCCGGATGGATTCGACGACCTCGGGCGGCGGCAGCAGGGCTGAGAACAGAAGCATGCGTCACCCCTGCATACCGGCCCGGCGGAGCAGGTCCGCGATGGCCGGGAAGTCCTCGTCCAGGCGCTTCGCGGCCTCGGTGAGGTCCTCGTCCTCGGCGATGTCGCGCAGCGCGGCCAGCACCGCCTGGTCGTCGGCGACCGCGGCGACCGGGATGTTGTCCCTCCCCACGGTCGGCCGGGAGTCGCGGACGTCCTCGAGCGCGGCCATCAGCGCCTCCTTGCGGCCGGCCGCGACCTCGGGGATCAGGCACTTGCGCTCGAGCATGATCATCCGGGCGAGCACGACCGGGTTGCCGATCTTGGCGCGGCGGCCGCTCATCACCTGGCTCAGCATGGGCGCACTGATGCCGAGCACCTCGGCGAGGAAGGCCTGCGACACGTTGAACGCCACGACCAGCCGGCGGACGCGGTCCCCGAGCGGCTCGCCGTACCACTCCCGCTGCAGGGCGATGTTGCGCTGGACGATCTTGTGGTCCTCCACCTTATGCCCGCTCCCCTAGTTCCCGGTGAGGATCCGCCTCACCCCGGTGGCCCCCCGACATCTTGCCAGGCAGGTCCGCCGGCCAGGCACCATTCCGGACAGCGATTCGCGTTCGCACTCGGGGTTCAGCGCAGGATCTCCCTCGTCCTCGCCACGTCGTCGTCGATCTGGGCGATCAGGTCCGGCACCGAGCCGAACCTGATCTGGTCCCGCAGGCGGGCCACGAAGTCCAGGGCCACGTGCTGGCCGTAGAAGTCCTCGTCCACGTCGAGCACGAACGCCTCGACGGTCCGCTCGCGCCCGGAGAAGGTCGGGTTCGTGCCGACCGAGACGGCCGAGGCGAGCCTGCGGCGCGGATCGCCGGCACGCAGGAACCAGGCGGCGTAGACACCGTCGGCCGGCGCGGCGGCGTACCGCGGGGTGGACAGGTTGGCGGTCGGGAAGCCCAGGCCGTGGCCACGCCCGTCGCCCCGGACCACGATGCCCTCCAGCCGGTGCGGCCTGCCCAGCGCGGCGGCGGCCGCGGCGACGTCACCGGCGTCGATGCAGGACCGGACATAGGTGGAGGAGAAGGTGATCTCGACCGGTTCGCCGTCCGGCACCGAGTCGCCCTGCAGTTCGGCGCCGTAGGTGGCGAAGCCGAACCGCCTGCCGAGTTCGCGCAGCAGGTCCACGTTGCCCACGGCCTTGTGCCCGAAGGTGAAGTTCTCCCCCACCACCACCGCGGCCACGTGCAGCCGGTCCACCAGGATCTCGTGCACGAACTCGTCCGCGGTCAGCCGGGACAGCTCCAGGGTGAACGGCAGGACCGCGAACACGTCGATGCCCAGCTCCTCGACCAGTTCCGCCTTGCGCCGCAGGGTGGTCAGCTGCGCGGGGTGGCTGCCCGGCCGCAGCACCTCGGAGGGATGCGGGTCGAAGGTGAGCATCACGCTGGGCAGGTTGCGCTGCTTGGCGATCTCGACCGTCCGCGCGACGAGCGCCTGATGGCCCCGATGCAGGCCGTCGAACACGCCGATCGTGACCACGCACCGTCCCCAGCCGCCGGGGAGATCTTCCAGACCGCGCCACCTCTGCACGAGCCGAGCGTAGCGAAGGGTCCTGCCGGTATCAGGCGGGGTCGAGGACGACGACCGAGCGGGAGACGCCGCCCGCGTCGACGGCGAGCGCGATGGCGTGCCCGTCGGGGGAGAACACACCGTAGGTGCCCTTGATGCCGGAGGCCCGGATCTGCTGTCCATATTGGACGGACTTGGCCGCGCGGGCGTCGACCTCGTAGCGCGGGAACGCGGCGGCGACCGCGGTGTCCAGGTCGTGGGTGAGCACGGGGTCCGCTTCGAGCTGTTCGAGGGTGCGCGCCGCGGCGAGTGTGAACGGCCCCACCGTGGTCCGGCGCAGCGCGGCCAGGTGCCCGCCGACGCCGAGGAACCCGCCGAGATCCCTGGCCAGCGCCCGCACATACGTGCCGGACGAGCATTCGACGATCGCGTCGAGTTCGATGGTGCCGCCTTCGCGGCGGGTGGCCAGCAGATCGAAGCGGTAGACCGTGACCGGCCGGGGCTTGAGCACGACCTCCTCCCCCGAACGCACCCGGGCGTAGGCGCGCTTGCCCGAGATCTTGACCGCGCTCACCGAGCTGGGCACCTGCTCGATTTCGCCGGTCAGCGCGGCGATTCCGGCCGCGATCGCCTCGTCGGTCACCTCGGCGAGCGCCGCCGGGTCCGCCGTGGACACTCGCTCGCCCTCGACGTCGTCGGTCGTGGTGGCGGCGCCGAGGGCGAAGGTGGCGAGGTAGGTCTTGCGGTCCAGCGCGAGGTGCCCGAGCAGTTTGGTGGCCCGTTCGATGCCCAGCACCAGCACGCCGGTGGCCATCGGGTCGAGGGTGCCGGCGTGGCCCACCTTGCGGGTCCCCATGATCTTGCGCACCCGCGCGACCACGTCGTGGGAGGTCATTTCCGGCGCCTTGTCGACGACGAGCAAACCGGGCGGGGGTGCGGGACGGGACCTCTTCGTTTCGGGCACGGCTGAACCTTAGTGCCCGGTCACAGGGTGCGGGCGTAGCACCGGGACAGCGGCTGGCCGCGGTAGGGACCGAAGTTTTCGATGGGAAGACAGCCTTCGCGCTCATAGAAGCGGATCGCGTCCGGCTGGGCCGGACCGGTCTCCAGCTTCACCGTGCGCAGGCCCCGTTGACGCGCCTGAAATTCCAGCTCGCGCAGCACGGCGACCGCCACGCCCGTGCCCCGCGCGTCCGGCACCACGTACATCCGCTTGATTTCCGCCGATCCGGCACCGAGCAGACGCAGCGCGTCACAGCCAACAGCGCGCCCTTTCCGATCACGAGCGACGAGGAACACAGCGATGTCCTCGGCGGAGGGACTGACACCCGGTTCGTGGTCGTCACAGCCATAGCGCGCGTCGAGTTCCGCGCGTTGCTCCGCGCGCGGTTTCGCGCCGTCGAAGTCGTCCCAGCGCTCGAAATGCACGGTAATCGTCACAAGTGTTACGGTAACAAATGTTACGGAAGGTGGGAAAGCATGGCGCGGACCGCGGACAAGACCGAGCAGGCCCGACGCATCTCCCAGGCCGTGTGGCGGATCATGGCCGAATCGGGACCGCAGGGCCTGACGCTCCGGGCGGTCGCCGCGGAAGCGGGCTGCACCACAGGCCTTGTCCTGCACCGGTTTCCGGACAAGCGGTCGCTACTGGTCCACGCGCGCGACCTGCTGCACGAGCGCACCGGCCGGGAAATGGACGAACTCGAACAGCACGGACCACCGGTCGAAGTGCTTCGCGGTGTGCTGCGCTACGCCGCCTCGGTGAATCCGGCCAAGCGGCAGGAGGCCCGGGTCCGGCTCGGTTACCTGGCCGCCGCGCTCGGCGACCCGGGACTCGCCGAGCGGCACACCACCGCCAACCGGGCCTTCCTCGCCCGGATCGACCGGCTCGTCGCCCGCGTCCGGCCCGATTGGGACTCCCGGACGCGGGCAACGGCCGGTACCGCGCTGGTGGCGCTGGTCGAAGGGGTGAACACGCTCGCGGTCGCCGACCCCGAGACCTGCTCACCCACCACTCAGGAAGAGGTGATCGACCGCGCACTGGCCACGTTTCTCGGTCAGACCGCGACGGCCTGAGGGACCGGCACGTCCCAGGGGCGCCGCCGGATCATCACGGGGACCTCTTCGCCCCTGGCCTGGGCGAGGAACAACGCGGCACGCGCGCGCCGCCACCACACCAGCATCCGGAAGGTGCCGAAGGCGAGCACGACCACCACGGACAGCAGGGCGGCCCGGAACTGGCCGCCGGTCAGCTGGAGCAGCACCCCGATGGCCAGCGCGGCGATCGTCGTGGCGCCGAAACCGCCCACGTTGACCACGCCGGTCGCCGTGCCGACGCGCGGGAGCGGGTTGTAGTCGCGGGCCAGCGCGAAACCGATCATGGACACCGGCACGCCGAGCGCGAGGAACGCGAAGCCCGGCACCAGCACCGTGAGCGGGATCCGGCCGGGCCAGGTGAGCAGCACGGCCCAGACCAGGGACGCGCCGCCGAGGTAGGCGCCGACCATCGGCATCCGCCAGCCCGGCCGCGCCGAGATGATGCCGCCGACCAGCGGGCCACCGACCAGCGAACCGACCACGAACACAATCAGCAGCGCGCTCGCCGTGGCCGCGGGCACGCCCTCGCCCTGGACCAGGAACGGCAGGCCCCACAGCAGGGTCAGCACGTTCGGCGCGAACATCGTGGAGAAATGCACCCAGAACCCGAGCCGGGTCGCGGGCACGCGCCACGCGGCGAGAACCCGACGTGCCAGCTCACGGCCGCTGACGCGCGGCGCCTCGGCCTCGAGTCCGGCGGGGTTGTCTTTGACGCGCGTGGAGACAACGGCGGCGTAGACCGCCGTGACGAGGCCGGCCACGAGGAACGTCGGGGTCCAACCCGGCCCGGCGAGCAGCAGTGTCAGCGGGACCGTCGCGGCGAGGTTGCCCAGGAAGCCGATGAACGTGGTGAAGGACGTGACGACCGCGTACTGGCGGCCCGGGAAATGCGCGGCGATCAGCCGCAGCACGCTGACGAAGGTCAGGGCGTCGCCCAAGCCGAGCACGCCCCGGGCGAGCAGGCCCAGCGCGTAGGAGTGCGCGACGGCCATCAGGATCTGGCCGGCGCCAAGGAAAAGCAGGGCGGCGGTGAGGATCTTGCGTGGCCCGTACCGGTCGACGAGGACTCCGGTCGGGATCTGCATCGCGGTGTAGACGCCCACCTGCAGAACGGTGAAGGTACCGAGCGCGGCGGCTCCGACGTGGAACCGGTTCGCGGCTTCCAGGCCCGCCACCCCGAAGGAGGTGCGGTGGAACACCGCGAGGAGATAGACGGTGGCGGCGGTCAACCAGATGAGCCAGGACCGGAGGCCTGCGTTGCCGGTCACGGGTGCCTGCTGGGGCCGCACGAAGAATTCCTTCCCGAGAACCGAGGGTGTCCTGGAAAACGCCAAGCTGCTGTCCCAGAGGGTTGTATCGCCCACACAAGCAAAATGTGCGCCCGTCGTCTCCGTGGCTTTGACCACAGGTGTTCTTCAGCGCACGGCGCCGACGATCGCCCACCGGCCCGAGCGCCAGCGGAGCACCACGGCGGCCAGGCGCAGGACCATGAACAGCGACAGGCCGGTCCAGATCCCGGGCAGTCCCCAGCCGAAGGCCAGCGAGAACCAGATCAGCGGGAGGAAGCCCACGGCCGCGGCGGCCAGGGTCGCGGTGCGCAGGAACCCCGCGTCCCCGGCGCCGAGCAGCACACCGTCCAAAGCGAATACCACGCCAGCCACGGGTTGCAGCGCGACGAAGAACCACCACGCGTGCGGAATCTCACGGAGAACACCGGGGTCGGCCGTGAAGGCGTGCGGGAGAACCTGGGACGCCAAGCCGAACAGCAGGCACAGCACGCAACCGAAGATCAGGCCGTACCGGGTGATCTGGCCGGCGACACCGCGGGCCTGCCGCTCGTGCCCGGCCCCGAGCGCGGCGCCCACCAGGGACTGAGCGGCGATCGCCACCGAGTCCAGCACGAGCGACAGGAAGGTCCACAGTTGCAGGACGATCTGGTGCGCGCCCACCGCCGCCGTCGAGGTACGCGCCGCCACGGCCGCCGCGGAAACGAAGCAAGCCTGGAAGGCGAAGCTGCGCAGCACCAGGTCCCGGCCGAGGGTCAGTTGCGTGCGCATCACGGAAGGCCGCGGCCGCAGGGAAATCCCTTCGGCGACAAGCGCACGCAGGAACAGGCCCGCGGAAACGACCTGCGCGGCCACGTTCGCCACCGCCGAACCTTCGAGGCCCCAGCCCGCACCGTAGACCAGCAGCGGGCACGCCACCGCCGAGATTCCGTTGCCCACCAGGACGAACCGCAGCGGGCGGGCGGCGTCCTGCACGCCGCGCATCCAGCCGTTGCCCGCCATGGTGACCAGGATCAGCGGCGCCCCGCACAACGCGATCCGCAGCCAGGACACCGCCGCCGCGGCGACGTCGGCGCTGCCCGCGAGGACCCGCGCGATCGGCCCGGCCAGTGCCTGCCCCGCCGCCAGCAGCACGAGTCCCACCGCGAGCGCGAGCCAGGTCGCCTGCACGCCTTCGCCGACGGCGTCCGCCCGCCGCCCGGCACCGTGCAGCCGGGCGGCGCGCGAAGTGGTGCCGTAGGACAGGAAGGTCAGCTGGGTCGACACCTGCGCCAGCACGACCCCGCCGACCGCGAGCCCGGCCAGCGGGAGTGCGCCGAGATGCCCGACGACCGCCGTGTCCACCAGCACGTACAACGGTTCGGCGGCGAGCACGCCGAGCGCGGGGACGGCCAGGCCGAACACTCGCTTCGCGGGGACCTGCTCAACGATCACCGCACCAGCGTAACCAACAACACCGACAACAACAGTTACCGTGATCTGGGAAACCGTGATGGTGCCCAACCCTGGGCAGGTGCGGCACACCGTGAGCGGGCTCGCGATCTCGTGTCCGGCGGCGTCGGAGAGAGCCACGCCGTAAGCAGGCCCACGATCTCGTGTCCGGCAGCGTCGGCGAGAGCCACGGTGGCATCACCAGCACCGGCGCGCCTGGCGTACGTGCCCGCCTCGATCTCGGCGTGAAAGCGGGAACGGCGCCGGGCGAGGTCTGCACGAGCGTCCCCTCGTTCTTCCAGATGATGGCTTCCGGCACGGTCACCGGGGCGATCAGGGACTGGAAGGCGATGCCGTTCCTGGTCAAGCGGCGCCTAGAGCAGGGGCGCCGTCGCCAGCGCGGTACGTACGGCGGTGAGCGCTTCCTCGATGGTGCCATGCACCGTGCACCCTGACGCGAGCCGGTGCCCTCCCCCGCCGAGACTCCGGGCCGCGACCGAGACGTCGAGTTTGCCGACAGCGCGCAGCGACACCGTCCACTCACCGGGCGCCTGCTCCTTGAACACCGCGGCGACCTCGGCCTCCCTGGTCGAGCGCACCACGTCGACCACGCCCTCGACCTCCTCCAAGCGGACCGTGGCGGCGTCGGCGGCGGTCACCGTCGCGTGCACCAGCCCGAAACCCTGCGCCTCTTCGGGTTCCAGCCGCGCCGTGCCCAGCACCTTCGACAACATCGGCAGCCAGGCGAACGGGTGGTCGTCGACGACTTCGCGGGCCAGCCGGTCCGGATCGACCCCGGCCTCGAGCAACCGCGCGGCGGCGTGATGCGTGGCCGGGGTGGCGCGGCGGAACCCACCGGTGTCGGTGACCAGCCCGGCATACAGGCAACGTGCGATCGGCTCGTCGAGCGGTACCCCGAGTTCGTCGAGCACCTTGAGCACGAGCACGGCGGTGGCTTCGGCGGCGACGTCCACCAAGTGATGCGTGCCATAGAACTGGTTCGACGCATGATGGTCGATCACCAGCACCGGCCCCCCGGCGGCGCGGGCGGCTTCGACGCGGTCGGCAAGGCTTCCTAGCCTGCTGGGGCTGGGCGTGTCGAGGCAGACCAGCAGCGGCCCGCTCGCCGGCACCTCCGAGACCGGCACGACAAGGTTGTCCGGGTCGAGGCCGCGCAGGCTTTCCGGGGTGTGGTCCGGAATCGCGAACGACACCCGCACGGTCGCGCCGCGCAGGAACAGCGCACGGCCGAGGGCCAGGGCGCTGCCGAGCGCGTCCGGGTCGGGCCGGACGTGGGCGAGCAGGGTGACCTCCCGCGCTTCCCGGAGCAGATCGGCGATGGCGCTCAGGACGGTCGGGCCGTGCTGGTCAGGGACGCTCATGGCAGGCAAGCTACGCTGTTTCCCGATGTTCCACTACGCCATCCTCGTCTACCCGGCCGCGAACCGGGTCTATGCCGACGCCTCGCCCGCGCTGCTGCGCGCCGAGCTGGCGGCGTTCGGCACAGCCCTGCACACCGAACCGGCCGAGATCTCGGAACGGCGCCTCGGCGGGGTCGGCTACGTGACGTTCTCCACACCCGAGGAACTGTCCGAAGAGGACATCGCACTCCTGTCCAACCTGTCTTCCTGCTACGCCCTGTTCGAGCTGAGTGGCGACCTGCTGCGGCCGGTTCTCCTGACCCCGCTGGACAAGTTCGACTCGGACCTGCTCACCATCCAGAAGTACTCGGGCAAGACCAACGAGCTGTTCACCAAGCTGCTGCTGAACGTCACCCTCCTGTCCACAGTGGAGGGATTCCGGCCCGGCCTGCGGGTGCTGGACCCGCTGTGCGGCCGGGGAACCACGCTCAACCAGGCCATGATGTACGGCTTCGACACCATCGGGGTCGAACTGGACCGCCACGATTTCGAGGCGTACCAGAAGTTCATCGTCACCTGGCTGCGCGGCAAGCGGATCAAGCACACCGCGAACGCCGGGCAACTGCGCCGGAACAAGGTCAAGCTCGGCCAGCGGCTGGAGATCTCCTACGGCGTGACCAAGGAGTCGTACAAGTCCGGCGAGACGCGCGAGCTGACCTTCCTCAACTGCGACACGCTGATCACCGACAAACTCGTGCGCGCCGGCTCCATCGACGTGATCGTCGTGGACGCGCCCTACGGCATCCAGCACGGCAGCCACCGGGCGGAGGAGCTGTCCCGCAGCCCGCGCGAACTGCTCGCGGCCGCCATCCCGGTGTGGACACGCACGCTGCGGCCCGGCGGCGCGATCGGCATCTCGTGGAACACGCACGTCACCAAGCGGGACGAGCTCGCCGAGATCCTGACCGGCGCCGGGCTCGACATCCGCACAGAGCTGGGCGACTTCTCGCACCGCGTGGATCAGGCGATCCTTCGCGACCTCATCGTGGCCCGCAAACCGCGCTGAGCCGCCAGGACACCCGCGAGTCCCACGCGAGCCGTGCGCGAGTCGGGCTTTCCCATCGCGCGAGTTCCGCCTTCCCAGCGCACGAGTTCCGCGTTCGCAGTTCGCGAGTCCCACTCGGTGTCGAACACAGCGGCCGAACGGGGCACGTCCCCGATCAGCGCCGAGCATGAAATCCCGATGAGGGAACTCGCCCTACCTCAACCGGGAACTTACCGCCCGCGAGCGCGGAACTCACGTAGCGCCAAAACCCGACTCGCGGGGCGCCAAAGCCCGACTCGCGGGGCGCGAAAGCCGGACTCGCGGGGCGCGGAGGGCGGGGTCGCGAGGGTGGGAGGGGTCAGGCTTCGTCGAGGTCGTCCTCGCGGGGGGCGCGGTAGGGGTCCGGGTCGCCGGCATGGCGGGCGCCGGTGGCGCGGCGGGCGACCTCCGCGTCGGCTTCGCGGGCCTTGGCGAGCAGGTCCTCGATGTGCCGCGCGGTGTCCGGGATGGTGTCGGCGACGAAGGTGAGGGTCGGCGTGAAGCGCACGCCCGTGCCCTGCCCGACCTTGGTGCGCAGCACCCCGCGCGCGGATTCGAGTGCGGCGGCCGCGCCGGCGAAGTCCGGTGCCGAATCGAGCTTGTCCCCCAGCACCGTGTAGTACACCGTCGCGTCGTGCAGGTCCGCGGTGACCTTCGTGTCGGTGATCGTCACGTGGTTCAGCCGCGGATCCTTGATCTCGTGCTCGATGGCCGACGCCACGATCTGGGAGATCCGCTTGGACAACCTGCGCGCGCGAGCCGGATCGGCCATGGCGCATCCCCTCTCCAATGTCTCAGTCTTCGGGTCCGAGCAGGCGGTGCCGGGCGGACAGCAGCTCCACTTCCGGCCTGCCCGCCATGAACCGCTCACACTCGTCCAGCACGTCACGAATGTGCTCACCATCGGCGGCCACCACCGCCACCCCGATCAGCGCGCGGCGGTGCAGGTCCAGGTGGCCCGCCTCGGCCACCGCCACCTCGAACCGCTTGCGCAGATCGGCGATCAGCGGCCGGATCACCGACCGCTTCTGCTTGAGCGACCGGACGTCGCCGAGCAGCACGTCGAACTCCAGCGCCCCTACGTACATTCCCGTTCTCTCACCTGGACTCGCCGAAGAGAGCTTCGGTGCACCAAGCGGGCACCGAAGCTCCCTTCACGGCCTCGACTCAGGCGCGCGGCTTCTCGCGCTGCTCGTAGGTCTCGATCACGTCGTCGACCTTGATGTCGCCGTAGGACCCCAAGGTCAGACCGCATTCGAACCCGTCGCGCACCTCGACCACGTCGTCCTTGAACCGCCGCAGCGAGCTGATCGGCAGGTTCTCGGCGATCACCACGTTGTCCCGCAGCAGCCGCGCCTTGGCGTTGCGCCGGATCTCCCCGGAGATGACCAGGCAACCGGCGATGGTGCCGAACTTGGAGGACTTGAAGACCTCTCGGACCTCCGCCTTGCCGAGTTCGACCTCCTCGTACTCCGGCTTGAGCATGCCCTTGAGCGCCTGCTCGATCTCCTCGATCGCCTGGTAGATCACCGTGTAGTACCGGACGTCGACGCCCTCGCGGTTGGCCCGCTCGGTCGCCTTGCCCTGGGCCCGCACGTTGAAGCCCAGCACGATCGCGTCGGAGGCGGTGGCCAGGTCGATGTCGCTCTCGGTGACGCCACCGACGCCGCGGTGCACCACGTTGAGCTCGACGTCGTCGCCGACCTCCAGCTGCAGCAGAGCCGCCTCGAGCGCCTCGACGGTACCCGAGTTGTCACCCTTGATGATCAGGTTGAGGGTCGAGGTCTCCTTCAACGCGGAGTCCAGGTCCTCCAGGCTGACCCTCTTCCGCCGCGCCGCGTTCTGGGCGTTGCGGATACGGGCCTGGCGCCGCTCGGCGATCTGCCGGGCCACCCGGTCCTCCTCGACGACCAGGAAGGTGTCACCGGCGCCGGGCACCGAGGTGAACCCGATGACCTGCACCGGACGCGAAGGCAGCGCCTCGGTGACGTCCTGGTTGTGCTCGTCGACCATCCGCCGCACCCGACCGTAGGCGTCGCCGGCCACGACCGAGTCGCCGACCCGCAGCGTGCCGCGCTGCACCAGCACCGTGGCGACCGGACCGCGGCCGCGGTCGAGGTGCGCCTCGATCGCCACGCCCTGGGCCTCCATGTCCGGGTTGGCCCGCAGGTCCAGGGTCGCGTCGGCGGTCAGCAGGATCGCCTCGAGCAACTGGTCGATGTTGATGTTCTCGCGGGCGGAGATGTCCACGAACATCGTGTCGCCGCCGTACTCCTCGGCGACCAGGCCGTACTCGGTGAGCTGCTGCCGGATCTTCTGCGGGTTGGCGCCTTCCTTGTCGATCTTGTTGACCGCGACCACGATCGGCACCTTGGCCGCCTGGGCATGGTTGATCGCTTCCACCGTCTGCGGCATGACGCCGTCGTCGGCGGCGACCACGATCACCGCGATGTCGGTCGACTGGGCACCGCGGGCACGCATGGCGGTGAACGCCTCGTGACCCGGGGTGTCGATGAAGGTGATCAGGCGCTTGGTGCCCTCGAGCTCGGTTTCCACCTGGTAGGCGCCGATGTGCTGGGTGATGCCACCGGCCTCGCTCTCGCGCACCTTCGTCTTCCGGATGGTGTCCAGCAGGCGGGTCTTACCGTGGTCGACGTGACCCATCACGGTCACCACCGGCGGCCGGACCTGCAGGTCTCCCTCGTCACCGACGTCCTCGCCGTAGGTGATGTCGAAGGACTCGAGCAGTTCGCGGTCCTCCTCCTCGGGGCTGACCACCTGCACGTCGTAGTTCATCTCCGAGCCGAGCAGCTCGAAGACCTCGTCCGACACCGACTGCGTCGCGGTGACCATCTCACCGAGGTGGAACAGCACCTGCACCAGCGAGGCCGGGTTGGCGTCGATCTTCTCCGCGAAGTCGGTCAGCGAGGCACCGCGCGGCAGCCGGATCGTCTCGCCGCCACCCTTGGGCAGGCGGACGCCGCCGACGCTGGGCGCCTGCATGTTGTCCATGTACTCCTGGCGCTTCTGCCGCTTCGACTTGCGGCCCTTGCGCGAGGGACCACCGGGACGGCCGAAGGCACCGGCCGTGCCACCGCGGCCACCGCCGCCGCCACGGCCACCGGGACCGCCACCGCGGAAGCCACCGCCACCACCGGCAGGCGCGCCGCCGCCGGGGCCGCCACCACCGGGACCACCCCGGAAGCC
>NZ_DATELF010000165.1:0-3956 GCF_035276945.1 Amycolatopsis sp. | reverse complement strand
ATCAAACTCTCCAACAACAACCAGAAAAGCCCGATCGACTCACAAACATCAAAACCAAAAACCCAAAAAGGGCACAAAAAACTACTGGCATATTCATCAAAACACACTGTTGAGTTCTCAAACAACACACCACTACTACTTCCACCAGACCAAGCTCCGCCCGCCGTGAATCTCTCGACTCATTCGGTGGGTTCTGGAACTTCGTCCGACTGGACCACCCACTCTACCACACACTGTGGGAGCTTGGTTCGTGGCCCCCGCCTGGTACCCCGCGCCTTCCGGCCCGGTCTCCCTGGCGACGAAGAAAAGATTACAGGTGCCGTATCGGGGCTCTGCAAGGGGGGTCCCCTAACCGGGAACCCCCAGGTCAGCCCAGCAATCGGACACCGGCGACGTTCCGCTTGCCGCGGCGCACGACGAGCCAGCCACCGTGCAGCGCGCCGGCCGGCTCGGGTCGCCACTCCTCGTCGACGATCTTCACGTTGTTCACGTAGGCCCCGCCTTCCTTGACGGTGCGCCGGGCCGCGCCCTTGCTGTCCACCAGTCCCGCGGTCACCAGCAGATCCACGATCGTGGGCTGATCCGCGAGGCGGACCTCGCCCGTGGGCACCTCGGCCACGGCGGCCTCGAGTGTCGACGGATCCAGCTCGGCCAGCTCTCCCCGGCCGAACAGCGCCTGGCTGGCGGCGATCACCTGCCGGGTCTGCTCGGGGCCGTGCACGATCGTGGTCAGCTCCTCCGCCAGTTTCCGCTGCCCCGCCCGCAGTCGCGGTTTGTCCACCGTGAGCCGCTCGAGCTCGTCGATCTCCTCGCGGGTCAGAAAGGTGAACATGCGCAGGTACGGCACCACCTCTGCGTCGGCGACGTTGAGGAAGTACTGGTACCAGGCGTACGGCGAGGTCATCGACGGGTCGAGCCACAGTTTGCCGCCACCGGTCGACTTACCGAACTTGCGGCCCTCCGAGTCGGTGACCAGCGGGCTGGTGAGCGCGTGCACGGCCGCGCCGTCGACCTTGCGGACGTAGTCCACCCCGCCGACGATGTTGCCCCACTGGTCGGAACCGCCGATCTGCAGCTTCGTCCCGTACTTCCGGAACAGCCGCAGGTAGTCGTACGACTGCAGCAGCAGGTAGCTGAACTCGGTGTAGGACATGCCGTCGGTGGCGAGCCGCCGCTTGACCGTGTCCCTCGCCAGCATCACATTGATCGAAAAGTGCTTGCCGACGTCCCGCAAGAAATCCAGCGCGGAGACATCCTGGAACCAGTTCAGGTTGTTCTCCAGGACCGCGCCGGTCGGTGAGCCGTCGAAGGTGACGAACTTCTCCAGCTGCACGTTGATCCGCTCGAGCCGCTCCTCGGTGACCTCCCGGCTCACCAGGGTCCGCTCGCCTACGTCGCGGGGGTCCCCGATCTGCCCGGTGGCCCCGCCGGCCAGCACGATCGGCCGGTGCCCCGCCCGCTGGAAGCGGGCCAGCGTGAGCAGCTGCACCAGATTGCCGGCATGGAGGCTGTTCGCGGTCGGGTCGAAGCCGCCATACAGGGTGAGCGGACCGGCGTCCAGATCCTTCCGGAGCGCGTCGAGGTCGGTGGACTGCGCGAGGAGCCCGCGCCAGGACAGGTCGTCGAGAATGTGTTCGCTCACGTCTCGATAATCCCGCACCAGGTCAACCAACTATTTGCCGGGGCGAGCCCGGCCCCCTCGCCGATAGGACGACACGGCGGCCGAGTCGTCGATCCAGAACCGCCAGGGCGTGTCCATCGCGGCGGCGACACCCACCCGAGGGCCCGTGCGGATCGACGAGCCCGGTACGTCTTCCCCGCACAGCAGGCGGATCGGCGAAGCCGGATCCACCAGATCCACCCCGTTGTGCTGTGGGCCGATGCCGAGCGCGCTGGTCAGCCGGGCAGGCCCCTGTGCGAGCTGGCCGTCGTTGCGGGCGGCCTTCCGCCGGGTGCGGGCCAGCCCGGCCCCGGAGACCACCTCGGCTGCCCGGAGCAGCACCGCGCCGGCCACCCCGTCTTCACCGGCGACCACGTTCGCGCAGAAGTGCATTCCGTATACGAAGTACACGTACAGATGACCCGCGAAACCCCACATGACCGTGTTCCGCGCGGTCCGGCCGCGGTAGGAATGCGACGCGGGATCGTCCTGGCCCCGGTAGGCCTCGACCTCGACCAATCGCGCCGCGACCGTCCCCTCCGGGGAAGCGTGCTCGATCGTCGCGCCGAGTAACAGCGGCGCCAGGTCGAGCGGATCGACGGCCAGCTCCTCGCGTTTGAACAACCGGCTGGTCACGACCCGTTCGCCCACTGCCGGAACCCGCCTGCCCGGGCGACGAGACGACCCAGTTGCTCGGCGACCCGGGCGGGAGCGGTGCCGCCACGCGCATCCCTCGAAGCGACCGAGCCCGCGACGGTCAGCACTTCCCGCACCCGCGGCGTCAACGCCGGGTGGATCTTTTCGAACTCCTCGTCGGTGAGGTCGTCGAGAGCGGCACCGCGCGACTCCGCGACGCGAACGCACTCCCCAGCCGCCTCGTGCGCCACCCGGAACGGAACGCCCTGCCGCACCAGCCACTCGGCGATGTCGGTGGCCAGGGTGTACCCCGCCGGAGCCAGCTCCGCCAGCCGGCCGGTGTGGAAGGTGAGGGTGCCGAGCATTCCGGCGATCGCGGGGAACAACAGTTCCAGCTGCTCCACCGAATCGAACACCGGTTCCTTGTCTTCCTGCAGATCCCGGTTGTAGGCCAGCGGCATCGCCTTGAGCGTGGCGAGGAGGCCGGTCAGATTCCCGATCAGCCGGCCGGACTTCCCGCGGGCCAGCTCAGCCACGTCGGGATTCTTCTTCTGCGGCATGATCGAGCTTCCGGTCGCCCACGCGTCGTCCAAGGTGACGTAGCCGAACTCGGCGGTATTCCAGATGATCACCTCTTCGGCGATCCGGGACAGGTTCACGCCCAGCATCGCGACCACGAACGCGAACTCGGCGGCGAAATCCCGCGAAGCGGTACCGTCGATGGAGTTCTCCACGCTGGTGGTAAAGCCGAGCTCGGTGGCGACCGCGTCCGGATCGAGACCGAGCGAGGACCCGGCCAGAGCGCCCGAGCCGTACGGGGACTCGGCCGCCCGCGCGTCCCAATCCCGCAGGCGGCTCACGTCCCGGAGCAGCGCGTGCGCGTGCGCGAGGAGGTGGTGGGCCAGCAGGACGGGTTGCGCGTGCTGCAGGTGGGTGCGTCCGGGCAGAACCGCGTCCGGATGCCGTTTCGCCTGTGCCGCCAGCGAATCCACCACGTCCAGCGTCCCGCCCGCGACCCTCTTGGCGGCGTCGCGCAGCCACATCCGGAACAGGGTCGCCACCTGGTCGTTGCGCGAACGGCCCGCGCGCAGCTTGCCGCCGAGATCCGGGCCGGCGCGCTCGATCAGCCCGCGTTCGAGGGCGGTGTGCACGTCCTCGTCGGCCACGGCCGGCGTGAACGCCCCGGACGCGACGTCCTCGGCCAGGGTGTCGAGCGCGCGGAGCATGCCGACCAGTTCTTCGCCGGTGAGCAGGCCCGCGTTGTGGAGGACACGAGCATGCGCCCGCGAACCCGCGATGTCGTAGGGCGCCAGCCGCCAGTCGAAATGGGTCGACACGCTCAGCGCGGCCATCGCCTCCGCCGGCCCGCTCGCGAACCGCCCTCCCCACAATGCCATCGTCGCGGCCCCCGTCACGCCTTCTGGTCGCGCTTCGCGGCGATCTTGCTGGGCAGGCCCCACAACTGCACGAAGCCCTTGGCCAGCGACTGGTCGAAGGTGTCGCCCTCGTCGTAGGTGGCGAGGTTGAAGTCGTACAACGACTGGTCGCTGCGCCGGCCGGTCGGCACCGCCCGGCCCCCGTGCAGGGTCATCTGGATCTCGCCGGTGACGTGCTCCTGCGTCGAGTCGACGAACGCGTCGAGGCTGTGGCGCAGCGGCGA
>NZ_DATELF010000164.1:0-39557 GCF_035276945.1 Amycolatopsis sp. | reverse complement strand
CACGAGCTTGGGCCGAGCAGGACGCTGGACGGCGTCCCGACGCGGCCGGCCTGGCGGTTCTGCGTCTGGCTGCCTCAGCGGCGGCCGTAGAGTTACTCATTGGGTCGGAACCAGCTTTCCGATCAAGGCCCTCGGTTGGTGTTCGCAGCACCGCCGGGGGCCGTCTATTTGGTTACGTGTTCAAGACAACTCCCGGAGGCCGCCTGCTCGATGATCATCGGCAACCGCATCTCGATGACGCAGGCGGCGCGGATCAAACAGCGGATCGCCGAGCGGCATGGCCAGGTCGTGGAGGTCGGAGGACACCCCCTCGCGTCCTTCCCGGCGCCGCATGTGCTCGCGGCCCTCGAGCAGCCGCTGGGTCTTGCTCCGGTGAAGATCGACCGTCCGCGGTCCATCGCCCGCGCCGCCGAGGACGGGCTGCTCGACGCCGAATCGTTGCGCGCGATGGAGCCCGAGCAGGCCTTGGCGCGGCTTCAGCGGCTCCCGGGTATCGGGCCGTTTTGGCCCAGCTGATCCTGATCCGCGGCGCCGGTCGTCCGGACTTCTTCCCCGCGGACGAGCCGCGAGTGCACGCGAAGATGCGCGAGGCGTACGGCCTGCCGGATGCGGACGTGACCGAACTCGAGCGCATCACGCAGAGGTGGCGCCCATACCGGAGTTGGGTGGCGTTGCTTTTGCGTGTCCAGTAGCCGCCTTTTGGTTCTGTTGTGAAGGAGGGAGGGGCGATCACACGACGCAGACGACCCATGTGGTGAGCTTTCGCACGTGAGTTTCGCGGACACCGCTGTTGCGGCGGGCTTCTTCGGTGCCCAGCCGAACCCGACGGTCCTGGTACCACTGGTCACCGGCGGAGCGGCACTGGTGCTGGTGCTGTCCGGATCGCCGTGGCGCCTGGCGCGCAACATCGTGACGATCGTGCACGAGGCCGGCCATGCGCTGGTCGCCTTGCTGGCGGGCAGACGGTTGAAGGGCATCCAGTTGCATTCGGACACCTCGGGCGTGACCGTCTCCAGCGGCAAGCCGACCGGCCCCGGGATGGCCATGACCGCGCTCGCCGGGTATCCGGCCCCGGCTGTGCTCGGGCTCGGCTTCGCCGGACTGGTGGTGGCGGACCGGATCACGGCCCTGCTCGTCGTCGCCGCGTTGTTGTTGCTCGGCGTGCTCGTGCTGGTGCGCAACGTCTACGGCGTGCTGTCCGTGGTGCTCACCGCGGGCGGGCTCGCGCTCGTCGCGCTGGTGGCCGGACCGAGCGTGCAGGCGTGGTTCGTGTACCTCATCAGCTGGTTTCTGCTGCTCGGCGGGATCCGCCCGATCTTCGAGCTGCAGGCCAAACGCCGCCGCGGCCACGCCCGGGACTCCGATGTGGACCAGCTCGCGCGGCTGACCGGGGTGCCCGCCGCCCTGTGGGTGCTGATCATCGGGGTGATCGCGGTCAGCTGCCTGATCATCGGAGGTGCCTGGCTGCTGGAGCCCGCGCTGCAGCCGTGACCCGGGGGTGAGGCACACTGGATGCCCACGCGATGGCGCGTGACCGAATGTGCCACGCGGGTCGCGAGCTCGAGCAGGAGGGAACAGCGGTGTTGTCGGACGAGGTGGCCAAGTCTGTCGAGGAGTGCGCGCGAGCGGCCAAGCGGGCGGCCCCGGCGCTGGCCGCCGCCTCCGACGAGGCCGTCGACACGGCGCTGACCGCCATGGCCGGGCGGCTGCTCGACGGCCGGGAGACCGTGCTGGACGCCAACCGTGCCGACGTCGCGAAGGCGCGTGACGAGGGCATGAGCGCGGGCCTGCTGGACCGCTTGACGATCACCGCGGAGCGGCTGACCGGGATGGCCGAGCAGTTGCGGCTGCTGGCCGGTGCCCCGCACCAGGAGCGCGAGCGGCAGCTGTCCATTTTGGACGGCGGGCTGCGGTTGGTCGAGCGTCGTCGTCCGGTCGGCGTGATCGGCGCGAACTACGAGGCGCGACCCAACGTGACCGTCGACGTGGCGTCCCAGCTCGTCAAGTCCCGCAACGCCGGGGTGCTGCGCACCGGTTCGGCCGCGCTCGGTTCGGCGCAGCGGCTGCTGGACACCGTGATCGCGCCCGCGCTCGCCGACGCCGGGATCGACTCCGACGTCGTCCAGCTCGTGCCGCGGATGGAACGCGAGGCCGCTGCCGCGCTCGTCCGGCTGCCCGATCTGGTGCCGCTGGTGATCCTGCGCGGCAGCGGGGAGAGCACCCGTTCGCTGGCGACCGAGGCCGCCACCCACGGCGTCCGCACGCTGGCCCACGCGGACGGCGGAGGCGTGCTGTACGTAGACAAGGCCGCCGACCCCGCCATGGTGCGCTCGCTGGTCGTCGGCAGCCTCGACCGGCTCGGCGTGTGCAACCGGCTCAACCTGTTGCTGATCCACTCGGAGGCGCGGGACCAGCTCTGGCCGGTCATCGAGGAGGCTCTCGCCGAGCGCGCGGTCACGCCCTCACTGCCGCCACACGACCACCCGATCGGGTACGAATGGGCGCTGGACTCGGCTCGCGAGGCCACCGTGACGGTGGCGCCGGTCAGCGGTGTCGAGGAAGCCGTGCGCATCGCCAACGAGCAGACCTCGGGCCTCGCCGCCGGCATCGCCACCGAGGACACGGCCGCCGCGAACGCCTTCTTCGACGGCTACACCGGCACGGGTGTCTTCTGGAACGCCCCCACCCGCCTGCTCGACGGCTTCAAGCTCCTCGCCGTCCCCGAAACCGGCATCAACCTCGACAAGGTCCCCGGCCCCCGAGGCCCGGTCACCTACACCGACCTCTACATCCGCCAGTACGCCGTGCTGCCTGATCGGCGCTGATCTCGGGAAACGAGAAGTGGGACCTGCGGGAGCCGTAGGGGTTTTCTAGGATTGTTATCGCAGGTCAAGCGGTGTTTTTCATCTCCCTTCGGGGTCTTTGGGAACGTCTGGTCGTCGAGGTTGGTCCCACGCGGTCCCACATCCTCGACCGCGGCCAGCGGGGGCAGCTCGCCGGGCGCGGCGGCCCGCGCCCGCGGGGTCTCCTGCACGTAGCCAGCCAACTCGTCGAGGTCGGCGTGGCCCATGGTGCGCTGCATCTTGAGCGCAGCGAACGGTTCCCGCACCGACGCCCACCTAAAGAACGGCGGGGGCGCGGGGGCCTTGTTCGTGCGCTCAGCGGGTCGCGAGCTCTACCTTGGCGTAGACCAGGTGCCAGCCATTGCCCTGCGGGCACGGTAATGCGGTCAAACGTCCCTCGGACCTGGTGACGAAGCGCTCCGCGGTCTCCTGGTTCGGGATGACGGCCCGCATGTCACAGGTCGTGCAGCGGTCGGCCTGGCTATATACCCATTCGTTCATGCTCTCCCCGTCCCACCACATCCCGGGCATGTCTCTTGTGTGGGTCCTCGGCTGCCGGTCCTGCGGTTGACGACGGTACCCCATACCCAGCCCTGGCCCTTACACGCCGGACAAGGCTTCTCATGGTCACCCGTGAGTGGAACCTACGATTCGCGGGAGATAGACGGTACCGTCGTTGAGGGCTGCCGACCGGGTGAAGTCGTCGCTACCGGTCTTGCCTCCCCCGCACTGGATGCACTCCCCGGTATCGGGGTCGGTCCAGCCACCGGAGCCACCACACCAGCTACAGCCGCCCACCAAGTGACCAGGCCGGACAGCGTCAAGGTTGCGCAGGCCAGCGAGAACCAACTCGGCGCGTTCACCAGGGTTCAGGGGGGGTCCGGCGCTGTGCGCGGCGGCGGAACCTGAGCCGGAATCCGCACCGGTAGCGTCCCGGAAATTAGTCCACATTCCATTACTGTCTCCTCAGTGGATTGATCGCGTGGAAGCTCGGCCGGTACGGCGTCGGGGCACCGCACCGATCATGGGGCGGTTCGCAACTTCTGTGGCACCTCACCTACCGGCCCGACTCCGCATCCGCACATCTGCCGTTGAACCTGCACACGCTCTACCCGCTGGTAGCGTCCCGACCGTCGATATTGACGGACTGGCCGCAGCTCCGGCCGCCGTTGAGCGAAGCCGTTTGACTGCGTCGCGGCGAGCGAATCGCTCACCAGGACCGGACACGACCAGCTCGCTGGTCTCTACTACGCGCTTCGTATCGCTAACCGTTAGGAGAACATGTGTCAGAAGCCAGGGCACTTGCCGCGTTCGCATACGAGCTCGGCATCCTCAAGCGGATGCGGCGCGCCGGGTGGTGGCACGCCGGTGTCCGAGACCCGGAATCCGTCGCGGAGCACTCCCTGCGCGTCGCGCACCTGGCCGGACTCCTCGCCGCAGAGGAAGGCGCCGATCCAGCCCGCGCTTCGTATCTCGCGATCTGGCATGACTCACAGGAGACCCGTACCGGCGACCTACCCCACACCGTCAAGCCGTATCTAACCAAGCCTGACCCGCGGCAGATCACCGCCGACCAGACAGCGGGACTGCCGACCGCCGCCGGCGAGTCCGTGCGCTCGGCCGTTGCCGAGTACGAGGCGGCCAGCACCCTCGAGGCCCGCTGCGCCCGCGATGCCGACAAGCTGGAAATGCTTCTCCAAGCCGTGGAGTACCGTGACCTCGGCGTTCAACGGGTGCAGGGCTGGATCGACTCGGCCCTGAAAGGCTTGACCACCAGCACAGCTCGACGAGTCGCCGAGGTCGCCGTGGAGCTCTCCCCGCTTGCCTGGCGAGACCGATAACCCGATCGTGATCACGGGCTCGTCCGTGGTCGTCAGCAGTCGGTTTGCCCAGTGCGGATGGTGGGTGATTCGCAGGGTGGAAAGCCGGGTGGATCGGACCGGCCGAGGTGGCAACCCACCCGGCCCATCCACCCGGGTTGACCTGCAAAAGGTGGGTCGGGTGACTCGGGTGGATCAGGCCCGGAAACCGGCTACTGGAGCCCGTTTTCGCGGCTGCCCCACTCGCCCACTCCATCCACTCGCCCAGTCACTCGCGACACCCTCTCGCCCGCTGGCTGCGACGCACGCGGGGCACGCGGGGGCACCGCTTACGTTCGGCCAGGGCCTTCGCCTCATCTTCTGGTCGCCACAGCGGCCCGACCGGCAGCGCAGGCGTCGCATCAACGGGTTCACCGCGTTGCCTCGGTGATGTGACGGTCGGGGACGGCCGGACGGTGGCGGCCGATGTGGATGGTGGACATGGGGTACCTCCGAGGGGCGGGCGGCCCTTCGGTCCCACGTTTGTCCCGTGATCTTGCTTCCGTCGCTGGTCAGGCGGTTGTGTCCGCCAGTACGCCGCTGCCTGATCGGCGCTGATCTCGGGGCCCCTGGGTGGGTGCGCGAGCTGCCTCCAGGGGCCCGGGTTGCCGGTTGCGATGCCGAGTCCCTGGGTGTCGGGAGTGCCGTGGCGTGGAGGTTCGGCGAACTTTCGCCCCACACGTGGGAGGAAGTTCTGCTGCGCGTGACCGACGCTGTCGGCGAAGCGGGCACCGCGCCGATGGGATGGTTGGTGACGGCCCTGAGGGGCCACAGTGAATGCCGAAGCGCCCCCGGGGCGGCCCGCAGGTCATTCCCGAAAGGGAGAGGGGAAGGCATGCAAGCCGCTGGTGGGCAGCTCGGACAGGCATTGCGGACGCCACGTGCCGCCGGAGTCGCGGGCATCCTCTCGGCCCTGCTGTTGGGCACTGTCATAGTCCTGATCCACATCACGATCCCCGTCGATCCGGCCTCTGCGACCGGCTGGCTCGCGGACTCCTCGCACCAGGACACCCTGCGCGTGGCACTCGACCTGCTCCCGTTCACGGGGATTCTCTTCCTCTGGTTCATCGGCGCGGTGCGGGATTACGTCGGACGGGCGGAAGACAAGTTCTTCGCCACCCTCTTCCTGGGAAGCGGAATATTGTTCACCGGGGTGCTCTTCGTCCTCGCCGCAGCGGTCGGTGGCCTCCTGTCCACGTTCGAGGCATCCCCGGCGAACTCCGCCCAACCTCAGCTCTGGCAGTGGGGACATCACTTCGCCCTCACCTTGCTTGCCAGTTACGGCGCGCGCATGGCGGCCGTGTTCACGCTGTCCACCACGACGATCGGGCGCGGGCTGGGTATCTTCCCGCGCTGGCTCACCTGGCTCGGCTACCTCATCGCGCTGGTCCTGCTGTTCGCTTCCGGCCGCGACCTGTGGGTCGAACTCGCCTTCCCGGTCTGGGTGCTGGCGGTCAGCGGTTACGTCTTGGTCACCACCCTCCGCCCCGGGACAGCGCTCAGGCGATCGCGCCGAGGAGATCTTCGACGTCGGGATCGTCGACCGCCTCCTTGATGCACTGCCACAACTCGAGGTTGGCCAGCGCCCAGCGGGAGTAGGTTTCGGCCGCGGCGGGGTTGTAGAAGTAGTACCCCTCGTCGTGCACTCCGCGCTGCTCGCCGACGATCTTGTGTGCCAGCTCCCGGAGAGTGATGGCGTTCTCGGTGAGATACCGGTGTGCGAGCAGCACGGGGGTGATCGGCAGGGCCTTGAACAGGGTATCCGCGTCGCTGAGTGCCTGCGCCTCCAGGGAGATGTCCGGACCCCGGTCGGCCATCTCGGCCTCGTCGACGATCCGGTCGATCCACTCGGCGATCTCGGGACCGACGCCTGCGGCGAGCAGCAGGTCCAGGCGCAGGTCCCGGCCGGCCGCGGCGGGGGAGTTGCGCCGGTTCAGGTAGTTGACGTCGTGCACCAGTGCGGCGGCTTCCACGACGCGCATGTTGGCGCCGTTGCAGCGGGCGAAGTCGGCGGCCTTGGCGCGGACGAAACTGACGTGGTGCCAGCCGTGAAAGGGCAGCCGTTTGGCGTGGCGCTGGCACAGTGCGTGGACTTCTCGTTCGAGCTTGGCGATGGTCGGTTCCGACAGTGTCTGCTCGGCGACAGAATTTTGGGCGTACATCGACCTCTCCGATCCCAACCGGGTGGAGAGATCGTAACCGCAGAACGTTCAGTTCACGGCGTTAAACGGGTCAGATTCGTTCGGACATTTCCCCCAATCGATTCTCGACCGGTACGTGCCGGTGCCCGATGTCGTACTCAGGGTCATAGGAAAGGCTCCAGTCGGTTACCGGCCGTGATTTCACCAGAAAGGTCATCGTGTCGTCCTCGGCGGTCACGATCCGGTGAAAATCCGAGGCCAGCATCATCCGGGAGGAGCCGATGCCACATCTGGCACGGCCGCGCGAGGACACCGAGGTGATCATTCCGGTTTCCGTGCTCACCTCCGCGTCATAGGACTCCTGCAGGTAGCCGCCGTGCAGCATGGTGGTGCAGAAGTGGTAGCGGTGGTTGTGCACGGAGTCGGCGTAGCCGCGCCGCCAGTCGCGCTGTGGCTTGTATTCGTGCAGCCACAGGGAAAATTCCGTGCCCGGTTCGTCGAGCAGGCACCACGCGAAGTGCGTGGTGGTCTCCCGCGACCGGACGGCGACTTCCGCCGCGGGCCGATCGTAGACGAAGTCGCGCAGGTGGGTCCGGAACTCGGGCAGGCACACCCAGCACAGGAAGATCTCGTGGACCCGCTCCCACCGGGCGGCCAGCGGTGCCTCGAGCCCGGCCAGTTCCGCGGTCAGCCCGCCGAGCGCCGATGTTTCCGTGAGCATTTCAGTTCTCCAAAGCAGCGGTGGTCAGGAATTTGTGCCGGAACACATGGAACTCGTTCTCCAGTTCATGGAACCGATCCTCGGTCAGCGGGCTCCCGGTGACCTTCTGATACAGCGCCATGAATCCCTGGCGGGTGGTGTCCGGGGCGAGCTGGAAATGCCGTGCCGCCCGGGACCGGAACACCCGCAGGAATTCCGCGCGTTCCATGTCGTAGATGAACGAGCCTTCGGAGAACCGCAGCGTCCGCGGGTACAGGGTGGCCATGCTGCCCGCGTTGCTGTAGAGGTGGATCCAGACACTTTCGTCGAACATTTCGAGCCGGTCCAGGGGAGGATCGGCCACCACCGTGAGATCCATCCGGACACATCGGCTCCGCGCGAGGTACAGTCCCACCAGTCCGATCGAGACCTCGTGCGAAAGCGCCTGCTGGATCACGTGGATGTCCGCGGTCACGCCCTGTTGCCGGAGCAGGTGCCTGGCCCGGCCGGACAGCGTGGTGGCGTCCCGCGGGTCGGCGATGATCACCCGCAATTCCCATTCCGAATTGGACAACAACAACCGCGCCGCGGCGTACCGGGCCGAGAAACCACGGAAGAAGAACTGCCGGGTGGTCCGCAGATCCTGCATCATCAGCCGGTTGAACGCGGGATCCGGTTCGGTCGTCGCGTCGAAGATGTGCGTCGGGAAGAATTCCTTGTTCATGGAACGGTACTCGGCCGCCAGTTCCCGAAGCGTCCGCCGGCTTTCCTCGATGACGGGCGATACCAGCGCGCGCTGCGAAGCGGTGGCGGTGATCAGCGTCTGACCGAAGCCGACGATCGCGGACACGAGCGTCCCCGTGCCGGCCGCGTTGACCAGGTTCTTCCAGGTCCCGGGTGCCATCCCGGCGGAGATGATCAGGCAGACGCCCGAGGCGACCACGAGAACGAGCAGCAGAAGACCAGTCCTCGTCCAGAAAATCTCCTGCAACGGGTTGTGACGCGGTGGGCGTACCTCCGCGACCATGACCCCATCTCCTTGCTAGACCGAATGGAGCACTTCGAAGAGTGTTGGTTCGCGTGCGTTGTGTTACCCTATCCCCTGCCGGATACCGGGAAAATAGGGAATTTGGGCGATCCCGCGCTCAGCACTCTTCCGGAGCACGGCGTAGGGCGAATGGACGAAGCCGGCTGTAACCGCGGACGGACACCGCCTGCTGGGTTTCACGACGTAGCGCGGCTCCGCTTCGAGTTCCGCGGCCAGTTCCCGATCCACCAGGATCATGCGCGGCCGCGCGGTCGAGTGAGCCGGCTGGCCAGGTTCACCACCGAGCCGTCGACGTCCCCGAACCGGCTCGGAATCCGCCCGGCGGCCATGCCCGCGCGCACGTCCGGCAGGGTGGCGTCGGCGGTGGTCCGCTCGGTCGGGCCCAGCGCGATTTCCGTGGCGTCGCACGGGGAATCGGCCACGAACAGCACCTCGTCGCCGATCATCTTGACCACCGGCCGTGGTGTTCGGCGATCACGTCGAAGGCCGGCGCTTCGAAGCGTTCCAGCACCTCACTCAGCCGGTTCTCGTCGAGTTGCCTGGTCAAGCGGGTGTAGCCGACGATATCGACGAAGCCGGCGACCTCCGTACGTGCCTGGAGGTCAACTTCGGGCGCGGCCGGCGCCGGGCCGGCGAACGCGGCGAGGTGCCGCCGCCACACGAATGTCTGCACCCGTTCCAGTTCGGGCAGCAGGCGCTTGACGAGCAACGCGCTCTGCCGGTCGTCCCGGCCCGGCTCCTCGCTGTGGCCGATCAGCGACCACCGCATCCCCACCTGCCACTCGGCCAGCCGCGACAGGTGCTGGCCGAGCGCCCTGGTCACCGGCATTTCCAGGCTCCGGTCGAGCAGCCCCGAGGAGATCAGCTGGCCGGCGCGGCGGACCGCTTCGAGATCGGCGTCGGTGAACACGACCTTCTCGTCGCCGACGGTCGCGAACCCGAGTGCCCGCCACAACCGGATCGCGCGGTCCAGGGGCACCCGGCCTTCTCGGCGACCTCGTGCCGGGTGTACCGGCGGGGGGACCGCCGAGCAGGATCTTTTCCAGCTGTTTTTGGTCCACGGCGGTCAGGTGGTGTGCATGATCAGTACCTCCACCCCGGCGTTGCGGGCGGCCTCGGCCGGCACCGATGCCAGGATCCGGCCCGCGAGCGTGTTCAGTCCGCGGTTGCCCAGGACCAGCAGGTCCGCCGACCGCTCCGAAATCACCTGCCGCAGCGAGTCCACCGGCTCACCCACGACGGCCACCGTCTCCACCTTCGCCGCGCCTGCCTTGACCGCCCGGTCCCGCGCGCTCCGCAAGGTGTCCTCGGCGCGTGCGGAGCCGACGACCTGGTATACCTCGTCGCCCAGCACGTCCTGGGCGGCTTCGACCTCCTTGCCGCCCGCCGGATAGTAGGCACGGACGATCACGCGCCAGAGTCCGCGCTCACCGCGGCCGCACGATCCACGGCGCGGAACGACGAATCGGAACCGTCGCTGCCGACGACCACGGTCTGGCAAGCGGCCATCCGAATCCTCCGTCGGGCCTTGCCGGCAAGAAAACTTGCCCTCCAGCGGCGGCGCGCCCCCACGAGGAGGAGAGAAAGTGGCCCTACCCTACTCGCCAGTCGCTTTGGCCGCGGCACCGTTCGCGGGCGCTTTCGCCCGCGTCCTGGCCAGCGGCTGGACGTCGGCGTCGCCCTCCCCGAGCACCGCGTTGGCCTCGAGCAGCACCGCCCGGGCGCCCCTGACCTGGGCTGCGATGCCGTCCCGCAGTTTCCGCAGCGTCTCGACCCGGTCGGCGGCCTCGTTGATCCGGCGGTTCGACTCCTCGGTGGCCTCCCGCACCCGGCGGTTGGCTTCGTCGGCTGCTTCCGCCAAGCGCGCGTTCGCCTCGGTGATGGAGTCCTGTTTGCGCCGGTTGGCGTCCCCGATCGACTCGCGCCGCCGCCTCTCGATGTCCGCCGCGGCCGCCTTCTGCTCCTCGGCGACCTTGGCGCGGATCGCCGCGGCCTCTTCGGTGGCCTCCCGGACCCGGCGCTCGGCTTCGGCCTTGCTCGCGGCCTCCTGCTCGGCCAGCACCCGCATCGCCTCGGTGCGGCGTGCGGCCATGGCGATCTCGAAGTCCTCCTCGACCTGGGCGCGGCGCTGCTCGGCCTCCTGGTCGAGCCGGTCGCGTTCCTCCTTCGCCTTCGTGGTGATCGACTCGGCTTCGGCCCGCGCGGTCTCCAGGACACCGCGGTGCTCGGCTTCCATCTCCTTGCGGCGCGCGTCCAGCTCGGACAGCAACTGCTCGTAGCGGGCCCGCATCGCGCTCGCGTCGGCCTCGGCCTTGGCGCGGATGTGCCCGGCCTCGGCCTCCGCGCGCGCCCGGGTGTCGGCCGCTTCCTCCTGAGCGAGGCGGAGCATGCGCTGGAGCCGTTCGGACAGCCCCTCCACGGTTGTCGGCGGCTGGCCCAGCCGGTCGACCTGACCACGCAGATTGTCGATTTCGCCGCGTGCCTGCTCCAGCTGCCGCGCGAGATCGCCCGCCTGCGAGATGGCGGCGTCGCGGTCGGCGGCCAGCATCTTCAGGTCGGCGTCGAGCCGTTCCAGGTGCTCGTCGACCTGGTGCCGGTCGTAGCCGCGCTTCGCCAGATCGAAGCCGGCGCCCAGCGGTACAAGTTCCCGTTCGTCGCCAAGGCTCATGCGTACGAGACTAGCTGGACCGGAAACGTTCGCGCTGAGGGCGGTGCGGCGCCGCTGGTGCTCAGGCGCCCCGGAAGGCGTTGATTCGCTCGAGGTGTTTGGCGCGGAGGAGTTCATTACGGACACCGAGGCCCTCTTCGGGCGCCAGGCACAGCACGCCGACCTTGCCCTGGTGCGTGTTGCCGTGCACGTCCAGCGCGGCCTGCCCGGTCTCCTCCAGCGAATAGGTCTTGGACAGCGTCGGGTGGATCAGACCCTTGGCGATCAAACGGTTCGCTTCCCAGGATTCCCGGTAGTTGGCGAAATGCGAGCCGATGATGCGCTTGAGGTTCATCCAGAGGTACCGGTTGTCGTAGGAGTGCAGATAGCCGGAGGTCGAGGCGCAGGTGACGATCGTGCCGCCGCGCCGGGCGGCGTAGACCGAGGCCCCGAACGTTTCCCGGCCGGGATGTTCGAACACGATGTCCGGATCCTCACCGCCGGTCAGTTCGCGGATTTTCGCGCCGAACCGCTGCCATTCCTTCGGGTCCTGGGTGTTTTCGTCCTGCCAGAACCGGTAACCCTCCGCGTTACGGTCGATGACCAGTTCCGCGCCGAGTTTCCGGCAGATCTCCGCCTTTTCCGGACTGGACACCATGCACACCGGGATCGCGCCGCCGTTGAGCGCGTACTGCGTGGCGTAGGAGCCAAGGCCGCCCGAGGCGCCCCAGATCAGCACCACGTCGCCCTGCTTCATGTCGGCGCCGTTACGCGAGACGAGCTGCCGGTACGCCGTCGAGTTGACCAGACCGGGGCAGGCCGCCTCCTCCCAGGTCAGATGCGCCGCCTTGGGCATCAGCTGGTTGGCCTTGACCAGCGCGATCTCGGCCAGCCCGCCGAAGTTCGTCTCGAAGCCCCAGATCCGCTGTTCGGAGTCCAGCATCGTGTCGTTGTGCCCGTCCGGGCCTTCGAGTTCGACGTTGAGGCAGTGTGCGACGACCTCGTCGCCCGGTTTCCAGCTGTGCACGCCCGGCCCGGTACGCAGCACGACGCCGGCCGCGTCGGAACCCACGACGTGGTAGGGCAGGTCATGGCGCTTGGTCAGTGGCGAAAGCTTGCCGTAGCGGCGCAGGAACTTGAACGTCGGCAGCGGCTCGAAGATCGACGTCCACACCGTGTTGTAGTTGATCGCCGAGGCCATCACCGCGATGAGCGCCTCGCCGGGGCCGAGTTCGGGGACGGGGACCTCGTCCACGTGCAGTGATTCGCGCGGGTCCTTGTCCCGGCTCGGCACGCCCTCGAACATCTCGACCTCGTCGGCGTGCACCGTCACGCCCCGATAGCTCTCCGGAAGCTCGATCGACGAGACGGCGTCGAGATCGCCGGAGAGGATGGCTTCCCGGATCTCTTTCAGCTGGCTCATGGGGCGGGCCTTCCCTGCGATGGTCCTGGAAACCAAAGACTACTGGTCAGTAACCCATCGTGCCAGCCGAAACCCCAAGATTTGCCCCGGTCGTGATGCACAACATTGACCGGCCGGCCAACCAAGGCGCATCATGGACACGGTGGGGCCGCACGGGAGCGGTCCCCGGAGCGTTTTCGGAGGTGATCACGATGACCGAGCCCGCGACGGCTGCCTGGCGGCGCCCGCACGACTGGGCCGAGGTCGTGCTCGGAGTGGTGGCGGTGCTGTCATTCCTCTGGGTGGACACCACCACCAAGGCGATGTGGGCGATGATCGTGCTGGGCGCGCTGATCGCGCTGGACGGGTTCCTCTCGCTGGCGAGGCCGGGCCTGGTGTACGGCGAAGGACTCCAGATCGTGCTGGGCGCGCTGCTGTTCATTTCGCCGTGGGTGATGGGCTACACGAATCTGAGCGGGGCGTCCTGGTCGTCGTGGATCCTGGGCGGTCTGACCGTGATCGCGGGTGCCGCGGCACTCCCCGTCGCGAACGCCGCGCACGGCCGGATGGCGGGCCAGCACTGAGCAAAGCCACCTCGCGGGCACACGTTGCCCGCGAGGTGGCTTAGGGTTGGGAAGGTGAACGGCGAGCAGGCACCGGCGAAGGAGCGGATTCTCGTCGCCGCGGAGGAGTTGTTCGCCGAATACGGCTTCGACGCCACCCCGACCTCCCGGATCGCCGAGCGGGCCGGCGTGCCCAAGGGGCTGGTGCACTACTACTTCCGCCGCAAGTCCGACCTGCTGGCCGCGCTGATCAAGCGGCTGCCCGACGAGCAGATCGACCCCACCGGCGTGGTCGTGCCGGGTGACATCGCGGAAAGCCTGCGAAGGCTGGTTTCCGAGCTCGATGCGCGGCTGGCGCGCTCGCGGATGCTGTCCCACCTGCTGTGGCGGGAGGCCGACACGCACCGGGCGGTGCGTGACGCGCTGCAGGATCGCTTCCAGCAGCTGGTGCGGCAGGTCAAGGCGGTGATTCTCGCCGCGAGCGAGGGCGGTCTCGCGGTGGCCGATGTGGACAGTGCGGCCGGGTTGCTCGCGCTGGCGGTCAGCTACCGGCATTCGGTGGCGCGGCATGCCGGGGACGACCCGCCGGATCTGATGGAACGTGAACTCAACTTCATCGCCGACGCGCTGATGGCCCGCCCGTCACCCTAGCGAATTCGACTCCCAGGGTTACCCGGAAAGGGTCAAGGTTTCGCGGGCTCCACCAGTTCGACGAGCACGCCGCCCGCGTCCTTGGGGTGCACGAAGTTCACCCGGCTGTCCGCTGTGCCCCGCCTGGCCTTGTCGTAGAGCATGCGGAGGCCCTTCGCGCGCAACGCTTCGGTGACCGCGTCGATGTCCGTCACCCGGTAGGCCAGTTGCTGCAGCCCGGGGCCCTTGGTGTGCAGGAACTTCGCGATGGTGGATTCCGGTCCCAGCGGGGCGAGCAGCTGGATCGCCGGCCCCGATTCGTCGCCGGGCGCGTGCAGCATCGCCTCGCGCACGCCCTGCTCCTCGTTGGTTTCGGTGTGCGTCGCCACGAGACCGAAGTGCTCGGCGTAGAAGTCGATCGCCGCGTCGAGGTCCGCGACGGCGACGCCGACGTGATCGATCGTGGTGATGTACGGCCTTAGCGCGTCGTGCATGGTCAGAGGATAATCTTCGGGCCCCACGGGGTTCTGAGCGTAACCTCACATCTTAACCCGCTAGTAATATCCGGTATCGTCGGAGCGACGCCGTCGTACGTTTGGAGGCCTCCGTGTCCGGTTCCGTCATCCTGAGCGCCGCCCGTACTCCGATCGGCCGCTTGCTCGGTTCCCTGAAGGACTTCTCCGGGGCGCAGCTCGGCGGCGTGGCCATCAAGGCCGCGCTGGAACGGGCCGGGGTCTCCCCGGAAGCCGTGCAGTACACGATCATGGGGCAGGTGCTCACCGCGGGCGCGGGCCAGATTCCCGCCCGCCAGGCCGCGGTGGCCGCCGGGATCGGCATGGACGTGCCGGCGCTGACCATCAACAAGGTGTGCCTGTCCGGGCTGGACGCGATCGCGCTCGCCGACCAGCTCATCCGCGCCGGGGAGTTCGACCTGGTGGTCGCGGGTGGGCAGGAGTCGATGACGCAGGCCCCGCACCTGCTGCCCAAGTCACGTTCGGGATTCAAGTACGGCGACACGACACTCGTCGACCACATGGCCTACGACGGCTTGTTCTGCGCGTTCGATCAGGTCGCGATGGGCGCCTCGACGGAGAAACACAACTCCCGCTACGGGCTGACCCGGGCACAACAGGACGAGTTCTCCGCGCGCTCGCACCAGCGGGCGGCGGCCGCGATCGCGTCGGGCGTGTTCAAGGAGGAGATCGCCCCGGTCTCGATCCCGCAGCGCAAGGGCGACCCGGTGGTGTTCGACACCGACGAAGGTGTCCGCGGGGACACCACCGCCGAGGGCCTGGCGAAGCTCCGGCCGGCGTTCGCCTCCGACGGCACCATCACGGCGGGCTCGGCCTCCCAGATCTCCGACGGCGCCGCGGCCGTCGTGGTCGCCAGCCGGGCGAAGGCCGAGGAACTGGGCCTCGCGCCGCTGGCCGAGATCGGCGCGCACGGTGTGGTCGCCGGGCCGGACGCCAGCCTGCACGAGCAGCCGTCGAACGCGATCAAGGCCGCGCTGGCGAAAGCGAAGCTCGACGTGAGCGCCCTGGACCTGGTGGAGATCAACGAGGCGTTCGCGGCGGTCGGGCTGGTGTCCACCGAGCGGCTGGGGCTGACCCCGGACAAGGTCAACGTCCACGGTGGCGCGATCGCGCTCGGCCACCCGATCGGGGCGTCCGGTGCCCGGCTGGTCGTGCACCTGGTGCACGAGTTGCGGCGGCGTGGCGGTGGCCTCGGCGCGGCGGCATTGTGCGGCGGTGGCGGTCAGGGCGACGCGCTGCTTCTTCGAGTCCCGGCGTAGGTTCTCAGGTCCCGACCGCCTGGGGGCAGGATGGCCGCATGGTGCGAGCTCCGGTGGCGGTGACGGAACTGGTCGAGCGGGCCCGTGACGGGCAGCCGCGCGCGGTGGCCAAACTGATCTCGCTGGTGGAGGACGCGCATCCCAGCCTGCGTGAGGTCGCCGCGGCGCTGACCCCGTACACCGGGGGCGCGCGGGTCATCGGGCTCACCGGCCCGCCCGGCGTCGGCAAGTCGACTTCGACGTCGATGCTGCTGTCCACGTTGCGCGCCGACGGCAAGCGGGTCGGCGTGCTCGCCATCGACCCGACCTCGCCGTTCTCCGGTGGCGCCCTGCTCGGCGACCGGATCAGGATGACCGAGCACGCCACCGACCCCGGCGTGTTCATCCGTTCCATGGCCACCCGCGGCCACCTCGGCGGGCTCGCCTGGGCCACCCCGCAGGCGGTGCGCGTGCTGGACGCCGTGGGCTTCGACGTGGTGCTCGTTGAGACCGTCGGGGTAGGACAGTCTGAAGTGGACGTCGTACGGCTGGCCGACACCACCGTGGTGCTGCTCGCGCCGGGCATGGGTGACGGGATACAGGCGGCGAAGGCCGGCGTGCTCGAGATCGCCGACGTGTTCGTGGTGAACAAGGCCGACCGTGACGGCGCCGAGGTCGTGGTGCGGGACCTCAAGCAAATGATCTCCTTCGCGCGCGGGGAGATCCGTGGGGAGAGCTGGCGGCAGCCGATCGTGCGAACCGTCGCGTCCCAGGGTGAGGGTGCCGGGGACCTCGTCCGTGCCCTCGCCGAGCACCATGACTGGCTGGTCGCGCACGGTGAGCTGGCCCGCCGCCGCGCCGCGCGCGCCGCGGCCGAGGTCGAGGCGATCGTGCTGCGCCGGATCCGGTCCGAACTCGCCGACCTCAACGGTGCGGGCCTGCCCGTGCTGGCCGACCAGGTCGTGAACCGCGAACTCGACCCCTATGCCGCCGCTGACAAGCTGATCGACGAGCTGCGCGCGGGCGGATGAGCGGCGGCGTCATCCGGCCCCGTCGCACCCCGGGTGGCGCGATCCGGCTCAGGAAACTCGCTGGTTTTCGTAGTCACGGTAACCGTCCTCCATGCCGGTGAGAATCCGTTCGAGGCGGAAGTAGGGCTGGGCGAACAGGGCGGTGTCCCGGAGGGCCTCGAAGAGGTGATTCCACGAGCGAAGGTCGTTCGTTTCCGCGAGCAGCACGTCGCTGCATTCCCCGGTGAACGCCTCCACGTCGACCCATCGCAGCCGCACGTCCTCGAAGGCTCGGGCGACTGGGCCGAGCCCGTCGACGATCTCGCGTCGTTGTGCCCGCGTGAGGCCGAGCCAGGCAGGCAGGGCGGTCAGCTGGACGATGACCAGCCATCGGGTTTCTGTAGCAGGCGTTTCATTCACGGGCCGATCATAACTGTAGCAGTTGGTACATTAAAAGCATGGTCCGACCTGTTGACGTCGCCCGGCGAGCCGAGTTGCTCGAGGGGACGATGAGGTATGCCGCGGAACATGGGATCGCGGGGCTGTCCCTGCGACCGCTGGCGGCCGCGCTGGGCACGAGTTCCCGGATGCTCGTGCACTACTTCGGTACCAAGGAGGAACTTGTCGCGCGGGCCCTGACCGCGGCGCGGCCCGACATCCCCGAGCTGCTCGATGCGCGGAGGGAAGCCGGTGAGACACCCGCCGGGATCGCCGCGAGCCTCTGGCGCGATCTCACCACCGGTGGGGAGCGGAAGCCACGCACGCGCCTGCTGCTCGAAGCGATGGCGCTGGCCCTGACCCAGCCGGACGTCTACGGCAAGTTCGCCGCGGAGGCGATCGAGGCCTGGGTGACGCCGCTGGCGCGGGTCCTTCGTGAGGCCGGCCACCGGCGGCGGGACGCGGTGGCGAGGGCGACCGTGCTGGTCAGCGGGTTGCGCGGGCTGGCGCTCGACCGGTACCTCACCGGTGACCGCCAGCGCACCGACGACGCGGCGCGGCACGTCATCCGCGCCGCGACAGGTCTTACGCCGTGATCTCTCGCAGCGCGGTCACCAACGCCTCCAGGGCGGGGCCGAAGGCGTGCTCGGCGGGTGTCGCGTAGCCGACGACGATGCCCGGTTCCCGTTGCTCCGCCATGCGGTGGCGAGCGAGGCCGTCCACGGCGACGGAGTGCCGCGAGATCGTGGCCAGGGCTTCCTCTTCGCTGGTGCCCGGAATTCCCAGCATCAGGTGAAGCCCCGCCGAAATCCCGGTCGGCGTGAATCCGGGCGGCAGCGCGCCGAGCAGGCGGTCACGGCGACGGCGGTAGGCGGCGCGGCGCTGGCGTACGTGCCGGTCGTACGCGCCGGAGTTCAGCAGCTCGGCGAGGATCAGGTGGTCCAACGCCGGCGGGCGCCAGCCGGTGCCGGCCAGCGCGTCCCGCACCGGCTCGGCGAGTGCTCGCGGCACGACGAGCCAGCCGATGTGCAGAGCCGGGACGAGCGTCTTGCTGACCGTCCCGGCGTAGACGATGCGTTCCGGGGCGAGCGCCTGGACCGCACCGACCGGCTGACGGTCGAACCGGAATTCGCCGTCGTAGTCGTCCTCGATCACCAGCCCACCGGTATCGGTGGCCCAGCGCGCGAGCGCGGTACGCCGTTCCGGCGCGAGCGTGACGCCCAGTGGGTACTGGTGCGCCGGCGTCACGACCACAACGGGACTGTCCAGTTCGGATACTTGAAGCCCGTGCTCGTCCACCCGAACCCCGGTGACGCGGGCGCCGCCGAGCGTGGCCATCGTGCGGAACTCGGGCAGTGACGGGTCCTCGAAGGCGAGTTCACCGAACACGTGCCCCAGCGCGGTGATCGCGTGTTTGAAGCCGCCGCACAGCACGATCCGGCCCGGGTCGGCGAGCACGCCGCGGGTGCGCGCGAGGTAGCGGGCCAGTGCCTCGCGCAGCGCGGCCGGCCCGCGGGTGTCACCGTAGTCGAGCGCGGCGGCGGGGGCATCCTGCAGAACCCGTCGTGCGGCGGAAAGCCAGGCGGCGCGCGGGAATGCCGACAGGTCGGGACGTCCGGGATAGAGGTCCCAGCGAGCGTCCGGCACCCACGGGGCGGCGCGCGGACGGATCTTCTCCTCGGGCGGCGCGATCGGCGGGGCGCCCGTTGCCGCGACCCTCGTCGGCGCGCCCTGGCTGGTGTAGAGGTAACCCTCCACGGTCAGGTCCGCGTAGACGCGAGTGATCGTTCCCCTGGCCACGCCGAGGTCCCTGGCGAGGGTGCGGGTGGACGGCACGACGGCGCCGGGCGAAAGCCGGCCGTCCCGGATCGCGCGGCGCAATGCCTCGGCGAGACCGCGCCGCCCCCCGTCCGGTTGCCAGTCAAGGTGGAGATCGGAACTGGACCACGGAACTGCCATGAGACTGGACCATACATGTGGGCCAGTCGTCATTAACATCGTTTTCATGAGCAAGCGAATCCAGCTGTCACCGGCCTTGCCCGAGGCCCACAAGTACCTCATCGCCCTGCACACCACCGTCGAGAAAGCGGCTGCCGACGCCGGGCTCGACCAGCGGCTGATCGAACTCGTGAAGATCCGCGCCTCGCAGCTCAACGGCTGTGCGTTCTGCCTGGACATGCACGCACGGGACGCGCGGAAACTGGGGGAGAGCGAACGCCGGATCGTCATGCTCGGGGCATGGTGGGAGACGGACCTCTACACCGAACAGGAACGGGCCGCGCTGGCACTGACCGACGCGATGACCCGCCTTTCGCAGTACCAGGATGTGCCCGACGACGTCTACGAACAGGCGACCGCGGCCTTCACCGAGGAGCAGTACGCGGCCGTGGCCTGGGCGGCGACCGTGATCAATGCGTTCAACCGGCTGAGTGTGACCAGCCACAAGCCGCTCCCGCCGGATCCGCGGTGACCGCGGTGCCATCGGGGGGGTGCAAGCCCCCAGACCCCCTCGGCGCTGCGCGCACTACACGTCCCCGGTGAGCTTTTGGTTCTTCCGAACGCGTGGGACGCGGACGCCGCGTGAGCGGTCGAAGCGGCCGGATTCCCTGCCGTAGCAACGAGTTTGATGGCGGTCGCGGCGGCACTCGGCTACGCCGACGGGGAGCGCCCCGGCCGCGCAGATGTTCACCGCCGCCGCCCGGATCGCCCGCGCGGTCTCGGTGCCGGTGACGGTGGACGCCGAGTCCGGCTACCGGCTGCCCGCCGCGGAACTGGTGAGCCGGCTGCTGGAAACCGGTGCGGTGGGCTGCGACCTGGAGGACACCGCTCACCTCAGGGGCGCGCCGCGGCCGGTCGCCGAGCAGGCGGACCGGCTCGCGGCGGTGGGCGAGGCCGCCGGGCAGGATCACGTCGTCAACGCGCGGATCGACCTGTGCGAGGACGCCGAGGACGAGCGCGGTGCTGCCGGAGGCGATCGAGCGGGCGAAGGCGTACCTGGCGGCGGGCGCGGACTGTGTCCGTCCGATCCTGGCCGTGCTCGCCGGTCGTGCTCGCCGGATTCGTCCAGGCGGTCAACCCGGCCGCGGTGAACGCCAAACCGTGGCCGGGCGGACCATCCATTCCGGACTTGGCCGCGCTGGGGGTGGCCGGGCTCGCTCGGTGCGTGTCCCTGGCGGGCGACCCTGCCTTCTTCGAGCGATACCTGGCCGACACTCAGCAGGACTGCTTGTAGAAGTACTGCGAGTTGGCGTCCATGTTCGCCTTGGTGATGGAGTTCAGGCCGGCCGTGATCTTCGCGGTGACCGGCTTGCCCTCCAGCGCGTTGACGGCCTGATCGACCCCCTGCTGCCCGATCGCGCCCGGGTCCTGCGCGATCAGCGCCTGGTACTCGCCGTTACGCAGGCCCTCCACTTCGGACGGGCTGGCGTCGAAGCCGGCCAGGTTCACCTGGCCGGTCCTGCCCGCGTTACGGAGCCCGGTCGCCGCGCCCTCGCCGGTGTTGAGGTTGGTCGCGAAGATTCCCACCAGGTCGGGATTGGCCGCCAGTGCCGCGGTCACCTTCGCGGCCGCCTGTTCCGGCTCGTTGTTGGTGAACTGGACGTCCAGCGCCTTGAGGTTGGGGTACTTCTTCAACTGGCCGGTGAAACCGGCCGCGCGGGCGGCGGTGGTCGAGGTCCCGGCCTTGGTGTCCAGTACCAGCACCGAACCCGACCGGCCGCCGGCGAGTCGCGCGAGCGTGTCGGCCGCCAACTGGCCGCCCTGCGTGTTGTCCGACGAGATCGACGACACGGCCACGCTCGAGTCCTTGAGCGAGGTGTCCACCTGGACGATCTTCGTGCCCCGGTTCGCGACCTGCTGGATCGGCGCGAGCATCGCGGTGTCGTCGGTCGGCGCGATGAGCAGCCCGGCGGGCGGATTCGAGCCGAGCGCGTTGACCTTCTCGGTCTGCAACGCGGCGTCGAACTGCTGCGGCGCCTGCGTGGTCAGCGTGTACCCCAGTTTCCGCGCCTCGGCCTGCGCGCCACACTGCATCGAGATGTAGAACGGCTCGGCCTGCACCCCCGGAATCAGCACGAGATTCTTGTTGCCCGGCGCGCTGTCGCCACTTCCGGACTGACCGACCTGCCCGGAGCCGCAGGCGGCCAGCAACAGGGCTGCCGCGGCCGACACACCAGCCGCGAGGTACTTCTTCATCAACACTCCTCTACTTCGTCGTAGGGCTTAGGGCCTGTATCAAAGTTCGTGTGGCGGTGCGGGTAGCGGAACTGGTGCCTTCCAAGGATGCAAACCCCCAGATTGTGCGCCTCGCCGCGAGCGGCTCCGCCGCTTCGGAAGAAAACCTAGCGCGAATTCCGCGATCGGCGGCGCCGCTGGTCGAACCAGACGGCCGCGACGAGCACCGCGCCGACCGCGATCATCTGCCAGAAGTCCTGGACCTGCGTGATGTTGAACCCCTTCTTCAGTACGGCCGGGATGAACACCCCGATCACCGTGCCGAGCACCGAACCGACGCCGCCGAACAGGCTCGTGCCGCCCATCACGGTCGCCGCGATCGCGTTCAAATTGTCCGTGGTGTGCGCGGTGATCGTGGTGGACGCGTAGTAAGCCAGCGACATGAAACCGGCGATCCCGGCGAGGAAACCGGTCAGCAGGTACACCTTGAGCAGGTGCGCCGTGACGCCGATGCCGGCCCGCCGCGCCGCCTCCGCATTGGACCCGACCGCGTAGGTGTAGCGGCCGAACCGGGTGGTGTGCAACAGCCAGCCGCCGATCAGGGTGATCACGGCGGCCACCAGCACCAGGTTCGGTATCCCACCGAACGACGTGCCGTAGCCGAGCGTGCGGTTCAGCGCCGTCGGTACGCTGCGCACGTCGGAGCCGTTGTTGAGCAGGTAGGCCGCCCCGAGCGCGGCACCCATCGTGCCCAGCGTGACGATCAGCGGCGGGATCTTCGCCACCGCGATCAGGAAACCGTTGAGCAGACCCCAGAGCGTGCCCGAGACGACCGCCGCGGCCAGGCCGATCCCGATCACGCCCCAGCCCGCCGAACCGGCGTTGCCGCCGGTGAGCCACTCCATGGTCCTGCCGCACATCATGCCGGAGAAGATCAGCACCGAGCCGACGGACAGGTCGATGCCGGAAGTGATGATCACGAAGGTCATCCCGACCGAGAGCACCAGCAGCACCGATGTCTCGATGAGCAAGGTCTGGAAGGTGAACAGGGTGGCGAACTGGCCCGGCGCGAGCACGGTGAACACCACGATCAACGCGAGCAGCACCAGCCCGATCCAGAACGTGTTGGCCGCGACCAGCCGCCTGCCCGGCGTCCGCTTCCCGAACCCACCCTCCACAGAGGACTGGACCTCGGTTTTCGTCACACTCACGCGACTACTCCTTGCTTCGCGATTTTGCGCGCGACCGTGTCGACAGGACGCTCCTCGCGAGGAGCGGGCACGTCGTGCCGGAGGCTGCCCTGCCGCCTCGACAGCGGCTTCGCCCTGGCCGGTTCGACAGCAGTGGCTTCATGATCATGGAACTTCCTCCTGGGTGAGGGCGCCCGTCATCGCCGCGACGAGGTTTTCCAGCGTGGCGTCGGCGGCGGTGAACCGGGCGACCCGGGTGCCCAGCCGGAGCACTTCGATCCGGTCCGCGACCGAAATCACCTCGGGCATGTTGTGGCTGATCAGCACCACCGCGATGCCCTCGTCGCGCACCCGCCGGATCACCTCGAGCACCCGTTCGCGCTGCACCACGCCGAGTGCGGCGGTGGGCTCGTCCATGAACACCACCTTGCTCGCCCACACCACCGACCGCGCGACCGCGACGCTCTGCCGCTGCCCGCCGGACAGCGATCCGATCGGCACGTCCGCGCTCTGCAAGGTGACACCGAGCCGTTTGAACTCCTCGACCGAGCGCCTGCGCATCTCGGCCTTGTCCAGCATGCCGAGCTTGCCGAGGATCCCGCGGCGCGGGATCTCCCGGCCCAGGAACAGGTTCGCGGCCGGGTCGAGGTCGGGCGCCACCGCGAGATCCTGGTACACGGTTTCGATTCCGAGCCGTCGCGCGGTCGTCGGCGAGTCGAGGTGGATTTCCTTGCCGTCCAGGAGGATCCGGCCGGAGGTCGGCTGCTCGGCGCCGGACAGGCACTTGATCAGCGTCGACTTCCCGGCACCGTTGTCGCCGATGAGCGCGGTGACCTCGCCCGCCCTGGCCTGGAACGAGGCACCACGAAGTGCCTCGACGGATCCGTAGTGCTTGACGATCTGCCGCGCGTCCAACAGTGCGTCACCCATCAGCGCACCTCGGGAGGCCGGCAGCGGATGATCGTGAGCTCGCCCGACACCTCGATCTGGCCCGCGGCGTACGGGACGACGAGAGTATCTCCTTTGGACAGTTCACACGCGACACCGTCCTCGGAGTCGAGCCGGCCCTGGCCGTCGAGCACGACCAGTACCGCGAACGACGGGTCCAGCGCCAGCGTGGGGGCGGGATGCAGCCGGTCGGCACGGAAGAACGCCGACGACCCCGCCGCCAGCAGGTCCACCGTGGGTCCGGCCAGTTCGGCGGTGTGCTTGATGATCGTTTCCGGATCCCGCGCGGTAATGTCCAGCGCCTCGATCGCCGTCTCGAAGCCGATGCCCAGATGACCACGTTCGGGGCTGGGCAGGAAGTCCCGCCACTCGATGGTGAGCGAAAAGTCGGTCGGCTGCTGCAACTCGACCACGAACACGCCCTGACCGATCGCGTGCGGCAGCCCCGCGGGGATGTACACCGTGTCGCCCGGACGGACGGGCACGCTGTTCAGCGCGCCGAGCATGGCGTCGCTGTCCTGCTCGCGCACCCATTCGTCGACCGTCGCCGCGCTGACCGTCTCGCGGAAACCCGGGTAGACCCGCGGGTCCTCGCCCGAGGTGCCGACCACGATCCAGGCTTCGGTCTTGCCGAAATGCGAGTCGAAATGCTTCCGGGCGAAGGTGTCCGACGGGTGGAAGTGCACCGGTAGCCGCTGCCCGGCGTCGAGCAGCTTGACCAGCAGGGCGGTCGAATCCGCGAACGCGGCCACGTGCTTGGCGCCCAGCCAGCGCTCGGGGTCGGCAATGACCGCGTCGCGCAGCCATCGGCCGTCGGGCAGCTTGGTCAGGCCGTTCCCGGGCCGGCCGTGGAGCGTGGTGGTGGAGGCGACCCAGTCCTCCGGTCCGAACGTGCTGTCCGAAGTGGAGCCACGGAGCGCCGCGATGGCCGCGCCGCCACGGTAGAATTGTGGCGGCTGGTTGGCGGAAAGCTTGATCGGAGCACTCACGGGGTCACCTCACCGGAGCCGCGGGGTACCAGGTGCACGGGCAGAACTACCTTTCTCGGCGCGGAATCCTCGCCGTGGATCCGGGCGAACAGCAGCTCGGCCGCGGCTTCGCCGAGCCGGCTGACATCATGCGCGATCACCGTGACCGGCGGGTCCAGCAGATCGGCGAGTTCGAAGTCGTCGAAGCCGACGACGGCGGGCCGGGGCGTGACGTGCGCCAGCTCGCGCAGTAGCTGCACGGTGATGCGGTTGTTCCCGGCGATCACCGCGGTAGCGTGGTCGGGGCCGGTGAGCAGCCTCCGGACGGCGTCCGCGACGCTCTTGCGAGTCGGGGTGCGCAGCAGGGCCAGCCGGTCGTCGTAGCGCAGGCCCGCCCGCACACAGCCTTCCCGGAAACCTTGCAGCCGCTCGTGCGCGGTGAAGATGTCCGGGCGGTCGCCCAGGAACGCGATCCGGCGGTGCCCGTGCCGGGCCAGGTGGGCGACCGCCTCGATGGTGCCGCCGAGGTTGTCGACCAGGACGGTGTCCGCCACGATGTCGCCGGGCGGGCGGTCGAGGAACACCACCGGGGTGCCCGCGCGCATCTCCGGGACGAGGTAACCGTGCCGTGCGCCGGCCGGCACCACGAGCATCCCGTCCACTCGCCGGGCGCAGAACTCCAGGGCGAGCTCGCGTTCGCGATCGGAGTTCTCGCCGGATGAACCGGTGAGAACGTGCCTGCCGAAGGAAGCGGCGATCCGCTCCACCGCCCGGTTCAGCTCGGAGTAGAACGGGTTGCCGACATCCTCCACGACCAGGCCGATGGTGCCCGTGGTGGAGCCGCGGCGAAGGTTGCGGGCGTCGAGGTTGCGCCGGAAGTCGAGCTGCTCGATGGCCGCCAGCACCCGTTCGGCGGTTTCCGGATGGACGGCGGGCTCGTCGTTGACCACCCGCGAGACGGTCTTGATGCTCACCCCCGCCAGCCGGGCCACGTCGCTCATCGTCGCGCGGCGGCCAGCCGGTCTTCGCGCCCCTTCCGACAACGTTGTCATAGTGCCGCGGATTCCACACCACTTGTGAGGAATTGTCAACGGCCCGAACGAATCGGGGGACGGATCCCTTCATGCGTAAGGAGTATTCGCATGTCCTGAATGAGACAGGTTCCGCCGCGTTGCTTGACTCGCTCGTCAACCATTCACGAGAGTGGCGAACGCTCGACAAGGTTGTCACGGGTGGGGCGGGAGAGGCTTATGCGATTGTCGCGCGTGCTGGCGCTCGCGATGGGGTTCGTGGTTACCTCGGTGATGATGCCGAGTGTGGACGCGACCGCGGCGCCGGAGCAGGACTGGGCGAAATGGGTCAACCCGTTCGTGGGGACCCGTCCGGGCGGTGCGGACCACGGCACCGGCGGCGGCGCCGGCAACACCTTCCCGGGCGCCGTCGTGCCGTTCGGCATGGTGCAGTGGAGCCCGGACACGGTGAAGCAGCAGCACGGCGGGTACTTCTACGACGACAACCAGCTCCGCGGGTTCAGCCTGACGCACCTGTCCGGCGCGGGCTGCTCCACCTACGAGGATGTTCCGTTCATTCCCTTCGCGGGCGAGGTCACCACGTCCCCGGCGACCGACCCGGGCCGCTATTACCTCGGCTTCTCCCACGCGAACGAGCAGGCCGCCCCCGGCCGCTACCAGGTCACGCTGGACAGCGGGGTCAAGGTCGAGCTCAGCGCGACGCAGCGGACCGGGTCCGGCCGGTTCACCTACCCGGCGGGCGCCACGTCGACTCTGCTGATCAACGCCGCCGGGTCGGTGATGGGCACTGACGACGCGCAGCTCGACGTCGGCAAGGACAGCATCAGCGGCTGGGCGTCCAGCGGCCGGTTCTGCGGCACCAACTCCCACTACCGGGTCTACTTCTACGCCAAGTTCGACACGCCGTTCGCCTCGACCGGAACCTGGCGCTACGGCGCGGTCACCCCGAACACGGTGAGCGGGCCGGGCGGCGGCTGGGTGACCTTCCCCAACCTGACCGGGACCACCGTCAACGTCCAGGTAGGACTGTCCTTTGTGTCGGTCGATGGGGCGAAGGCCAACCTGCGGGCGGAGAACACGCGCTCGTTCGACGACATCGCCGCCGCCGCTCGCAAGTCGTGGAACGACCGGCTCGGCCAGATCGTCGTCGAAGGTGGCACCGACGCCCAGCGCACCACCTTCTACACCTCGCTCTACCACAGCCTGATCCAGCCGAACGTGTTCTCCGACATCGACGGGAATTACCCGGGATTCGACGGTCGCGTGCATACCGCGGACAACGGCCACGCCATGTACACGAACTTCTCCGGCTGGGACATCTACCGGTCGGAGGTGCAACTGCTGGCGTTGCTCGCGCCGAAGGAGACCTCGGACATCGCCCGGTCGATGATCGCCTTCGCCGAGCAGGGCGGGTCCTGGGACCGCTGGACCGTGGCCAACGACTACACCGGCGTGATGAACGGCGATCCGTACCACATCATCGTGTCCACGGCCTACGCCTTCGGCGCCACGGATTTCGACGCGAACAAGGCGCTGCTGCTGATGCTCAAGGGCGCCACCCAGACCAGCAGCCAGGGTTATGTGGAACGGCCTGGACTCGAGGACTACCTGCGGCTCGGGTACGTGCCGGGGGCGGGTGCGGACACGCTGGAGTACACCAGCGCGGACTTCTCGATCGCGCAACTGGCGCGTCGGCTCGACGACGGCGCGACCTTCCAGGACTTCATGAAACGGGCCCAGAACTGGCGGAACCTGTTCAACCCGGCCACCGGCTACCTGCAGCCGCGCCGCGCCGACGGGTCGTTCGGCACCCCGTACGACCCGGCCAGCAGCTCGGGCTGGGTCGAGGGCAACGGCGCCCAGTACAGCTGGATGGTGCCCTACAACGTGGCCGGACTGTTCACCGCGTTCGGCGGAAACCAGGCCGTCGTGTCCCGATTGGACACTTTCTTCTCCCAGCTCAACGCGGGAACCAGGCTGCCGTATGCCTTCCTGGGCAACGAGCCGACGCTTCAGACGCCCTGGTTCTACGACTTCGCCGGGGCGCCGTACAAGACGCAGGCGCTCGTCCGGCGGGTGATGGACGAGCTGTACAACCCGAACCCGGAGGGGCTGGTCGGGAACGACGACCTCGGCGAGATGTCGTCGTGGTATGTGTGGGCCGCAGTGGGCATGTACCCGGAGATTCCGGGACGCGCGGAGATGGTGCTCGGCTCGCCACTGTTCTCCAAGGCCGTGGTGAAGACCGGTGCGGGGAAGACGATCACGATCAACGGTACCGGCGACGGACCCTACGTCACCGGCTTGAAGGTCAACGGCGTCGCGACGACCAGGACCTGGCTGCCGGAGGGCCTGGTCAGCAGCGGCGGCACGCTCGATTTCACGCGGTCCGGTACGCCGGACACCACGTGGGGAACGGCCCCGGCCGACGCGCCACCGTCCTTCCGGGACGGTGAGGCGCCCAGTCTGTCCTTTGTGGATCCCGCGCGGGTCATGGCGCCCGCCGGTTCTTCCGCTCGGACCGCCGTCGGGGTGCAGGATTTGTCCGGCGTGGCCCGGACGTGGCACTGGAGTGCTTCGCCTCCCGCCGGGATCACGGTGACGCCGTCCTCGGGTGACCTGGTGGTCCCCGCCGGGACGATCGCGCGGGCGAGCGTGACCGTGAACGTCGCGGCCGGGACGGCGAACGGCTCCTACCAGGTGCCGGTGACCTTCACCTCGCCCGGGCAGCCGGGCATGCACGCCACCATCGGCGTGCTCGTCGCCGAGCCGGGCAGCTGGCTCGCGGCGCTCAACAACACCGGGATCTCGCCCGATTCGAAGCCCTCGTCGGCCAACTTCGACGGCGTCGGGTACAGCTACTCGTCGGACGCGGTGGCCGCGGCCGGTGTGCGGCCCGGCGGCACGGTGACGGTGGACGGCTTGTCCTACACCTGGCCGTCCGCGCCGGCCGGGGAGTCCGACAACGCGCAGGCGCAAGGACAGACCGTGAACGTCCAGGGGGCGGGACGGCTCGCCTTCCTCGGCGCGGCCAGCAACGGCAACGCCTCGGGCACGGTGACCGTCACCTACACCGACGGCACCACCGGCACCGCGGAGATCGGCTTTTCCGACTGGACGCTCGGCGGCGGCACCGCGCAGCCCGCGTACGGCAACCGCACCGCGATCACCACGTCCTATCGCAACAGTATGGGCGGCGACCCGCAGCAGGTGAGGACCTACGTCTTCGCCACTGCCCCGATCACGCTGACCGCGGGCAAGCAGGTCGCGAAGGTCACCTTGCCCGCCACGGTGACCGGCGGCAGCCTGCACGTGTTCGGCATCGCGGTGGGTGCGTGACCAATGCGGAAACTCCTGGCTTTCGCGGCAGCCGGCATCGGGCAGTTCCCGCTCACCGCGCCGAGCTTCCCCCCGCGCGGTGGTGCGTCTGGACGGTGGCCGCGACGTGGTCATCACGGCGGAGCCCAGGCGCCACGGATGCGGTACGTGGCGGGGTTGCGGGCAGACGGGATACCCAGCGACCGCGAGTGGGTCTCCCTGGACCGCTGACCGGGGGCCCACAGTGGACTTCCGGCCCACCGGGAACGCGTCCGCCGCGACCTGGGCGAGCGGACCGGGCGGCGAACGAGCGGTCCGGGGTGCCTGAGAGAATGATCACGCACCCCGGTTTCCTGGTGATGCGGCTCACGGCGCACACTTGTGGTGCAACGTCCGACGGCGAGGTCGATACGCTGTCGGACTTTTTCACGTGCAGCTCCCAGGGAGGAAATTCGTGTCCAGCAAGGCCGCTCAAGTCTTCCGCGTGGCCGCGATCGCCGAGGCGTTCTCCTGGGCGGGTTTGCTGATCGGCATGTTCTTCAAGCACGTCGTGCACTCCGCGCACGAGGGCGGCGTCCCGGTGCTCGGCATGGTGCACGGGATCGTGTTCGTCACCTACGTCGTGACCAGCCTCGCCGTGTTCAAGCCACTGGGCTGGAAGCCGAAGACCCTGGTGTTCGCCCTGCTGTCGAGCGTTCCGCCGCTGTTCACCTGGTGGTTCGAGACCTGGGCGCTGCGCACCGGCAAGCTCGACGGCCCGGAGCGCCTGACCCACGGCGGCACCGGCCTCTTCGCCCGCGAACCCCTCTCCGCCTGACCCCCCCGCGCGAGTCGGCCTTTCGCGACGCGCGAGTCGGGCTTTCGCGACACGCGAGTCGGCCTTTCGCGACACGCGAGTCGGGCTTTCGCGACACGCGAGTCGGGCTTTCTGGACAGGCGAGTTCGGTTTTTGGGACGCGCGAGTCCGATGCATCTTTGCGGAACTCGCGGTGCGCGAAGGTGGAACTCGCGGTGCGGGAGCGCGGGACTCGCGCGCAGCGAAGGAGGGACTCGCGCGACGGGAGTGGGGGACTCGCGGTCAGTCGACGAAGTCGCCGGTGGCCTTGCGGACCTTGGTGAGCAGTTCGGTGAGCTGCTCGGTCTGTTTGTCGGTGAGGCCGACGAGGCCGAAGTCGATCGCCGTGACCGCTTCCGTGGCCACCGCGCGCCGAACCCGGCCCTCCTCGGTGATCTCCACCAGAGTCGTCCGCCGGTCGGTCGGGTGCGGGACCCGTTTGACCAGCCCGTCCTTCTCCAAGCGGTCGACGATGTTGGTGACGCTGGTGGGATGTAGTTGGAGCCGCTCGCCCATCACCCGCATCGGCAGGGCCGACCGCCGCGCGAACGTCAGCAGCACGAGCGCCTCGTACCGCGCGAAGGTCAGCCTGTGCGGTTTCAGCGCACCGTCCACGGCGGACTGGATGATCTGCTGGACACGCATGATGCCCGTCACGGCGGCCATGGTGCCGGAGGGGCCGATCCGGTCCTCCCACAGTTCGGCCGCGCGCGCGATCGGGTCGAACGGCAACGGGCGGTTCATAATCCTGGAAGCTACCAGCGGGTACCGGCGAGACCGCAGGGTGTGCCCTACAGCCAGGAGGTTCGACATGATCGTGGCATTCAGCGTCAGCCCCGCGGGCGGTGATCCCGACGGCGGCGTGAGCGAGGCGGTGGCGCGCGCGGTGAGGGTGGTCCGGGAGTCCGGGCTGCCGAATTCGACCAACGCGATGTTCACCAACATCGAAGGCTCCTGGGACGAGGTGATGGACGTCATCAAGCGCGCGGTCGAGGCCGCGGGCGAGGGGGCGCCCCGGGTCAGCCTCGTGCTGAAGGCGGACATCCGGCCCGGCTACGACTCCGGCCAGATCGAGGCCAAGGTGGCACGCGTGGAACAGAAGCTGGCGGACCGCGAAGACTAAGGGTGCGGGCACCCGGTTGGTCGCGCGCCGGTCGTGCCAGGATGGAACCGTGACACAACCACGCGGATCAGCAGCGAAGTCAGCAGCAATGTCCGCCGCGCTGTCCGGCGCGGTCGACCTGTCCGCGCTGAAGGCACGCGCGGACGCGGCGCGCAAGCAATCGGCCCAGCCCGCCCCGGCGCCCACCGAGGGCGGCCAGACGTCGGTGATCGACGTCACCGAGGCCACCTTCCAGTCCGAGGTCGTCGAGCGGTCCCTGCGTCAGCTCGTCGTGGTCGACCTGTGGGCCGACTGGTGCGGGCCGTGCAAGCAGCTCAGCCCGGTATTGGAACGGCTGGCCGGGCAGGCGGGCGGTGCCTGGGTGCTGGCCAAGATCGACGTCGACGCCAACCCGCGGGTCGCGCAGCTGTTCGGTGTGCAGTCGATTCCGACGGTGGTCGCGATCGCGGGCGGCCAGCCGGTCGACGCGTTCTCCGGGGCGCTGCCCGAGCCGGAGATCAGGAAGTGGCTCAACGCGCTGCTCGACGCGCTGAAGGACAAGCTGCCCGAGGCCGGGGTGGCCGCACCGGCCGACGCGCCGGAGGATCCGCGGTTCACCGAGGCCGAAGCCGCGTTCGAACGTGGTGACTTCGCCGAGGCGGAGACAGCCTACCAGCGCATCCTCGACGCCGAACCGGCCAACGAGCACGCGAAGGCGGCGCTCGCGCAGGTGCGGTTCGCGGCCAGGGCCAGCGTGGTCGACCCGACCGCCGTCGCGCGGGCCGACGCCGAGCCCGGCAACCTGGACGCGCAGCTCGCGGCCGCGGACTTCGAGGTCGCGGAGAACAAGATCGAGGACGGCTTCGCCCGGCTGCTCAACGTGGTCCGGCGCACCTCGGGCGAGGACCGCAACCGCGTGCGCCAGCACCTGGTCGGCCTGTTCGAGCTCTTCGACCCGGCCGACCCGCGGGTGGCCAAGGCGCGTCGCGACCTGGCGAGCGCGCTGTTCTGACCGAGGTGCCGCGACGGGCCGGTCGCGCCACCCCTACGGGTACTGGCTGCTGCAGGGCGAGGAGCCTTGCAGGTAACCGATGCGCATGGCCTCGACGCGGGTGAATCCGGCGTCCGCGCGCTTGCCGTTGACGTCGGCGGCGACCAGCCCGTCCGGCCGGAGCAGGTCGGAGATCGCCTCGTCGAGGTCACCCGCCGACAGCCGCAGGTCGTTGCCCTGCGTTTTGTTGATCGCCGCCGCCCAGGCCCCGACCAGGCACGCCGTCCGCAGTCCGGCATTGGCGTTGTCCACCTTCGCGCCGACGCCCTTCTGGATCCCCAGGGCGTAGCGGGAGGCGACCTCGGACAGTGCCGCGAAGTCACCGTGCCCGCCGGTCTCCTCGCCGCTGAACTCGGCTTCCTGGTCCACCGGCTTGCCGAGTTTGGCGAGCGCGGCGAGGTCGATGCTGACCCTGTTCGTGTCGGGACAGTACGACGCCGGGGGCGTGTCGGGGCCGCCCTGGCAGGTGCCGCCCTGATCGACGATCTGGGGCGCCTGGACGCCCGCTTTGGAGAACGCCTCGTCGAGGCTCTTCTGGAGGTAGCTGATCGCCTGCTCGTTGATGGGGAGGTCGCCCTTGTTGCGGTCTTTGCGGTCGAGGGGCCGCTCGGTCAGGCGCGGCTGGATATTGTTCAGGTCGAGCGCCGCGCAGTCCTTGGGGCTCTTTTCGAAACCGAGCTGGAAGGCGAAGATCCGGTCGAAGGCGGTGCCGTGGGCCTGGTTGTCGGTGGCGGAGGTGCCGGCGCTGTCCCGCACCAGGAACAGCGAGGACAGGGCCGCGTTCAGCCCGTCCGAGGTGGAGACGTTGAAATAGGTGCTCTTGCCTTCGACCACCCACCGGAAGTACGCGCCGGCGAAGCAGTCCGCCTGCTGCTCCTTGACGATCGTCGGCGTGTTGTTGGCGATGCCGGCCTTGTCCTTGAGCCGGTACTGCACGGCGTGGCCGAATTCGTGCGCCAGCACGGTGACCACGGACAGCTGCCCGAACTGCTGGAGCATCTGCGGCAGCAGCACGCCACGGTCCCAGCTCACCGAGTCGTCACGGCTGCAGTAGAAGGCGTTGACGTTGCGTTTCGTGTCTCCGCAGCCGTTCTGCTGGTTCGCACCGCTGGACTCGTACGACAGCAGCTTCGTCACCGGCTCGAACTTGATGCCGAAGTCGACGGGCAGCCGTTCGTTCCAGTAGTCCTGGACGTCGGCGATGGCGGCGGTGGCGACCCTGTCCGACTCGTCGTCGCTGACGTTGTGCACGACCAGGTCCGGCGTCGGCGCGTTCGGCTTGAGCCCGCTGGAGAAGTGGGTGATCGGCAGTCCGGCCACGTTGTCGGCCGCGCTGGTGCTGCCCGCGCCGCTGCCCCCACAGGCGACCAGGCCGATGGCCAGCGCACTCGCGATCGCCGTGGCGAACGGGCGCCGATGTCCCCCATGTTGCATGTCTGACCCCAACCACGATCGCGTCCGGACACGCAGACCTTACCGGCCCGTTTGGCAAGGCCCGTGTGTGTTCTGTGGTCCCCTCCACGAAGGCGAGAGCCGGCCTGCAGGGTAACGCTATGGTCGATCGTTATGAGAGCAATCCGCCGGTTCACCGTGCGCGCGAGCCTTCCGGAACAGCTCACCGGGCTCCGGGCGCTGGCGACCAACCTGCGCTGGACCTGGCATCCGCCGACGCGGGACCTGTTCGCGTCGATGGACGACGAGCTGTTCCGGCGCGTGCGTGATCCGCTGCGGATGCTGCTCGCGGTGCCGCCGACCCGGCTCGAGGAACTGGCGGCCGACGAGGAGTTCCTGGCCAGGGCCCGCGCGGTCACCGAGGACCTCGACCGGTACCTGACCGAGGAACGCTGGTACCAGCAACGGTTCTCCGGTGCCGAAGCCCCGGCCGCGATCGGCTACTTCTGCATGGAGTTCGGCGTGCACGAGGCGCTGCCGAACTATTCCGGCGGGCTCGGGGTGCTCGCCGGTGACCACCTCAAGGCCGCCTCGGACCTGGGCGTGCCGCTGATCGGCGTGGGGCCGCTGTACCGGTCGGGTTACTTCCGGCAGGGCCTGTCGCTGGACGGCTGGCAGGTCGAGAAGTACCCGGTGATCGACCCGAGCGCGCTCCCGCTGGAACTGCTCACCGACGCGGCCGGGCGGCAGGTGCTGGTCAGCGTCGCCATGTCCGGTGGCCGCGAACTGCACGCGCAGGTGTGGAAGGCCCAGGTCGGCCGGATCCCGTTGCTCCTGCTGGACACCGACATCGACGCCAACGACGACGACCTTCGCCGCGTCAGCGACCGGCTCTACGGCGGCGACGCCAACCACCGCATCCGCCAGGAGATCCTGGCGGGCATCGGCGGTATGCGGGCGGTGCGGCGCTACTGCGAGCTGAACGGGCATCCGCAGCCCGAGGTCTTTCACACCAACGAGGGGCACGCGGGCTTCCTCGGCCTGGAGCGCGCACGAGAGATCATCGACGAGCACGGGCTCGCTTTCGACGAGGTGCTGTCGGCGGTGCGCGCGGGCACGGTGTTCACCACGCACACCCCGGTCTCCGCCGGGATCGACCGGTTTCCGGTCGATCTCGTGCAACACTACTTCGGAGACGGCAGGCTGCTGCCCGGCCTCGACCTCCGCCGGATTCTCGCGCTGGGCGCCGAAGACAACCCGGGCATGTTCAACATGGCGCACATGGGGCTGCGGCTCGCGCAACGCGCGAACGGTGTGTCCGCTTTGCACGGTCGCGTCTCGCGCCGGATGTTCGCCCGGCTGTGGCCCGGTTTCGACGATGACGAGGTGCCGATCACGTCGGTGACGAACGGCGTGCACGGGCCGACGTGGGTCGCTCGTGAGCTGACGGCGTTGCTCGGTGGGAAGCACATGAAGGGCACGGCGTGGGGTTCCCTGGATGAGTCGGGCTTGGTGCCGAGCCGGCAGGGCGTCAGCGACGAGCAGTTGTGGGCGGTCCGGCGTGACCTCCGCCAGAAGCTGGTCGCCGAGGTGCGCCGGCGCGTGCGGGACGCGTGGTTGCAGCGGGGCGCGTCGGCGCTGGAACTGGGCTGGGTGGAGCGGGTCTTCGACCCGAACGTGCTCACCGTCGGATTCGCCCGCCGGGTGCCCACCTACAAACGGCTGACCCTGATGCTCCGCGACCCCGAGCGGCTGCGCGCGCTACTGCTTGACGATAAGCGGCCGATCCAGATCGTGGTGGCGGGCAAGTCCCATCCCGCCGACGAGGGCGGCAAGGCGCTGATCCAGCAGATCGTCCGGTTCGTCGACGATCCGGCCGTGCGGCAGCGGATGGTCTTCCTGCCCGACTACGACATGTCCATGGCCCGCTATCTGTACCGCGGCTGCGACCTCTGGCTCAACAACCCGACCAGGCCGCTGGAGGCGTGCGGCACCTCGGGCATGAAGTCGGCGCTCAACGGCGGGCTCAATCTGTCCATTCGGGACGGTTGGTGGGACGAGTGCTACGACGGCAGCAACGGATGGGCGATCCCGACCGCGGACGGCATCACCGATCCGCTGCGGCGTGACGAACTCGAGGCGGCCGCGCTGTACGACCTGCTCGGGCAGCAGATCGCCCCGCTGTTCTACGAGCGCGACGACCGCGGTGTGTCGAAGGGCTGGATGTCACGGGTGTGGCACACGCTCGACACCCTCGGACCGCGCGTGCAGGCCTCGCGGATGGTGCGTGAGTACGTCGAGACCTGCTACCAGCCCGCGGCGCGGACGGTGGCCGCGGCTTCCCGGGACTCCTACGCCGGGGCGAAGTCGCTGGCCGAGTACCGGAAGAGGATCGACTCGACGTGGAGCAAGGTGCGGATCTTCGACACCGAGTTGACCGTCGAGCCGCCGGAAGCGCTGGTGGTCGGCAATGAGGTGCGGGTGCGGGCGCACCTCGACCTCGCCGGGCTGGAACCCTCCGACGTCGAGGTGCAGGCGGTGGTCGGCAGTGTCGCCGACACCGACGACCTGCACGAGCCGATCACCGTGCCGATGGACAGCACCGGGATCGGCGAGTTCACCGCGGTCCTGCGGCTTCCGCACGCGGGCTCACTCGGCTACACGGTCCGCATCCTGCCGCGCCACCCCCTGCTCGCCACCCCGGCCGAACTGGGCCGCGTCATCCACGCCTGACCCCCGCGAGTCCGGCTTCCGCGACCCCCGAGTCGGGCTTCCGCGACCCGCGAGTCGGGCTTCCGCGACCCGCGAGTCGGGGTTTGGTGACGTGCGAGTCCGGGTTTGGTGACGTGCGAGTTCGGCTTTCGTGGCGGTCGAGTTCCGTCTTCGCGCCGCGCTCGTTCCCGTTGGGCAACTCGCCTGTCCCGAAGGCCGGACTCGCGTGTCGCGGAAGCCGGACTCGGGGGTCGCGGGAGCCCGACTCGCCCAGCGCGAGAGCCCGACTCGCGGGTCGCGGGAGCCCGACTCGCGCAGGGTGGGAGCTGGACTCGCGTGGGGGTCAGGGGACGGCGGGGGTGGGGCCGGGGCGGGTGGGGAGGCCGGCCGCGAGCCAGGCGCGGTAGCCGCCGTCGAGGTCGGTGGCGCGGCGCAGGCCGAGGCGTCGCAGGTCGGCGGCGGCGAGGCTGGAGGCGTAGCCCTCGTTGCACACGATCACCACCGGTAGTTCGGCGTGGACTTCGGGCAGCCGGTGGTCGCCGGCCGGGTCGAGGCGCCATTCCAGGTGGATTCGCTCGATCGGCACCGAGCCCGGGATTTCGCCCTCGGCGGCCCGGTTGGCGACCGGCCGGATGTCCACGATCAGCGCGCCCTCGGCCTGCAGCTCACGCGCGCCGGCCGGGCCGACCCGGTCCAGGGTCGACCGGGCGGCGGCCAGCATCTCGTCGACGGTCATCCGGTCACTATGCCGGGGATCTCCGTGGGCACGTCGTCGAGCGAGGCGTACTCGCGGGTCGGTACCAGCGGCGGGGAGTAGGCGTGCACGCTGGCCGACGGCTCCGAGCCCGCGCCGAACACCTGGTGCGCGCGGCCGGCGCCGAAGCCGATGCCTTCACCGGCGACGTGCGTGCGCTTGCGGATCGGGCAACCGGGGTAGCGGTACTCCTCGGCCAGCTCGCCCTGCAGCACGGTGAACGATCCGGCCGCGCCGCCGTGGTCGTGCGGCTTGGTGTGCTGGCCCGGCAGCCACGCCAGCAGCCACAGTTCCACGCCGTCGGTCAGGGCGAGCCGCGCCCACCAGCGCTGGTCGGCGTCGAACCGGAGCAGTTCGCGCAGCGGGCCGGCCAGGTCGCCGGCGACCGCGCGGGTCAGCATGGCCAGCTCGCGGGGAGTCCACAGTAGACGATCGGGGTGCAGCAGTTCGGGCAGCCGTGGATCGGACAGTTGCGGGTGAAGCTCGAAGTCGGGCAGGACAGCGTGAGACAACGGGACTCCCGGAAGATCGCGAAGAACCAGGGCAGAACGCACAGACGCGACACGACGTGGGCAGTCGCCGGAGAGGTCAGTAGCCGTGCCGCGTCCCGATACACCCGCAGGACGCGACCAGAAGCAGATCCACGGTGCGGTTGCGCCAGAAGGCGTGCCTGCGGTACCGGGACGTGGTCACGGCGTGAATACTGCCACAGCGCAGGGTTACCGGCAGATGGGTCTCACCTTCTGGTACGGGTCGGTACGGGGGTGGCGCGACGAGCACGGGGGTCGCTCGCCACAATGGGCACCGTGATTGAGCTTGACGATCTCGTGGTGCGGATGTCGGGTGTGGCGGTGCGGCGCGGGCGCAGCGAGCTGCTCGCCGACCTCGACTGGAACGTCGAGCTGGACGAGCGCTGGGTGGTGCTGGGCGCCAACGGGGCCGGCAAGACCACCCTGCTCCGGCTGGCCGCCGCCGAGCTGCACCCGACCACCGGGACCGTGGACCTGCTGGGCGAGCGGATGGGCAAGGTCAGCGTCTTCGAGCTCCGGCCGCGGATCGGGTTCACCAGCGGCGCGTTCGGCAGCCGGGTCCCGGGCGACGAGCTGGTGCGCGACGTCGTGGTGAGCGCCGGGTACGCCGTGGTCGGCCGCTGGCGCGAGGAATATGACAAGCTGGACGTCGATCGCGCGATGGAACTGCTCGGCGCGATGGGTATCGCGCACTTGGCCGAGCGCACGTTCGGCACCCTCTCCGAGGGGGAGCGCAAGCGCACGCTGATCGCCCGCTCGCTGATGACCGACCCGGAACTGCTGCTGCTCGACGAGCCGGCCGCCGGACTGGACCTCGGTGGCCGTGAAGATCTCGTCACGCGGCTGTCCGCGCTGGCACTGGATCCCGACGCGCCCGCGATGGTGCTGGTCACCCACCACGTCGAGGAGATCCCGCCCGGGTTCACCCACGTGCTGCTGCTCCGCGACGGCCAAGCCGTGGTGTCCGGGCTGATCGACGACGTGCTCACCGCCGAGAACCTGTCGAAGACCTTCGACCAGGACCTGCTGCTCGAGCGCTCGGGCGAGCGGTTCTTCGCGCGGCGCAGGTAATAGGGTGAGAACCTGGCTACCGGTCGGTTAAGGAGGACGAGCGTGGGTGAGTTCGTACGGCTCGAAGTGGACTCGGGCGTGGGCACGATCCGGTTGGACCGCCCACCGGTCAACGCGATCAACGGCCAGGTGACGGACGAGCTGGCCGAGGCCGCGAAGGAGGCGAGGGAACGAGCCGACGTCCGGGCGGTGATCCTCTACGGCGGCGAGAAGACGTTCTGCGGCGGCGCGGATGTCAAGGAAATGGCCGCCCGTTCCTACGTCGACATGCGCACCTTCGCCACCGCGTTGCAGACCACCATGGCGGCGGTGGCCGCGATTCCGAAGCCGACCGTTGCCGCGATCACCGGATACGCCCTGGGCGGTGGGCTCGAACTGGCGCTCGCGGCCGACCGGCGGGTGGCGGGCGACAACGTCAAGGTCGGCCAGCCGGAAATCCTGCTCGGAATCATCCCCGGGGCGGGCGGCACGCAGCGGCTCGCCCGGCTGGCCGGGCCGAGCAAGGCCAAGGACCTCGTCTACACGGGACGGTTCGCCAAGGCGGAGGAAGCGCTTTCACTCGGCATCCTGGACCAGGTCGTGGCTCCCGACGACGTCTACCAGACCGCGCTCGCCTGGGCCTCGCAGTTCACGAACGGCCCGGCGGTCGCGCTGGCCAACGCCAAGGCGGCGATCGACGGCGGCCTGGACGGCGACCTGGCCAGCGGCCTCAAACTGGAGACCCACCTGTTCACCTCGCTGTGGGCGACCGAGGACCAGAAGAACGGGATGCGGTCCTTCGTCGAAAACGGGCCGGGCAAGGCCACGTTCGAAGGGAAGTGACCGGTGAGCAGCGACCCCGCCCCGAACCCGCATGCCACGGCAGAGCAGGTCAAGGCGGCCTACGACGACCCCAAGCTGGCCAACGTCCTCTACCACGACTGGGAGGCCGGCACCTACGACGAGAAGTGGTCGATCTCGTTCGACCAGCGCTGCATCGACTACGCCCGCGACCGCTTCGTGCACGTCGCCGGCTCGGCCGGGTGGCCGTACGGCCGCTCGCTCGAACTCGGCTGCGGCACCGGGTTCTTCACGCTCAACCTCAAGCTCGCCGGCGTCCTGGACGAGTGCCACGCCACCGACCTGAGCCCCGGCATGGTCGAGGTCGCGCAGCGCAACGCCCGCAATCTCGGCTTCGACATCGAGGGACGGGTCGCCGACGCCGAGCGGCTTCCTTACGAGGACGAGTCGTTCGACATCGTCGTCGGGCATGCCGTGCTGCACCACATCCCGGACCTCGACCTCGCGTTCGGCGAGATCCTGCGCGTGCTCAAGCCCGGGGGCCGGTTCGTGTTCGCCGGCGAGCCGACCCGGCACGGCGACTACGTGGCGCGCCGGCTGTCCCGGCTCACTTGGTGGGCGGCGACCCGCGTCACCCGGCTGCCCGCGCT
>NZ_DATELF010000163.1:0-2251 GCF_035276945.1 Amycolatopsis sp. | reverse complement strand
TGCTCGGCGGCGGTCCGCGCCGCGACGGCCTGCTGCGGGGTGCGGGTCAGGATGGTCGTGTCGAACGCCATCTTGAACACCATCGTGGCGAACGCCTTCGTCTCGAAGGTGAGGACGTTCGGGTCGTTGTTGCTGAGGTTGTCACACCAGCGGAACGGCTGGTCGACGCAGCCACCGTCAGTGGTGCCGAGGTTGCCCTCGAAGTTGCCGGTCTGCCCGCCGAACAGGTCGACCTGCTCCTGCGTCTTGCAGCAGTCCTGCCCGGTGAGGATGCCGCTGGCCGGCACGCCGACCATGTTGAACCAGAACGCGTCCGTTCCCTGCGGCGAGAAGAACTCGTGGTTGAGCCCGATCGAGTCGTAGTACTTGACCGCGACGTCGCGAGCGAACTTGGACGGCTCGTACACGTTGGCCGGGAACACCGGTATGGGTCCGCCGAACAGGTTCTTCGCGGCCGGGTCGAGCACGCCGATGGTGTAGTTCGGCGTCGCGGTCACGTCCGCATCGAGGTCGTAACCGATCTGGGCGAGCTCGGTGGGCGAGAGGTTGTGGGTGTAGAAGTTCGAGCCCAGCAGGCCGAGCTCCTCACCGCCGAACAGGATGTAGCGCAGCCGGTTCGTGGTGCGCACCTTGGCCAGCTTCTGCGCGATGTCCATGAGGCTTACCGAGCCGGACGCGTTGTCGAGCATGCCCGCACCGAAGATCGCGTCGTAATGCGCGTCGACAACCACGGTGTGGTTCGGGTCCCCGTACGGCGAGTCGGCGATCACGTTGTAGTCGTCGCGGCTCGGGTCGACCTCACCCTTGAAGTCCAGCTTCACCTGGGGGTGCTGGCCAGCATTGGCCGCGTCGTAGAGGTGCTGGCCCTCTGCGAACGGCACGAAGCCGACCGGGATGTTCGGCACGACAGAATTGCCGGCGTTGTCGATCATGCCGCCGCCACCGGCGAGCCCGGTACGGCCCGGCTGGCCCTCGTTAAAGATGAGCACGCCGGCCGCGCCGGCGGTCACGGCGTTCTTGGCCTTCTCGCCGAAGTTGCACGTGCCGCGCTGGATCAGCGCGATGTTGCCGGGCGTGAAGCCGGCGAAGTCGGCCGGGCTGCACCCGCTGGCCGAGGACGGCGCCGGCGTCGGCGGCAGGATGATCCCACCGACCGGCTGCACCTCCGCGGTGACCGTGCCAACGCTGTTGAAGGCGTTGAGGTCGGTACCGAGGGTGAACGTGGTCGGCGTCGGCGAAACCTCACTGCCGCCCGGCAATCCGAAGAAGGCGAAGTACGGGAACTTGTACGTCTGCACCGTGACGTGGTAGCCGGCAGCCGTGAACAGCTTGACGGCGAGGTCGACCGCCGCCTTGTAGCCTGGCTCGCCGGAGTTGCGCGAGGCGTGCCCGCCCGCGTCCGGGTGGGAGTCGGCGATCGCCTGCTGCGCCTTCATCTGGTTCCACAGGTCGTCGGTGCGGATGCACTCGAGGAGCTTAGGGAGCGAGTTGTTGGTGCGGTTGTTGCATGCCGTGATCGTGATCGTGCTCGTGCTCGCGCTGCTGGATGTGATCGGCCCCAAGGCCCCGGTGAGCGCCACCGCCGACGCGCACAGCGGCACGAGCCACAGGCGCCGACGCAGATGTCTTCGCATCAGACCCTTCCCTTCACAGAGGTGACAAGAAGCCGCGGGAATGCCCGTGGCGTTACCGCATGAATTGGCACTCGAGGAGAAGGCACTGCTTGCTGGATCTCGGCTGTGCACATACAGAAAGCAGTTCGACGACGACCGATCGGTGCGTACCTCGACCGATCACCTGTAGCCAACTCGTCCACACATCGCTCGCTTTCCTTGGCGCACGTATGACGCGCGCCACGGTAGGCGTCTCAGCAGATGAGACTATATGGGCATTTTTGCTGAAGTGGCAAGAATGTCGGAGCCGTTTTAGCTTGCCCGATCACGACCCGGGCCATCGACGTCGCCCACCACCCCTACGGTCAGGGTGCGACAGCTCAAGCACCGGGCCGAGGGTGTCAACCATCAGCCGGGACACTGTCAAGCAACAGCCGAGCCTGATTCGTCAAGGATCAGCCGAGAACACACAGGGCTGGAGCGTGGGGCGGCTGGGACTCGAACCCAGGACCGGCGGATTATGAGTCCGCTGCTCTGACCGGCTGAGCTACCGCCCCGCGCAGGCGCTGACGCGCGTGCACCTTACCAGTCACGCCGCAGCGACGGGCGGCCCGTGCCGGTTACCGCATGCTCATCTG
>NZ_DATELF010000162.1:0-40700 GCF_035276945.1 Amycolatopsis sp. | reverse complement strand
TGTGCACCCCGACCGGCGCGGCGCTGCTCGTCACGCTGGCCGGCGGCTACGGTCCGATGCCCGCCTGCGTGCCGGTCACGGTCGGCGTCGGTGCGGGCACCGCCGACCCGCCCGGGCACGCCAACGTGGTGCGCGTCGTGATCGGCGACGACACGCACTCGGCACCGGCCCTGGTCAGCACCACCATGACGGTCATCGAGACCATCGTCGACGACCTTGATCCCCGGCTGTGGCCGGATGTGCTGACCGCCCTGCGCGCCGCGGGCGGCGCCGACGCCTGGTGCGCCCCGGCCACCGCGCAGAAGGGACGGCCGGGAATCCTCCTCACCGTGCTGGCGCCGGACGATCGCGTCGACGGCGTCTGCGCCGCGATCTTCGCCCACACCTCGACCCTCGGCGTGCGCCTGTACCCGGTCGAGCGGCGTGCCCTGCCGCGAGACAGCGTGACCATCGACTACCACGGTTTCCCGGTCAGCGTGAAACGGGGCTATTTCGACGGTGCCGTGATCACCACACAGCCCGAGTACGAGGAAGCCAAGTCCGCCGCGGAAGCCACCGGCCACCCCCTGCGGCGGGTGCTCGACGAGGTCAGGGCGGCCGCGCGCGACTAGATCCAGCGATGGGAATCCGCGACGCTTCCGGCTTCGGCCAGCCGGTTACGAAGCGGTTGGCGTCCCGTGTGTCCAGGAGTGGACGACCAGTCTGCCGGAGGCCGCGAAGCGCCCTTGACCGGTGCCGGTCTGGCAGCCCTCGGGCGCGCCGCGAGGAGGTGACCGAACCGGTGTAGGCGTTCGCGTTGGCCGCACCTGTGCAGATCCTTTACGTAGCGCGCGAAGTCAATTTGGCTCGTGTGGCGCGGCGCGCGGTAGTACTGGTGCTTGTCCTCGTCGCGCGCGATGGCTGCGTTCATCTCCTCGACGCCGGGCAGCGCGTCGCGACCTGTCAGGTGCCGGGCGATGAGCTTGCTCTGCTGTTTGGCGAGGTTGACGATCGTGGGCGAGGCCTGCGCCAGACCCACGTAGTACAGGTTGTCGATTCCGGGCTTGACAATACGCTTGAACAACGGGAAACGGTGCTGTTCATCCGGCAGCAACGCCGGATCGTCGAAGAACGGGAAGGACATCGTGTATCCGGTCGCGCACACGATCACGTCGGCCTCGATCCGGGTGCCGTCCACGCACACCACGGCGTCCCCGTCCAGACGGCCGATCTCGCCGAACGCACGTGAAATCACCGGAACCGGCCTTGGTGAGGAAGTCGGCGCTGACCGAGGGGTGCGCGGACAGTGGTTCGTGGTCGGGTTTCGGCAGCCCGTGGTCCTCCATCTTGCCGAGGGCCTTTTTGAATGTTTCGGGCGTTCGAAGCGAGATATCCCTCAGCTCACCGTGATGTTGGAGCTCCCGCTGCTTTGATATCCCTCTGTCGCGAGAATCAGGTAATACCTGAAGCTGCCCAGATTCATACCGGCCCGGGCCCAGGCGTCGAAGTGGTTGCCGGTGGTTATGGTTCCGCCCGTCTTCTTCACCTGCCGGGCACTCCAGTACTGGTCGAAGGTTCGAGTGCCTTCGACGGAGGGGGCGTTGTGTCGCGTCGTCCGACAGATGTCGTACGTACCACCATCGCTGGTCACCGTGCCCTGGTGGGTGCCCGTTGGCCGGTAAGTGCCCCAGTTGTCGACGATGTAGTACCCGACGAGCGGGTCCGACGTCCACCCGTAGAGCGAAAGGTATCCGTTGCCGGACGGATTGAAGCTCCCCGAGTAGGGCACAGTCCGGCGTCCGCCGTTGGTCCAGCCCTTACCGGCGACAAAGTTCCCGCAGTCGGCCCATGAGGTCCCATAGCCGCCACCGGACCCCATGGTCATCGAGACCGACCCGCCACCATCGGTCCAGAATGAATAGTAGTAGCCATTTTTGGTGCCGGTTTGATTCGTGGTTGTGGCCGTATCGGCGCCGGCGGTGCCGGGTAGTACCAGCGCGGACGTGACCAGCGCCAAGGCACCGGCCCGGCCCGGCCGATGAAACTCCGGCGGCCGATCGGGTACACGCTTCCTCCTGTCGAGGCCGGCGACCCGGATCGACGGCGACCAAGCCTATCGTGTTCCCGCGGGTGGCAGGCGTGCGGCGTCGACCGACACGGAAAACCGCTCGATCGCGTTGCCCGCCCCGCCACTCCAGAGGTTGAAGCCGCCCTCGACACCGATCAGGTACCACTCGGGCCGGATCCATCCGCGCCCCACCGAATCCATCGCGAAGGCGCGGATGTCGAGACCCTGGACCGACGAAACGTCGCCGATGCGCTGGTAGACGATCCGGTTGCGGCCCTGCGCCTGTTCGAACCAGACGTTCCAGGTCGCTCCGGCGAGCGGGACCGCGGTGGCGGTCCGGACTCCGCCCGGCCGGATGCCGCCGTGGCTGCTCAGCCAGATGATCAGTTCGGCGCCGTCCGGCGTGCCCGCCGCCACCGGGCTGCGGTGGAACCACACCACGTAGGCGGCGTTGTAGATGCCGGAATCGACCTGCCTGCTCGCCCAGTCGCTCATCACCCCGGGCATCCGGGCGACCTGGACCGGAAGGCCACTGCCCGTCGAGCACTTCCCCCAGTGACAGCCCTTGATCAGCGCGGGATAGGCCGCGGGATCGCCGTTGGGTGGCCGGTCGTGCTCCGCGACGTCCACGGTGAGCGACCGGTCCCCCACGATGATGCACTGCGCCGTGTCGGCACCCCACACGTTGTTCTGCGCGAGGTATTCGCCGTCGCCGGAAGGCACGACATCCCCTTTCCCACACGCCTTCGCCCCGGCCGTCGCGGCGGATGTCGCGGACGGCACGGCCAGCAGCACGACCCCGACCACGGCGGTCAACGCGGCGCCACCCAACCCGATGGCGGCGATGAAGATCGACACCCGGAACGCCGCATGGGCGAGCGGATGGTCCATCGGCGCTCTCCTTCCAGACCTGACAAGGGCTTCTAATCGCGCTCCGCATACACGAACGAAGATTGCCTTCGGTTCAGCGGTTGCCGATCTCCACGCCGCGCTGAGCAGTCGGCCCCTCGTAGCCGAAAGGAAACGAGAGGTCTCCGGACCGGTCAGGAAACGGCGTCGCGACGAAACCGGGTGGTCGTTACGTGCGGGTGATGCGGGCCATCGCGCGGACCACGGCGATGCAGCGGTCCTCAACGTAGGTGAGCCCGCCCTCGACGGCGATCCGGCGGGCTTCCGGCGACACGATGCCCTGTTGCAGCCACAGGGTTTTCGCCCCGATGGCGACGGCCTGCTCGGCGATGCCCGGCGCCTCCTCCGCCGGCCGGAACACGTCGACCAGGTCCACCGGCCCGGGAATGTCGGTCAGCGACCGGTACACTTTCTCGCCCAGCAGCTCGTCGGCCCACGGGTGGACGGGGATGATCCGGAACCCGGCGGCCTTCAGGTTCCCGGGTACCGAATGCGCCGCCTTGGCCGGGTCGCGGCTGAGCCCCACTACCGCGATGGTGGTGGCCTCGGCCAGGGCACGTTCGGCGAGATCGGGCATCTCGCTTTCGAGCATGGCCCGGTCGATCGCGTGCGTGCCCGCCGCGACCGAGGTCAGGCCACGGGCGGCCCGGAACTCGGTGAGCAGCCGCCACGACACCCGCGGGTCGAAGGCCATCTGCTGGCGGGCGATCGCGAGCAGTTGCGGTTCACCGCCGGGTATGCCGTACAGCAGATCCTCGGTCACCGCGTCGGTGAACACTTCGCGGATCGTCGTGCAGAACAGCAGGTAGCTGCCGGTTTCCCAGCCCAGGTCCGCCAGCGCCGGGTCCCCCTCGCCCGCCGACGCCAGCTTCGCGGCCAACCTGAGCAGTTCGGCGTCCGCGCGCAGGGTCGGGATGGTCACGAGGTCCGCGATCAGTTCGGACCGTCGTGCGGAGCTGACGATGGTGCGCGCGGCACCGGCGAACGCGGGCGCCTTCCGATCGAGTTCCCGCCGGATGAGCTCGTTCGTGACCGAAGCCAGGGTGGGGGCTTGCGCGCCGTCGACGATGTCGAGCATTTCGTCGACGTACCGCCGCAGGTCACGGGGCAGCCCGCCGGAGACGCAGTGGCACAGCACGCGGAATGGTTCCGGCAGGCCGGGCAGCCGCGAGCCGATCCAGTCGCGGCTGGATTCCGGGGTGAACTGCTCGATCCGGATCATTTCGGAGAAAGCGCTGTCAAAGGCGTCGCGGGCGGGGATTCCGCGTCGCTCGAAGGCGATGATCGCGTCGTCCGAGACCGACACCAGGAACAGGCAGCCCGGGATGTCGAAGATTCCCTTGAGATCGTTGATCAGTTCCTGGGCCTTTTCCGGCTCGCCGATCTTGTCGAGTTCGTCGATGGCGATGATCAGCCGGTCGGCGACCCGCTCCTCGCTGAGCACCTTCGCGACGTCCGCCGCGAAGGTGCGGAACGCGTCGACCACCTCGGGGTAGGTGAGCTGCTGCTCGGCCTTCTGGACGGACCGGGTGAGGCCGGCTTCGCCCTTGATCGGGAAGGTGAGCTTGCCCGACCAGCCGGTGGTGTAGGTCTGCAGGAAGCGGATTCTCAGCAGGTGCCGCAGGGCTTCCCGGCGCAGCCGGCGGAGCGGCAAATTGCCCGGATCGCGGAGCAGCCGGACCGAACCCGCCAGCACGGCACACAGGGCTCGCCACAGGAAACCGGCGACGTTCACCGAAAAGTGCAGAGCCACCAACCCGGTGAGCATCAGCACGGCGATCTGCCAGCCGCTCCGGCCGGCGAAGACACGGCCAAGGGAATGGGGGAATCCGGCGACGATCGGGCCGAGATCAGCGGCGAAGGCACCGATGGACAGATCCCAGGCGAAGGTTCCGGAAAGGGCGACGAACACCACCTCGAGCAGGCAACGAAAAGTCGAGCGGGCCACCCGGGCCGCTCGTTCGCGCGAGGTTTCCGTGGCCTCCAGCCGCTGCCCGATCGAGTCCTGGGTCTTCGCCAGGACCCCGTTGCACAGCAAGGTGTGCAGGTAGAGCACGAAATCCCGGGCCTCATAGCTCGCCGGGGCCGCGGCGACGACGGTCAGCGGGGACCGCTCGCCCGGCCGGCCGGCGGCCACCTGCTCGATCGCCGTGCTCTTGCCCGCCCCGCGGTGGCCGGCGAGCGCGATCGCCCCGGTGGACGAGCGGTCGATGGTCTTCCACAGCCGGATTCTGGCCGGGGTGAGCACCGCGGTGCCTTCGGCGTCGAGGTCGCGGACCGCGCGCACCACCCATTCCGTGCGGTACACCGGCTCACGCTGTTCGGCGACGGCACGGCGCAGCGCGGGCAGGACGATCTCCTGCACGGCGTAGCTGCGCCAGATCCTGGATTCGGCATCGGCGAGATACCTCAGCAGGCCGATCGCGTTCGGGGCCGCCCGGCGAAGCAGGCGGGTGGTCAGCAGCAGGGCGCCGAAGAATCCGATCGCGCTCACCGCCTGCGTCCAGGCCGGCGGGTTTTCCCACCCGAACAGCACGGCGAGGCACGTGACCAGGAAGGCGAGCAGTGCCACGGAACCGGCGACACCACCCGCGGTGGGCAGCGTGACGCCGGCGAACGGGGCATCGTCGCGGATCCGCGCCGTGACTTCGATGGTGCGGTCGGGATCGCGAAGGTAACCGGTGCGTTCCGTGCGCAGGCGGCCGAGCACGGCCGGGTCGTTCGCGACGGCCCACAGGATCTCCGGCGGGGAAACGTGCTCCTCCCGCATGGCCGCGCGGACCTCGTCGTCCTGAAGGCCGCGCAGGACGAGCAGGTCCAACTCTTCTTCCCCAGCTTCGGTCACAACCTCGCAGGTTAGGCCAGGCCGCAACGCCGTGGGGCCGGTTCCCACGGCGAAGGAACCTGGGTCACATCCACGCGGTCGAACCGTCCGGACGGACCGGCACCCGCCGGGTCCAGGTGACCCAGTCGTCGGTTTCGAGCGTGGCTTCGTCGATCTCGATGCCCCAACCCGGGGGCCCGGGCGTAGTTCGAGGTACCCGGCGACGGCAGGTACGGGTCGGGGCACCACGAAACGTCGTCGAACTTGTACTCGCTTGTACTCGAGAACGCCGAAATTCGTGATGGCGGCGGCGAAATTCGTGGTGGCGGCGGCGAAGTGCAGGTTCACGGCGGTCGCGAGCGGGCCGAGTGGGTTGTGCCGTGCCACCGGCACGTAGTGCGCTTCGGCGATGGGCGCGATCTTCACCAAGTGCGTCAGGCCACCGACGACGCGGATGTCCGGCTGGATGATGTCGGTGCCGATCGCGGTCAGCAACGCGAGGAACTCGTGCGGGGTGTACAGGGACTCCCCGGTCGCCAGCGGCACCGTGATCTCCGAACGGAGCCGGCCCATGCGGGGATGTGCTCCGGGCGCGGCGGTTCCTCGGAAAACAGCGGCCGGTTCGGGGCCGGTGCGGCGCCGAGATCGACGGCTTGCCACGGCTCCCACAGGTAGGCGTGCGCGTCGAAGGTGAACTCCCACTCCTCCGAAAGGCGCGGTGAATGCAGGCGCTGAGGCCGAACCCGGTGACGATCGGGGTTTTGCGAGCGAAATTCGTCGACCGTCCGGACGCCAGCATCCGGTCTTATACACCGTACCTGATATATGATGTCTTTTTTGTTCATCCGAAACTAGTACCGGCGACGGTCACCATCCATAGTGGACGGTCACATCGGCTACCCGGTCGACGGCGAGTTGACCGGGGTCGTCACTTGGGCGGCCGGCTCACCGGCCGCGACGGCGACCCGGCGACGGCGGCGTTCCCGCAGGTCTCGGGCACACCGCACGAGCACCGGCACGACCACGACACACAACGACAGCGCCGCGACGTCGAGCAGGTAAGCGGCCAGCCACACGTGTTTGGCGATCTCGTAGTACCCGTCGCCGGCCACCGCCATCACCGCGATACCGAGCGCGCTTGTCGTGGCCACCCCGGCGACGATGCCGTACCGGGTCGTCCACCGCCGCCGCGACAGCGCGACCGCCGCGGCGCCCGTGCCGAGCAGCACGAGCAAGGACGGCCACCACGGCGGGCTCATCTCGTCGAGCCATTGCCGGAACGTGCTCTGGTCGCCGCCCATATCGCCACTGACCGGGCCAAAGTTCCGCGGCGGCACACTCGCCGGCGTCCATGGCTCGTCGGACAGGTAGGGCAGGCTCCGGCCGTAGGTCGACTGCAGGGCGATCCCCACGGCGCGAGCCAGCACGGCCGGCCGGGCGAGCAACATCCCCCAGACCTTGTTCCTGATCCCGTCGGGGTCGTTCTTCACGGCGTCGGCGCCGATCAGCTCGTCCGGTCCCTTCGGGTAGAACGCGTGGCCCACACTCTCCCGCGCGGCGGCGGGCAGGCCGAGAGCGGTCGCCGTGCCCGGTATTTCGACCAGAGAAAGGGTATAGACCACATTGATCGCGTTGACTTCGGCGTAGTTGCGGTCCTGCCAGGCGAGGCTCGCGCGGATCGGCCAAATGGTCTCGACCACGAGCAGGACGGCGAGCGCTGGGCCGACGATCCGGCCGGACCACCACCGGCCGCGGCCCAGCCGCGCGCCGGTGACCGCGCAGACGAGCACGGCCAGCACGAGCAACGGCAGGAACCCAACCTTCGCCAGCCCCGCGATCACCCCGCCGACGGCGACGAGGGCGAGCGCGGACAGCCGCGCGAAACCGTCCTCGATCCCGGTCGCGGCGATGACGGCGACCCCGCACAGCAGTGTGTACGCGCCGAACAGTCCGGCGGGCTCGGAAAACGTCGAAATGAACATCCGCGCGAAGTCGGGTTCGAGCACGGGGATCAGCGGCGGGAGCAGGAAAACCAGTCGCCGCCGGCCATGCACGAGCAACGCCCGAGCCGTGACCAGGGTAACCAGGAAGATCAGCAGCGTGTACAGCCAGCCGAGCTCGGTCAGGCTGACCGCGCCGCGCCCGCCCACGATGGCCTTCAAAATGATCCCGGCGCTGGACGGCTGGGGATCCGGGCAAGGCGCACCGCGTCCGAAGTCCAGCACCACGCCGCCCTGCCAGCTCGCGGCGTGGGTCGGGGTGGCAGGGACGAGCCCGGCGCCGCAGAACAGCCGGTAACCGTCGCCGTTGTCGCCGGCACCCGTCGGGGTTCCGCCGAGCAGGCCGAGCGCGAGCGACAGCCCGAGCGCGACCACTACCGCGGTCACTGCGGCGAGCCCCAATCTGTTCATGCTGATCAGCGTATGGCGCGGTCCGCGGCGCTGTCTGGGATTACCCGATTTCCCGCACGTCTCGCGACAGGCGAGTCGCGCTCCCGCGACAGGCGAGTCGAGCTTTGGTGACAGGCGAGTCGGGCTTTGGTGACAGGCGAGTCGGGGTTTGGTGACGGGTGAGTCGGGCTCCCGCGACAGGCGAGTCGGGCTTTGGTGGGACTCCGCCGGCAACTCACGTGTCGTGAGTATCGGACTCGCCGGAGGAGTCGGGGCTAGATCGCGCGTTCGCCCTTGCCCAGCACGACGATCCCGGCCGGGCTGACGTGGTAGTGCTGCCGGTCGCGGGTCAGGTCGACGCCGATGTGCGCACCCGGCGGCACGACGACGTTCTTGTCCAGGATCGCCCGCCGCACCACCGCCCCGGCGCCGACGCGCACACCGTCCAGCAACACGGAACCCTGCACCACCGCGCCGTTTTCGATGAAGACGTCGGGCGAAAGCACCGACTCGACGACCTGCGCGCCGGAGATGATGCAGCCGTTGCTGACGATCGACTGGTTCGCCGTGCCGCCCTCGACGAACTTCGCGGCGGCACGCTGCCCCGGATGCGCCAGGATCGGCCAGCGCCGGTTGTAGAGGTTGAAGATCGGGTGGGTCGAGATCAGGTCGCAGTGCGCTTCGTAGTAGTTGTCGATCGTCCCGACGTCCCGCCAGTAGCCGTGGTCCCGGTCGGTCTCGCCCGGCACCACGTTCTGGTCGAAGTCGTACACCGCTGCGTCACCCTTGGCGACCAGCATGGGGATGATGTCGCGGCCCATGTCGTGGTGGGAGGCGGTGTTCTCGGCGTCGGCCTTCAGCGCGTCCACCAGCACCTGTGCGCCGAACACGTAGTTGCCCATGGACACGTAAGCCTGCTCCGGCGCGTCTGGCAGGCCCGGCGGGTCCTCCGGCTTCTCCAGGAAGGCGTCGATCTTGGTGCCGTCGGTGGTCTGGATGACGCCGAACGCGGTCGCCTCCTCGCGACGCACGCGAATGCCCGCCACGGTCACCCCGGCGCCCGACGAGACATGCGCCTCGATCATCTGCCGCGGATCCATCCGGTAGATGTTGTCGGCGCCGAACACCGCGATGTACTCCGGGCACTCGTCGTAGACGAGGTTCAGGCTCTGGTGGATCGCGTCCGCGCTGCCCTGGAACCAGCGGGGCCCCAGCCGCTGCTGCGCCGGAACCGGCGTGACGTACTCGCCGGTGAGCGAGGACAGCCGCCACGTCGTGCTGATGTGCCGGTCCAGCGAGTGGGACTTGTACTGGGTGAGCACGCAGATCCGCCGGACCCCGCCGTGCACGAGGTTGGACAGCACGAAGTCGATCAGCCGGTGCACTCCGCCGAACGGCACCGCGGGCTTGGCCCGGTCGGCCGTCAGCGGCATCAGCCGCTTGCCCTCGCCCCCGGCAAGGACGATGCCCAGCACATCCGATGCCTCGTTCACGACGACCTCCCGATCGCTTCGTAGATCCCCAGGGTGCGGGCCGCGATCGCGGCCCAGGCGAACTCCTCGACGGCCCGGACCCGCCCGGCCGTCCCCATCTCCTTGGCGCGGCCCGGATCGCCGGCCAGCTCGGTGATGCGCCCGGCCAGCCCGGCCTCGAACGCGGAGGGGTCGTTCTCGTCGTAGTGGACCAGCAGGCCGGTCACGCCATCGTCCACGACCTCGGGGATTCCGCCGACGTCGCTCGCGACCACCGCGGTGCCGCAGGCCATGGCCTCCAGGTTCACGATCCCGAGCGGCTCGTACACCGACGGGCACACGAAAACCGTGGCGTGGGTGAGGAACTGGACCACCTCGTCGCGTGGCAGCATCTCCGGGATCCAGTGCACGCCGGTGCGGGTCACCCGCAGGCGCTCGACCAGGCCGCGGAACTCCGCGTCCAGCTCCGGGGTGTCGGCCCCACCCGCGCACAACACCACTTGGAGGTCCTCGGGCAGCGACGCGACCGCGCGCAGGAGGTGCGGCACGCCCTTCTGCCGGGTCACCCGGCCGACGAACACGATGTAGGGCCTGGCCGGGTCGACACCGCGGGCGCTGATCGCGCCGGTCGCCGAAACCGGTTGGTACAGCTGGGTGTCGATGCCGTTGTGCACCACGTGCACGCGCTCCGGCGGGATCGCCGGGTAGACCTCGAGCACGTCGCGGCGCATCCCCTCGCTCACGGCGATGACCGCGTCGGCGGCCTCGTAGGCGGTGCGCTCGATCCACGACGAGATCCGGTAGCCGCCGCCCAGTTGCTCGGCCTTCCAGGGCCGCAGCGGTTCCAGGGAATGCGCGGTGAGCACGTGCGGGATGCCGTAGTTCAGCTTCGCGAGATGACCGGCGAGGTTGACGTACCAGGTGTGGCTGTGCGCGAGGTCGTGCCCGGCCAGCGCGTCGGCCATGGAGATCGCGATGTCCATTGTGGCGAACGCCGGCTGCCGGTAGCCGTGCGCGTCGCGATGGCCGTGCGCCCCCTCCCGGCCGGCACCCCAGCAGTGGATGTCGAGATCGACGAGCGAACGCAGTTCACGGGCGAGGAACTCCACGTGCACCCCGGCGCCGCCGTAGACCTCCGGCGGGTACTCGCGGGTCAGCAGACCGACCTTCATGCCCTGACCCTAGGTGTTCGGACCGCTCCGGTGCAGTACTTCGCCGCGGTGGCTTCCACGAGAGCCGGGCGTGCCCACGGTCCACAGTAGCCACAGAACGACGAGGGGCCGACGGCCACGCGATCGCCGACCGTCCACTTTCCCCGGCCAACGATCGGGTACGGGATGTGCACGCCGCGCGTTCAGCCACCCTGCACGAGGTGCTCATATGAGCACCCCCGAAGTGGGTCATGTGGCAGAAACCGAGGCCGCAGCATGCCGCCCTCACGCTCATCACGGACACGCCGGCCGCCGAACGCCTCCCCCGTCTCCGCGACCCGTCGTAGAGAGCCGCATCGGGACTATCCGAACGCGGCGCGCAGGGCGGGCTTCCCACCGGTCACCGGCAGCGTCACCGACGTCCGCGTCAGATCGAGCGCCAGGCCCGCGCCCGGCTTCGGCCGGAGCGTGTAGTCGTAGTCGCTCGACGCCAGCAGGAACTCCAGGCGGTGGCCCGCCGCCAGAACGTAGTCCTTCGGCATCAACTCGACCTTGATGTGATAGCGCTCTCCCGGGATCACCGGCTGCGTGCGCGACGGGTCGGCGCGGTTCTGGGGGTCCGCCCAGCCACGGCTGATCACGTGCGACGTGCCGTCCGGTGCCCGGTCGAGCAGCACCGCCGTGACGTTCGCGGCCGGGCGGTCGAAGGACAGCGCCAGGTCCGCCCGCACGGTCCCCGAAAGCCGCACCGCCTGCTTCGCCGCGGAAGTCGTGTACAGCAAGCGGTTTCCCGAAGACGCGGCGTCCGCGAGCTGTTCGATCGTCTTGCTCGAGTCGTCGGTCAGCGATTCGACGGCCGCTCTGCCCGGCACCGGATAGCGCGTGTCGATCGTGCCCTTCACGCCGCCGCCCGGCCACGGGTACACGCGGACGTCGGTCGTGCCCGCGACGGGCCAGTCGGCTTCGTCGGTCCACGACAGGTCCTCGCGCTGGATCGTCGCCTTCGGCTCGTTCTGGATGCCGTTGTCCACGCCGTGGAGGTAGTGGGACATCCACTTGTTCAGCGTCGAGAGCCAGGCGTCACGGCGCAGCGTATACGGGTCGGCGTGCCCGGACTGGTGCAGCCAGATCTTGTGCTCGACGCCGTGTGCCTTCAACGCTTCGTACCACTCGGCGACCTGGTCGGTCTTGACGTTCCAGTCGTTGAGGCCGTGCACGGCGAGCACCGAGGCGTGTACCTTGCCAACGTCGTCGCGGTAGTTTCGGACATCCCAGAACCGCGTGTAGTCGCCGGTCACCCGGTCCTGGTCGCGGGTGAGCCCGTCGATCACCGGGCGGCAGATCTGCCGGTCGGCGCGGGTGTAGACGTATTCGGCGAGGACGTCGGCATCCTCGCCCTGGAACCCGCCGGCCGCGACGACCGCGCCCTCGTTGCGGTAGTACTGGTACCAGTTGGAGATCGCCGCGATCGGCACGATCGTCTCCAGCCCGGCGACGCCGGTGCCGGCGACCGCGTTCGGCAACGTGCCGTTGTAGGACACGCCCATCATGCCGGTCTTCCCGGTGCTCCAGCGCGCGGTCACCGGCGCACCGGCGGCGTCGCGCGCGTGCGCCCGGCCGTTGAGCCAGTCGACGACGGACCTGGCGCCGATCGTCTCGTTGACATCGCCGGTGGTCGGGCACCCGGTCGACAGCCCGGTGCCGAGCGACTCCCCGTACACCACGGCGAATCCGCGCGCGGTGAAGTAGTCCTGGTACCGCCAGGTGATCGGGGAGGGGCCAGAGAGCACAGCCGGCCCGACACCGTTCGCGGTCGCGCGCGGGCCTTCCGGGCCATGCCCGTGTCCTGGCACGTACAACTCGACGTCGACGTCGTGGTTCGCGACGTCGTTGCCACCCGCGTAGTACGGGCTGGCCTGGTACACCACCGGGACCTTCATGCCCCGGAGCGTGGCGCGCGGCCGGACGACCTGGGCGTGCACGAGGTCGTCCTTACCGTCGTGGTCGCTGTCGACCGGTGCGCTGACCCAGACGTCCTCGCGGATCACGTCGGCCGGATCGAACACCGGCTGCGCCTCGCCGCCGGTGAACACCGGCGTCGGCGGCACCCCGGTCGCAACGGCCTCGGCGACGCCTGTCAGCGGCAGCGCGAGGACCGCGGCGAGCAGGACTGCGGATGGTGCGACCTTCACTCGAAACCCCCAAGCCGGGCGAAGCAGGCAAGTGGAGACACTTCCGTTCCGCACGGCGAGGTGTCAAGAGACTAACGTCGGGCCCATGCCGACCGTGGAAGCCCCGATCGTCGCCGTCACCGTGTATCCGCGGCATGCCCGTGTCACCCGCCGGGGCCGGGCGCGCCTCGACGCCGGCCCCCAGACAGCACTGACGTTCGCCGGACTGCCGCTCACCCTCGACCCGGCATCGGTGCGCGTGACCGGCACCGGGCCGGCGCTGATCGCCGGCGTTGACGTCCGCACCGAACGCCACGCCGAACCGGCCGACGCGCCGTTGCGCGCGTTGACCGAGCAGCGACGCGCCGACCAGGCGACGATCGACGCCCTCTCGGACGACGAAGCGGCGGAAGCGATGAAAGTGGAGTTGCTGACGTCGCTCGCGAAACGCAGTGGCAACAGCTTCGCGAAGGCGTTGGCCGCTGGAACCGCCGAGCCGGACCGCGTCGCCGAAGTGACCGACGCGCTGGGAAGCCGGCTCGCCGAGGCGCTGAAGGCCCGCCGCCGGCTCACGGACCGGCTCGCCCGGCTGCGCGAGGACCTCGCCGCGCTCGACCGCCGCATCGCGGCGCACAGCGGACAGTCCGAACAGGACAGTACGAGCGTGGTCGTCCAACTGGAGATCACCGAGCCCGAAGGCGAAGCCGGGCTCGAACTGTCCTATGTGGTCCCCGGTGCGAGCTGGGAGCCGGGCTACGACGTCCGGGTCCACGGCACCGACGTCACGGTGACCTCGTACGGCCTGGTCAACCAGCACACCGGCGAGGACTGGCCGGAGTGCGAGCTGGCGCTGTCCACCGCGCGCCCGGCGAACACCGTCGTGGTGCCCGAACTCCGGCCCTGGTACCTCGACCGCGCGCAGCCGATCCGCCCGATGGTGGCAGCCGCGCCAGGCAGCGTGCCCGAGGGTGCCGGGATGAAACGGTTTGCCGCGCCCGCGATGGCACCGAAACCGGCCGAGGCCGAACAGGGCACGACGGCGGTCACCTACCGGCCGTCGTGGCCGGTCGCGGTGCCCTCGGGCGCGCAGGGCCACCGTACGACGCTCGCCCGGCTTGACCTGACCGCGGAACTCGGGTACGTCACCGCGCCCGTGCTGGCAGAGGAGGCGTACCTGCGCGCCAAAGTGGTCAACACCTCCGAGCACGCGCTTCGGCCCGGGCGCGCGTCGGTGTTCCACGACGCCGAGTTCGTCGGCACGACCCGGCTGGACGCCTGGGCCCCGGGCGAGGACATCGAACTCGCGCTCGGCGTCGACGACCGGATCCGGGTCGAGCGAGAGCTTGTCCGCCGCACCGCGAGCAAGGCGACGCTGTCCGGGCAGAAACGCCGCGAGGCGGAGTACAAGATCACCGTGGCGAACCACGGCCCGCGCGAAGCCGTCGTGACCGTGCTCGACCAGGCTCCGGTCTCCCGCGACGACACAATCACCGTGCGGGATGTGCGGACCAGCCCGGAGCCCGCCGAAACTTCGGCGCTGGGCGAGTTCACCTGGCGGCTGGCGCTGCCGTCCGGCGGGACCGGGGAGGTGACGCTGTCCTACCGGGTGGACGTCGCGAAGGGCGTGGAACTCAGCGGCTGGCGGGAATAGTTCCCTACTGCCGTGCCGCCCAGTAGTTCCGGAAGAGCAGGTAGGTGTCGATGATGTCCGGCGACGCGCTCTCGACGGACCGGTAGACGCCCCACTTGGGGCGCATGTAGTCACCCTGGTCCGGGATGTTCACGTTCGACATGCTGCCCTGGGCGGCGACGGGTGCGCCGGAACCGGTCCCGTTGCGGACGGTGAACGCGGCCTTGCCCTTCGAGCCGATGGTGAACGTCCACTCGACGGTGATCCACTTGGAGGACCGCGAGCGCGTGTCAACGGAAATTTCCCGCCCGCTAACCACCTCCAGTCCATGATCCACCCGACCTCGGGTACGAGTGCGCGGCGCTTTGCACCTATCACACGCGAGTCCGGCTCTCAGTTCGGGCGAGTCCGGCTTTGGTGACGGGCGAGTCGGGCTCCCATGACAGGCGAGTCCGGCCGTCGCGACACCTGAGTTCCCTCTTCGTGCGCGAGGGAGACTCAGCGTGCGCCAAAGCTGGACTGTCGCGGGAACCCGACTCGCCTGTCGCGGGAGCCCGACTCGCGGGACGCGAAAGCCGGACTCGCCTGTCACCAAAGACCGACTCGCCTGTCGCGGGAACCCGACTCGCGGGCTGGCTAGGGTTCGCCGTCTTCTAACTGTTGGCGTATCCAGGCGGCGACGACGTCGACCCTGGCCAGGATCTCGGTGCCGGCCTGAGGGCACGACGGCCCGGAAACCTCGGTGGCCACCAGCTGGCCGTGCACATCATCGCTCGAGGTGTAGAACGGTGCGCCGGAATCGTCGCGGCACGGGCTGTTCTCCACCGTCCGCGGCACGACCGGCAGGGCCTCGAGCGTGGAGGCGTTGATCTTCGAGATGGTGAACTCACCACGCTTGAGGTGGTCGGACGAGGTGATGACGGTGGCCGACGTCGAACCCCAGCCCGCGAACTGCAGACGCTGGCCGACCGGCGGTTTCCCCTCGGGCAGGGTCAGCGGAGCGATGTCGGTGATCGGGGCGCTGAGTTTCCCCACCGCGAGGTCGTTGAGCGGTGACTGGCGGACATCCACCACCTGCACCGTGTGGCCCCCCGGATCACTTTCCTTGATCTTGCCGACGGTCACGGTCATGTGATAGCGCGGTTGCCCGCCCACCCGCACGTCGTTGATGTCGTGGAAGCAGTGTCCGGCCGTGATGATCCACTGGGGATGGATGAGCGCTCCACTGCAGCCACCGTCTCGCACGCCGCCGCCGGGAACCGGGATGTCCTCGGACCTCAGCTTGGCGTTGAACGGCAGGACGGGCTTCGGCGCCGGAGGAGGAGGCGGCGGCGTGGTCGACCGGGCTTGGTCCGCGCCACCGGGGCTCGCGGGCTGTTCCCGCACCTCGACCCGAACCTGCCGCCCCGCGGCGTTCACCTGCTGCCGCGCGGAGTAGCCGTAGCCACCTGCGGCTCCCACGATGACAGCCCCCGCCAGCGCGCAGTGCCAAAGGAACCGGCCCGTCCTCGAACTACTCGTCACCTAATGCTAGACGACCAAAAGGCCGGAAAAGTTCGACCAGCGTGATCACGGATACTCCGCAGGGACAATCTTTGCGCGTTTGGCCCGAGTTGGCCGCACACTCGCGCCATCCGTGCTTGTCCGGGTTGCCTCCCCGGTCACCGGGGTCTGCCTCTACGATGCGGCGGGTGACCGCCTACGACGATCTCGGACACCTGGACACCTCGGCCCTGCCGCCACGTCAGCAGCGGATCCTGGTCGCGATCCGGGACTGGGTGGTCAGGCACGGGTATTCGCCGAGCACGCGCCAGATCGGCGATGCCGTTGGCCTGCGATCGTCGTCGTCGGTGTCGAAACACTTGACGAGCCTGGAGGAGAAGGGGTTCCTCCGCCGCGGTCCCGCGGTGTCCCGGCCCATCGACGTGCGGATGTTCCTGCGGGAACAGCAGGCGCGGGAGCACGCCGACGGCTCGGTGACCGTGCCCGTCGTCGGTGACATCGCCGCAGGCGTTCCCATCTCGGCCGAGGAACATGTCGACGACGTGCTGACGTTGCCCCGCGAACTCGCCGGTCGTGGCAACGTCTTCGGCCTGCGTGTGCGTGGCGACTCGATGATCGACGCCGCGATCTGTGACGGCGACATCGTCGTGGTGCGGCAGCAACCCGAGGCCCATTCGGGCCAGATCGTCGCCGCGATGATCGAGGGCGAGGCCACGGTCAAGGTGTACCGCCGCCGCAACGGCCACGTCTATCTCGAGCCGCGCAACCCGGCCTACGAAGTGATCGACGGCGATGGTGCCGTTGTCCTGGGCATTGTTGTTTCGGTGCTGCGTAGCGTCTGAGTCGGATCAAGGTCGCGCCGTATAGATCGTTATACATCTCTGGGGAAAGCGCTTTCCCGCAGCGAAATCGGCTGGAAGAAAAACAAGGGATTTCCCTCTCCCCTTCAACCGTGACTTGCGGCAGGACCTCCCCGGAGAGCCGTAATCGCAGGTCTGCGCGCCGGGACCGGCCCGGACGAGGTGCACGGTCACCATTTTCGGGCCACCGGGAGATTTCCGGATGCGGGCACTGCTGTCGACGATCGGTTCACGGGGAGCGCCGGTGGACGACGAGCCGGACTGCCTGGCCATCACGGAGGCCAACCTGCGGGCGCTCTTCCCGCACGTCGCCGCCGTCGTGCACCACGGCGGCGCGGGCACCCCGACCACGACCGCACTCGCCGGCGTGCCCCAGGTCGTCGTGCCGCACCATTACGATCAGAACTACTTCGCCCAGCGTGTCCAGGACCTCGGAATCGGCGCCGCGCACAAGGGTGCCGGCTCCCTCACCGAAGCGTTGCGGCCGGCTTTTCAGCCGGATGTGGCGGCCCGCGCGCGGTCCTTCGCCCCGGAAGTGCGCACCGGCCGCCGCAAAGGACGTGTCCCGCTTGTCCGGATCATCGAAACGAATGCCTCGTCCAAAAGGCTCGGAAAACTGACACGACCTCACGGGTGAGTGGTTTACCACGCGCATCTCTCGACGGATACCAGGCACGCGCCCTTGTCGGCGAGCGCTCGCTCCGGGTGCCTGGTCATTCGCGTCACGAGGACGGCTACGCCATCCTGTTGACCGGCGAAAGGACGACCTGACCATGCGACACACCTATCACCTCGGCGTCCTGGCCGGGGACGGCATCGGGCCCGAGATCGTGCCGGCGGCCGTCGAAGTGGCCGACGCGGCGATCGTGGCCACCGGCGCGGATCCCATCGACTGGGTGCCGCTGCCGCTGGGCCGCCTCGCGATCGACGAGTTCGGCACGCCACTGCCCGACGTCACGCTCAAGACCCTGGCCGGGTTGGACGGGTGGCTGCTCGGCCCGCACGACAGCGCCACCTACCCCGAGCCCCACCGCTCACAGCTGAACCCGAGCGGCACCATCCGCAAGCACTTCGACCTGTTCGCCAACATCCGGCCCGCCAAGGCGTTCCCCGGAGCACCGGCGATCGTCGAGCACACCGACCTCGTCATCGTCCGGGAGAACACCCAGGGCTTCTACGCCGACCGCAACACCTACACCGGCAGCGGCGAGTTCATGCCCACTCCCGACGTCGCCATCGCCCATGCGATCATCACCCGCCCCGCGGTGGAGCGGATCGCGCACGCGGCGTTCCAACTCGCCACCCGGCGCCGGAACAAGGTCACCATCGTGCACAAGGCCAACGTCCTGCGGCTGACCACGGGCCTGTTCCGCGACGTCTGCCACGAGATCGCCGGGCAGTACCACCAGGTCGCCGTGGACGACTACCACATCGACGCGATGACCGTGCACCTGCTGCGGCGCGCCCACGAGTTCGACGTCATCGTCACGGAGAACATGTTCGGCGACATCCTCTCCGACCTCACCGCCGGAATCGCGGGCTCCCCGGGCATCGCGCCGGCGATCAACACCTCGGCCGACCACGGCATGGCCCAGGCGGTCCACGGCTCGGCCCCCGACATCGCCGGACAGGACATCGCCAACCCCGCGGCGATGATCCTCTCGGCCGCGATGTTGCTGGACTGGCTGGCCGCCCGCCGTGGCGACCCGCGACCGCGCCGCGCCGCCGAACTCGTCGAGACCGCCGTCGCGGACACCATCCGGGCCGGGACCACCACGCCCGACCTCGGCGGCACCGCGGGCACGCGTGCGTTCACCGGGGCAGTCATCCAGGCCATCCGGGCACGCTGCTAGGCGGCCGAGATGCTGCCGCCCTGGACGGTGATCGGTTTCTCGGGCAGCGGGCTCTTGGCGGGACCCGCCCGCACGCTGGCGTCCGGGACCCGCCCGCACGCTGGCGTCGGTGATGCTGAACTTGCTGTCGTGGCACGGGCAGTTGATCGTGCCCCCGGTGACCTCGCCGACCGTGCAGCCCTGATGCGTGCAGGTCGCGGAGAAGCACTTGAAGGTGCCCGCGGCCGGTTGCGTGATCACCACCCCGTTGGCGGGGAACACCTTGCCCCCGCCGACCGGGATGTCCGACGTTTTCGCGATCACGCCGGGAGTTTCCGAGACCGGGCCGGTGCTCGTGGGCGGCGTTTCCGGCGGTTGGCCCGGCCCACCGTAGGTCTGGCAGGCCGCCACCGCGCCGCCGGCCAGGATCGCCAGCCCGGCTCGCCGGGAGAGGGCGTGGTCCATGACTGCTCCCCCGCTCTAGAAGGTGACTCCGAAGGTGGTGAAGAACCAGTAGGCCGACGAGAACCACAGCGCGACCATCGCCGCGAAGACGGCTCCGCCGACGGTCGGCAGCACCCAGCCCGGGCTGTCCTCGCGCGTGAGCACCAGCATCTTGCACACGAACACGCCGTAGAAGAAGCAGCCGAGCAGCGAGTGCAGCAGGATTCGCGTGTCGAAGGTCTGGAAGCCGAGTGCGAACAGGCAATGCGCGGCCACCGGCACGGTCACGGCCACCGCGAGGCGGCCGGACCAGCGGTGCAGCGCGGCAACCCCACGACCGCCCGAAACCCCGGGCAGCTTGCCGAACAGCGCCAGCGCGGACAGCAGTTGCCCGATCGCCAGCACCACGGCGACGGTGGTCAGCCACGTCTTGACCGCCATGAAGCTGGAGAACCCCGCGAGGTTCACCGCGACGCCGGTCGGTTCGTGCAGGCCGGCGTACAGGCCGAGCGCGACGGACACCGCCGCGCCGGCCGCGAGGGCGACCATGACAGGGCCGAAGCGCGTGGCGCGCCCGGCCCGGGGAATCGGGGTCGTGGGTGGGTCGATCATCCGATCTCCTCCTCACCGGACACCGGGGAGACACTGACCGGCCCGCCGCCGACGGTCGCCGTTCCGGATGCGGCGTCCAGTGGCGGGGCGGGAGTCTCCTGGCCGTTCGTGTTCGCCACACCCACCTGGGAGCCGTCGGGCAGCACGATCCAGCCGATCGTCGTCGTCCCGTTCTTGTTCCGATACAGCCCGGCCGGTTTCTTCGCCACGCCGATCGTGAAGCGGTATTCGTTCGCGCCCAGCTTCGTGGTTCCGGTGAGCGCGTCACCCTCGATCGAGGCGGACAGGCCCGCGTTCCGGTTCGCGGAGGTTACGTCGATGTGCCCGTCCTTCGCCGAACCCGTCAGCCAGGCCTCGCGAGCCCCGTCGCACAGGTAGGCCGCGGCTCTGCGGCCCTTCACCGCGACCGCCACCGCGAGCTTGCTGCTGTCCGCCTTTCCCGCGTAGACCACCTCATCCGGCAACGCGGCCACCCGTGAGGTGGTCGTGACCGGTGCCGGAGAGGTCGTGGCGGGCGGTGCCGCGGCGGCTCCGCCCGGGTGCGCCCGGGTCGCGTTGAACGCCACGAACCCGGCCAGCCCGAGCAGCACCAACGCCGCCGTAACCAGCGGGGTCAGCTGTTTCATCGCCCCACAGTATGCGAACGGCCCCGGCGTCCGGCAGGTCCGGAAGGGCAGAGCAACCCGCCGATCCCCGGGACAGCCGCGGGAAGACGCTTGTTCCGGACTCGGTTGTCGTGACGGGGCCACTCGCGTGGTTTGCCCGGCGGGGCCCGGTGGGTAAGCCCAGGATCGTGCCGGAGTTACCCGACGTCGAAAGCTTCCGCCAGGTATTCGCTGCTCACGCCGTGAAACGGCCGATTTCGGGTGTCGACGTGCTCGACGCGGGAGTCCTCCGTGACGTCACCGCCGACCGGTTGTCGCGAACGTTGCCCGGTCAGCGTTTTTCCGAGCCCCGGCGGCACGGCAAGTGGCTCATCGCGCCGGTCGGCTCGCACGCCGTGATCCTGCACTTCGGGATGACCGGATCTCTTTACTGGACCGGGCCCGGCGAGCAGCCACATCGCCATGACCGGGTGATTTTCGCCTTCCCGGACGGCGAGTTGCGCTACCGGGACATGCGCAAGCTGCAGGGCCTGCGGTTGGTGGACAGTCCTCGCGGCGTGGACGACGTGCTCGCCGACGTCGGACCGGACGCGACCGAAGTGTCCCGAGAGCGGCTGCGGGAACTCCTGGACGGCCGGCGGAAGCAGGTCAAGGCGGCGTTGACGGACCAGTCGATCATGGCCGGGATCGGCAACCTGCTGGCCGACGAGATCCTGTGGCGGGCGCGAATCCATCCCCGCACCTCATGTGTCCACTTGGGACGAGACGAGCTCGCCCGGCTGGACGCGGCGATGGGCCGCGTGCTCCGGCAATCGATCAAAGCGGGGCGCGTGCCGGTCACGAAATCGTGGCTGACCGGGCGGCGTGACGACCCGTCCGGCTCCTGTCCCCGGTGCGGCACCCTGCTCGCTCACGACCGGACCGGTGGGCGGACCACCACCTGGTGCCCGCACTGCCAACCGGACGAGCCTGTCCAGCCGCGGTAGGGAGAACCCGCGGTGAGGGCAACTCGCCGGAACCGGCCCTAGCCGAACACGGTCGGCGGGATTTCCGCGGAGTCGGTGAGACGCAGCTTGCGGCGTGCGCGTTCGTAGAAGGTCGTCCTGCCGAGGCGGACCACGCGTGCGGCGTCCGGGCGGGCCTTCAGGTCGATGCGATCACCGGGCCGGACATAGCCGGAGACCCTTCCGTCGACTTCCACGGCCAGCCGGCCGCTGGTGGGCAAAACCTCAAGCGCGACCGTGTCGCGCACGGACAGCACCACACCGCGGTTGTACGCCGAATGCGGCGCGGAAGGCGTCACCAGCAGGGCCTCGACGGCGGGGCTGGTTATCGGTCCACCGGCGGAAAAACTGTAGGCGGTCGAACCGGTCGGGGTCGCGACGACGACCGCGTCGGCCGCGTAGCTGACGAACGGATGCCCGGCGACGCGTACCGCGACGGCGGCGCTGCCCTCACCGGGCACCCGGACGACGGCGACATCGTTGAAGGCCGTGACCGTCCGCGCGCCGAAAGCGGCGTCGACGGCAAGGCGGGGCTCGATGGTGAACCGATTGCCGTTGATGGCCGCAAGCGCACCTGGCAGGTCCGGCACGTCGATTTCGGCCAGAAACCCGAGTTTGCCCAGGTTCACGCCGAGCACCGGGGCGCGCTGCCGGTCGGCCAGACGCATCGCCCGCAGCATCGTCCCGTCCCCGCCGAGGCTGACCACCAGATCGGCCCGGCTGCCGAGTTCCTCCGGGGTCACCGGGATCGCCGCGCAGTCGATCCGGCGGATCTCGTCCGCGATGCCGAGGATCTCGGTGCCCTGCTCGGCCGCCCAGCCGAGCACCGCCTCGACCGCCGCCGCGGAATCGCGTTGTGGATGCAGGACCAAGCCGACAGCCATCATCTCGTGAGTCTTACGCGAAGATAGTTGGTGCGCAACGGATGTCGCCGGCGGAGGACTCGGGCGTGAGTCCTTCTTCGACACCACAACCCGGCGTCCGAACACGACGGTTTCGCCAACGTCATGTCCCAGCAGATCATGAACCAGCTCGTCAACCGCATCGACAGGAACCGCACCTGCCGGGAGTGATGCGGTGCACGCCCCCGCACGGCCGGACACGCTAGGCGGGATCGACGGGAAGGGTGGCCTCCACCGACGTGCCTTTACCCGGCTGGCTCCGCAGAACCAGCTTCCCGCCGAGGGCCTCGACGCGGTCCCGGAGACCCACCAGACCGGATCCGCGAGAGGGATCCGCACCGCCGATTCCGTCGTCGCTGACTGAGACGTGCAGCAGCCCATCGGCCAGGTCGGCGGCCACCCGCACGCTCGAGGCGTTCGCGTGCCGCACCACGTTCGTCAAAGCTTCCGAGACGACGTAGTACGCGGTCACCTCCACACGCTCCGGCAGCCGCACCCCGCTCCGCACGTCCAGCTCGACCGGTACGCCCGAGCGGCGGGCGAGCGTCCGCAACGCGGGAGCCAGGCCACCCTCGGAGAGGATCGCCGGGTGGATCCCCCGCGCGTACTCCCGCAGCTCGTCCAGGGCGCCGGTCAGCCCCGCGGCCACCCGGTCGAGCTCGGACGCCAGTTCGGAGCCTTCGGCAGGCACCGCCGCCTGCGCGGCCCGCAGTTGGAGCGCGAGCGAGACGAGCCGCTGCTGCAACCCGTCATGCAAGTCGCGCTCTATACGCCGTCGCGTCTCGTCCGCGGTCGCGACGATCCGTGCCCGCGACGCGGTCAGTTCGGCGTGTGCCTCGGCGTTGGCGATCGCGGTCGCGGCCAGTTCGGTGAACCCGGCCAGCCGCTGCTCGGTATCGGGAGGCAGCGCCTCGTCTCGTGTCGACGCCACGAGCACCACGCCCCACAGGTGGCCCGCGACGATGATCGGCGTGCCGACAGACGAGCGCCAGCCCCCGGCCGACCACAACGCCGCGACCGGCCCGGAGACACCGACACGTTCGGCACGGGCCGCTTTGCCCGTCTCGAGAACCAGCGTGCTGACGGTCTGGCCGCCGATCGGCGCCCGCGCGCCCGCCAGCGCGACATCGCCGCCGCGGCTCCATCCGCCGACGATCGTCGCGTGGCCATCGGCGTCGTAGCGGTTCACCAGCGCCGCGTCGGCGGGGAGCAGCCGGGCGACCTCCTCGGCGACCGCGCCGAAGACCGCGGGTGGCGGCGCTCCGCGGGCGACGAGCGTGGCGACCCGTCGCAGCGCCGCCTGCTCGTCGGCGAGCGCGCTCAGCTCCACCCGTGCCTGCGCGTTCGCGATCGCGGTCGCGACCAAACTGGTGAACCGGGACAGCCGCTCCTCGGTATCGCAAGGCAGCGGCTCGTCCCGCATGGTGGCCACGGTCATGACTCCCCAGAGCCGGCCCTCGACGACGATCGGCGCGCCGACGGCCGCCTTGATGCCCCGGACGCGCCCGTTCACGTGCACGTCGCCGGACCCCTCGGCGTAGTCGTCCATCCGCATCGGCCTGCCGGTTTCCAAGATTCGCGTGAGGATGTTGTAACCGCCGAGCCGGAGCCGGGCCCCGACCTCGACCGGGTCACCGGTCCGGCTCCAGCCACCCACGTTCACCGCGGTGCCGCCCGAGTCGAACCGGCCGAGGAGGGTGATGTCGGCGGGAAGCAGCCGGCCGACTTCCTCGGCGACCGCGGCCAGCACCCGGTGCGCCGGCTCGCCCCGGGCGACCAGGGTCGCCACCCGGCGCAACGCCGCCTGCTCGAGGGCGAGCCGCTCGCCCTCCTCCCGCGCGGTCCGCTCGTCCTCGAGGACGCTGAGCATCCTCATCGTCATCTCCGCGACCCGGGCCATCCCGCGCACCAAACCGACTTCCGCGCGCGTCAGGCGGTCCCGCCGGGCGATGACCAGCCTCGCGCCCGGCGGATGGGCGAGCGCCACCGACACCGCCGTGCACCGGCCGACACCGGGTGGCTCCACCGAGGCGTCGTCATCGCCGGGCCGCACCGCGGCAAGCTCGGCGAGGGGCGTGGCTCCCTCGGGGTAGCCGACCGCGACGACAAGCTCGTCATCGCGCACGATCGCGGCCACCTCCGCGTCCAGCGTCTCGGCCGCGCGCTCGGCCACCGCACGCGCCGCCGCCGAGCCGGTCTCGGCCGCGGACACGGCCGCGATGAATTCGGTGAGCTGCTGGCTCGACCACGAGGAGGCACCCATCTCAACCGACCGTCTCAGCCCAGCGCCAGGACGACCAGGGTCTGGTTGTGGAAGCCCCGCAGGCCACGCGTCCGCGCGATCTCGCCGTAGGTGTAGAACCCGGCGACGGGAGTTCGGGGCACGGCCGCCGCGAGCCGGTCGATCTCGGCCCGGATCCCCTCACCGCCGAGGACGTTACGCCGCGCGATGCAGTCGAAGGCGAACATCCCGAGTGGACGCCGTCCGTCGAGCGCGGCGAGTGCGTCATCGCACGCGGCGTCGGTCGCGTCGAGCACCGACGAGGCGTCACCTTCCATCATCCACACGAGGGCGCCCTGCGGAATTTCGGCGATGCACGACAGGGACCGCTCGGCGAAGTCCGCGCCGCTGATGAACCGCACCTCGTCCCCGTCGCGGCGGCTGAGCCCGAAAGGATGGGTCAGCGCGAGCCGCGCCAGCCCGTCCCGGGACGGGCGGGCGAACCGGTCGACGTTCAGCCGCTCGAGGTAGACGTCGAGGGCCGGCCGGTCGTCGAGTGTGGACACCCGGTTGCCGGCGCTGGCGGTGACAAGCATCGGCCCGCCGACGCGCCGCCAGCCGTGGCAAACCCCGATGCCGATCGGCGCGTCCGAGGCGATCCCGGCGGCGACGATCGAGTCGGTGAGCACGCGGTCGCCGTGGAACTGGAACGTCTCGGTCATGCTGAGCTCATCGCCGGCGCAGCCCCCGACGAGCGGCACCGCCGACCCGAGGACCCCGTGCGCGCCGCGCACGATTTCCTGCTGGTTGCCGGCGAAACCGTCGCTCAGCACCATGAGCACCTTGTGCGGCAGGTCCTCGCGGGTGGGCAGGCACCGGGCCACCCGGGCACCGGCCTGCCGCAGGTCGGCCGACGCCCCGGTAGCGGCGGCCGTCTCCACGGCGAATCCCGCTCCCCCGAGCGCCGCGACCACCACACTCGCGTCGTTCGGCCCGGTGCCGGCGATCTCACCGGCGGTCGTGCAGCCGATCAGCGGGACATCGCCCGCCCGCTTCCGGATCTCCCCCACCAGGGCACGGAGGTCGGGCGCACCGGAGCAGAAGACGACCAGCAACTTCGCGTCGTCGTGAAGCAGCGCCTCGTCGGCCGCCCGCGCCCCGGCCCGCACGCAGGCGGACCGGGCAGACCCGACCCCGAACCACCGATCGGTTCCCACACCTGGGGCCTCGACAACGCCCACGTTCCACGACGCTAGCCGACGGCAACTCACGCTGCCAACCAGGCGTGGGTTGCCGGCCCCCGCACGGCGCCAGTCGATCACCCCCGGCTTGACCCGACTCCGCGATTACACTGATCGAATTCCGCACCGAACTGCACGACCACCTCGACGGAAACCCCTCACGCTGATTCGGGCGAACCTTTTCCCACCGCTGGCAAGGACATGAATGGCTGCCTGACGAACCGGCGACACCCGGACTGACAAGGCTGTCGTCCCCAAAGTGCGGCGTCCACGGCCGAGCCGGAATGCCGCAACGGTGTGACGCCCGATCAAGAACATCCGCTTCTATCGGAAAGGAAATGGCGCGCTTACACCGCTTCCCTGACCAATCCACGCCCTGCGGGTCCCACCGGCAGACCCTCCCAGGGAAACCGATCAGGCCAGGTACTCGGCCGCCGCGCGCAGGCTCACGTAGGAGCCGCCGAAGGTGTCGATGCGGTCCCTGTCGCCGTCCGGCGCCGGAACGCCGGTCTCCACCCTGATGAGGTCCACATGCGACTCGCGAAGTGCGGCAAGCAAGGCGCCTACCTCGGGGTGGCGGTGCGCGTCCCGCGTCACCACGACCACATTACGAAACCCTTGTGCCGCTTCGAGAACCTTGGCGACGCCCACGTCGGGCACGTTCAGCACGCGCGTGCCGGGCACGAGCTCGCTCAGGTGCGGACCAAGGCCCCACGGCACCGGGCCGGCCGCGAGCGTCGGCTCGGTCCACACGTCCACCACGAGCGGCGGGCCGGCCAGCCGCGGTTCGCCTTGGATCCGCAACGCCTTGCGCGCCACCTCAAGCCCGAGCCGCCGGTCCACCGCGACGACACCGGCGGGCGCGGGCGCCTCACCCAGCGCCGCCGTCCGCGCGGAGGCCTCGGCGAGCCGATCGAGCGGGAGGTCGCCGGACTCGACGGCGGCCACGATGGTCGCGGTGGCCCGGTCGAGAACATCCGGCTCCAAGGCCTCTCCACCGACGCACAGCGCGTCGGCGCCGGCCGCCAGCGCCCGCACGGCCGAGTCGCCAAGACCGTCGTGTCGTCCGTGCGCGCCGGACACCGCACCCATTTCGAGCGCGTCCGTGATCAGCGCCCCGGTGAAGCCGTAATCACCGCGCAGCACCGCGGTAAGCGCCTTCGGATTGAGCGTCACGGGGTCATCACCCCAGTCACGCACCACCAGATGCCCGGTCATGATCGAGCGAACCCCGGCCTGGATGGCCGCCGCGAACGGGACGAGCTCGATCGCGCGCAGTTCGTCCTCGGTCCTCGGCAACACAGGCAGCGCCACGTGCGAGTCCTCCGTCGCCGCGCCATGCCCCGGGAAGTGCTTCGCACAGGCCGCGACACCGTGCTTCTCAAGCCCGGTCACGAACGCGGCGACGTGGGGCGACACCTTGGTCGGATCCGACCCGAACGCCCGGACCCCGATGATCGGATCCTCGGGCGCCAGGGTCAGGTCCGCGCACGGTGCCAGGTCGAGGGTCACGCCGCAGGCGGCGAGGCGCTCGCCGAGCGCCGTGGCGACCGCGGTGGTCAGCGCCAGGTCGTCCGCCGCGCCCAGGGCCAGCGGGCCCGGCACGAACGATCCGGTACCGACGTCGAGCCGGGTGACGTCGCCACCTTCCTCGTCGATCCCGATGACGATGCCGTCCCGCTCGGCCCGCAGTTGGGCGGTCAGCGCGGCCACCTGTTCGTCGTCGACCACGTTGCGGGCGAACAGGATCACGCCGCCGAGCCCGTCGGCGATCCGGCGGCGCAGCCAGTCCGGAGCCGTCGTGCCGGCGAAACCCGGCAGCAACACCGATTGCGCGAGCGTGGCAAGTGAGGACATCGGCTACCCCTTCACCGCGCCGGCGGTCGCACCGGACACCAGCTTGCGTTGCACGATCAGGAAGAACACCAGCGCCGGAACGGCGTAGACGACCGACGCGGCCATGATCGCGCCCCAGTCCACGGAGAACGCGGTCTTGAACGTCGACAGCCACACCGGCAGCGTCTGTTTGGACTGGTCCCGCATGAACACCACGGCGAACAGGAACTCGTTCCACGCGGTGACGAAGCTGAACACCGAGGTGGTGACCAGCCCGGGGCCGAGCAGCGGCAGGGTGACCCGGTAGAACGCGCCCAGCCGCCCGCAGCCGTCGATCATCGCGGCCTCTTCCAGGTCGTACGGGATGCCGTCGACGAAGCCGTAGAGCATCCACACGGTGAAGGGCAGCGTCAGCGCGGCGTACACCAGGATCAGCGAAGGCAGTTCGTTGAGCAGCCCCGCGTCCCGCATCACCAGGTACATCGGCAGGAAGAGGGCCGAGGTGGGCACCAGCTGCACGATCAGGATCAGCACCAGGAACCCCTTCCGGCCGGCGAAGCGCTGCCGGGCCAGGGGGACGGCCGCGAGCGCGCCGGTGACCACCGCGCACACGACCCCGCAGAGCGTGACGATCAGGCTGTTCGCCAGGTAGGTCAGGAAACCCGGCTTGGTCAGCGCGGTGACGAAGTTCTGCACCGTCGCCGTGGTCGGGACCAGGTCGTAGCTCGGCGAGAGCACCTGGCCGGGTGTCTTGAGCGATGTCGTGACCATCCAGTACGTCGGGAAGATGAAGAACAGCGCGACCCCGATTCCGATCACCGTGAGGGCTGTCCGCTGCGCACGGGACTTCTTCACGAGAGTTCGGCCTCCTTCGAGCGCACCAGCAACTGCACGTAGCGCGCGGTGATGACCAGCAGGAAGAGCATCATCACCATGGCGACGGCCGAAGCGGCGCCGAAGTGACTGCCCGCGATGCCCTTGAGATACAGGTAAACGGGCAGGGTGGTGCTGCCGCCGTCCGGGCCGCCCTGACGGATCGCCCAGACCTGTGCGAACACGTTGAAGTCCCACAGCACCGACAGGAACGCCGTCATGGTCAGGATCGGCCGGATGGCGGGCCAGCTGACCGCCCAGAACGTCTGCCACGCACTGGCGCCGTCCATCCCGGCCGCCTCGTAGTGCTCCCGGGGCACCCCGAGCAGCCCCGCATACACCGTGAACGCCACGAACGGGACGGCCTGCCAGACGATCAGGAGCCCGATCACGGCCAGTGTGCTCGCGCCGGTGGAGAGCCACGAATAGCCGATGAAGCCGTGGAAGCCCAGCCTGTCCAGCGTCTTGTTGAGGATGCCGTACTGCTGGTCGAACATCCACTGGAAGACCGTGGTGGCCGCGACGATCGGCACGGCCCAGGCCAGCACCAGCGTCACCTGCACGATCATCCGGACCACCGAACCGAGATGGCGCATCAGCAGCGCGACGAGCACCCCGGACAACAGCGTGGCGCCGACGACCACCGCGGTGAACACCACCGTACGGACGGTGATCGTCCAGAACTCCGGGTCTCCCAGCGCGCTCGTGTAGTTGTCGAAGCCGACCCAGACGAGTTTGCCGGTCACCAGCTCCCGCAGGTCGAGCCTGCGGAAGCTGATCCCGATCATCTGCACGATCGGCCAGCCCAGCAGGCCCAGGATCGCCACCAGCGCGGGCAGGAACAGCAGGTACGGCAGTGTCCGCGGGCCGATCGGAACCCGCCGCCCGGCTGGTCGAACCGGCCGGGCGGCACCGGGACGCGCCGATGCCGGCGAGATGGCCCCCACCGGCACCGTCGCCTCTTCCGTCGCGGTCATCAGCCGATGAGCTTGTCGAGCGCGGCGTCGGCGTCCGCGGTCGCCTGGTCGATCGTCTTCTTTCCGGTCAGGTACGCGGTCAGCATGTCCTTGAGCGGGTTCTGGCCGGACTCGACGTCACCCCACTTGGGGCTGGCGGGCACGGCGCGGCCGTTCTTCGAGGCCTTGGCCATCACACTGCCCAGCGGGTCCTTGTCCAGCGCGCTGACGTCGGTGGAGGTGCCCGGCACGTAGCCGGCGGCGGCGAGCTGGGTCTGGTACTTCGCGCCCGACAGGAGCTTGACGTAGTCCTTGGCCGCGCTCTGGTTCTTGCTGTTGGCGGGGATCGCCAGGTTCGAGCCGCCGAGGAACACCGGCGCGGTCTGCCCCGCGGTCCTGCCCGGGATGGGGAACGCGCCCGACTTGCCGGTCAGGCTCGCGTCGGTCTTGGCCGCGGTGGCGACCTCGTAGGGCGCACCGACGAACATCGCGACCTTGCCGCCGCCATAGACGCTCGCCTGCTGCGGGGTGGCCTCGTCGGCGTCCTTCGGCGCCTTGGTACCGGAGACGTCCACGAGCTGCTTGTAGAAGTCGATGCCCGCCTTCGAGCCCGCGCTGCCGAGCGTCGCCTTGAAGGACTTGCCGCCGGCCTGGGCGATGTCACCGCCGTTGTCCCAGATGAACGACAGCAGCGCGTACCAGTCCTGGCCGGGCAGGTACAGCGACTGGAAGTCGGGGTCGCCGCCGAACTTCGCCTTCAGCTTCGCGATCGCGTCCAGCCACTCCGCGGTCGAGGTCGGTGTCGCGGTGATGCCCGCCTGCTCGAACATGTCCTTGCGGTAGATGACCTCGCGGTTCGCCGCGTAGAACGGCACGCCGTAGGTCTTGCCGTCATACTCGCCGGAGGCCTTGAGACCGGCCAGCCACTGCGACCCGTTGAAGTCGCTGACGGAGCCGGACAGGTCCGCCAGGACATCCTGCGAAGCGAAGGCGGGGGTCTGGGTGTTGCCGATTTCGACCACGTCGGGCGGGTTGTCGCCGGCCAGCGCGGTGGTCAGCTTCTGCTGGATGCCGTTCCACTGCTGGACTTCGTACTTGACCTTGACCCCGGGATGGGTGTCCTCGAACTCCTTGTTCGACTGGTCGGTCAGGGAGGTCGGTGCCGACCCGGACATCAACCATACGGTGACCGTGCCGGTGTTGCTCGCCGTGGACGCGGTGCCGGATCCCCCGGAGCCGGCGCAACCCGCGGTCGCGAGGGTGAGTGCGGCGGCGCCCGCCGCCAGGGTGAGCCAGCGTTTCACTCGTGCCGTCCTTCGTCCAGGTCGTCGCTAAGTGGTGTAGACCAATGCTTAGCGGCTTACAGTGGTCCGTACCACTCGCCGTGTCAAGGCAGGTTGCCAACACGTGATACGACACCCAAGGAGGCCATGAGACGCAAGCAAGGAGCGCACCGCACCTGGCGGGTGCCAGGTGACAATAGGTGCGCCCTGTCGGTTAATCGCACCCTGTTTACGGGTACGTCATCACCCGGCCGGCTCCACCGGCAGCCCCACCGCCTCCGGCCAGCTCTGCTGACTGCCGTTGACCGGGAACTGGGGCGGAGACTGCGCCTGCCCCTGGTGATTCCACAGCTGGGGCGGGGTGCCGCGCAGCCACCGGGAGATGATCTCCCGCCCGATCAGTTCCACCACCTCGCCCGCCGGGCGGCCACCGTGCGGTGCCGGACTCGCCTGCACCGCGTGCCACAGGGCCGCCAGGTAGCTGTCCTCGTACGAGGACAGCTTCTCGTCGTCGAACGTCAACGTGATCTCGACTTGACCCATGCTGCTCATTCCCTCTCGTGCTTCCTGGCCGGACCGGTGCCGGCGCGTCCGAGGCCACACCCTGCCCGACCATTCGTTTCACGGGGGTGATCTCACCGGCGTTCACCTCGACGACTCTCCGGAGGAGGGGTATCACGACAAGTAGCCAGTCAGGATCTCACGTGGGTCCCTCATCCACAGTGGACCACTCGACCGAACTGGTCTGGTCCAGAAAAGGCCGGATCATCCGTCCGCCGGACGGCCCAGGCAATCAACCAAAGGCACGATCGAACTCGACCCATTTGTTTCACGACAAAAGTAGGCATTGACCTTCCGTGCCCGAATTCATGGTAGAGCGCTTACCAACTACTCCCAACGGCGGCTTTCGAACCCGCGACGAGTATCCGAAACTCTTTCGGGTTAGCCCCGGAAACGAGGGAGACACCATGAAGCGCACAGTCGCTGCCCGGATCGCGGGAGCGGTGCTGCTGGCGGCCGGCCTGGCCGGTACGTCCACAGCGCCGGTACAGGCGGCCGAACAGATCTCGGTCGCCCCGGAAATGCTGCAGGCCATGCAGCGTGACCTCGGCCTGACCCCCGACCAGGCGATCAGGAGAATGACCAGTGAAACAAGAGCCGCGGAACTCGAACAGAACCTGCGAGGCGTGCTGAACGGCACCTTCGGCGGGGCGTACTTCGACGCGGTTACCAGCCAGCTCGTCGTCGGCGTCACCGACGCCGGAAAGATCGGCACGGTCCAGGCGTCCGGCGCGAAAGCGGTTACGGTCAGCCGGAGCGAACAGCAACTCGACGCCGTGAAGTCGCGGCTCGACGAGCAGGTCGCCCAGGCGCCGAAAACGCTTACCGGATGGTATGTGGACGTCGTGAAGAACACGGTGGTGGTGACGGCGAAGCCGGGCGCGGCCAACGACGCTCGGTCGTATGTGACCGCCACCGGCACCGAAGCCGGCGCGGTCCAGGTGGTGGAGTCCACCGAACAGCCCCGACCGCTCTATGACGTGCGCGGCGGCGACGCCTACTACATCGGCTCGTCGCGCTGCTCGATCGGGTTCTCCGTGAAGGGCGGCTTCGTCACCGCGGGCCACTGCGCCGCGTTGACTTCCGGCTCCCTCGCCGGTTCCAACCGGGTGGCGCTGGGCAGCTGGGGCGGCTATTCGTTCCCCGGCAACGACTACGCGTACGCACGGACCAACTCGAGCTGGACTCCGCGCGGCGTGGTGAACCGGTACAACGGCAGCACCGTGGCCGTGTCCGGCCATACCGAATCCGCCGTGGGCGCCTCGATCTGCCGGTCCGGCTCGACCACCGGCTGGCACTGCGGCACGGTGCAGGCCAAGAACCAGACCGTCACCTACTCGGAGGGCATGGTGTCCGGCCTCACCCGCACCAACGTTTGTGCGGAGCCGGGTGACTCGGGTGGCTCGTGGCTGTCCGGCAGCCAGGCGCAGGGCGTGACCTCCGGTGGTTCCGGCGACTGCTCCAGCGGCGGCACCACCTACTTCCAGCCCGTCAACGAAATCCTCTCCCGCTACGGGCTCACGCTGGTCACCAGCTGATCCCTCCGGGTGTGGCGGCCCACCGCGACGCGGTTGGGCCGCCAGCTGCCACCGCGCTCCGCGCCGCCCAAAGCGGTCGACCATGATCCCGTGCGGCAAGAACAGTAACGACGGTTACGTTTGTTGACAACAAACCCCGTCGCGTATATGACGTTATACACTTCGAAAAAACTCGGTCCCCTTCGCGGCGTGTCGGGCGCCGGGCCCGGCGATCACGCGTGCCAGACTCACCGCGATGTACACCCCGTCCGACCTCGCCGACCTGCTCGAGTGCGAGCACCGCGGCATCCTCGACCAGGCCCTCGCCGCCGGCCTGCCCGGCGCACCCCGGCCGGAAAGCGGTGGGGACCAGCTCGCGATCAAGCACGGGCGCGCGCACGAAGAGGCCACCCTCGCCCGGCTCCGGGACGAGCGGCGCGTGGTGGTCAGGATCGACGAGCGGGACCCGGCCGTCGCGGCGAAGGAGACCGAAGAAGCGCTGCGGTCCGGTGCCCCCGTGATCTACCAGGCGGTGTTCCACGACGGCGAGTTCTCCGCACGCGCCGACTTCCTGGTGCGGGACGCCGACGGGCGTTACGAGGTGTACGACACGAAGCTGGCCCGGCACGCGAAACCGGCCGCGGTCGTGCAACTGACCGCGTACGCCGACGCGCTGCGCCGCGGCGGCTGGCCTGCCGGGCCGCACATGCACCTGCTTCTCGGCGACGGCAGCACGCGGACCCTGCGAGTCGGCGACTTCCTGCCCCTCCTGGACCGGTTACGTACCCGGTTGCGGAGCCGTGCGGCCGCCTTGCCCGCGCGACTGTGGGCCGACGAGCGCCCGGCGTGCACCGGCTGCCGCTACGCCCAGCACTGCGCATCGGGCAGGGAGGCCGATCGCGACCTCTCGCTGGTCGCGGGCATGCGCGGGGACCAGCGCCGCAAACTCGTCGAGGCCGGGGTGGGCACCATCGACGCGCTGGCCGCCGCCAGGCCGGAGGACCGGCCGGCCGAGTTGTCCGCCACCTCGTTCGCCACACTGCGCGCGCAGGCCGCCATCCAGGTGAAAGAGGACACCACCGGGGAGATCTCCTACGAGATCATCGATCCGGCCGCGCTCGCCACACTGCCCCCGCCCGCGCCCGGCGACGTCTTCTTCGACATGGAAGGCGATCCGTTCGCGCTGTCCGGAACCGGGCTGGAGTACCTGTTCGGCGCGGTGACCGCGAACGGGCGCCAGCGTTTCACCGCCTTCTGGGCGCACGATCGCGCGGAGGAGAAGCGGGCCTTCGAAAAGTTCATCGACTTCGCCACCGGCCAGCTCGCCCAACACCCCGGTTCGCACATCTACCACTACGCGCCCTACGAAACCACGGCGATCAAGCGGCTCGCCGCCATCCACGGCACCCGTGAGGAAGCCGTTGACGATCTTCTCCGCGGCGGAGCGCTGGTGGACCTGTATGCGGTGGTGCGTAAGGCACTCCGGGTCTCCAGGCGCTCCTACTCGATCAAATACCTCGAACCGCTCTACATGCCGAACGCCCGCGAGGGCGACGTGAAGACCGCGGTGTCGAGCATCGAGGCCTACGAGGAGTACCTGACGCTTTTCCGCGACGGCGAGACCGAGCGCGCGGGGGAAGTGCTACGCGGCATCAGCGACTACAACGAGTACGACTGCGTCTCCACGCTTCGGTTGTTCGAATTCCTGCACAAAGTCCGCGTGGACACCGGGATCGAACTCGCCCCGCCGGCCCAGGAATCCGAAGTCGACACGCTGCTGCGCACCACCGAGGAAGACCTCGCCGCAGAACGCCGTGCCGAGCGCGCGGCGCGGCTGGCCGCGCTGGTCGACCCACTGCTCGACGGACTGCCGGACGATCCCGGCGACTTCACCGACGACGACCGGGCTCGCGCGCTGCTGGCGGCCTCGGTCGGTTATCACCGGCGTGAGACCAACCCGGCGTGGTGGGAGTACTTCCGGCAGCTCGCCGCGCCGCTCGACGATCTCGAGGTGGACACCACGTGCGCCGTTCCCCTGTCGGTGCGGGCGGAGGAGTGGGTGCCGCCGGCGGGCCGGGCTCGCACCGCGAAGCGGAAGCTGGTGCTCGGCTGCGACCCCGACCGGCCACACCCGTTCGCCCCCGGGGACGCCGTCCGGCTCCGCTACGGATCGGCGGCGCGGGACGCGAAGGTCCATGCCGCGACGGCCGTCGAACTGGTCCTCGAAGAGAGCTGCCGACCAGGCGAAGAGAGTGACGGCTCGCCGTCCGCGGTTCTTCCCGGCAGCCCTGTCCGGCCGTCCCCGAAGGACGAAGCCGTCGCCGACCTCGCCCAGTTGGTCGTCGAAGCGCTACCCGCGCTGCCCGCCCACCCGGGTATCGACCTGCTCCGCCGATCGGCCCCGCGGCTGCGCGGCGGGGCACTCCCCCCGCCCGGCACGGATCTGGTGCGGACCGTGATCGACGCGGTGGACGCGCTCGACAACTCGGCGCTCGCGGTCCAGGGCCCGCCGGGCGCGGGCAAGACGTACCTCGCCGGGCAGCTGATCGCCCACCTGGTCCGGGCGGGCAGGACCGTCGCGGTGACCTCCACCAGCCACAAGGCGATCGAGAACGTGCTCGCCGCCGCCAGGAAGACCGCCCCGGACCTCCCCTGCGCCAAGCGCGCGAAAGGGGCGCCGGAGCCGGATTCGCCCTGGGAACAACCGAAAAGCAACCCGGCGCTGGTGAAGTGGCGGCAAGAGCAGGACACCGGGCATCTCGTCGGCGGCACGGCCTGGACCTTCGCCAACGCCGCGATGCGTGAGGACCCCTTCGATGTGCTGATCATCGATGAAGCGGGCCAGTTCGCGCTCGCCGACGCGCTGGCGGTCTCCCTGTGCGCCAAGAACCTGGTGCTGCTGGGAGATCCGCAGCAGCTCCCGCAGGTCGTGCAGGGCACCCATCCCGTGGGCGCCGACGCGTCCGCCCTGGGCCACCTGATCGGAGACGCCGACATCATCCCGCCGCGGCTGGGTTACTTCCTCGACGAAACCCGGCGCATGCATCCCTCGGTGTGCGAGCCGGTGTCGCGGCTGTCCTACGCCGGGCGCCTGCACGCCCACCCGTCCGCCGCCGAACGCGGTGTCGCCGGCGTGGCCGCGGGCCTGTACCGGGCCGAGGTCGACCACCGCGGCAACACCACCCGGTCCGCCGAGGAAGCCACCGTCGTGGCCGAGATCGTGGCGAGTCTGCACGGCCGTCCGTGGATTGACCACGGCACCACGCGCCCGCTGGACGACGGCGACATCCTGGTCGTGGCGCCCTACAACCTCCAGGCCAGGGTGGTGACCAGGGCTCTGCACCAGGCCGGGTTCCCGGACGTCCGGGTCGGCACGGTCGACCGGTTCCAGGGCCAGGAGGCGCCGGTGGTGATCGTGACGATGACCTCGTCTTCGGCGGTCGACCTGCCGCGCGGGCTGGACTTCCTGCTCTCCCGCAACCGGCTCAACGTGGCGCTGTCCCGGGCACAGGCGGTCGCGATCCTGGTCTGCTCGCCGCGGCTGGTCGAGGCCGACATCCGCACCGTGGAGCAGATGCGGCTGGTCTCCGGCATGATCGGCCTGCTGACCGAGTCCCACCCCTGGCCAGGCGTTCACCAGGAACAGGCGAGCGTGCCGAAACCGGCAAAGTCGAAGCCGCCGCCGGTGGTTTCGTAGCCCCATCACCGGGCTCTACCGCGCCAGGATCTCGGTTTCGACTTGATCGCGGAAATCAGGCCGTTATCGGCATTCTCGCCACGCTGCGACATCGGGACGCAACGCGTGGAGGTCGACACGTCGAGGTGAGCCTGCCGCCCGCGGCGATCGCCGTCTCGCCCTGAGGCAGGGTACTTCGGGCTCGCCGGAAAAACAGCCTGTCGCGCAATGCCATGCATCGCTGGTTCCCATCGCCCGTGCCGCCACCTCCGTCACATCACCGGCCCGTCGGGGGACCCGAGAAGGTAATGTTGCCGGATTTCGGGGCAGTGGCCGTCGAAAAACTTTCGCGGTGTCTGATCAACCGTCGTCGGACAGGATTCCGGTGAGTACTCGCAGAGCGCGTTCCCGGTGTTCGTCAAGTTTGGCGACCACCTCGTCGATGTCCTTGCGGCGTAAGGCGTCGAGGATGTCGTCATGGGCATGGACGGTAGTGGCGCGTTCTTCGGCTGAGTTGTAGTACATCGCGCGGTAGGCCTCGGTGGAGTCCCACAGCAGCCGGATCAGGCGCATGGTGTGGGTCTGGTCGGGCGAGTCGAGCATGCCGAAATGGAACCGGCGGTTGGCTTCCAGTTCAGCGGCGACGTCGCCGCGCTCGGCAGCCTCGGCACAGTCCCGGGCGGCGAGCGCGATGCGTTCGATGGCGTCGTGGTCCAAAGTGGGTAACGCGCGGCGTACCGCCCGTTCCTCCAGCAACTGCCGCAGCGCGTAGATTTCCTGGAGATCTTCGACGTACAGTTCGGTGATGAAATACCCGCGCCGGGGCAGGTAGACGACCTGGCCCTCCTGCTCCAGCACCCGCAACGCCTCCCGCACCGGGGCGAGGCTGACCCCGAGAGTCTCGGCGATCTCCTCCTGGAGCACCCGTTGGCCGGGCCGGTAACGCCCGGCCACAATGGCCCGCCGCAGGTGCTCGAGCGCATGCTGCGCGGTCGTGCCCGGCCCATTCCGGCGCGTCGGTGACGGCCTCACCGGAACGCGTCGATCCCGGTCAGCACGCCACCGATCACCAGTGCGTGCACGTCCGCGGTCCCCTCGTAGGTCACCACCGACTCCAGGTTGTTCATGTGCCGGATCACCGGGTATTCCAGCGTGATCCCGTTCGCGCCCAGCACCTGCCGGGCCGTGCGGGCCACCTCCAGCGCGGCGTTGACGTTGCCCAGCTTGCCCATGCTGACCTGCTCCGGCTTCAACAGCCCCGCGTCCTTGAGCCGGCCCAGGTGCAGCGCCAGCACCGTGGCCCGGTTGACCTCCAGTGCCATCGCCGCGAGTTTCTGCTGCTGGATCTGGAAGGACGCGATCGGTTTGCCGAACTGGATGCGGGTTGTGCTGTAGTCCACGGCCGACTCCAGGCAGGCCCGTGCGGCGCCCGCCGCGCCCCACACGATGCCGTAGCGGGCTTCGTTGAGGCAGGACAACGGACCTCGCAGCGAGGTCGCGTGGGGCAGCATGGCCGAGCCGGGCAGCCGGACCTCGTCCAGAATCAGCTCCGACGTGACCGATGCGCGCAGTGACAGCTTCTTGTGGATGTCCCGCGTGGTGAAACCCTTCGTGCCCTTGGGCACCAGGAACCCGCGCACCCCCTCCTCGGTGCGCGCCCACACGACGGCGACGTCGGCCAGGGAGCCGTTGGTGATCCACATCTTCTGGCCGCGCAGGACCCAGTCGTCGCCGTCACGGCGGGCGTAGGTCCGCATCGAACCGGGATCCGACCCCGAATCCGGCTCGGTCAGCCCGAAGCACCCGACGGCCTCGCCCGCCGCCATGCGGGGCAGCCACTCCTGCTTCTGCTCCTCGGAGCCCCACCGGTGGATCGCGAACATCGCCAGCGACCCCTGCACCGAGACCAGGCTGCGGATCCCGCTGTCCCCCGCTTCCAGCTCCAGGCAGGCCAGGCCGTAGGCGGTGGCGCTGGTTCCCGCACAGCCGTAGCCCTCCAGATGCATGCCCAGGACCCCGAGCTTGCCCAGCTCACCGACGAGCTCACGGGGCAGCCGTCCCTCCTCGAACCACTCCCCCACCCCGGGCAGCACGTGGTCGCGAACGAACGCGCGGACCGTGTCGCGGATGTCTCGTTCTTCCTCGGACAGCACGGCGTCGATGGACAGGAAGTCCTGTGGGGCCACTGAAGCGGGCATGGGGCGGTCTCCTTGACCTTGGACGTGGGAACACTCTATCTTCGATTTTCGAAAATCGACGATGGGATGTTCGCACATGACTCCGCCCCTTGACAACCTCCGGGTCCTGGACTTCTCCCGCATCCTCGCCGGCCCGTTCGCGACCATGCAGCTCGCCGACCTCGGCGCCAGCGTCACGAAGGTCGAGCGCCCGGGCCGCGGCGACGACACCCGCACCTGGGGCCCGCCCTACGACGAGCGCGGTCAGGCGACGTACTTCCAGGCGGTCAACCGCAACAAGAACGCCCTCGTCCTGGACCTGAGCGACCCCGGCGACCGCGCCGAGGCGCGACGGCTGGCGGTGTCGGCCGACGTGCTGGTCGAGAACTTCCGGCCCGGGTTGATGGCCGAGTTCGGCCTCGACCACGACCAGCTCCAACCGGAAAACCCCGGCCTCATCTACTGCTCGATCACCGGCTTCGGGCGTGGCCCCGGGGCCGCACTCCCCGGCTACGACCTGCTCATCCAGGCGCTCGGCGGACTGATGAGCATCACCGGCGAACCCGGCGGCGAACCGCAGAAAGCCGGCGTGGCGCTGGTCGACGTCCTCGCCGGACTGTTCGCCACGACCGGCATTCTGGCCGCCCTCCACCACCGGAGGACGACCGGCGAAGGCCAGCGCGTCGACATCGACCTGCTGTCCTGCCTGCTCGCCGCGCTGGTCAACCAGGCCAGCGCCTACACGTCGGGCGGTGTCGTGCCCGCGCGGATGGGCAACCAGCATCCGAGCATCGCCCCGTACGAACTACTCCCCTGCGCCGACGGCGACCTGGTGCTGGCCGTCGGCAACGACCGCCAGTTCGCGGCACTGTGCGAAGTGCTCGGCGCCCCGCACCTCGCGACCGACCCGCGTTTCGCCACGAACACCGGCCGAGTGCGGCATCGGACGGTGCTCCGCGCCGAACTCGAGCGGCTCCTCGCGACGAGGCCGGCCACCGGCTGGACGACCGCGCTGACCAAGGCGCGGGTCCCGGCCGGGGTCGTCAACGACATCGCCGGTGCCTTCGACCTCGCCACCAGCCTGGGACTCGACCCGATCGTCCACGTTCCCCGCGAGGACGGTGGCGAAGTCGCGTTGTGCCGTAACCCCATCAAGCTTTCGGCCACGCCGCCGACGTATCGGAGCGCGCCGCCGGAGCTGCCAGCCGGGAAGGACGGCTGAGTCACCTGGGCCTGATCCCGCGTGAAAGGCCGCTTCAAGCCGACGTCGAACGTCGCGGGAAGCGACGGTCCCAGTGTCGCAAGTAGACAGTCGCCGGGTGAACGTGTTGCCGCACAAGCAATTGACCGTGTCCCCCGCATCATGATCAGCGCGGCACGAGGCGCACGCCCGAACACGGTCCTGCTCGCCCCGGAGCCCGGGAGCACGCCAGGTACGGACGCAGCAAACGACCGGTCGGCCGGGCTCAGCCGGTCGGACGCGATCTTCGCCTGATGGCGGTAGGGGTAAAGCAGCGGCGGGGCGCTCACCGCGTCCAAGCGCGATTGGTCCTCGCCGGACAGGCGCGACTCGGCGGCCTCGAGATTGCCCGCCAGCTGTTCCTCGGTGCGGGCGCCGATCACCAGCGAGGTCACGGCGGGCTTGCCGAGCAGGTAGGCGGGCGCGACCTGCGCCGGGGACACCTCGCGCGGCGGCGATGTCGACCAGCGCGTCGAGGCGACGGTCGATCTGGCGGCGCCTCGGGGACGTCCGTGCTGCCGACGCCGGTGAACGCGCCCGACCGCCGAAGGTCATGGTTCCCATGGTCAGCACGGAAACCCGCGGGCTCGAGCGTCCCAGCCGGCGGTACTCCATCCGGTCCTTCTTAGGGATTGTCGTAAAATAACTTAGTTTTTTGCTTCGGGATGCCTATGGTCTGTGCTATGAGCGTGGTCATGGATTCTCTCGCCCGCCGTTACGACGCGGTGAAGCCGCACCTGACCGAGCGGCAACGCCGGGTATG
>NZ_DATELF010000161.1:0-13040 GCF_035276945.1 Amycolatopsis sp. | reverse complement strand
TGGATCTCGCCGACCGGGTCACCGACAAGCTGCCGCTCGTCATCGCAGTCGTGCTGCTGCTGTCGGTCGCGGTCCTGCTACTCGCCTTCCGGGCACCGCTGCTCGCCCTCAAAGCGGCCGTCATGGACTTCATCTCCATCGGAGCGGCCTACGGCGTCCTGACGGCGGTGTTCACCTGGGGATGGGGTGTGACGTGGATCGGGCTCTCCGGTCCGGTACCCATTCCGAGCTTCGTGCCGCTCATGCTCTTCGCCCTGCTGTTCGGCCTGTCGATGGACTACGAGGTCTTCCTGCTGAGCGAGGTCCAGCGTCGCTGGAGTCAGACCGGGGACAACCTGCGATCGGTCCGCGAGGGCCTGCTCGGCACCGGCCGCGTGATCACCGCGGCGGCGGCGATCATGGTCGGGGTCTTCCTCGCGTTCGTGCCCAACAACGACCCGACGATCAAGATGTTCGGCGTCGGCCTGGCGGTCGCGATCGCCGCGGACGCGACCGTCGTCCGGTGCCTGCTCGTCCCGGCCACGATGACGATGCTCGGCGACCTCAACTGGTGGACGCCGGGCCGCAAGCGGATGCGCACCAAGATCACCGCGAGCGCCGGCGACTGAGGTAGACGGTGGCGGTGAAGATGACACCGGCGATGGCCATGCCGGCGATACCGTCGACGACGTAGTGGTGGTCGAGGTAGACCGAGGCCAGCAGGACGAGCCCGAAGAAGGACCAGGCGACGACACGTTCCAGGGCAAACCCCTCAGGCCGTGATGCACCCGGTGCAACATTGCCGGAACTCGGTGCGGCGGCCGCGGAGATCGCCGGTGCGCGAGTCCAACTGATGGACAACGCCAGCCGCGTCTTCGACCAGCTCGCCGCCGGTGCCGAAAGATCGTTCGAGCACCGGGCGGTCGGCCGGCGTGACCAGGTACGGGCCGCCTGGCGAGCGGTCGCGGCGGTCGACAGGATCTTCACGCGCTCGGGCGGGTCGGCATTGCGGCGAGACCAACCGCTGCAACGGTTCTGGCGCGATGCGCACGCCAGCCTGGACCAAGGGCACACCAGCGGCCCCGCGTATCACGCGGCCACCCTTACCGAAATAGGCGTCGATCCCAAAGGCGCGCTCCGGCCGACACTGTGACGGCAGTGCATCACCTGGGCAAATGGTCGGGATCCGGTCACCGGCGAAGCGAATTTCACCGCCGAGTGCGGTTGCCGCAGGACGGCGGCCAGCGTGGCCTCCGACACCAAAGGAAGTACGCCATTCCGGTATCGCCGTACGTGGATCCAGCGGACGATGCCGAGATTGCCCTCGATCACCTCGGCGCGGTTGCCCAGGCAGATCGGTACGCGATCAGCGTGCGCTGGGCCGGCCGGCAAAACGCGCGGTGCGGGTGGGCAACTCGTCGTAGGTCACCGGCAGGCGGGAATCCGCGAACGCGAGATTGCCGGAAACACAGCGGAACGCGGTCGTGACAGAGCAGCAGGTCGGATCAGCTCAGCGCGCACGATTTCACCCATACCCTTCCGAGTGGTCAGGACCGCACGAACTCGACCAGTGAGTTCGTCAACGTCGAGGAGGTGATCGACTTCAAGTTGAGCCCATGTGCCGCGCCCATCGCGCTCAGTTCGGCGGCCGAACGGGCCCGGCCGCCACCCAGCATCAGCAGCACGTCGAGCGACGTGGACGCGCCGCGGTCGGAATGGTCGAGCAGGGGCTGCAGGACCAGCACACACCCCGACTCGCCGAGCGCGTTGGCACAGCGACCGAGGATCTGGTCGGCGTGCTCGTCGTCCCAGTCCAGCAGCACCTCCGACAGCAGACAGACGTCCGCACCGGTCGGCAGCGGGTCGAAGAAGCTCTGCGCGACGGCATTTCCGCGATCGCTTTGGCCGGCTTCGGCGAACCGGCGGACCGCACTGGCCGCCGGCCCCGGGCGGTCCACGACCGTGACCCGCAGGTGCGGGTGCACTTCCATCAACACGCTGGCCCACAGGCCGTTGCCGCCGCCGACGTCGAGTACATGCTCGACGTCGGACCAGGCGAAGGTCTCGGCCACCGCGTTCGCTGTTGGCGTCGTCAGGCCGGCCATCTGCTCGTCGAACGCCGCCGACCGTGCGCTGTCTGCTTCCATTTCCTCCCACCAGTCGGTCAACGGCCTGCCCGAGCGCACGACCTCGAGCAGGCGCGCAGCGTTGACGTGCTTGCCACCTATGTACGTCTCGATGTCCAACAGGGAACGTGCACCGCCCGGCCCGTCGTCCACCAGGCGTTCGCCAAGGCGCGCCAACGCGTACTTGGCGGGCTCCGGCTCCGCGAACACTTCGATCGTGGTCAGGTGAGCCATCAGGCGGCACAGCGTTTTGGCGTCGGCACCAGTGTGGTGCGCCAACGAATCCAGGTCCATCGTGCCCGCGGCGAGATGGTCGGCGATCCGGAGGGTTGCGGCGACCCTGATCGACATCGGGGTCACGAGGTCGGCCATGCGCCAAAGTTGAGCGCCCGCGGTGTCATCGAACATCGGGGGACCTTTCTGAAAGACCAGCGGACTGGTGTGGACGAGAGATCATCAGGTAGCGGGCAGTTCGCACACACCGCCTTGGTCCAGAGATACCACGGGCTGCCGACGCTGAGGCGGGTCGTGCGCTACCCGGTGAACACTTAGGGGGTCGAGGGGGGGTGGGGTCGGTGGGAGCCTGTTCGGCCTCCATCTCAAGCGCAGTTACGCACAGCAAACGAAGTCCGGACCTACACTCGGACCTCCTTCCTGCGCTCGCGGCGCACGATCTTGGTGCGGTGGACGAACAGGGCCTCGGAGCAGATGGTGAGGTCGATGAGCAGATCCTCGGGCAGGGACTTCGAGCCGGCAAAGACAAACCCCGCAGGGCGATCCGCAAGGACCGACCGCGGGAGCAGCGAGCATCTCGTACACGCCGCGCACAGCGTTGACGTGCTCTTCGGTCAGAAGCAGGGCCGGCCGATGGCCGTCGTGGGCTGCGCGTCGCCGGACAACGCCCCGAAACCCTGGTTTCCCTGGCCGTCTCGCCCTCGGCGGCTACCAGCCGTCGCTGCCCGGCCGGTGATCACCGCGGCTGGTCACGAGGGTTCTTGCGGGGTCCTGCCGGCCGGCCGCCGAGCACAGACTCCAGCACCGTCTGGTATTCGGCCGGCCGCGTTAGCGCGCGCACGGTCTCCACGCCGTCGACGACCTCGAGGTACCGCTTCCCGGCCAGCATCCGGTGCCCGTTTTCGGTGGCCCGGCAACAGATGTTCGTTCCTCTGAAAACCGTCTCGCTGAACGAGTCCGAGAGGAGGCTCGAAAAGCCGTCCCAGTGTTGGACATCCCGGTCCTGGAAGGCGAACCGGTAGATATCGCGCCAGGTTCCGTTTCGCGCCTTTCGGCGCAGTACCCGGTGGGTGCCCGCGGCCAGCCGGAAAGAGCAACCGTACTGCTTCTGCACGTCTTCGACGAGGCGTAGAGGTTCGAGGAACGATGGCCCGGAATACCCGACATCGGCAAGGAAGTTCTCCCCATCCAGCCGGACCCCGGTGAACAGGTGCAAGCGATCGGGGCTGAAGGTGGTGCCAGTGCTGATACTCGCCGAGATCCGCGATACCTCGAAGCCGAGTTCGGCGAGCAGGGCGCGGAACAGGCCGTTGAGCGGGAAGCAGTAGGCACCCTGACCGCCGACGACGACCTCCTCGAAGCACTGGTCGAGGTCGATGCGGGCGAGGTTGTCCGGGAGGGGACGCGTGCTGAGATCGCTCCCGGTGTCATAGGGGATCGCCATCAAATGGCGCTTGTGCAGCTCACGCAGAACCGCCTCGGTAGGCTCCACCGGACCCGCGTAGCCGAGTCGGTGCAGGTACTTTTCGACGTCGAACATCGCGGGTCACTCTCCGGTTTCGTTCTCGGTCCCAGGCGGGCTGAGTTCCGTCCGCAGGAACTCCGCCACGTCACCCGGGGTGGGCAGATCGAAGATCAGGGTCGGTGGGAGGGCGATCCCGGTCGCCGCGGCCAGCCGGGTCCGCAGCTCCATCGCGGTCAGCGAATCGAATCCGACGTCCCAGAACGCCTGATCCTCGTCGATTTCGGCCAGCGACGAGTGGCCCAGCACCCCGGCGGCTTCGGTACGGACCAGGTCTACGAGCGCGGCCGACTGTTCCGTGGCCGACCTCCCGCGAAGCCGGTCGGGCCAGGACGCGACCGCGGTCGCCGGCCGGGTCACCGCCCCGACGAGGTCGTGCAGCAGCGGATGGATCGAGCCATCCCCTGGCCGCTCACGCAGCCCGGACAGGTCCAGCGCCACCGCGAGCGCCGTGGCCCGGCCGGTGCCGCCCGCGGCGTCGAACAGGCTCAACGCGTCCTCCGCTTCGAGCGCGAGCATGCCCCGGTCACGGACGCGCCGCAGATCGTCGTCGGTGAGATGGGCGGTGATGCCGCTGGCCGGTGCCCACATCCCCCAGGCCACCGACAGTGCGGGCAGCCCTTCGGCCCGGCGCAGGTGTGCCAGGCCGTCCAAGAACGCGTTCGCTGCCGAGTAATTCCCCTGCCCTGGGCCGCCGAACAGGCCGGAGGCCGAGGAGAACAGGACGAACGCGGCCAGGTCCTCCTCCCGCGTGAGGTCGTGCAGGTGACACGCGGCATCGACCTTCGGCCGGAACACCGTGTCCACCCGCTCCGGCGTCAACGCCTCGATCACGCCATCGTCGAGCACCCCCGCCGTATGCACAACGGCAGTCAACGGATGAGCGGGCCTGATCTCCGCCAGCGCCACGGCCAGCTCCTGCCGGTCCGCGACGTCGCAGGCCTTGATCGTGACCGTGGCACCGAGGGCGGCCAGATCCGTTTCGAGCTCGGCGGCGCCGAGGGCTTCCCGGCCACGCCGGGAGAGCAGAAGCACGTGCCGGACTCCGTACCCGGCCACGACATGCCGGGCCACCAGCCCGCCCAGCGTTCCCGTACCGCCGGTGATCAGGACGGTGCCTTCGGGGTTCCAGGGCTTCGTGGCAGCGGAAACCGAAGTCGTCAGCCGGTTCAGCCGGGGCGCCATGGCCTCTCCCCCACGGATCGCCCACTGCGTCCGGTCACCGGCGAGCACCTGGGCGAGCGTCGCCAGGGACACGTCTTCGCCGTCGTGGTCGACCAGCACGATCCGGCCGGGCTGTTCGGACTGTGCCGACCGCAGCAACCCCCACACCGCGGCGGCGGCGGGATCGGTCGGCCCATCGCCGGGCGCGACGGCGACCGCGCCCCGGGTCAGGACGACGAGGCGGGACGAGGACCACCGTGGTCCGGCCAGAAACTCCTGGACCAGCTCCAGCATGCTGCCGGTCAGCGCTCTCGCCGCCCCAGCCGGTCCACCATCCACAGTGGACCCGCTGGGTACCGCAACGACGATCAGCTCCGGCGCCGGATCGCCGGGCAGTTCGGCGAGACCGGCCACCACGCGCGCGCCCCCGGGAATCGCCACCGGATCGCCTACCACCGCGACGGATCCGGGCCACGCTTCGTCCGCAATGGACACCCCGGCCCAGGAGAGCTCGTAAAGCGAGCCGCGTGGCGCGGCGGGCGCGATGCCGGGCAGCACGGCGGAAAGCGGCCGCACGACCAGCGAGTCGATCGACATCACGGGGGCGCCCTGGTCGTCGGCGATCGCCACCGCCACCCGGTCTGGGCCGGCCGGGGTGATCCGCACCCGCAGGCGCGACGCACCCTGCGCCTGCCGGGTGACCCCGATCCAGGCGAACGGCAGACCGATCCTTACGGACAGGTTCAGGAGCGCGAAGGCATGGAGTGCGGCATCCAGTACCGCCGGATGCAAGCCATATCGTGCCGCGTCGCCTATTTCCGGCGGAGCGACGACTTCCGCGAAGATCTCTTCACCGCGGGTCCAGGCCGCCCGCAGGCCGCGGAATGCCGGTCCGAAGGTGAACGAACCGGTGCCGTCGCGATAGAAGGCGTCGACATCCAGAGGGGTGGCATCCTCTGGTGGCCACGGTCGCCCATCGAACGTCGGCCGGCTCGCAGCCGAGCCGAGATAGCCGTTCGCGTGCCGCGTCCACGGAGTTCCGTCGTTCGCCCGGCCGTAGACGGTGACTTCCCGGCGACCGGTGTCATCGCGCTCACCGGCCACCAGTTGGACCTGTGCCTCACCCCCGGCAGGCAGGACGACCGGCGCCTCGATGATCAGCTCGGCGAGCACGCCGCAGCCCAGCTCCTCGCCCGCGCGCAGTGCGAGCTCGACCAGCGTCACGCCCGGCACCACGACGGAACCGGCCACGACGTGATCAGCGAGCCAGGGCTGCCGTGCCACCGACAACCGGGACACGAACACCTGTCCGGCCACGCCGGCGACGTCCATTACCGCGTTCAGCAGCGGATGATCGGCCAGGCGCACGCCGGCCGGAACGTCTCCGACCAGCTTCGCGGTGGCCTCGAACCAGCAACGCTCACGCTGGAACGCATACGTCGGCACGTCCACGCACCGCGCGCCGGTCCCCGCGAACAGCTCCGCCCCATTGAGCTCGGCACCCCGGACCTGCAGCTGCGCGACGGCGGTCAGCAGGGCCGTTTCCTCAGGTTTTCCCTTATGCAACAAGGGAACCGCCACTACATCGTCGGCGCCCTCCGGTGCCGCGGCGCACTCGGGGACCAACGCGGTCAGCACGCCGTCCGGACCGACCTCGACGAAGGAGGCCACGCCTTCGGCCCGCAACGCGCCGATCCCGGCGCTGAACCGGACCGGCCGTCGTACGTGCTCCACCCAGTACTCCGGATCGCACAGCATATCGGCGTCGGCGAGTTCGCCGGTGACCGTGGACACGAACGGGATCCGCGGCCGCTGAAAGGTCAGACCGCCGACCACGCGGCGGAACTCGTCGATCATGCCGTCCATCCGTGGCGAATGGAACGCGTGGCGGACCGGCAGCCGCTTGATCCGGCGGCCCCAGCTCGCGCACTGCTCGCTCACCGCGGTGACCGCATCCTCGTCGCCCGACAGCACGACCCAGGCCGGACCATTGATCGCGGCGATGCTCACCCGGTCGGTGAGCAGCGGCGTGACCTCTTCCTCCGTGGCCGCGACCGCCACCATCACGCCACCGGGCGGCAGGGCCTGCATCAGCCGCCCGCGCGCGGCGACCAGAGTCGCCGCCTCCGCCAGGGAAAGCACCCCGGCGAGGTGTGCGGCGGCGATCTCGCCGGCCGAGTGTCCCAGCAGGAACGCCGGCCGCACGCCCCAGGAGGTGACCAGCCGGAACAACGCCACCTCGAGCGCGAACAGGGCCGGCTGGGCGAATTCCGTACGGTCCAGCAGCTCCGTGGTCAGTGCGTCCGCGAGCGGGTGTGCCAGCAGGGGGTCGAGGTGCTTGGTCACCTCGTCGTACGCCTCGGCGAACACGCCGAACACGGCGTGGAGCTCGCGGCCCACACCGGCCCGCCGCGCGCCCTGGCCGGTGAACAGGAACGCCGTCGGGCTTTCGTCCGCCACGCCCCGCAGCACTCCCGCGGCCCGTTGGTCACGGGCCAGCGCGCCCAACCCGGCCAGGGCCGCGTCGCGATCGCCGGCCAGCACGGCGGCCCGGTGCGGGAAGCTGGTCCGGGCCGTCGCCAGCGTGAACCCGACATCGGCCAGGCTCACCTCCGGCGCTCTCTCCACATAGGACAGCAAGCGCGCCGCCTGGGCGCGAACGGCGGCTTCGCTCTTCCCGGACACCAGCAGGGGCACCGTCTTCGGCCGACGCGACGCGGGTGGGCCACCCGGATCGTCCGGCTCCGGAGCCTCCTCCAGGATGACGTGTGCGTTGGTCCCGCTCGCCCCGAACGACGACACACCGGCCCGCCGCGGCCGGTCTCCCCGCGGCCAGCTCCTGGAATCCCGCAGGAGCTCCACCGAACCCGCGGACCAGTCCACTTCCGGCGTGGGCACGTCGACGTGCAGGGTTTCCGGCAGCAGCTCGTGCCGCAGTGCCTGCACCGTCTTGATCAGCCCGGCGACCCCCGCGGCGGCCTGGGTGTGCCCGATGTTCGACTTCAGCGAACCGAGCCACAGAGGCCGGTCCGCCGGCCGGTCCCGCCCGTAGGTCGCCAGCAGGGCCTGCGCCTCGATCGGGTCACCCAGCCGGGTCCCGGTCCCGTGCGCCTCGACCACGTCCACGTCGGTCGCGGCCAGCCGTGCGTTCGCGAGCGCCGCCTGGATGACCCGCTGCTGCGCCGGGCCGTTCGGTGCCGTCAACCCGTTCGACGCCCCGTCCTGGTTCACCGCGGATCCCCGCAGCACGGCGAGGACCCGGTGGCCGTCGCGGCGGGCGGCCGAGAGCCGCTCCAGCAGGACCAGGCCCACCCCTTCGCTGAAGCCGGTCCCGTCGGCGGCTCCGGCGAACGCCTTGCACCGGCCGTCCGCCGCCAGGCCGCGCTGCCGGGAGAACTCGATCAGCAGGCTCGGGGTGGCCATCACGGTGACACCGCCGGCCAGTGCCATCGAGCACTCGCCCAGGCGCAGCGCCTGCGCCGCCAGGTGAATCGCCACCAGCGACGACGAACATGCGGTGTCAACGGTCACCGCGGGTCCGGCCAGACCCAGCGTGAACGCGATCCGGCCGGACGCGACGCTGCCCGCGGTTCCGTTGCCCAGACAACCTTCCAGTTCGGCGGGTGCCGGCTGGAACCGGAGGCCGTAGTCGTCGTTGCTCACCCCGGCGTACACGCCGACCCGGTGCCCTCGCAACGACGCCGGGTCGAGTCCGGCTCGCTCGACGGTCTCCCACGCGGTTTCCAGCAGCAACCGCTGGTTCGGGTCCATCGCCACCGCCTCGCGTGGGGAGATCCCGAAGAACCGGGCGTCGAACTCGGTGGCATCCCGGAGAAATCCCCCCGCGGTCGTATGGGTCCTACCCGGGGTGTCCGGGTCCGGGTCGTAGAGTCCGGCGAGGTCCCAGCCCCGGTCGTCCGGGAAGTCCGACATCGCGTCCTGCGCACCGGCCACCAGCTGCCACAGGTCGCCGGGCGAGGCCACCCCGCCGGGAAACCGGCAGCCCATACCGATGATCGCGATCGGTTCGGTCAGCTGGGCTTCGAGCTGCTGTATCCGGTTGTTCGCCTGCTGGGCCTCGCCGAGCGCTCGTTTGAGGTAGGTCCGCAGTTTTTCCTCATTCGCCATGGATTTCAGCCCCCGAAAAGAGTCCGTTGTCGACGAGGTCGAAGAGTTCGTCATCGGTCGCCGTCTCGACGTCGACGACGCCGGTGCCCGGGCCGGCGGCTCGAACCAGCAGCTCGCGCAGTCGTGCGGTGATCACATCGGGCGGGACCGCCGGGTCGGCCGGGCCGGACAGCAGTTCGTCGAGCCGGTCCAGGGCACCGAGCAGCCCGGACGGTGCCGGGCGCGGTTCGAGCGAACTTCTCAGTTGCCCGGCGAGCGCCTCCGGCGTCGGGTAGTCGAAGATCAGTGTCGCCGGAAGCCGCACCCCGACGGCGGCGCTGAGGCGGTTCCGCAGCTCCACGGCGGTCAGCGAGTCGAACCCGAGTTCGTTGAACGTCCGGTCCGGAGGAAGCCCGCCGACGCCGGTGTGCCCGAGCACTGCGGCGGCTTCGGTCCGGACCAGGTCGTGGATGGCCTGCTCCTGCTTCTCGGACGGTAGCCCGGCGAGCCGCTGTGCCCACGATTCCGCGGTGGCCGGGCCCGCGTGCGCCTTCGGGCGGGGGGCGGGCCCGGCCAGCTCGCGCAGTATCGGTTGAACCGGTCCGGGCAGGGCGTGCAAGGCCACGCTGTCCATCCGCATCGCGATACAGGCCGCCGTGCCCGAGCGCACGGCGGCGTCCAGCAGCGTGAGCCCGTGGCCGGTGGACAGCGGTCGCATCCCGCCGCTGGCGATCCGGCGGTGGTCGGCCTCGGTGAGATGGCCGGTCATCCCGGTCGCCCGCGCCCACAGCCCCCAGCCGATCGACACCGCCGGGAGCCCCTCGGCCCGCCGCCGGTGCGCCAGACCGTCCAGGTACGCGTTCGCTGCCGAGTAATTCCCCTGCCCTGGGCCGCCGAACAGGCCGGAGGCCGAGGAGAACAGGACGAACGCGGCGAGATCGAGGTCCTTGGTCAGCTCGTGCAGGTGCTCGGCGCCGACCGCTTTCGCCCGGAAGACGTTGTCCATCCGCCGCGGGGTCAACTCCTCGACCATCCCGTCGTCCAACACACCCGCCGCATGCACCACGACCGTCAGCGGGTGCTCCGCGGACATCCGTGCCAGTACCCCGCGCAGTGCGTCCCGGTCGGCGACGTCGCAGGCCTCGAAGGCGACCCTGGCACCCGCGCCGGTCAGCTCCGCCGCCAGCTCGGCGGCGCCCTCGGCGTCGGCGCCCCGGCGGGAAACCAGGACCACATGCCCGACGCCGTGCGCGGCGACCAGATGCCGGGCGACGAGCCCACCCAGTGTCCCGGTACCGCCGGTGACCAGCGCCGTGCCCCCGCGCACGGGCGCGTGGTCCACGGTCAGGACGACCTTGCCGACGTGCCGGGCCTGGCTGACGAACCGGAACGCCTCGGGCGCGTCCCGCACGTCCCAGGCACGCACCGGCGGCGGCCGCAGCACTTTCCGCTCGAACAGGTCGAGCAGCTCCAGCAGTATCCGCTGGATCCGCTCCATACCTGCCTCCATCAGATCGAACGCGCGATAGGACACACCCACGGGGCAATCGCTGTCGTCGCGGACATCGATCTTGCCCATCTCCAGGAAACGGCCACCGCGTGGCAGCAAGTCGAGCGAAGCGTCGACAAACTCACCCACCAGGGAGTTCAGCACGACGTCCACCCCACATTGACCGGTCCGGGCAAGGATGTCGTCCCGGAACGCCGGGCTCCGCGAGTCGAAGATCCGGTCATCCGCAAGGCCCAGGGAACGCAGCACGGGCCACTTCGCCGTGCTCGCGGTGGCAAACACGTCGGCGCCCCGGTGCCGGGCGAGCTGGACCGCGGCCATGCCCACTCCGCCCGCGGCCGCGTGCACCAACACCGCCTCGCCCGCGGCCACGCCGCCGAGGTCGGCCAAGGCGTAATACGCCGTCAGGAACGCCACGGGCACTGACGCGGCCGTCGCGAACGACCAGCCGGCAGGGATCGGCGCGACCAGCCGGTGGTCCGCGATGGCAACCGGGCCGAACGACGCCGGGACCAGGCCCAGCACGCGGTCCCCGACCGCGATGCCGGTCACGTCTGGACCGACCTCGAGCACCACGCCGGCCGCCTCCTTGCCGATGCCGTCCTTGGCCGGCACCATGCCCAGTGCCACCAGCACGTCCCGGAAGTTCAGGCCCGCGGCCCGCACGCTGATCCGGACCTGCCCGGGAGCAAGCGGCCCCGCGGCAGCCGGACTGTCCACAAGGGACATATTGTCGAGTGTGTCGCCACCGGCCGCCAGGTGCCAGAACCCCTCTGGCGGAACCAGACGGCCTGTCACCGGCCGCCGCGCCAACCGCGGTACCACCGCCGTGCCGGCACGGATCGCGACCTGCGGTTCACCCGAGGCCAGTACCCCGCCCAGGACATCGCTTTCGTGCTCGGTGGTGTCCACCACGACGATCCGGTCCGGATGTTCGAGCTGGGCCGAACGCACCAGTCCCCAGACGGCCGCTTCGGCTGGATCCACCCGCACCCCGCCGACCTCGACCGCGTCGCGGGTCAGCACCAGCAGGCGCGTGGCATCGGGTCCGGCCAGGCACTGCCGCAACGACGCGAGCACCCGATACGCGGGAGCACCGGCCGGCGACTCGGGGGCGGCCACGGCCTCGACACCCCCGGCACGGAGCGCCCGAACGGCGTCCGTCGCCCCGCTGCCGAGCACGGTCCACCCGCCCGTGATCGGCGCGGCCGGCACGCCGATCTCACGCCATTCGACGTGGTACAGCGCATCGTCGCCGGTACCCGGCGTGGACTTCAGCTGCGCGGCGGAGATCTCCCGCATCACCAGTCCGTCGACAGAAGCCACCAACCGGCCCGCGGGATCGGCCAGCTTCACGGTGACACCGTCTGATCCCGCGGGAGAGATTCGCACCCGCAGCGCCGAGGCACCGGTGGCGTGGAGTTCGATGCCGGTCCACGCGAACGGGAGCAGGCTCCGTTTGGCCGGCTGGGCGGCGCCGCCCGCCAGTTCGCGGACCGCGGTGGTGTGCAGGGCCGCGTCGAGCAACGCCGGGTGCAGACCGAACTGGGAGGCATCGTTGACTCCCTCGGGCAGCGCGACCTCCGCGAACAGTTCGTCCCCGCGCGACCAAGCCGCCCGCAGCCCCTGGAAGACCGGGCCGTAACTGATGCCGGTCTCGGCCAGCCAGGGGTAGAAACCGTCCAACGCCAAGGGGGCGGCACCCGGCGGCGGCCAGGCACCGAACTCGGGATCCGGTCGCGGATCTCGTGGCGCCACGACCCCGCGCGCGTACCGCGTCCAGGTTTCCGCCCTGCCGGACCGCGCGTGGATCGCCAGCGAGCGGCGGCCGGCTTCGTCCGGCTCCCCCACCACCACCTGCACCCGCATGCCGCCACGCCCGGCCAGCTGCATGGGTGCCTCGATGACCAGCTCGTCCACCCGTTCGCAGCCGACCTGGTCGGCGGCCTTGAGCGCGAGTTCGACCAGCGCGGCGCCCGGAACCACCACCGAGCCCAGTACGACGTGGTCGGCGAGCCACGGGTGGGTGCGCGGGGAAAGCACGCTCGTGCAGACCAGGCTGCCCGGCTCGGCGAGGTCGAGGACCGCACCGAGCAGCGGAGAGTCACCTTGGTCCAGCCCGGCCGCCGTGACGTCGGCCGCGGCCCGTGAGGGCACCCAGTATCGCTGGTGTTGGAAGGGGTAGGTGGGTAGGTCGATCCGGCGGGCGCCGGTGTCGGTGAAGCACGTGGACCAGTCGATGTCGATACCGCGGACGTGGAGTTCACCGGCGGAGAGCAGGAAACGATCAAGATCACCATCGTCGCGGCGCAGGGACCCCACCACAACGGTCCCGCCGACCGGTTCAACGGACTCTTCGATCGCCGCCGTGAGTACCGGATGGGGACTCACCTCAACA
>NZ_DATELF010000160.1:0-103364 GCF_035276945.1 Amycolatopsis sp. | reverse complement strand
TCCGAAGGTTCGACCCCCGGACTCCGACTTGGGGGCAGGCCCCCGGACCGCTCTGCTTTCCGGGGGTTCGACCCCCGGACCCCGACTGGGGGCAGGCCCCCGGACCGCTCTGCTTTCCGGGGGTTCGACCCCCGGACCCCGACTGGGGGCAAGCCCCCAGACCCCCTTGGCGGCGAACTGATCGGGACCGCCCGGTCGTTCGACGCGGACGTGACTGTGCCCGGCGGGAACCGGGTGCCGATGGCCGCGGTCACCGGGGTGGGGGTGCGGGCGAACCGCACCCGCCGCGGAGTGCTCACCGAACTCATGCGGACGCAACTGCGCGAGCTGCATACCCGTGGCGTGCCGGTGGCCATGCTCTATGCCAGCGAAGGCCGGATCTACGGCCGCTTCGGGTACGGCATCGCGACCAGGACCCGGGACTACCGGGTCGACCGGCGGCGAGCGGTGCTGCGGCCCGAGGTGCCCACCGGGGGCGAGATCGACCTGCTCGGGGTGGACGGGATCTTCGAGCGGCTCCCGCGGATCTACGACGCGCTACCGCACACCAGGCCGGGCATGATGACCCGGCCGCCGTACTGGTGGGCCGCCTTCGAGCGGCACGCGCGCAAGGCGGAGAACCCGATCGTGGCGGCCGTCCACAACGGACCGGATGGGCCCGACGGTTTCGTGGTCTACACCACCGAGAGGTCACGTCACGGCGATCCCGGCGTGCTCGACGTCATCAGCATGCACGCCGCGAACGCGGAAACCTTCGCCGGGCTTTGGCGGTACCTGCTCGGCGTCGATCTGGTCGACGTCATCAGGCTGGAAGGCCGCCCGGCCGACGAGCCCACCGCGTTGCTGTTCACCGACGCGCGTATGTGTGCGCCGATCGCGGGCGAGGACGACGATGCCTGGCTGCGCCTGGTGGACGTTCCGGCCGCACTGGCGGCGCGCGAGTACGAGGGGGAGTCCGTGGTGATCGAGGTCGTGGATCCGGTGCTGGAGGCCAATTCCGGCCGCTACCTCGTGTCCTCCGGGCAGGTCGTCAGGACCGGCGAGCCCGCCGGATTCCGGCTCGGCGTGGACGCGCTCGCGATGCTGTACTTCGGCGCGTGGCGGGCGTCCGCGCTCGCCGACACCGGGTGGATCCAGCCGATCGATCCGTCATCGGTGGCGCGGGCGGATCGCCTGTTCAGCACCAGGGTCGCCGCCTGGTGCGGGACCCACTTCTGAAGCCATGGCCGATTTCGTGGTGCGCCCGGTGGTCGAGGGCGAGCAGCGCGCGCTGTTCGACGTGCTGGGCCGGGCGCTGCACGCTCCGCCGCTGACCGACGAGTTCTGGGAGAAGCGCCGGGAGGCGTTTCCCGCCGAGCGCAAGATCGGGGCCTTCGCCGGCGACGAGCCGATCGGCGTGGCGAGTTCCGTGGGCACGGCGATGGCGGTGCCGGGCGGCCGGGTGGTGCCTGCCGCGGCCGTCGACGGGGTCGGTGTCCGCGCCGATCACACCCGGCGCGGGGTGCTCACCGCGATGATGCGGGAGCAGCTGCGCGACCTGGTCGGCCGGGGCGAAGTCCTGGCCGCGCTGCACGCCAGCGAAACCACGATCTACGGCCGCTTCGGCTATGGCATCGCGACCCGCTGCCAGGATGTGCGGCTCATCCGGCACCGAGTGCGGTTCCGCGATCACGTGCCGGAGGGCGGCAGGGTCCGGCTGATCGAAGTGGATGAGGCGCTCGAGTTGATTCCCCGGCTGTACGAGCGGATCGGGCTCCGCCGGCCGGGCATGATCGAGCGGCGCGAGCGCTGGTGGCACTACGCCCGGCACCGGATCGTCGGAGAACATCTCACCGCCGTCCATACCGGTCCCGGCGGCGACGACGGCTTCGTGCTCTACAAGCCTATAGACCGCCATGAGGTGACGCTCCCGGGCGCGCTGTTGCGCGTGCGCGACTTGCACGCGGCGAGCGTGCCGGCGCTGGCCGGCCTGTGGCGGTTCCTCCTGAAGATCGATCTGGTGTCCGAGATCCGGGCGTCGCGCCCGGTCGACGAGCCGTTCACCGCGATGCTCGTCGACTCGAGGGCCTGCGAGGTCACCGGGGCCTGGGACGAACTGTGGGTGCGAATCCTCGACGTCCCCGCCGCGCTCGCCGCGCGCACCTATCGGGCCGGGGAGCCCGTTGTGCTGGAGGTCCGCGACACCTTGCTGCCTCAGAACGGGGGCCGCTACCGGGTGACCGCCGACGGTGCCTCGCGGACGGACGCTCGCGCGCAACTGCGGCTCGACGCCGACACCCTCGCGATGATCTATTTGGGGGAGTGGCGCGCCAGCGCGCTCGCGGCCACCGGCCGGATCGAGGCCGTGGACCCCGGCGCGCCCCACCATGCCGACGACCTGTTCCGGGTGCCGGTGTCGCCCTGGTGCGGCACGCCGTTCTGATCAGAACGAACCCAGGTCCGCAGACAACCAGTTGTCCGGTCGCATGCGGATGCCAACATGCTCGCCGAGTTGAATTCGTTCGTACTCCACGAAGTCGGCGGCCCGGTCCGGTGGCAGGTCTCGTGCGGCCATCTCCCAGGACCGCTCCGGACCGCCTGGGGCGACCCGGGTGACCGGTCCTGCCACCGATACGTCGCGCACAGTCGGTTCCGTCCGCTGCACCATCAGGCTGAATCGCCCCGCGGCTCGAATCGCCCGGGCCTCCCGCGAATCCGGCCCCGTGTGGATCCACAGTTCCCCACCTGGCGTGTAGCGGTACCAGGTCGGGACCGTCAGCGGGGCACGGTCCGACGTCCATGCCACCGCCAACGCACCGATGTGAGGTTCGGCCAGGAATCGCTCTCGGTCACGCACTGACAACGTCATGCGCTGAAGGTAGCGCCGGCCACCGGCAGCTACCGGCGACCGCTCTCAGGCGCGCAGCGCCTCCCGGAGCCTGACCTTGGCGCCCGTGCGGAGCACGGCGTTGCGGTAGATCCGGCCGGACAGCCAGATCAGTGCCGGAATGACCGCCACCACCAGCACGACGGACAGGCCGGCCTCCCAGACCGGCACCCCGCCCATCGCCAGCCGCATCGGCATCAGGGTCGGCGCGAACACCGGGATGATCGAGAGCACCTCGACCAGTGAGTTGCCGGGGTCCGACGGCAGGACCGAAATGCCGATGACGTACCCGACGACGACGAACATCAGCGCCGGGGTGACCGCTCCGCCGACATCCTCCTGCCGGGAGACCAGCGCGCCCAGCCCGCCGAAGACGATCGAGTACATCAGGAAGCCCAGCAGGAACCACACGATCACCCAGATCACCGTGCCCACCGCCGCCGACACCGAGATCGTCAGCACCCCGGTGCCCAGTGCCGCGGCGATGCCCACCGCCCCGACCAGCACCACCTGCAGCAGCCCGACCGCGCCGATGCCGAGCACCTTGCCCGCCATCAGCTGCCAGGGCCGGATCGTGGCCAGCAACAGTTCGACCACCCGGCTGGTCTTTTCCTCGACCACGCCCTGCGCCACACCCTGGCCGTTGAGCATCAGGGAAATGTAGATCAGGATCCCGGCGATGATGCCGAGCACCAGTTGCTGGCCGTTGTACTCGTGGGGTTGCTCCAGTGGCTGGACGGTCACACTCGCGTTCGCCACCGCGGCGTTCACCCGCGAGGGATCCCCGCCGAGACTCACGATCTGCTGGTTGAGCGCGAGTTGCCCGGCCACCACGTTGAGCGCGTTGCGCAGGTTCTGGTCGAGGTCCTTCTTCACCACGACCTCGACACGGGTCCCGTCGCCGATCAGCACCGCGTCGAGCGATCCGTCGCCGACCTTGGCCCGGCCCGCGGCCTCGTCGGCCACCTGCGTGGTGGTGACCTCCTGACCGATCGCCTTCGCGGTGGCCTGTAACGACGCGGCCTGGGGCGCGGTCGGTGCGACGAAACCGACGTTGGTGGTGGACGCGCTGCCGCCGATCAGCTTCATCACCACGGTGAACCCCACGATGGTGATCAGCAGCGCGAGTGTGCTGATCCGGTACGCCTTGGCGCGCAGCCGGGTGCTGATCTCACGTGAGGCGACCAGCCCGACCGGCTGCCAAATGCCCATTTCGAAGTTCATCGGCCGGCCTCCTCGTGCGTGACTACGTTGCGGAACAGTTCGGTCAGGGAGGACTGCCGCCGCGTGAACTCGTGCACCGGCCCGGTGGCCAGCGCGGCCTTCAGCACCGCCTGGTCGTCGGCGCGGTCGCCGAGTTCGAGTTCGGTCCGGGCGCCGTTTCGGCCGAGCACGGTCACCCCCGGCAGATCGTCGGCCCACCCATCCGGCGCCCCGGGCGCGTCCACGAGCAACCGGGTGGTCCCGCCGGACCGCAACTCGTCCACCGTGCCGCAGGCCTCCATCCGCCCGCTCCGGACGATGCCGACCCGGTCGCACAGCCGCTCGACCAGGTCCAGCTGGTGGCTGGAGAACACCACCGGCACGCCTTCGGCCGCCTTCTCGCGCAGGACCTGGCTCATCACGTCGACCGCGACCGGGTCGAGCCCGGAGAACGGCTCGTCGAGCACCAGGATGTCCGGTTCGTGCACCAGGGCCGCGGCGAGCTGAACCCGCTGCTGGTTGCCGAGGCTGAGTTTCTGCACCTCGTCGTCGCGGCGGGTGGCCACGCCGAGCCGTTCGGTCCATTCATCCGCGGAACGCCGGGCCTGGCCGGCCGACATCCCGTGCAGCCGGGCCAGGTACACCAACTGCTCGGCGACCTTCATCCTCGGGTAGAGGCCGCGTTCTTCCGGCATGTACCCGATCCGCCTGCGGGTCGTCAGCGTGATCGGCTTGCCGTCCCAGCGCACCTCGCCGCCGTCGGCGGCGAGTACCCCCAGCACGATCCGCATCGTCGTGGTCTTGCCGGCACCGTTGCTGCCGACGAAACCGAACAGTTCCCCGGCCCGGACGTCGAAGGCCATCTCCCGCAAGGCCACCACGTCGCCGTATCTCTTGGAGATCGCGTCGATCTCCAGCCGTCGAACCACCCCAGTCATCCCCTCTCGTCCCCAACGAATAATATGATATCACTATGCTACTAACCGGCGGGTGTCGGCAAGTGTATGGGGAAGGTCGAACCATGATGGCAGAGCAAACTCCGGAAATCCCGAAAATGCCGGTACCGCGCACGCGCGAGCGGCTCGTGCGTGCCGTTCCCGGGTTCCTGATGCTGGGGCTCGCGGTTCTGCTGGTCCTCGGCGGGATCGAGGCGCTCGTCAAGGGGATCGGCGGCCAGGTGGTCGCGCTGCTCGCCGCAGGTCCGGCGCTGCTGGTCGTGGCCGCGCTGCTGGTGGCCGGCCTCACCGCGGTCGCGCCCGGCGAGGCCAGGGTCGTGCAGTTGCTCGGCCGGTACATCGGGACACTGCGCAACGACGGCCTGCAGTGGGTCAACCCGTTCTCGGCGCGGCGTCCGGTCTCCACCCGGGTCCGGAACCACGAGACCGCCGTCACCAAGGTAAACGACGCGGACGGGAACCCGATCGAACTGGCCGCGGTGGTGGTCTGGCAGGTGCGCGACACCGCCCAGGCACTGTTCGAAGTGGACAATTTCGTCAAGTTCGTCGGCATCCAGACCGAGACCGCGGTGCGGCACATCGCCAACGCCTACCCCTACGACAGCGACGACGGCAGGCTCTCGTTGCGGGACAACGCGGACGAGATCACCGAGAAGCTGTCCGCGGAGATCGGGGCGCGCGTGGCGCCGGCCGGGGTGAGCGTGATCGAATCGCGCATCACGCATCTCGCCTACGCCCCCGAAATCGCGCAGGCGATGTTGCGGCGCCAGCAGGCCGGGGCGGTCGTCGCGGCCCGCCAGCGGATCGTCGAGGGCGCGGTCGGCATGGTCGAGATGGCGCTGAGCCGGCTCGCCGAGCACGATGTGGTGGAGCTGGACGAGGAGCGGAAGGCGGCGATGGTCAGCAACCTGCTCGTGGTGCTCGTCGGCGACCGGGACGCCCAGCCGGTCGTGAACACGGGAACGCTCTACCAGTAGTGCCTGGCGGCGGCGACACCGGGAAACGCGCCGAGCGGAAGAAGATCCTGCTGCGGCTCGATCCCGCCGTGCACGACGCGCTCGCCCGGTGGGCGGCCGACGAGCTGCGCAGCACCAACGCGCAGATCGAGTTCCTGTTGCGGAAGGCGCTTTCCGAGGGCGGCCGCCTGCCCCGCGAAGTCGGCCGGATGCGCCGTCCCGGACGGCCGCGAAAGTCCACTGAGGACGGAATAGACGATGACGAGACTACCTGAATCGCTGCCGGAGAAGGTTTTCCTGCTCGCGGTCGACCACGGCCGGCAGCGGCTGACCCAGCGCGACGAGTTGAATCTGGTGCTCCGGGCGGCCGTGCTGGCCGATCTCGTCCTGCGCGGTCATCTCCGGAACGAGGCGGGCAAGGCCGTGCCCGCCGGCCCGGCGTGGCATCTCGACCCGCTGCCGCAAGGGGTCCTGGACGAGATCACGGAGTCCCGGCCCCGTTCGTGGCGGCGGTGGATCGACCGTGACCGCCGCATCGTCCAGGTCATGGCGAACCGGCTGGCGGACGCGGGCGTGCTCGAACTCGGGCGGGCCCGGGTCCTCGGCCTGTTCCCGACGATGAAGATCACACTCCTGGCACCCGAGGACGCGCGGCGGCTCGTGTCGGACGTTCAGGACGCCGTCCTCGGCGACCAGCCCGAGTCCCGTGTCGACCCCGGTGTGGCCGCGCTTGCCGCCCTGGCCGCCGCGGCCGGGCTGCGAACTGTCCTCAACGGACGGACTCGCCGCCGCTTCAAGGCCCGGATCGCGGCACTGGGTGAGGCCATCGAGCCGATTCCGGCCGCGCTGCGCCGGGCCGTCGCCGCCCGGGGCGCGAGCTGACAGCGGAAGCTGGGAAGTCAGCGGAGAATTCACCGCCGTGCCCCGAGCGCGGCGAGGAGACGCTTCACCGAACCGCCGAGATTCCAGCGTTCCGCGAGCGCGCCGACCCGGCCGGGGTCGGCGGGCGCGGCCGGCACGGTGTCGGGGCCGGAAAGACTCACCGGCGCGTCGACGGCGGTGCGGACGACGACCGGAGCGGCCGTCAGGTACTCTTCGGCGCCGGTGAGCTTGATCCGCAGTTTCAGCGGCAGTTCGCGGCTGCCCGTTTTCGCCGCGTCGAGCAGGGCCTCGACCGAGCCGAACTGGCTGATGAGCTTGGCGGCCGTCTTCTCGCCGATCCCGGCGACCCCTGGCAGGCCGTCGGACGGGTCACCGCGCAACACCGCCATGTCGGCGTAGGCGGGACCGGCGTTGTCCCTGGGCACGCCGTACCTTTCGGCCACTTCGCCCGGCCCGAGCACCTCGGCCTTGGCCCAGCCCTTGCCGACGTAGACGACCGAGACCGGCGTCGGATCGGTGCGGACGAGCTGGAACAGGTCGCGGTCCCCGGTGATCACCTCGACCGGGTCCTGCTTCTCCCGCCCGGCGAGCGCGCCGATGACGTCGTCCGCCTCGAAACCGGCCGCCTCCGCGGTGGCCAGCCCGACGGCGTCGAGCAGGTCGAGGATGATCGGGACCTGCGGAGTGAGGGTGTCGGGCACCTCTTCGGCGTTCGCCTCCTCGTCGGCGACGCGGTGTGCCTTGTAGCTGGGCAGCAACTCGACCCGGAACCGGGGCCGCCAGTCGGCGTCCAGGCAGGCGACGAGCCGGGACGGCCGCCGGTCGGTGAGGATCCTGGCGAGCGTGTCGGCGAACCCGCGCACCGCGTTGACCGGCGTGCCGTCCGGTGCGGTCATCGACTCGGGCAGCGCGTAGAACGAGCGGAAGTACAGACTCGCGGAGTCCAGCAGGGCCAGCGTCACGAGGACAGCCTGCCACGGCCCGGGCCAGGGCGTGAGCCGATACCCTTTCCCCCATGTCAAGCCGACCGCCCCAGACCCTGGACCCGGCCATCCTTCGTACCCGCCTCGACCGCGCCCGCGGGGCGGCAGCCGACGCCGGGACCGATGCCCTGCTGATCGCGCCGGGTTCGGACCTGCGCTACCTGATCGGCGAGGCCGGGGGTTCCTTCGAGCGACTGACCACCCTCGTGCTGCCCGCGGGCGGCGGCGTGCCCGCGCTGGTCGTGCCGAAGCTGGAGGCGCCCGGATACGCGCATGTGCCGATGGGCGAGCTGGGCATCGAGGTGGTCACGTGGGTCGACGGCGACGACCCGTACCGGATCGTGGCCGGCCGGCTGGGCAAGCCGGGCCGGGTCGCGGTCAGCGACAACACCATCGCGCTGCACGTGCTCGCTTTTCGCGCGGCGCTCGGTGACGCCGAGCAGACGCTGGCCGGGCCCGTCGTGCGGGAGCTGCGGATGCGCAAGGACGCCGCGGAGATCGACGCGTTGCGGCGCGCGGGTGTCGCGATCGACCGCGTGCACGCGCGGATGGGTGAGTGGCTGCGCCCCGGCCGCACCGAGGCCGAGGTCGGCGCGGACATCGCCGCCGCGATCGTGGAAGAGGGCCACGCGCACGCCGACTTCGTGATCGTCGGCTCGGGCCCGAACGGCGCGAGCCCGCACCATGATGTTTCCGGACGGGTGATCGAGCCCGGGGATGTCGTGGTGATCGATATCGGGGGCCCGCTTCCGGAGGGCTACAACTCGGACTCGACCCGCACCTACGCCGTCGGCGAGCCCCGGGACGCCGATGTGGCCGGGACCTACGAGGTCCTCCGCCGGGCACAGCGGGCCGCGGTCGGGGCGGTGCGTCCCGGCGTGACCGCGCAGGATGTGGACGCCGCCGCCCGGCGGGTGATCGCCGAGGCCGGATTCGGCGAGTACTTCATCCACCGGACCGGCCACGGAATCGGGCTCGACGTGCACGAGGAGCCCTATATCGTCGGCGGCAACGACCTGACCCTCGAACCCGGCATGGCCTTCAGCGTCGAGCCCGGCATCTACCTTCCGGACCGCTGGGGCGCGCGGATCGAGGACATCGTGGTGGTCACCGCGGACGGCGTCGAGGCGCTCAACAACCGGCCGCACGAGCTGGTGGTGCTCGAGTCATGACCAGCCCGCTGGAGGCGCTGGACCAGGCGATCGCACGGGAGCTGGCGGAGGACGGCCGGTGCAGCTTCACCGACCTGGCCGAACGCGTGGGGTTGTCGGTTTCCGCGGTGCACCAGCGGGTCCGGCGGCTGGAGCAGCGGGGCGTGATCCGCGGTTATCACGCGAGGCTCGACGGCGAGCTGATCGGCCTGCCCCTGACCGCGCTGATCTCGCTGACGCCCAACGATCCCGCCGCGCCGGACGACTACCCGAAGCGGCTCGAGCACATCACCGAGATCGAGTCCTGCTACTCGGTGGCCGGGGACGAGTCCTACATCCTGCTGGCGCGGGTGGCCTCACCGCGGGCGCTGGAGGACCTGCTGCGCCGGATCCGCGAGGCCGCCAGGGTCTCCACGCGCACGACCGTGGTGCTGTCGACCCCGTTCGAAGGCCGCTCGCCGACCGTGTGAAGGGGGTCCGGGGGTCGTACCCCTCACCGGACACCGGACACGGCCCTTCCGTAGGAAGAGTACGATAAAAGGTATGGCAACACGTAAGGTCACCTTGTCGCTGGATGCCGCGGCGGTCGAGTTCGCGGAGCGGGCCGCCAAACAGCACGGCATCTCCCTGTCGTCCTGGTTGTCCAAGGCGGCCCGCCGGGAAGCGGTCCGCACCGGCCACCAGCGACCGGCCCGCACGGCGGACGCGGAGGAACTGGCGGCGGCCGACGAGGCCGAACGCACCGCGGCGGAAGCGGAGCTGCGTGCGGAGGGGTGAGATCTGGATCTACCAGCCGGCCCGGGAACGGACCGTGCTCGTGCTGTCCTCGGACGGCGTGAACGAGTCCGAGCGCCCCTGGTTGCTGGGCACCGAGCTGCTGGAGGACGATCCGCAGGACATTCTCGGCGTGGCGCTGGACGGTCGGCTCTGGATTTCCACCCTGAACCTCACCCGGCTCTACCGCGGCTGGTTCGCCGAGCGGGTGGCCGAGATCGACCAGGGTGTTCAGGAACGGGTCGACATCGCCCTGCGCGCCGCCCTTGATCTGTGAGTCAGCCCGGTGACGCGATGCTGACCGTCGAATGCAGGTTGCCGTCCGCGCCGGACAGGCAGGCCGACGTGGGCAGGGACGTGGCGAGGAATTCGGTCAGGCAACGGCCGATCTGCGCGTGCCCGTTCGCGTTGGGGTGAAAGGATTCCTGGAGCGAGTGGCTCGCGCGGTTGACGTCGGAGAGGTCGTTGAGCCGCAGGGTCAGCCTGCTGAACCACTCCTTGCTCGCGTCGGCCCCGCCGCTGCACGCCTCGTGTCCGGCACCGGCTCGTGAGAGGTCGAGGAACCGCGCGCCCGCTTGGCTCGCGGCCCTGGCCAAACCGGCCGACAGCACCCGCACGCCGTCGTCCCGCACCCAGTTCAGGTCCTCGGTCCGGAACGGGCAGCCGTTGAGGTTCTGCAGGTTCGGCGGCACGTCCGGGCCGATCGGTGCCGCGTAGGACTGGAGTACCAGCTGGTAGTCGCCGGTCTCGTAGCCCGCCTGGGCGAGCACCTTCTTGACGTCGCCGAGTGCCGCGGTCACCTTGGGCACCATGCTGTTCACGCGGGTGGTCCAGGCGGATTCCACCGTCGTGCTGCACGGTGGGCTGCCCGCGATGAACCAGGCCTGGAAACAGTCGTTGATCAGCTGGGAGAAATGCGGATCGTCGTTGGCGCCGAGCGCGACCACGACGATCGCCACCCGGTGTGTCTTCACCAGCCCGGCCAGTTGTCCCGCCTGTGACGGTTCGGTGTACTGCCGGACGTCGCCCAGCGCTACCTGGGCCGAAGGGGCACCGGAACAGGCGAAATTCACCTTGGCCGCGATACCGGGCACGTCTGTTTCGAATACCGTGGCATTGGGCGAGCGATGACACCAGTCGCCGTTCGCGCCGCTGGTGTCCGCCGTGTAGTCCCCGGCACCCTCACCGGAGAGCGTGCTGTCTCCCAGCGAAACGATGGTCAGCGGACCGGTGCCGGGCGGTCCCTGGCGTTTCGCCGGTGGCGTACCCGGCCCCCAGGTCAGCACGAGCACCGCTACCAGGACCGTGACGAAGAGCAGGGCTCCCGCGCCGATCCACCATCGAAACCGTCGCATCGCAACGAAGTCTACGGACTTGCCGAAGGGCCGTGATCAAGCTATGACGAACAGCCAGCCGCGCTGCCGTTTCTGCGACCGGCTCCCCGCTCCCGGCCAGCGTCGTGCGCCCGGCCCACGCGGGCCGATCTGTGCCGACTGCCTGGAGACGGGCCTGCTCCTGGTCAACGACCGGCGGGAACGGGTGAGCCCGGGCGGCACCGGGCTGGCCTTGGTGATCTCGCCCGCGGCGCAGGCCTGCGAGTTCTGCGGCCGTAGCGAACGCCGGACCTTCTTCGGTTTCCGGCGTCCGCTGGCCAGGATGAGTTGTACCCAGCAGGGCTCGGTGATCTGCGCCGACTGTCTCAACCGCGGCGGCGACCTGCTGAATTGGGTGTCCCGCCAGGGTCACCGGTGAAAATCCCGGTGATCGATCCAGAGTTTCTGTAGTGTCGGCGACGAGAAACTTCACCGCAGGCCCACACGGGAAGTGGATGTCCGATGGCCGCCTCGACCGGTGCCGCGCTTTTGCTGGCCGTTCCGGCCGCGGTGGTGGGTGCCGCCTGCATGGGGGTGGCCAGCGCGGCGCAGGCACAGGCCACCAAGGAGGTCGAGGTCAGCCGGATTCTCGACCCCGGCCTACTGCGCGGGCTTGCCCACCGCCCGCTGTGGCTGGTCGGGATGGTCGCGACCGGGGCCGGGCTCGCGCTCCAGCTGGTGGCGCTGGCGTACGCGCCGCTGCTGGTCGTGCAGCCGCTGCTGATCACGTCCCTGATCTTCGCCGGTGTCTTCTCCGCGCGCATCGAGCGCAGAAAGGCCGACAAGGTGATGATCGCCGGGTCGGTGACCTGCGCCGCCGGGCTGGCGTCGTTCCTGCTGCTGGCCCGGCCGAGCGGCAATTCCGACCGGCTGTCGTCCGGTTCGCAGGCGATCCCGCTCGCCATCGCGCTGACCGTGCTCACCCTGCTCGGGCTGCTGGTTTCCGTGACGGCGCACGGCTCGGCGAGGGTGCTCGGGCTCGCCGTGGCCACCGGCGTGCTCTACGGGATCACCGCCGGGCTGATGAAGATCGTCGCCGTGCAGGCCCGGGCCGACCTGACCGCGCCGTTCCGTAACTGGACGCTCTACGTGGTGTGCCTGGTCGGTCCGCTCGGGTTCCTGTTGAGCCAGAACACCTTCCAGCAGGGCCGGTTCCTCACCCCGGCGCTGGCCGTGATCACCGCGCTCGATCCGCTGGCCGGCGTCGCGATCGGCGTGTGGTGGATGGGCGAGACGGCCAGCACCGCACCGTCGGCGCTGTTCGGGGAGGCCGTCTCGGGCGCGGTGATCATCGTGGGGATCGTGCTGCTGTCCGGCCGGGCGACCAAGCTCGCCCGGGAGACCGGGGAAGGGAGGGAGGACAGTGAACGGCAGCGTGAAGAGGGTGCTGGTCGTCTCAGCCGAGATGGGTGAGGGGCACAACGCGACCGGGCGGGCGCTGGAGGCCGCGGTGCGGCGGCTGTGGCCGGAGGCCACGGTGCGCTGGCTGGACACGCTCGACGTGATGGGTACCGGGGTGGGCCCGCTGTTCCGGTGGATCTACGTGTCGAACGTGCAGAGCACCCCGTGGCTGTACGAGTTCTTCTATCGCTCGCTGTGGCGGTATCACTGGTTCGCCGTGGCCTCCAAACGGTTTGTGGCCGCGTGGTCCGGCAGGCGCCTGGCCCGGCCGGTGGCGGAGTTCGCGCCCGACCTCGTGCTTTCGACCTACCCGCTGGGCACGGCGGGCCTGGAATGGTTGCGGCGGCGCGGCAGGCTGCGCGCCCCCACCGGGGCATGGATTTCCGACTTCGCGCCGCACCCGTTCTGGGTGTACGGCGACATCGACCTCAACCTGGTCATGCACCGGTGCGCGGTGGATCCCGCGCTGCGCTGTGTGCCGGGCGCGCCGGTGGCGGTCTCCGCGCCGCCGGTGCGCGACGAGTTCCGGCCGGGCGACTCCGAGGCGGCACGCACCCGCCTCGGCCTTCCCTCGGGGGCGTTCATCGCGCTGGTGTCGTGTGGTTCGCTCGGTTTCGGCGACGTCGAGGACGCGGCGAAGGAACTGCTCGGCGCCCACCCCGACGTGGTTCCCGTGGTGGTGTGCGGGCGCAATGAGCGGTTGCGGCAGCGGTTGCGGCCGCTGGCCGAGCGCGAGTCCCGCCTGCGGTTGCTGGGGTGGACCGACGAGATGGCCACGTACACGATCGCCGCGGACGTCGTCGTCACCAACGCCGGCGGCGCGACCGGGCTGGAGGCGCTGGCCTGCGGCCGTCCCGTGCTGATGCACCGGCCCATCGCGGCTCACGGCAGGGCGAACGCCGCGCTGATGGCCGAAGCGGGGCTGGCCGTGGTCTGCGCGCACGACGGGGAACTGGCCGCGGCCGTCCGGGGGTTCATCGCCGATCCCGGGCAGTGCAAGACGATGGCGGAAGCCGCGAACCGGCACCGCGCGTCCACCGGCGACCTCACCGAAGGCCTGCGCGCGCTGGCCGGCGCCTCGTAGGGGTGTGGTCCCGGGTCCGCTGGGTACGCGGGGGACATGGGACGGGTCGAGCGTGTGCTGGAAGCGGCCGGCCGGACCTTCGCCGCCGAGGCGGGCATCAAGCCGGCGAACACGCCGTCGACGTTGTACCGGCTGCTCGTGCTCTCGGTGCTGATGTCGGCGCGGATCCAGGCGAAGATTGCCGTGGCGGCGGCGAAAGGGCTGTTCAAGGCGGGTATGGGAACCCCTCGCCGGATGGTCGAGGCGAGCTGGCAGGACCGTGTCGACGCGCTCGGGCGCGGACACTACGTGCGTTACGACGAGAGCACCGCCACGGCACTCGGCGACGGCGCCAGGTTGCTGCTCGACAAGTACTCCGGCGACCTCCGCAAGCTCCGGGACCGGGCGGACGGGGACCGCGCCAAGCTGCGCGAGTTGCTGCGGGAGGTCCCGCGGCTCGGTCCGGTCGGCGTGGACATCTTCTGCCGCGAGGCACAACAGGTCTGGCCGGAGCTGCGGCCGTATCTGGACGACAAGGCCCGCAAGGGCGCCGAACGTCTTGGCCTGCCGGACGATCCCGCGAAGCTGGCGGAGCTGGTGCCCGAGGACGAGCTCGCCCGGTTCGCCGCCGCGCTGGTGCGCGTCAGCCGGGACAGGAAACTCGCCGAAAGCTTACGGTAGCTCCATGAGCCGATCGAACGAGGACGTCGAGGCTCTGCTGCAGGAGTACGCCGACCTCCTGGCCATCACCGGTGGCGACGCCTTCAAGGCGCGGGCCTACGAGAAGGCGGCCCGCGCGATCGGCGGCCACCACGAGGACATCGCCGCGCTCAGCGGGCGGGAGCTGCGGCAGATTCCCAACGTGGGCAAGTCGATCGCGGACAAGATCGAGGAGTATTTCTCGACCGGGCAGGTGGCGGTGTTCGAGGAGGTGCGGGCGCGCATCCCCGCCGGTGTCCGGCAGCTGATCGCGATCCCCACGCTCGGTCCGAAGAAGGCGGCTCTGCTGCACGAGAAACTGGGCATCGCGTCGGTCGACGAACTGGTGGACGCGATCGGCTCCGAGCGGCTGCGCGACCTGAAGGGGTTCGGGCCGAAGACCGAGGAGAACATCCTCCACGGCGTCGAACTGATGCGGCAGGCGGGGGACCGGGTCCTGCTCGACGTGGCGATGGGGGTGGCCGAGGAGGTCGTGGCCGCGCTGTCCGCGATCACCGGCTGCCGTCGCTGCACCTATGCCGGCTCCCTGCGACGCTACCGGGAAACCATCGGTGACGTGGACATCCTGGCGGCGAGCGACGATTCCGGCCCGATCATGGCGGCGTTGAAGGACCTCGGTTTCGTCCGCGAGGTGATCGCGAGCGGCGAGAAGAAGACCTCGATCCGGACCACCAGGGGGCTGCAGGTGGATCTGCGGGTGGTGCCGCTCCAGGCCTGGGGCGCGGCGCTGCAGTACTTCACCGGTTCGCAGGCACACAACATCCGGACCCGCGAGCGGGCGGTGCACGCGAAGCTCAAGCTGTCCGAGTACGGCCTGTTCGACGTCGAAACCGGCGAACTCGTCGTGTCCGAGACCGAGGAGGAGGTCTACCAGCGGCTCGGCCTGGACTGGATTCCACCCACGCTGCGCGAAGATCGCGGTGAGATCGACGCGGCCGAGCGGGGCGAGCTGCCGCGGCTGGTGCGTGAGGAAGACCTCCGCGGCGACCTCCACACGCACACCGATCTGACCGACGGTGTGTCCACATTGGAGGAGATGCTGGCGGCCGCGGCGGAACGGGGTTACCAGTACTACGCGGTCACCGACCACGCGCCGAACCTGGCGATGCAGCGGATGTCCGACGAGAAGATGCTGGCGCAGCGGGACCGCGTGCGCGAACTCGACCGGAAATACCGGGGGATGCGGCTGCTGCACGGCACCGAACTGAACATCGACGGCGACGGCGAGGTCGACTGGCCCGCGGACTTCCTCGCCGGGTTCGACATCTGCGTGGCTTCGGTGCACTCGCTGTTCGGCCAGACCCGGGAGGAGATGACCCGGCGGCTGGTGCGGGCCTGCGAGAACCCGCACGTCGACATCATCGGCCATCCCACCGGCCGGCTCATCGGCCGCCGCCCCGCGGTCGACGTCGATCTCGACGAGGTGTTCCGGGCCTGCGCCCGGACCGGCACCGCGCTGGAGATCAACTCGTTCCCGGACCGGCTCGACCTGCGCGACGAGCACATCCTGTGGGCCAAGCGGTTCGGCGTGAAGTTCGCGATCGACAGCGACTCGCACTCGACCCTGCATCTGGGCGGAGTCCGCTACGGCGTCGGCACCGCGCAGCGCGGCTGGCTCACCCCGGACGACGTGATCAACACCTGGCCACTGAAAAAGCTGCGCTCCTTCCTTCGCAGACGCTCCTGAAGCCGCCAAAACGTTGGTAGCTTCCTGTCCCATGCATCCCGGGATCAGGGCAGGCATCTTGGCCGCCATGACGGTCGTCATCACCGCCTGCGGCGGAGGCGACGTTTCCCTGGGCCGTCCGGCGATCAAGGTCGACGACCTGATCAGGCGGTCAGCACCGATGGCGGGCGACGACGCGAAAGTGTGCCCCGTCCCGTACGACGTCAACGCGGCCGCGAAGGCCGCGGGGATCGGCGGGTCCGCCGCGCCGGCCGACACGACCCCGGTCACCGTGACGAACAGCGACTCGGCGGACGCGGGTTCCTTCCTGAAGTCGGTCGCGCCGGCGGTCGAGATCGAATGCTTCTACGAAATCGGCGCCACCGAGGTCAAAACGGCCCTGCTCGTGACGAGCAAGGCGAATTCGGCCTTCGACGGCTTGCTGCCGACGGTCGTGGCCTGGTCGGACTCACGGCTGAGTGAGGTCCGGGGCCTCGCCGCCGGCCAAGCGTCGGTGAAGCCGGGGGATGTCGTGACCGTGCCGAGCGGGAAGGCGGCCATCGACAAACTCGAGGTTCCCGGCGGGGACGGCGCGCTGGTCGTCGTCTTCGATCCGGCCGAGGGATTCTCCACCGCCCAGCTGACGAAACTCACCGACACGCTGGCCACGCAGGTCCGGTGATCAGGGGCAGGACTCGCGTACCTTCACCACGCCGAAGTCTATTTTCGTGTCGATGCCGATCGGTGCGCCGGCGGCGACGTTCTGCGAACAAACCTTCCAGTCGGCGTCGAGCACCTGATTACGGCCTTGGCCGCCGACGTCGTGCGATGTGGTGAAGAAGATCGCGTTGCCGGTCAGCGCCTGGAGGTTGTCCTGCGCTTGTTGCAGGCCTGCCCCGACCAGGTTCGGCATCGTCCACTGTTTCGGTTTCTCGCTGGTACGGCCCGGCGTGGATCCTGGGTTTCTCTCATCGGGTGTGCCGTTCGCGCAGCCCGTCGCGGTCAGCACCACCGCGATCGCGCACACCGCGAGCTTGGCCGGACCTTTCACCACGGACCTCCCCGGTGTCGACGGTGTCGATGGCTCGGGTGCCACCGTTCCCAGGAAACGGTAACGGTCCCGGTGAGATTGGTTGACGGTGGTTGGTCGACAGGGGACATGATCCGTGGGGGGAGCCGCACCGCCGGCACCGGAGGAAGTGGACGTGGACAAGCCATCCGCCGCTCGCATGTACGGCTGGTATCTGGGAGGTACGGACAACTACGCGGTCGACCGGGAGTTCGTCAAGCGGGTGGAAAGCGTCTTCCCGCTGATCAAGCCGCTGGCGCGGGCGAAATCGGGCGTGGCTGGGCAGGGTGGTCGGGGCGGCCGTGGACGCCGGCATCCGCCAGTTCGCCGACCTCGGTTCGGGTGTCCCGTCCGCCGGGAACGTCGATCGTGCGGGAAAGCCTCCCGGAAGGCGAACAGGCGCCGGTGGTGTACGTCGACTACGAGGACGTCGCGGCCGCGCACGCCCGCGTTCTGCTCGGGCAGGAGGGCGCGACCGGCTGGGCGGCCATGGTGCAGCGCGATCTGCGCGAAGGGCGGGAGGTGCTGACCGATCCCGGCACGCGGCGGCTTGTCGACCGCGACCGGCCGGTGTGCCTGCCGGCGGTCGCCGTGCTGCATTTCATCGGGCCAGGGACCGGTTGGCCGAGCTGATGGAGGCGTCCGCGAGCTGCTCGCGCCGGGGAGCTGGCTGGCCATCTCCCCTATCGCGTGCGACCAGACCCCGCCGGAGGCGGCGAGATGGTGACGGCTGGTCGCGGCCTACCAGTCCACCACCAATCCGGGCTGGTTGCGCTCCCGTCCGGAGGTGCAGCCGTTCTTCGGCGACTGGTCGCTGCTGGAGCCTGGTCTGGTCCACCTGCCCGACTGGCGTCCGGACGCCCGCCGGATCGGCGTGGCCGAGCGGCAGTCGCGTCCGTGCGCCTGGTGCGGGGTGGCCGTAAAACCGCGGTAGTTGTCCGGGAAATGCCCGAGGCCGCCCCCGCCGACATCCGCGTGGGCCTGTGCGGAGGCTAATGATCCGCGGCTGCCCACCACCTGCGGCCGGACTCGGGGAGGGTGGAGATCGGGTCGTAGTAGGGGTAGCGGCGATCGAGGGCTTCCGGGTCGGCGCGTTCGATGCCGGTGCGGTAGTTCTTGGTCCAGTAGGAGATGCCGCGTTCCCGGTCGTACTCGGCCACCTGGTGCACCCAGCGTTTCCCCACATAGGGCACGTCGCACACGATCCGCGGTGTCGCGTAACCGGGCAGGTAGCCCATGATCGCGTGCTGTAGTTCCTGGGCCTGGAACACCGCGACCCGCCAGTGCTCGGCGTTCGGGATCATGTCGCACATGTAGAAGTAGTACGGCAGGATGTTCGCCTCCCCTTGCAGCGCGAAGCAGAGGTCGAGCAGCGCGGCGGGCGTGGCGTTCACGCCGCGCATCAGCACGCCCTGGTTCCGGACATCCCGGACCCCGACCTCGAGCGCCGTCCTGGCCGCTTCGGCGACCAGCGGGGTGACCGACCGCACGTGGTTGACATGGGTGTGGATCGCCAGGTTCACGCCGCGCCGGTTTGCGGTTCCGGCGACCCGTGCGAGCCCTTCGACGACCCTCGGCTGCAGCCAGTGCTGGGGGAGACCGGCCAGTGCCTTGGTCGCCAGCCGCACGTCCCGCACGGTCTCGATGTCCAGTAGCCGCATCAGGAACGACTCCAACTGGTGCCAGGGCACGTTGGCCACATCGCCACCGGAGACCACCACGTCCCGGACCCCGGGCGTCCGCCGCAGATAGTCGATGATCGCGTCCTGCCGGTCCACCGGCTTGAGTGCCAGTTTGTGCTTGGCGACCTGCTCGGTGGAGTTGCCGACCAGATCCATCCGCGTGCAGTGCCCGCAGTACTGGGGGCAGGTGGACAGCAACTCGGCGAGCACCTTGGTGGGGTAGCGGTGGGTGAGGCCCTCTGTCACCCACATCTCGGCCTCGTGCAGCGAGTCCCGCGCCGAGTGCGGGTGGCTCGGCCACCGCGGGTCCCGGTCACTGCGCACCGGCAGCATGTAACGCCGGACCGGGTCGGCGTAGCAGGCTTCGGTCGAATCGAGGTTCATGGTGTTGAGCATCTGTGGCGGCAGGAGCATCGACATGGTCGCCAGTTCGCGCTGGTCGGCTTCCAGATCGGCGTAGAAACGGTCGTCGACGAGATCGCCGAGCACCGCCCGCAGCTGGCGGCTGTTGCGCAGGCAGTGCACCCGCTGCCATTGCGCGTCCCGCCACTGCGTCTGGGTGACGTCGCGCCAGCCGGGAAAGCGGCGCCAGTCCGGCTCGACCAGTTCGGTGCGGACGTACTCGTACGGCTGCTCAAGGGTGTCGGCGGGTGAGACAGTCTCCTGGATCGCAGTCATCTGTGCTCCTCGTCGGCATGATCGCGTAAAAGATTACGGCTACCAGGACAATATGCCGTAAATATTTCCGCCGCATGTCGAGTGTGGGCCAACATCGTGTCAACGCACCGGGGGTGGGGGCGATGCCCCCACAGGGCCCGGCCGGGTGTGGGGGCAAACTCGAACCGTGAACGACACGACGCTGCTGCTCGGCGGCCGCATCCACTCGCCCAGCTCACCCGACGCCACGGCGATGGCCGTCACGGGCGAAACCGTGGTCTGGGTCGGCCAGGACGGGCCGGGCCGTGCCCTGCATCCGGGCGCCCGGATCGTCGACCTCGACGGGGCCTTCGTGGCGCCGGCCTTCGTCGACGCCCACGTCCACGCGACCGCGACCGGCCTGCATCTCACCGGCCTCGACCTGACCGGCGTCCGCGACGCGGGCGAACTGCTCGCCGCGGTCGCTGCCGAGGCCCGCCCCGGTGAGGTGTTGATCGCCCACGGCTGGGACGAATCGGCCTGGTCGCATCCCCGGATCCCGAGCCGGGCCGAACTCGACGCCGTGGCCGGGGACGTACCCGTGTACCTGAGCCGGGTCGACGTGCATTCGGCGCTGGTGTCCAGTGCGCTGGTCGCACTCGCGCCGCGGGCTCGTGACGCGGACGGCTGGTCGCCCGACGGCCCTTTGACCCGCGAAGCCCACCACCTGGTGCGCACCGCCGTCCGCGGCGCGATCACCCCGGCGCGGCGGCGGAGCGCGCAGGAAGCGTTCCTCCACGCGGCCGCCGAAAACGGGATCGTCAGCGTGCATGAATGCGCCGGGCCGGACGTCTCCGGCGAACAGGATCTCGCTGATCTGCTCGCCCTGTCCGCCGGGTCCGGCCGGCCGGAGGTCGTCGGCTACTGGGGCGAGCTCGGCGCGATCGGCACCGCCCGGCGGCTCGGCCTGCCCGGGCTGGCCGGAGACCTGTTCGTCGACGGGGCGCTCGGTTCGCACACCGCGGCCCTGCACGAGCCCTACGCCGACGCGCCCGGCACGACCGGTGCCCGCTACCTGGACGCCGACACGATCGCCGAGCACCTTGCCGCGTGCACCGAGGCCGGGCTGCAGGCCGGTTTCCATGTCATCGGCGACGCGGGGGTCGCCGAAGTGGTACGCGGATTTCAGTTGGCGGAAAAGGCGGTGGGCCAGCGGGCGTTGGCCGCGCGCCGGCACCGGCTGGAACACCTGGAGATGGTCGACGCCGGCCAGGCCGCCGCGCTCGCCGGATGGGCGGTGACCGGGTCGACGCAACCCCGGTTCGACGCGGCATGGGGCGGCAAGGGCGGGATGTACGCCACCCGCCTCGGCGCCGGCCGGGCGGCCGGGCTCAACCCGTTCGCCATGCTGGCGGCCCAGGGCGTGCTGCTGGCCTTCGGTTCGGACAGCCCGGTGACCCCGCTGGACCCGTGGGCGAGCGTGCGGGCCGCCGTGCATCACCGCACGCCGGGTTCGGGGCTGTCCGCTCGAGCGGCGTTCAACGCGCACACCAGGGGAGGGCATCGTGCGGCCGGGGTGAACGACGGCGTGACCGGCAGCCTCGTCCCCGGTGCTCCCGCCCACTACACGATCTGGGACGCGGCCGAACTCGTCGTCGCGGCGTCCGACTCCCGCGTGCGGCGCTGGTCGACCGATCCGGGATCCCGCGTGCCGGGACTGCCGCCGCTCGACCCGGGCGCGCCGCTGCCGGCCTGCCTGCGGACCGTCCGGGCCGGGCAGGTCATCTACGATGTGTTCACCTCCTCCGCCTAGGGTTACCACCGTGGCGGTACCTGCTTCAGCTTCCGAAACGGAAACCCCAGAGCCGGAACCCTCGGCGTCCGGCATCCGGAAGCGACGGCGGTGGCGGCCGTGGCTGCTGCGGCTGGTGTTGACCGCGGCCTCCGGGTTCGTCTTCTACCTCAGCTTCGCGCCCCGCCCGCTGTGGTGGCTGGCGCCCCTGGCGTTCGCCGGGTTCGGGATCGCGTTGCGCGGCAGGCGGTTCTGGGGCGGGCTCGGTTACGGCTTCGCCTTCGGCATGGCCGCCTACCTCCCGATGCTGACCTGGCTGGAGGACTTCCTCGGCGTGCAGTTCGGACCCTGGCCGTGGCTGGCGCTGTCCGCCGCGCTGGCCGCCTATCTCGGTCTGGGTGGCGCCCTGTGCACCCTGGTCGCCCGGCTGCCGGGAGCGCCGGTGTGGCTGGCGCTGGTGATCATCGTGACGGAAACCCCGCGCACGTGGTGGCCGCTCGGCGGGTTCCCGTGGGGCCGCGTCGCCTTCAGCCAGGCCGAGGGCGCCTACCTGCCGCTGGCCTCGATCGGCGGCGCGCCGCTGGTCGGGTTCGCCGTCGTGCTCACCGGCTTCGCCCTGGCCGCGCTCGTGGTCCGGCGGCCGGGCCGGACCTTCGTCGTGCCCGCGGCGGCCGTGGTTGTTCCGGTCGTGACCGGGCTCGCGTTGTGGCCGACGATCGGCACCGGGGCGCAGGCGGGCAGCCTGACCGTCGCGACGGTCCAGGGCAACGCGCCCAACGTGGGGCTCGGGCTCATGTCCGAGACACCGACGCTGCGGGCGAACCACCTCATCCAGAGCGAGCGCCTCGCCACGGAAATCCAGTCCGGCGCGGTGCCCAGGCCCGACCTCGTGGTCTGGCCGGAGACGGCGACCGATCTGAGCGGCACCGACCCGGCGCTCGACCAGGCGGTCGCCGACCTCGGCGTGCCGACGCTGGTCGGTGCGCGGTACTGGCCACGAGGTGGCCGTCCGCAGAACTCCGAGTTCGTCTGGGATCCGCACACCGGGCGTGGGCAGCGCTATGCGAAACAGCAGCTCGTGCCGTTCGCGGAGTTCGTCCCGGCCCGCACGATCGCCGAATGGGTGACCCCGTTCCTCGACGACACCGGCGACATGGTGCCCGGCACGGCACCCGCCGTCCTCGACGCCGCCGGAACCAGGCTCGCCACGCCCATCTGCTACGAGATCGCCTACGACTACGTGACCCGCGACGCCGTGAACGACGGCGCTCGCCTCATCGTCCTCCCCACGAACAACGCGTGGTTCGGCGAGAGCGAGATGACCTTCCAGCAACTGGCCATCGCCCGCTTCCGTGCGGTCGAGCACAGCCGGGCCGTGGTGGTCTCCTCCACCAGCGGGGTGAGCGCGCTGGTCGAGCCCGATGGCACGGTCACCCGGTCGACCAGCCAGTTCACCGCGTCCTCACTGGTCGGGCGCGTGCCGCTCAGGGACACGACTACGCTGTCGGATCAACTTGGTGCGTGGACGGAGTACGGGCTGGTCTCGCTGGCGCTTCTGGGAGTGCTGGCCGGCTTGGTGCCGGCGTGGCGCACCCGGCGGGCAGGAGCCAGTGACAGGCGAGCAACCGTGGCGGAGTGAGCCCTCCGCCGAGGGAGGGAACGGATGGCGCAGGAACCGCGGGCGGCAGCATCGACGCTGGTGGTGATCCCGACCTACAACGAGCGCGACAACCTTCCGCCCATCCTGGCCAGACTGCACGAAAGCCTCCCGCGGGTGCACGCGCTCGTGGTCGACGACGGCAGCCCGGACGGCACCGGCGAGCTGGCGGACGAACTCGCCGCCGGGAACGAGCGGATCCACGTGCTGCACCGTCGCGAGAAGGCCGGGCTGGGTGCGGCCTACGTCGCCGGGTTCCGGTGGGGGCTCGAGCGGGACTACGCGGCCATCGTCGAAATGGACGCCGACGGCTCGCACGCGCCGGAGGACCTGCCGAGGATGCTGGAGGCGCTCGCCGAGGCCGATCTCGTGCTCGGATCGCGGTATGTGGCGGGCGGCAGCGTGGTGAACTGGCCCAAGCGCCGCGAGCTGCTTTCGCGCGTCGCCAACCTGTACTCGCGGACCGCGCTCGGTGTGAAGATCAAGGACATCACCGCCGGGTTCCGGGTCTACCGCCGTGAGGTGCTGGAGAAGCTGGACCTCGACGAGATCGCCTCCCGCGGCTACTGCTTCCAGATCGACCTCGCCTGGCGGACGGTGACCGCCGGGTTCGAGGTGGTCGAGGTGCCGATCACGTTCACCGAACGCGCGATCGGCCAGTCGAAGATGAGCGGCTCGATCATCCGCGAGGCCATCCTGAGCGTGGGCGTCTGGGGCGCCCGGCACCGCTGGAGCCAGCTGCGGCGCCTGATTCGCCGCTGATTCGCCGCTGAGGCAGGCGAAAGCCCCCGTGCCGGGAGGGGTCACGGGGGCTTCGGGCTTTTCGGGCCGGTGGGGAGCCGGTGCCAGCTACGCCGAACGCGTCGTCCGCCGGCCCTTCAGTTCGGCGAGACGCTCGTTCAAAAGATCCTCGAGTTCCGGGATGGACCGACGCTCGAGCAGCATGTCCCAGTGGGTGCGCGGAGGCTTGACCTTCTTCTGCTCGGGCTGCCCGCCATTGACGATCTCGGACTCGCTGCCGTGCAGGCGGCATTCCCACACCGAGGGGATCTCGGCGTCGTCGGAGAACGGCACCTCGAACTCGTGGTTCTTGGGGCAGGCGTAGCGCACGGTGCGGCGCGGCGCCAGATCGTGATTGCGGTCGGTCTCGTAGCTGACCGCTCCCAGCCGGCTGCCACGGAGAACACGGTCGGCCATGATGACGTCCTTTCAGTCGGCTCTCGGGTTGGAGCCAGGATGATGCTCACCCTATGCAACGACCTGGGGGTACCCACAGATTCCCCGGTTATCATGTCGTTGCTCACGATGAGCCGTATCACCCCTTGTCAACAGCTTCTACCAAAGGGAGGCGATTGGAGCCTCTCTGTGACGCGGTTTCCCTGGTCTGGTGAGGTTTATCCCCCGGTTGGGCTACCACGTGGACCGTTCAGGTCAGCGAGAACGGGGTTCAAGTCAGGCGCAACTGGCCGTGGTGACCGGCTTCCGGGCCAAGGTCGCCAAGTCGGAAATGGCGGCGGCACAGTACTTGATAACGCAGGGTAGCAAATTCGGCTTTCCCTGGTGATGATGTTTCATTTTCAACTATGCGCTCTGTGCTTGGTGGGGGTGCGGTGTCCGCGACGACGACGGTGTCGCCCTCACGGACCACCTCGCCGTCCTTCACCCGCGCGTTGAACCGGCCGGGCACCCCGCACCAGCACAGCACCTCCACCTGCACCGGCTGCAACTCGTCGGCGAGCTCGAACAGCCGTCGCGCACCGGGGAAGAGATGGCTCTGGAAGTCGGTGGCGATGCCGAAACAGTAGACGTCGACGCCCACCTCGTCGGCGAGTTCGGCAAGCTGCTCGACCTGGGTGGGGGAGAGGAACTGGGCCTCGTCGACGATCAGGTAGTCCATGTGCTGCCCGGCCACCCACCGCCGCAGGATCAGCTCGCGCAGGTCGCTGCCGGCGTCGACCTCGACGGCCTTGCGCGTGATGCCGATCCGGCTGGTGATCTGGGGCGTGCCGGACCGGTCGTGCCGGACCAGGAGCAACCCGCGGCGGCCCTGGCGCGCATGGTTGTGGTCGATCTGCAGCGCCAGGGTCGACTTGCCGCAGTCCATCGGCCCGTAACAGAACCGGAGCCGCCCGCGGGCGGGTGCGCGCCGCGGCCGGCGTGCCAACGACAACACGGACAACGCGTCGGTCGGATCTTCGTCAAGCGAGGTCACGACGGCTGACCCTATCGCCTGCCGCGGCCCGCCCCCGGGCCATGGTTCCGATAGTTCCCGCGCGCCGGATGCGGCACGCTGACGTGCACGTTCTCCAACACCGAACGCGGTCGCCATGGCCCCCGTCCGGTGGTATCGGTGAACCGCAGCAGCAGCAGCGGCGAAGCGAGGTCGAAACGTGCCGCCTTGTCCTCGGCCAGCAGCGCAGGGGGTCGGCCGCCTCAGGAGACGTCCGGAAGGGAAGCGGGCAGGAGCAGCGGCGAAAGCCATTCGTTGATCTTGTCGCTCCGCTCGAGCATCAGCGCGTGCCCGGTGTCGGGCAAGGTCACCAGTTCCGCGCCGGGCACCGCGGCGACGATCACCTCGCTGTCGCGGGGCGGGGTGATGGCGTCCTGGTCGCCGACCATGACCAGGGTGCTGACCCGTTGCAGCGCGGTGAGCGTGGTCCGCTTGTCGAGGAGGCGGAACTGGCGGAAGAGGTCCGTGGCCGCGGCGGGCTGGGTGCCCTCCAGCATCTCGACCAGCAGGTCGACCATCGTGGTGGACACCGCGGACGCGAACGCGAACCGGCGCACCAGCCGCCTGACCGCCGCCCGGTAGCCCGGCAGGCGGCGCACCAGCTCCAGCAACTGCACCAGGTCGGGTCCGATCCACTCCGCCACCCGGTGCGCCGCCAGTTGGAGGACCGCCGCGCCCGCGGGCAGCCCGAGGCTCGGATTGACCGGTCCCGCCGACGTCGCCAGCAGGGCGACGCCGGTGACGCGGTCGCCGAACAGCTCCGGGTGCTGCTCGGCCAGCGCCATGATCGTCATGCCCCCCATCGAATGCCCGGCCAGCACCACGGGCCCGGTCGGCGCGACCTGCTCGAGCACCTGGTAGAGGTCGCGGCCGAGCTGGTCGATGGCGCCACTGCCCGGTTCGCCGTACTCCGAGCGGCCGTGTCCCCGCTGGTCCCAGGCCACCACCCGGGCGCGGCCTGCCAGCGCGGCCCGCTGCAGGCACCAGGAACTCAGACTCAGTCCGTAGCCGTGGCAGAACACCACAGTCACCGGTGCGGCCGGGTTCCCGCTGACCTCGGCATGGAGCCTGATGCCGTCCTCGGTGATGACATCGAGTTCGACGGGGGCCGTGATCGACTGACATCGGCGCTCACGCATGTGGACCACCCTGGCTGCCGCGGGGGTCGGGAGGGACCGGACAACTACGTACGCGAATACGGATATCCGTACCCGCGTCGCCGGTCAGGCCGCCCGCGGCCGCGTGGGGTTGGCCGGCCCGGCACTGGGTAGCCGGGAACCATGGCACGGCAGTTCGAGGTCGAGTTCGTGACCGAGCACGAGTACGTGGTGCGCGCCGACTCCGGCGCTCAGGTCGTGGAATCATGGTTTCACATCGAGCCGGAGGTTTTACGGCAACTGGGCGTCGGCGACGCCGACGAATCACGGGTCGTCGAGCGGACGGCCGAGTTCCTCGCGGAGCGCCAGGACGTCGAAGATTTTCCCAACCTCGTGCACATCGAGGACGTCGTCGCCACCTATGACGACTATCCGGAGCGGCTGCGTCGGTCTCTGGGAGTCTGACCCCTCGCCTGCTTTCATCTGGTCGTCCCGGTTCGCGGCCCGTGTGGTGGGCAGGGCGAGTTCGGTCGCGGGGCGGGCGTGCCGTCTTCCGGTGAGTGTCCAATGAGGACTAGTCGGCTCGGTTCGCTCCGCCGCGTCAGGTTCATGGTGTGGTCTTGTCGAGGTTCAGACTCGGCCGGAAGGCGTCCGCGAGACGGATCTGGGCAGCCTCCGTGACCAAGTCGGCCGAAGCGCTCGCCGTGGACGACGACGCCGCGCTGGCCCGGCTCGGCTATCAAGTCCGAAGCGGCGGTGGACGGCTTCGGGTTCTACGGCGGGGCGGGCGCGGCAGGCGGCTGGTCGGTCCACCAGACGCTCGACCGGGCCCAGCCGCAGACGCTGGTGGCTCGGGTGCTCGCGGCTGTGCGCTCGGGACGGCTTCACCGACCGCCTGGCTCGCGACGATGTCCGGCGCCGTGTCGAACGGTTTTGGGCCAAGGTGCGGGTCGAGGCACGGCGCAGGGCCGCCGAGTCGCGGGGGCGGGAGCACGTCGCGCGGCACGCGATACCGTCCACTCCGGACCAAACCGACTTTCTCCTCCGCAAACCGCGCGCGGCTCGCGGAGTTGTGCCGAGTGGTGCGCCCGCTCGCCCGCAAGCTCGCGACCGGCTGGCCGTTCGCCGCCGCCGTGCCGCCTGCGGGCAGATCGACCTGCGCCGCACGTTGCGGCGGTCGCTGTCCACCGGCGGAGTGCCGACGCCCCGCCTGCCGCAGGCGCTGCCCAGGCAGGCCGGAGATCGTGCTGCTGTGCGATGTGTCCGGTTCTTTGGCCGGTCTCGCCGACTTCACCATGCTGCTGGTCCAGGCGCTGCGCGAGGTGTTCAGCAAGGTCAGGGTGTTCGCGTTCGTGGACAGTACGGACGAGGTCATCCAGCTGGTCGCGCCCGGTGCGGCACCGATCTCGGTGGCCGCATTCTCCGCGAGGCGAACGTGAACACGTGGGACGGGCACCTGCGCAAGATCAACTCGACGCAGTCACCGAAGAGCCCAAACGAGCCCGCTCAATGACAACGGAGCGTAAGATCATCCTGGTCTCGCTGCGCTCGTTGATCCATATGAGTTAACGTGGTTACTCCATTCGGTGGTGCGGTGCCGTTACCAATCGGTGATAATTTCTCGGCTCGTGTCCGTCGTCAACTTTCGCAACCGGCCCGCGCTCGTCGCGCTCAGCGTGCTGCTCGGGGTGGTGCTCGCGGGTGGGGGCGTGGTGCTGTCCCGGGGGGAGTCCTCCGGCAAGCCGATCAGTGCGGATCCACCGAACGACGTGGCTTACCGGGCGACCACCACTTCGGCCCCTGTCACGCCGAGTCCTGCCCCGCCAGTGGAGTCGGTTGCCGCGCCGACCCTGGCCGCCGAGAGTCCGGCTCCGCCGGCCGCTCCACCGCCCACCAAGCCGTCCGCGAAGGCGTCCGAAACGCCCGAACCGCGGCCGACGACGACTCCCGGCAAGGCATCCACCTCCGCCGCGGATTCGTCGGTTGCCGGGCAGATGCTGGCGTTGGTCAACCAGCAACGGGCCTCGGCCGGTTGTGGTGCCCTGACCCTGGACAGCCGGCTTACCGCTGCTGCCCAGGCGCACAGTGACGACATGTCGGCGCGCGGCTACTTTTCGCACACCACGCCCGAGGGTGTGACGTTCGACCAGCGCATCAAGAATGCCGGCTACCCGCGGCCGGGGGGCGAGAACATCGCCATGGGGTCGGCAACCGTCGCGCAGACGATGACGTTGTGGATGAACTCCGACGGCCACCGCCGAAACATTCTGAACTGCTCGTTCACCGCGCTCGGCGTCGGGCTGGCCACGTCCGGCTGGTACTGGACGCAGACTTTCGGTTTCTGACTGGTGCCCGGGACCGACCATGTCTCAGCCGCGCGATGGTGCGTCAGCCCGGTACGGCATCGCCGTCACCTCGGTCGCACCGGGTTTCGTCGCCACCGAGCGGCAGGCCATGATGGAGGGTTGTGGAGTCCACCCGAGTGGATCGCTGGCTGTGGGCGGTCCGGCTGACCAAGACGCGGCCCGACGCGGCCGCGGCCTGCCGAGGCGGGCACGTGCGCGTCAACGGGCGGCCCGCCAAGCCCGCGACGACCGTGTCACCCGGCGACGAAGTGCGTGCGCGCGTGGGTGACACGACTCGGATCGTCGAGGTGGTCCGCGCCATCGAGAAACGGGTCGGCGCGAACGTCGCCTCGGCGTGCTTCATCGACCGGACGCCCGCCCCTCCCCCCGAGGCGTCGGTGCCCGTCGCCCGCCGCGACCGGGGTGCCGGACGGCCCACCAAACGGGAACGCCGGGTGCTCGACAAGTTCCGCACCGGTCGAATCTGACGAATCGGCGACCCATGACGAGCCCTGGTCGTCAGCGTTTCCGGCAAACCGGTGAGGGCATACGTGCCGGCCGTGACCAGGCCGTAGGCAAGGTGTGGCACGACGTCACCGGCCCAGTCGGCGGGACGCCAGTCGCGAGGGTCGGTGACGCCGAGAACGGTCATCGGCACAGCCGAAGCGGCCATGGCGGCCGCTCCCGTGACGAGTCCTCCGGCGGTGACTGAGGGGCGCCAGCCCACGGAACGGAGAACCCCGTACCCGGCGCCCACCGCGATGCCGGTCAGGGTCCCCAGTACCGCGCCCAGCCCGGTGAGGCGGTTGCCGCGGCGCTCTTGGTCGCCTGGCACGGTTGTCCCGGCCTTGTGGGCGAGGCGGTCGACCGTCTCCTGGGGAGTGTTGCTGGCGGGCCGGCCGCGCAGCGCCATGTCCAGGTAGGTGATGGCGTTGAGGGCAGTGGTACCGGCGGCGCCGGCGAGGGCACCACGCAACAGGGAGCTCACCATGTGCCGGGGGTACCCGGGCCGTGCCTGCCCATGCCGGCCTGGTGTGATTCGCGCTCTCGTGTCCACCCCGCGTCGCCGGTGCGCGGCCCGGACGCATTGCCCGGAATTCCCGCGGAAAATTCCGTGAACCAGTCCGCCCGGCGCTACGTTTCAGGTTTGGGGAATTGTCGCGAGCGAAAGGTGGGACGGGATGAGCGGCGAATCCGGATCGTTGCTGGTGGCGGATTCCTGGCTGCTGGTCGACGGCGCGGTGCGGGCGATGGAGAAACACATCGACCGGTTCACCCGGTCCTGTCTCGAACTGGGCGTCGTCTCCGCCGGTGAACTGCGCGAGTTCTGGTCCACAGTGGTCGCCGGGCTGCCGCGGTCCGGTACCTGGTTTCCTCGTGTGGAGCTCGTCGATGCCGCGCCGGCGCTACGCCTGAGGATCCGCCCGGCGCCGGTTCTCCGCGAGAGCGTAAGGATCTGGGTCCCGGACGAACCGGACAGGCGGTCGTATCCGCATCGGAAGGGCCCGGATCTCGACCGGCTGGCCCTGCTGCGAGAGGATGCTGAACGGTACGGCGCGCACGAAGCTCTTCTGACCACATCGGACGGTTTCGTCGTGGAGGGGGCCAGTTCTTCCCTTCTGTGGTGGGAAGAAGGTGTGCTGTGCGAACCGCCCGCGGATGTTCCGGCGCTGCCGGGTACCACGGCCGCGGTCGTGCGTGAGCTGGCTTCGGCCCGGGGCATCAGGACCGCCCGGCGCGCGCGGCGGCCTGAGGAACTTGGCGGCCGTGAGGTGTGGCTGGTGAACGCGCTGCACGGCGTCCGCCTGGTCACCGGATGGACCCCGGGCGCGATCGTGGCAGGCCCCGGCGCGCGTTTCCGTCAATGGCGGGCGCTGGTGGAAAATCTGCGTGTGCCATTGAAGACATTTCCGCTGGATTGGGCGGACCGGCTGCCCGTGTTCTTATAGAATGGGTGCCATGCCAGTTCAGACAGTGGAATCGAGAGTAAACCTGAAATCGCTGACCGCCGAGGTTTCGGTGGCCATGCGCGGATTGCACACGGCGGCCGTCGAGGCCGCCGGGCGCGCGGGGGTGGATCCCGCGCTGGCGGAACTGATCCGGATCCGGGTCTCCCAGATCAACGGCTGCGTCTTCTGCCTGGATATGCACACCCGGGACGCCAGGAACGCGGGGGAGACCGAAGGCCGTATCTACGCCCTGAGCGCCTGGCAGGAGAGCCCGGCGTTCACCCCGGCGGAAAAGGCCGCGCTCGCGCTGGCCGAAGCGATCACCCTGGTGCATGACGGGCACGTGCCTGACGAGGTCTACCGTGCGGCCGCCGCCGAATTCGGCGAGGGCCAGATCGCCGCGCTGATCTGGATCAGCACGGTGATCAATGCCTACAACCGCACGGCGATCTCGACCCGGATGGTCCCCGCTCAGTAGCCGCTGAGCACCGGCGAGGACGGCCCGTAGGGCGCGCGCTCGAGCCATTCGCCGAAGCGCGGCACCAGCGGGGCGAGGCGCGCGGCCACGAACTGCCGCGTGCGGGCCACGCCGCCGGAGGGGCGCATGTGCTCCAGCGCCGCTCCGGCGGCGTGGCTGTTTTGCAGGGCCGCGGCGCGCCGCTTCGTGGCGAACTCGGCGACGGCGGCGGCCTGTTCGGCGCTGTCACGCCGCGCGGCCGTGACGGCGGTCGCCGCCGCGTCCGCGTCGGCGAAACCACTGTTCATCCCCCGCGCCCCGAACGGCGGAAACAGGTGCGCGGCCTCACCGATGAGCAGCACACGGCCGCTGGGGTGGGCGAAGGTGCCGGCGATCAACTGCCGGAACCGGTACACCGAGATCCAGGTGATCCGCTCGTCCGGGACCGCGCCGATCACCCTGGGCAGCCATGCCCGCACCATCTCCGGGGAGGCGATCGCCTCCGGATCGTCGGTCGCCCTGCACTGCAGGTCCACCTGGAATCCCCCGGTGTAGGGCACGGTCAGGACATGGCGGTCACCCATCGCCGGATGCCGGTAGTGGAACACCCGGTCCCGTCGCTGCTCCTCGGCGGTGGTGGCGATGTCGACCACCACGTGGAAGCCGTCCGCCGTCGACCCCCGCAGGTCGATCCCGGCGCTCCGCCGGACCGTCGACCGCGCGCCGTCCGCGCCGAGGAGGTGGCTCGCGCGCCAGGTGATTCCTTCGGTGGTCTTCACGGTCACGCCGTCCGCGTCGGGCGTGACGTCGACGACCTCGGAGTTCCACTGCACCGTGACACCGGCATGCACGCAGGCGTCGAGCAGGATCCGTTCGGTGTCGGCCTGGCGGAGGCTGGCGAACGGCGGCATGACATCCCTCGCCTGATAGGGCGGGTACGCCCGGGCGTACACCTGCCGCCCCTCGAACAGGGTCCGCCGCACGTTCCACAGAATGCCGCGCTCCGCCAGCCGGGTGCCGGTGCCCCGGCTCATCGATTCCAGCAGCATCAGGGAATCGTGGTGCACGTACAGCGCGCGGCTGCCGGGCCGCACCCGGCCCGGCGAGTCGGTCTCGAGCAGCACCACGGGCACGTCACGGGCACGGAGGGCCAGCGCGGCGGCCAGGCCGACCGGCCCGGCCCCCGCGACGAGCACCGGCATCGGCTCAGCCACCGGCCACCTCGGTGGCGAGCATGCCGGCCAGCACCACGCGTTTGATCTTCCAGGTCGAGGTTCTGGGCAGGTCGTCGAAGGCCCACTGCCGGGGCTCGTCCATCTCGGGCAGATCCGCGGTGGCCTCCCGCCACCGTGCCGGGTCCAACGGCGACCCGTCACGCGTGCAGACCACCGGCAACGGAGTTCCGTTCGCCCCGGGGACCAGGATGATTTCGCGCAGTTCCTCCAGGCGTGACATCAGCACGTCCTCGATGGCGAGGTTGCTGTCCACCGTGTCGATCCGGTCGATCTCGCGGTCCACCAGTTGCAGTCCGCCCCACCACGAGCGGCGGCCGAGATCGCCCATCCGCCACCAGTCCCCGTTCAGTTGCGCGGCGAACGTGCCGCGGGCGTTCTGGTAGGTCAGGATCCGGCCGCGGGTCTTCACCTCGATATGCCCGACCTCGCCCGGCGGGCACGGTCGTCCCGCGTCGTCGGTGACGCGGATCTTGGTGAAACCGGGGATGCCGACACCGACCAGGCGGCCGTTGCCCCGGTCGGCGCCGCGGCGCGTGAACCACCGGACGGCGGCAGGGCCGGTCTCGCTCTGCCCGTATAACTGGCAGAGCCAGGGGAACGGGCGCCGTGACGCGCCCAGCAGCCGTTGCACGGTACGGGGATGGATGGCGTCGAAAGTGCTCCCGTAACAGCGCACGTTCGACAGCGGCGCCCCGGGCGCGTCGGCCAGGTCCTCCCACAGGACGAAGGTGTTGGGATGAGTTTCGACGACGCCCGGCTTCCACCGCGCGAACAGCGGGCCGACCGACGCGGGGTCGTGATCCACGAGCAGGAGCAGCGGGCTGCCGCCGCTGAGGAAGACGCCCAGCGCGTGATAGAAGCGGGAGTGGACGTAGGACACGCACAGGGCCGCGGTTTCGCCACGCACCGGGAGCGCCAGGATCTTCTGCGGGGCCAGCCGGTTCCACAGTGCCTGCGGGCAGTGCACGGCGAGCTTCGGCACGTCGGTGGTTCCCGAGCTGTGGGTGATCAGCGCGGGTTCGCGCGGGGACCGCCGGACTCCGATCGCCTTGGTGCCCGCCGTCGCGGGTGCCAGCGGCACCTCGATCACCCCGCGGGTGCAACCGGCCAGGTCGGTCAACGTGGTGAGCTTGGCGTTGTCGGTGACCAGCCACGGCCGTTCCAGTCTGGTCAGCAGGATGCTCACCACGGACGCGTCCAGGCCTGGCGACAGCAGTGCCGGAACCGCGCCGATGCGGGACAGCGCGCAGGCGAGCAGGGCGATGTCGATGTTGTCCGTCTTGTGGATCGCCACCTGCTGCCCAGGCCGGACACCGGACTCCCACAACTGGTCGGTGAGGCGGTCCACGATCTCGGCGAGCGAGGTGTAGGTGTGTTCGGTGCCCAGGTCCGGCGCGACGTCCAGCGGGCGGTCCAGGATCACCGGCACGTCACCGTGCCGGGCCGCGGCACGGGAGAACATGTCACCCATGTAGAAGCCTTGGCGGGCAGGGGCCAGACGCATGTCGAACTCCGTTCTTTCGGGGTGGGGCGGGGTTACCAGGAGCCAGTGCGGACGAGATGCCTGCGCAGCTTCCCGGTCGGGGTCCGGGGAAGCTCGGAAACGACCTGCACGCTTCGGGGCACCTTGAAGGCCGGGAGCCGTGACCGGGCCCAGGCGACGAGGTCCTGCGGGAGTCCGGACGGCGAGTCGCCGCCTGAGATGCCCGCCGCCGGGACGATGAACGCGCGCAGCTTGGTCGCCTGCCGGTGATCCGGCACGGCGGCCACCGCCGCTTCGCGGACGAGGGGATGCGCAAGCAGCACTCGCTCGATCTCGATCGGCGACAGTGAGATACCGCCGACCATCTCCATGTCGTCCGTCCGGCCGGCGTGCCGGTAGACGCCGTTGTCGCAGACCGCGCGGTCGTTTGTCGCCAGCCAGCCGTCGACCAGGGTTCGCGCCGTGACCTCGGGCAAATTGAGGTAGTGCGAGAACAGCGTCGGCCCACGCGCCCACAGCTCGCCGACGGTGCCTGGTTCGACGAGGTTGCCGGCCTGGTCTCGCAGCTGTAGTTCCCATCCAGGGACCGGGTTTCCCAGGGTGCCCGGCACGTTGTCCATCACGGTGTTGGCACAGAAGGCGTGTCCGGCCTCGGTCGAGCCGATCTGCTCGATCGCGGTGAAGCCCAGGGCGTCCGGCAGCCGTTCGGCCAGCGGGCCTGGCATGGTCTCGCCCGCGGAGACGGCGGCCCGCACCGAGCCGAACTTCTTGCGCGCTTCGGTCTCGACGAGAGCGGCATACGAGGACGGCACCGAGTACAGAACGGTCACACCGTGGCGCACCACCAGCTCGGCGATTTCTTCGGCGCCCGGCCGGTGTCCGGAAAGGACGGCGGCGGACCCGGTGTAGAGCGGAAAGACCAGCGCGTTGCCGAATCCGTACGCCCAGAACATTTTGGACACCGACAGCGCGACGTCGCCGGGGCGGATCCGCAGCACCTCGTGACCCACGTCGATGGCATACCGGACGGGGTGGCCGTGGGCGTGGACCGCGCCCTTCGGGTGTCCTGTGGTGCCCGAGGTGTACTGGATGTAGAGCGGTGTGCCGGCGGCGACGTCCGCCGCGCCCGCCGGTGCCGATTCCGGCGCCCTGCGGGTGACCAGATCGTCGATGTCCACAAAGGAATGATCGGTGAACCGGCCCGCCAGCGCCGCGCTGGACAGGCACAGCCGCGGGGCGCAGTCGGCCAGCAGGCCGGCGTGGTCGGCCGCCGTCAGGTCCGGGTTCACCAGCACCGCCGTCGCGCCGAGCCGGGCGACGGCCAGGAACCCCGCCACCCAGGCGATCCCGTCCGGCGCCGCCAGCAGCACCCGGTCGCCGGAACGAACTCCGTGCCCGGCCAGCAGGTTCGCGGTCCGTGCCGCCAGGTCGTGCACCTGGCCGTGGGTCCACGGGACGTCGCCGGCCAAGTACGCCGTTCGCCCGGCCCAGCCGTGCTGTTCCGCTCTTCCGGCCAGCCGGGCCGCGAAGTTGGCGTTCACCGGCCGGCCTCGGCACGGATGTTCTGGGTCGAAGGCCGGCGAGGCCGCGGCGGCTCCTGGGGAAAGATCGCCTTGGTCGCGGCCGCCTCCCAGTGGGCTCGCATCGGGGCGGCGAGCTTCAGCAGCATTTCCTGGTACTCGTCGCCGGGATCCGAGGTCAGCACGATGGCCCCGCCCGCGCCGATCCGCACCTTGCCGTTGGCGAACACCGCCGTGCGGATCACGATGCTCAGGTCCGCGGCGCCGTTACAGCTGAGGAAACCCAGCGCGCCCGAGTACATTCCTCGCGGTCCTGGCTCGAGATCGTCGATGATCTCCATGGTGCGCTCCTTCGGCGCCCCGGTCATGGAACCCCCGGGGAAGCACGCGCGCACGCAGTCGAGCGCGTCCCGTCCCGGGGCGAGTTCGCCGCGCACGGTCGACACGAGTTGGTGCACCGTACGGTAGGTTTCGGTGCGCATCAGTCCCGGCACCTCGACCGTGCCCACCCGGCACACCCGGCCGAGGTCGTTGCGCAGCAGGTCGACGATCATGAGGTTTTCCGCCCGGGTCTTCGTGTCGCTCGCCAGGCGGTCACGCAGTGCCGCGTCTTCTTCGGGGGTGGCGCCGCGGCGGGCCGTGCCCTTGATCGGTTTCGTCTCCACCAGGCCTTCGGGAGTGATCTTCAGGAACCTCTCTGGTGACGAACTGGCCACGTCGACCTCGCCGAACCGCAGGTACGCCGAGTACGGGGCGGGGTTGACCCATCGCAGCACCCGGTAGTAGTCGGCGGAGTCGCAGAGCGCGGGCAGTTCGACCGCGGTGGTCAGGCAGATCTCGTAGCTTTCCCCGGCCCGGAGTTGCTGCTGGCATTTGTCGATGTCGGCCTGGTAGCCGCCGGAGTCGCGCAGCAACCAGCGTTCGGTCGGCACCGGAGCGTCCATTGTGGATTTTCTTGGCGGGGTGCGCGGCGGGAGCGAGCGCAGGTTCTCCAGCGTCGCGTCCAGCCAGCCGATCGCCTCCGCCTCCGCGTCGGGGAAGTCCTCGGCCAGGCACAGTGCGTAGGCGGTTTGCTCGAGCCGGTCGATCACCACGACCCGGTCGGCGAACAGCCAGCCGGCGTCCGGGGTTTCGCTGCGGTGCACGGCTTGCCCACCGAGGGCGGCTTTGAGTTCATAGCCGAAATAGCCCACATAACCGCACACGAAGTCGAAGGGCAGTGCCGGTGCGGTGAACGGGCGTTCGGCCAGGCCGCGGCGAAGGTAGGTGAAGATGTCCTCGCGGACGCGTTTCACGGGCTGTTCCGCGCGGTGCACCTCCACGACGCCGGTGTGCACGTCGAAGTCGCAGAACTCGGCCAGCGGCCCGGTGTCGTCGCCGAGGTAGGAGAAGCGGGAGAGCCCTTCGTCGCCGTCCAGCCAGAATGACCGGGACGACGTGGCGAACAGGGTGGTGAACACCTGCTCCGGAGCAATCTGTCCTCTGTGGACTGCGACGTGCAGGCGATAACGGACATCGGAGTCGGGCCGGGTGGTTGGCTCCTGGCTGGTGGGCCGGGTGTCCACCACGATGGGCCGGTCACCGTTTCCGGACAGGCGCCGGAAGTTGCCGACCAGCTCCGGCCCGCATTCGGTGAGGATCGACTCCGGGTGAAACTGCACACCCCACTGGGGCTTCTCCCGGTGCCGGATCCCCATGACCACGCCGTCCTCCGCCCAGGCCGTGGCCTCCAGATCCGTGGGCAGCGGCTCTTCGACACACAGGGAGTGGTAGCGCACCGCCGTGAAGCCCTGGGGCAGCCCGGCGAACAGCCCACGCCCGTCGTGGCGGACGATGGTCGGGTGGCCGTGGCGGGGTTCGGGCGCGGGCACGACCGGCGCACCGGCGAGGAACCCGATTCCCTGGTGGCCCAGGCAGACCCCGAGCACCGGCAGCCGGTCCTGAGCCAGGAAGCGTGTCGAACAGCCGAGGTCCCTGGCCCGGCCCGGATGTCCCGGACCCGGCGAGACGACCACGTTGTCGAACTCCTCGAAGGACACGCGTGCCAGCGCCGGGTCATCGTTGGCCAGCACCACGGGCTCGGCCCCGTTCACCGTCGCGATCAGGTGAAAGAGGTTGTAGGTGTAGGAGTCGTGGTTGTCGATCAGAAGGGTTCGCACGGATTACGCTCCCGGTCTTCGTGGATAGTGGTGTCCGATTCACCGGCGTCCGGCGCGGACCTGACGTCCCGGCGAGGTGGCGGCCCTGCGCGGTGAACCGGCCGGCTGGCGGGCAGGCGGCGGGACCGGGACCCGGTGCCGGGCGCGGGGCGGCGGTGGGGCCTTCGCCCCGCCGGCGGGTGGCACTATGCGTGTTTCGTCGTCGTTCTTCGGTTCGGGTAAGGGCTCGGGTGCCTTGTTTCCGCCGCGTAGCCACGGCGCCAGCAGTTTCATCAGCCGGGGCATGAGCACCCAGGTCATCAGCACGGTCACGACCACGCACAGCACGAACGTGCGGGGAATCAGCGACAGGCCGGTCAGCCGCGGGATGACCAGTACGTTGGTGGTGAGTACCGCCGGGAACACCGCGACCAGCGTCACCACGGCCATCTTCCAGCGCGGGGGCGGTGGTGGCGGCGCGGGCGGCGTCTTCTTCGTCGAGGTCGACGTCCGCTTGGTCGGGTCTTCCGGCGGCGTGATCTTCGTGGCGGTTTCGGGGGCTGCCCGCTCCGCCGTTGCTCGCGGCGGTGCCGCTCGCCTCACCGGGACTTCCGTCCTGGTCGGGGCATCCGCGGGCGTCTTCACCGGGAGCGGCCCGGTCGTTTTCGGTCTGACGTCCGCCGCGGTTGTCGCGGAGAAGGCGGCCGCGGCTGCCGGCGTCACAACGGGCAGCGTGGGTGAGGTAGCTCGGCCACGGCGTCCCGCCCGCCTGTCCTCGCTCTCCGGATGTGGCCCGTCGAGGCTCGGACCGGATCGTTCCAGGACGGCGGCCCACAGGGAACGCTGTGGTGAGGTCAACCATGCCTCGGCGGCTTCGGCGTTTTCGAAGCAACACACGACTTGCCACAGCGAATTGTCCGAGGCCGACCTGCGCAGGTCGCCGCCGAGATAGCCCTGTGATCGGGAGGCCGCGCCCAGCAACCGGCCCGCGGAAAGCGAAAAAGTCCTTTCTTGGTCAGCCTCAACACGATGGGTGGTGATGGCAACGACGTGTTTCTCCGCTGTCATCGATCGATTACCTCATTTCGTGTGGCCGGCCGACCGTCGCCGGGGCGTGCGACGCTGCGACACCACCCACGGCGGGGAAAGGCTCATCGGTCAATACGGACCTTCGTGCTGGATGGTTCATCGGATTGCGGCCGAACTTCCACCCGGTCGTGACCTTACGTGGAACACACACGGCCCCGGCCATCATTGGCGGCCCGCCCTGTGGGTCTCGTATTTCCCGGGGTGGCGAAATAATTATGCCGAAGCGCAGGATTCAGTTGCCGGAACTGGCAGTCTTCGACACTGGTAATCGATTCCCGGATGTATTGTGGAGTTTTCGAGAGTGAAATTGCAGGCGCCCGCGAAATGGCATCCGGCAAGCTGGCGTAGGCGGCCGGTGGCCCAGCAACCCGACTGGCCCGACCCTTGTCAGCTCTCTCGCGCCCGGGCGGTGCTGGCTGCCGCCGCGCCGCTGGTCACCGCCGCGGAGGCCCGCGGCCTGCGCCGCACACTTGCACTCGTCGCCGATCGCCGGGCGTTCGTGGTGCAGGCCGGGGATTGCGCGGAACCGTTCGGCGGGGAGGCGGTGCGTGCCGCTCGTGCCAAGAGCCTGATCCTGGCTCGCCTGTCCGACCAGTTCGGCGCGCGGCTTGGCGTGCCGGTGGTGGTGGTCGGCAGGCTCGCCGGGCAGTTCGCGAAGCCGCGCACAGCACTGTCGGAGGTCATCGACGGCCGGTTGGTGCCCACGTTCCGAGGGCTGGCCGTGAACGCGCCCGAACCACTCGTGAGCGCCCGCCGGCCGGACCCGGGGCGGATGCTGAGGGCGTACGGCACCGCGCGGGCCGTGCTGGCCGAATTACGCTCGGCGTTGTGGACCAGTCACGAAGCATTGCTTCTCGACTACGAGGAAGCGCTGGTCCGGTCCGGCCCCGGTGCGGGGGAGTGGTACCTGTCGTCCACACACTTCCCCTGGATCGGCGACCGGACCCGCCAGGTCGACGGCGCCCACGTCGCGTTCCTGTCGGGTGTAACGAATCCGGTCGCGTGCAAGATCGGCCCCGACGCGGAACCCGAGTCGGTCGTGGACCTGTGTGCCCGGCTCGACCCGCATCGGTCACCGGGCAGGCTGACCCTCATCTGCCGTCTTGGCGTGAACGCTGTCCGTCACCGCCTGCCCGAGCTGGTGGAGGCCGTGCGCGAAGCCGGTCACCCGGTGGTCTGGCTGTGCGATCCCATGCACGGCAACACCCGCCGAACCCAGCACGGTGTGAAGACCCGCTGGCTGAGTGACATCGCCGGCGAGATCACCGCCTGCCGCGAGATCCTGACCGAACGGGGGGAGTGGCTCGGCGGCCTGCACCTCGAACTGGCCGGCGACGACGTGACCGAGTGTGTGGGCGGCGACGTCACCGGCGAGGAGGACCTTTCACGTCGTTACACCTCGCTGTGCGACCCGCGGCTCAACAACAAGCAGGCGATGTCGTTGACGACGTTGCTCGGCTGAGCATGGCACCAGGAAAGCGCTTTCTCCCGCATGGCACGCCAATCGGTGCGGCAAGGCGGCTGCTAGTCCGGACCATCGAGCGAAGTTCCGCGGAAAGTGACCTCCGACCTGCACAATCGCGGTGTCAAGGACATTTTCCGCTGATCGGCACATCGATATGGCTGAGGTTCTCCAGCACCGACCTCGGCGGGTCTACTGTGGACAGATAGGTCGCCGGTGAGGGAACCAGCGATCCGGAGTTGGGGGTGGGCGGCCACCGTGGAACAACGGTCACTGAGCCCCAGCCGGCTGCTCACGTGCCACCCGCACGACGTCGGCAACCGATCACGACGGCCCGGCGACCAGCAAAGGACAAAGGAAAAGGTCAGTGCGTGCGGAAGCCAGGGCAACGCGACGTAGCCCTGCCTACCGGTGGGCGTTACGCGGGCACCGCAACAAGTCGAAGTGGTGGGTCGTCGGCCACCACTTCGGCGTGTTCCATCCGACCAGGAACGACAATGGGCCTTCGGCGACCGCAGCAGCGGCGCCTACCTGATCAAGTTCTCCTGGACACCGATCGTTCGGCACCAGATGGTCAAGGGCGGAGCATCACCTTACGATCCCGGCCTGGCCGAATACTGGAGAAAACGGGCGCGGCAAGAATCCGCCACCGCTGGGCCGATTCACCCTGCGGCTGTCGCAAGCCCAGCAGGCCCGCTGCCCGCTCTGTGGGGACTACCTTTTACCAGCATCGCCCGCCGAAGGGGAGCAGTGGCTGGAAGCCACCCGTAAAGCGATCACAAAACACGCGGTCGCCATAACGGACGGCGAGACCCTGAACGATCATCAAACTCGTCTCATGCACGCCCACTGCCAACGGGACCCCAACAGGTCCAGTGGCAGCCGCCCCAAGCAGCTTCAGCCCGCCAGTTTGCCCCCGCGGCTTGCTTGAGCCGTGTGCGGCGACGAGTCGCAAGCACGGTTCTCAGGGGGACCGCCGCGGCAACGCGGCGGTCCCACCCGACCGGAGGGTGAGACTCTCCCGGGTTACCCGACAGTGATCACGGTGAGGGCCAGAAATCCCCACGCGACTCCCCGGTCGAGCCTGTTTCTGCGATTAACATTCGCGCCCTGGCAATGCGGCACGAACGAGAACACGAACAGCGCTGCGCGAGCAGTCGCTCGAAGGGTTGATCGGCAAGGCTCGCGAGGTCGACGTGGTGCAGTTTCGTGAGGAGTTGGTCAAGCAACCGAACAAAAGGTTCTGCCCGTCCCATTGCGGAAGGGACGGGCAGAACCAGTGGCATCAGGTCGTCAGCCGAGGGCGCCGAGCAACTCCCGGCAGGCATTTTCACACTGGCGGCATGCCTCGGCGCAGATCCGGCAGTGCTCGTGCCGGGAGGCGTGGCGCTCGCATTCGTCCCCGCAGGAACGGCAAACGACAGCGCACGCATCGAGGATGGCGCGCGTGATGTTGGCGTCGTAACCCGTGTGCCGGGACAGGATCCGCTCTGTCGTGGCGCAGATGTCCGCGCAGTCCTCGTTGGAGCGGATACACTTTCGCAGCATCGGGATCTCGTCATCCGGCTCGGACATGCAGGCGTCGGCACAGGCCGTACACGCTTGTGCACAGATCATGCATTGCTCGATGCACCGGATCACCGCGTCGCGGTCCACTTCGCCCAGATCGGCCGGATAGGTCCGTACCATTTCCGTGACTGTCATCGTTCCTCCTCATGCTCGACGACGTGCTCGACGGCACGCTTCGGCTTACCCGGTCGGCACGGCGGTCAACCCCGGAGACCTCCTCATCCACCGGATCGCGATCCATGACCACCGCGACGATCTCAGTGGGGAGGCGAACCCGAGCTTGGTCAGGATTTTCGCGGCGTGGGGGTTGCCGGTGGAGATCGACAGTTCGGCGGCGAACCGGGGTGGCCGGCGCCAGGCATGTTGTGGTGACACGTCAGCATTGCGGCTACGCTGCCGTCATGGCGACCCCGCGATGGCTCGACGACCGGGAAACGCGGCTGTGGCGGGCGCATCTCGAACTGGGGCGAGAACTGCAAAAAGCTTTTGAAAGTCAGCTGTCGCGTGATGCCAGGCTGTCAGGAGCGGAATACGCGCTGCTGGTTCCGTTGTCGGAGGCCGCGGATGGTGTCGTGCGCATGCGCGACCTCTGCCGGGCGGTGGGCTGGGACCGCAGCCGTCTCTCCCACCAGGTCCGCCGGATGGAAAAGCGGGGGCTGGTGATGCGCGCGGAATGCCCTGAAGACGCCCGGGGAGCGATGGCCCGGTTGACCGAGGCGGGACGGACCGCGATCGAGGCCCGCCGCGCCAAAGCACGTCGAAACGGTGTGTCGCCACTTCTTCGATCCGTTGTCCACCAAGGATTGCGACACCCTCACCGACATCTACGAACGTTTGCTGGGAGGCTCGTCCGCGACGTCACCCCGTGGCCGTGACTTCTCAGCCGGCGGTGGACGGTCGCTGAGCACACCAAGACCAACCGGATCGGGTTCACCGCCGCCGCGGACTCCACAGTGGACGTGGAACTCGCGCGTCGCGAGAGCCGGACTCGTGGGTCACGAAGGCCGGACTCGTGGGTCGCGAAGGCCGAACTCGCGCGTTATGAGAGCCGGACTCGCGGGTCACGAAGGCTGGACTCGCGGGACGTGGTCAGGGCTGCCGGTGTTTTTCCGTGTGGCGGCGGGCCTTGGCGCGGTTGCCGCAGATGGCCATGGAGCACCAGCGGCGGCGGCCGCGCGGGTCGGTGAACAGCCACCCGCAGCCGTCGCCCGGGCAGGCCGAGATCGTGGCGAGGGGGGTCGTGGTCAGCAGGTTCGCCGCGGCCCAGGCGACGGCGAGCAGGGGGAGTTCGAGCGGATCGGGCACCGCCAGCGCCCAGGTGGCGACCGGCGCCCCCGGCCGGAGCGTGGCGTGGGCGGCGGCGCGGCGTACCTCGGCGTCGACCGTTTCCCAGTCGTCTTCCCGCGGTGCGCGGACAAACACTTGGTAGAGGGCCTGGCGGAAGACCAGCGCCCGGTCGAGGACGGCCGCCGCCGTGGCCGGGTGCCGCTCGGCTTCGGCCACCGCAGACGCGGTGACGAGTCCGTTTTCCCGTGCCCACACCGAAAGGTGCGCGTGGGTGCGGAGGTATTCCTTCGGCACCTCGTTCTCCCAGCCGGCCCGCGTATTGCAGAAGTCGAGTGCCGGGTGCCGGCCGATCGAGATGGGCAGGGTCAGCCCGTCGACGACGACCGAGGCCATCGGCACGCTCCCTCCGCGAATTTTCATGGGCCCGTTACCCGTTCCGCTCATGCTAACCTCTCACATCCGCTTTACTGGTTAGGGGAGTGGCCGCCATGCCGGTGCTCGCGTGGGCTCGTCTGCGGTACCGCCCGGCGCGGCGGCTGCTGGTGAGCCTCGGCGTCGCGGCCGCCACGCTCCTGCCCGTGCTGGCCGAGGGGAGCTCGGCGATCGCCGTGTCGCAGAGCCTGCGGCACGGCATCCAGCAGCTCGACCCCGGCGAGCGCAGCCTGGTGGTTTCGTTTTCGGGCATGGAGCTGCCCGGGAACCGGCTGGCCTTGATGGACCGCGAGACCAGGGACCAGCTGGCGGGCCTCGCGGCACAACCCGCCCGCGCCGAGTTGCTGTTCCGGCAGCTCGCCGATGCCGCCAACGGCTCGTTCTTCCTCGGCGCCGTCGACGACCTGACCGGCGCGGTCCGGATCACCTCGGGCCGGGCACCCACGTCGTGCGAGCCTCAGCGCTGCGAGGTGGTCGTGGTGGGGGATGGCACGCCCGCGCTCGACCCCGCGCTGGGACTGGTGATCGTCGGCCACGCGGTCCGGGCCGACCCGCTGCTGCTGACCGGCACCTTCAACCCGGCGAGCGACGCGCCGCTGCTGCTCGCCGACGGGGTGCGGCAGGCGGCCGCGCTGGCGTCGCTGGAAACCTTCCAGCGGTCGTACGGTTGGGTCACCCCGATCGATCTCGACCGCGTGCAAACCCTTGGCGTGACCGGTTATCTCGCGCTGAGCGCCCAGGTCGGCGACGCGCTGGGCACGGCCACCGCCGGGGGCCTGGTGCTGACCGCGCCGGACGACGTGCTCCGCGCCGAGGACGCTCGTGCCGGCCTTTCCGCGCGGCGGTTCGCCCTGCTCAGCGGCGCGGCGACGATGCTGCTGTTCGGGTTCGCCGCGATCGGCGCGATCGGCCTGCGCCGCGACCACGGGGCGGTCCTCGAACTCCTCCGGCGGCGGGGCGCCCCTTGGCGGAAAGTCCGCCTGCTGACCGCTCTCGAGTCGGCCGTCCCGGTCGCCGCCGGAACCCTGGCCGGCGTGCTCGCCGGCGGGGCCGTCGTGGCGATTCGCGCGGCAGCAGCGGGATTGCCCGCTTGGTCGTCCGCGCTGGGAGCTCTCCACGGCGCGTCGGTCACGATTCTGCTGGGCGCGGCGGCTGCCGCGGTCGTCGTCGGGGTCACCATGGCAGCAGGGTCACCGGGGTCACCGCCGTCCCGCGCGGGGGGTGGGAACGCGGCCTGGCGTGCGGTCGACGTGACGGTGGTGGCCGGGCTCGTCGCCGGGGCCCTCGCGCTCGCCCGGGGCGCGGTCACCGCGACCGCCCTCGGCGAGAGGACCGACCTGCTGCTGCTCGCCCTGCCGGTCCTCGTGGTCCTGTGCGGTGGCCTGCTGGTCGCGCGGATCTGGCCGCCGGTCACCGGGTTCGCCGCCCGGCTCGCGCCCCGCGGAGCGCTCGGTGTGCGCCTGGGCCTGCTCGGCGTGCTACGCCGCCCGCTGCGGCCGGTCGCGACCGTCGCCTTCCTCACCGCGGCCACCGGTATCGTCGTGTTCGCCGGCGCCTACCAGGCGACCTTGCGGCAGGGCGCCGCCGACCAGGCCGCGTTCGCCGTCCCGCTCGACGCGAGGATCACCACGGGAGCAAGCCTCAAACGGCCCCTGGACGTCGTCACTCCCGAGGTGCTCGCCGCGACCGGTGCCACGGCTCATCCCGTGCTCCGTACCAGCGCCACCGCGAGGGTCAACGCCGCCGAAGCACAGGCGACCGAGGTGGTGGGGGTCGATCCGACGGCGCTGGCCGGAATCCGGTCCTGGGATCACGTCGTCGGGCAGTCCTCGCCCGCCGAGGCCGCGCGCCTGATCTCGGCGGCGGTGCCACCCGAGAGCCCTGGGCTGCTCGTGCCTGCGGGCGCGCGCACCATCGCGTTCCCGGTGCCCGGAGATGCCGGGCCGCTCGATGTCGTGGCCTGGCTTCGTACGGCGGACGGGCGCGACACCGGGCTTCAACTTCGTCCCACCGACGGGAGGCTGGTGGCGGATGTGCCCGCCACCTCGTCGCCGGCCAGGTTGTTCGCGCTGACCATCGCCGAGTCGACGGACTACGCCACCCGACATCAGCACCACATCGGCGAAAGCGACAGCGACGTCTCGGTGCTGTCCGGTGTCCTTACCCTCGGCGCGCCGGAATTCCCCGACACCGCGGCGCAAACCTGGATCGGATGGGGATCCGGGGGCGCCCAGGTCACCGCGTCCGGCAGCGAGCTGAAAGTCTCGTACCAGTTCAGCGGTGCCCGTATCGTCGTGCGGGCGGACGCCGGTGCCACGCCGGCCCCCATCCCCGTCCTCGCCGATCCGGACACCGCCGCCACGGCCACCGGCGGGCTGCTGCATCTGGTGATCAACGGCGACGAACCCCTGCTCGCCCGCGTCGCCGGGATCATTCCACGCTTTCCGGCGACCGGAACGCGTTTCGTGGTCGCGGATCTGCCTGCCCTCGCCGACGCGCTCGATGCCCGCGAGCCGGGTATCGGGTCGGCGCGGGAACTGTGGCTGTCCGTCCCGGACGGCCGAGCGGCCACTTTGGACTCCGCGCTCACGCGTGCTCCCTTCGACCTGGTGCATGTCGACCTTCGCCAGGCGCGTGAAGACAACCTCGCCGGTGACCCGGTCGCGCGGGCCGCGGTGACACTGCTGACCTCCAGCGCGCTGATCACCTTGCTGGTCGCGGCGCTGGCGGTGGTGCTGCTGGTCGTCGCCGAACGCAGGGACGAATCCGCGGAACTGTATGCCTGGGAGACCGACGGCGTGACGCCCGGAACGCTGCGCGTGTCGTTGTTCGTGCGGGCGGCCGCCGTCGTCGCCGTCGCGGTGCCGGGAGGGTTGCTCGTCGGTCTGGCGTTGTCCCTGCTCACCACCAGGCTCGTGATGGTCACCGCGGTGGGCACGACGCCCGTTCCGCCGCTGGCCCTGAGCGTGGGGCCGGGGTGGGTGGCGGCCGTGGTGATCGGCGGGGTCGTGCTCGGGCTCGCGATATCGGGAGTGGTCGCGGCGACGGCCTTGCGAGAGCGGTCGCCCCGCCGTCCGGAGGAGAGCTCGTGGTGACTTCCGATGCCGCGGCGCTCAGCGCGCACGACGTGTTCTGCCTTTACCCGACACCGCGTGGGCACGTCGCCGCCCTGCGCGGGCTGACGCTGGACGTGGCGGCCGGAGAGCGCGTCGTCGTGCACGGACCCAACGGGGCGGGCAAGACGACGTTGCTGCAGGTCCTCTCCGGCATGCGCGGGCCGAGCGCGGGGATGGTCTCGGTGTGCGGGGTCGATCTGGCTGGGGCGTCCGAGCGCGAGCGGACCTTCCTGCGCGCTCGCCGGCTCGGGCTGGTCGAGGCGAATCACGCGCGGACGCTGAGGCCGGAGATGTCCGTAGTGGACAATGTGGCGCTGCAACTGCGGATCACGGGCACCGCGCGAGCGCAGGCTCGTACCAAGGCCGGGAGGCTACTGGCCACCCTCGGGCTCGGGCGCCTCGCCGGCCGGTCCCCGGCTTCGCTGTCCGGGGGCGAGGCACAGCGGGTCGCGGTCTGCGCCGCCGTCGCGCACGAGCCCGATCTGATCCTGGCCGACGAGCCCACCGGCGAACTCGACCAGGCCGCCGCCGACGCGGTCTACGACCTGCTCGCCGACGCGGCGGCGGTCGCGCGCGCGGCGCTGCTCCTGGTCAGCCACGACTCGCGCGCGATGCGGATCGCCGACCGGATGGTGCGGATCCGCGACGGCCGGCTCAGCGAGGAATGGACACCGTCGGACTCGGGCGGCGAGGCGCTGGTGATCGACGACCGGGGCTGGGTGCGGTTGCCGGAGCCGTTGCGGCTGCGCGCGGGCATCGGCACCAGGGTGCGTGCCGAGGCGGGAGCCGGTGCCCTGGTGCTGTCCGGTCAGGACCCTTCGCCGGTCGCCGCCCACCGTGGTCCGGCCCGGGAAGCCACTCCCGCCGCCGAAGGCCGGGAGATCGCGCAACTGTCCGGCGTCACGGTCGTGCGGGGCGGGCGCAAGGTGCTCGACGGGCAGGACCTGTGCCTGCGGGAGGGCTCGCTGACGGTGATCCAGGGCAGGTCGGGTTCCGGCAAGACCACCCTGCTCCGCGCGCTCACCGGCCTCGAACTCCCCGACGCGGGAACCGTCCGGGTCTTCGGCACCGATCTCGCCGAACTCGACCGAGGCGGCCTCGCGGCGCTGCGCCGCCGGTATTTCGCGGTCGCCGCGCAGACCACGGTCCTGTCGGAGATGCTCGACGTGGGGGAGAACCTGGAACTGGCCAGGCAGGCACGAGGGCTCGACGACGACCCCGCCCTGATCGGTTTCTGGGTGGAGGCCTTCGGGCTGGCCCCGTTGCGGCTGCGTCCGGTGCGGGTGCTGTCGGGAGGCGAACGGCAGCGGGTCGCCGTTGCCCGTGTCCTCGCGGTCCAGCCCGCCTTGGCCGTGCTGGACGAACCGACTTCCCGGCAGGACGAGGCCAACGCGGAGCGGGTGGTGGCCCACCTCGTCGTCGCGGCCCGCCAGGGCGTCGCCGTGGTCGCGGCCACCCACGATCCGGTGCTGGCCGAGGCCGCCGACACCGTGCTCACCCTGGATTAGGCAGCTCAGACGACCTCAGCCAGTTTTCCGGTCACCACGTCGAACACGAAGCCGCGGATGGAATCCTTGTGCGGGAGGAACGGGCTGGTGCGGACGCGTGGTGTAACACGAGAATGAAACGATATACGGCGACCGCTGGTTATTGTCCGTTCGGCTCAGTCGCATGGTGCGGGTCTGCCCGGCTGGGCTGCGTTTTGTCGCTCATGGTGACTTTTTGTGCGTTTCGGTGGCAGGTGGTTTGGTGAGGCCATGACCCCATCGGCTCCGCATGGACCCGGGCGTCGCGAAAGCCCGACTCGCCCGTCGCGAAAGCCCGACTCGCCTGGCGCGAAAGCCGGACTCGCCTGGCGCGAAAGCCCGACTCGCCTGGCGTGAAAGCGGGACTCGCGCCGCGCGAAGGCTTGTCGGGGCGGGGCAGGTCGGCCGCGGCTCGCTGTACGGGACGCAGGCGCTGTACGGGCTGGCGGCCGCGGGATGGACGATCTGGCCCTTCCGGGCGTCGAAGCCGCCGGTCGTCGTCGAGGTGTATCCGAGGTTGCCGACCGGGCCGGTCACCAAGAGCGATCCCGCCGAGCGCGCGGTATCTTGCCCCCGTACCCCTGGTCGGCAGGTTCGGCACCTGGCCACGGCCAGTGAGGACGCCTTCGACGCCGCGATGGCCGCGCTGGGCATGGCGGCCGGCGTCACCGAGCTGACCGCCCTGCCCGAAAGGCCCGATTACGCACTGGAGGGCATGATCTGGCCGCCCGAAAATGCGCGGTAACCGCGAGAATTCAGCAGTTCCGGGTGACGCGGGCCGGAAATGACAATGACGGAGCTACGATTTCGAGACGCCTTTTCTCGGACCCAGTCGTTGCGAGCCGTGCGACCGAAATGCAATCCTGGAAGCGAAGTTTGTCGCGGATGTCTACGGGATTGCGTATGCAGGGGTTTTCTGACGCGAAATGGAGTTACGTGACTCGGCGTGTCGTGGATCGCGAGCGCACGAGAGTGGGTGGTTTCGCGCGGCAGCCGGAATTGGGGGACCTTGTCGTTTCCAGTGTGCGGTTCGTGGGCGCGCACGACAGTCTGGAAAACGTTCACGGCCGCCGGGCGCGCCTCTATCCGGGGGACCTCGTGGTGGGCGCGTGCGGCAACCGGTACGCCACCGACTTCTACGAGGGCTACCTGCCCGGCGGGACGAAGGCGCACCTGCTGACCGCCGGGGGAGTGGTCGGCGAGGTCGCGTCCGCGCATGCGCGCCGGGGCGTGCCGACCGAACTGGAGATCATCGGCCCGCTGACCGATCCGGACGGTGTGGCACTGTCCCTCGAGAGTCTGAGCCTGCGGGCGCCGCCGCCCACACGCCCGGTGCCGGGCACCGTGGTCGTCGTCGGCGCGTCGATGAGCGCGGGCAAGACGACCACGGCGGCGGCGATGGTCAACGGCTGGACCCGGGCCGGGCTGGCCGCGGCGGCCGGCAAGGTCACCGGCTCCGGCAGCGGCAAGGACCGCTGGCGGTACCTGGACGCCGGTGCCGCCGCCGTGATCGACTTCCTCGACTTCGGCATGGCGTCGACCTTCGGCTACCCGGTCGACCGGCTGCGGGCCACCATGATCGGCATCCGGGACGAACTGGCCCACCGGGGATCGGACGTGGTCGTCCTGGAAATCGCCGACGGGCTCCTCCAGTCCGAGACGGCCGCGCTGCTTCCGGCCCTGCCCGGGTTCGCGGACGCGGTCGTGCTGGCCGTGTGCGACGCGCTGAGCGCCGTTGCCGGAGCCGGGCTCCTCGGCGATCTCGGCGTGCCCGTGCGGGCCATCAGCGGCCGGGTGACGGCCAGCCCGCTGGCCTCGCGGGAGGTGGCCGAGGCGACCGGGCTGCCGGTGTTCTCGCCCGCCGACCTCTCCGGCGGCGCGGCCGTCGAACTGCTCACCCCCTGGCGGGGCGAATGACCGTGGCGACCGCGTATGTCCCCGATGGCCGGCCGGGTCCGGGGCGACTGCGCGAGGTCGACCTCGACGTGCTCGCGGTGGGGCCGGCGGAACTCGTCCTGCCCGAGGCGACGGTTCGCGACGAGCGTGGGGTCACCTTGTTCGACGATGACGGCATGGTGTTCGAGCCGGCAGCGGGCGGTGGCCCGCTGGCGCCGGCCGCCGCGGACCGCCAGGCGAGGGCGTTCGGCGTGGTCAACGCCGCCTTCCACACCCAGCGGGCACTACGGTTCGTCTCGAGCCTCCTCAACCGTCCGCTTCCGCACCTGGTGGTCCGGATCGGGATGCACGATCAGCCGCGCTGGGGCGGCGGCCACTACCGGCTGCCGCACCCGCTCGAGGACGGCCCGGTGCGGGCGGCCGGGGAAGTGCATCTCGGCGGCGGCCGGGCGTTCCTCGCCGCGCCCAGGTACTTCCACGCTCCGGCCCACAACGCCGCCATCGTCTATCACGAGGTCGCCCACCATCTGTGCCGGCACACCGCGGACTTCCGGCTCAACCGGCTTCGCCCGGCGCACCGCCAGACGAACAAGAAGATCGCCCTGGACGAAGGGACGTCGGACGTGGTGACGGCGATTCTGCTGGGCACGCCCGACATCTACGGCTGGCACCGGCAGCGGATCCCGGCCTGGGACCGGCGCCGCCGCCAGCTTGCTCCACAATGGACCATGGTGCACTTCCACGGCGGGCCGGACCAGGACCCGCACGGCGACGGCACGGTGTGGGCGTCCGCCTGCTGGTCGGCGCGCGAGCGGACGGCCGACCCGCGGCGGTTCGACGCCATGCTGCTGCGCGGCCTCGAACTTTTCGGGGAGGAAGCCGACGTGACCGTCCCGGCCGAGCAGGCGTTGCGCCGCCGCCGGCACTTCTCCCGGCTGCTGTCGGCGATGACCCGCGCGGACCCCGGCCTCGCGCCCGGTGTGCTGGCCGCGATGGCCGCGCACGGCATTCACCTGGGCGCCAGCAATGCCGAGCTGCGCGAGGCCGCCCGCGCCAGGGCGCTCGCGGGCATGGCCGCGGAGGGAACGGCCATATGATGCGCGATCTCGGGCTGTTGCGGCAGCTCTGGCGGTTTCGCTCCTACGGCCGCCCGCATCTGGGGGCGCTGTCCCTCGGCGTCGGCCTGCGCGTGGGCGAACTGCTCGCCGACCTGGCCCGGCCCTGGCCACTGGCCCTCGTCATCGACGGCGTGCTCAAGGGCAACCAGCCCCGGGGACCGCTGGCACCGCTCACCACCGTTTTCGGCGGGTCGAACCTCGCCCAGCTGACCGCGGCCGCCGTCGCCGTCCTGGTCATCACGCTGGCCTCCGGGGTGTTGGACTACCTGGGGGACCGGGTGATGAACGGCGCGGGGGAGCGGATAACCGCCGCGATCCGGACGGACGTCTTCGCGCACCTGCAACGGCTGCCGATGAGCTTCCACGACCACCAGGCCGTCGGCGAGCTGACCAGCCGCATCTCCGTCGACACCGATCGGATCGAGGACAGCCTGGTCGACTTGTTCTCCATCCTGCTGCCGGGACTGCTGTCGATCGCGGGATTCGCGGCCGTACTGCTGTCGGTCGACTGGCGGCTCGGGCTGGTCGCGATCAGCTGCGCCCCGTTGGTGTTCGCGACAGCCGCGCGGTACACCCGCCTGACCCGCACGGCGGCGCGTCGCCGCCGGGCCGCCGAAGGCGCCCTCGCCGGGTTCGTGGCCGAATCCCTGCACGGCATCCGCACCATCCACGCGTTCGGGCGCCACGACCTGCACGACACCCGGTTCGCCGACGGCAACCGCACCACGCTGGACGCGGGCCTGCGTGCGGTGGAGCTGCGGGCCCGGTTCACCCCCATGCTGGAGGTGGTCACCTCCGCCGGGGCCGCGGTCCTGCTCTGGGTGGGCGGGCTGGGCGTGCTCGGCAACTGGTGGACGGTCGGCCTGCTGGTCGTGGTGACCAGCTATCTCAACGACATGGTGAAGCCGATGCGGGCGTTGTCCAAGCTCTCGATCACCTTCAGCCAGGGCGCGGCCTCGGCCGAGCGGGTGGCCGGCATTCTCGACCAGCCTCGCCGCCGGCCGGTACCGTCACGGCCGTTGCCGGCTCGCGCCGAGGGCCACCTCGAACTGCGGGGCGTCGATCTCGACTACGGGCGCGGCCCGGTGCTGCACAACCTGGACCTCACCGTCCGCCCCGCCGAACGTGTGGCGCTGCTCGGCCCCAACGGCGCGGGCAAATCGAGCGTGCTCGCGCTCATCGCCGGGCTGTACCCGCCCACCGCGGGGCAGCTCCTCCTCGACGGCAAGTCGCTGGCAGAACTCCCGAAGCCGTGGCTGCACGATCAAGTCGCCGTCGTCTTGCAGGACACCTTCCTGTTCTCGGGCACCCTCGCCGACAACATTCGCTACGCCCGCCCCGCCGCCACCGCGCACGAGGTCACCCAGGCCGCCAAGGCCGCCCTGGTCACCCAGTTCGCCGATGATCTCCCCGACGGCCTCGACACCCGGCTCGCCGACGGCGGCGTCGGCCTGTCCGGCGGCCAGCGCCAACGGGTCGGGATCGCCCGCGCGCTCCTGGCCGACGCTCCCATCGTGCTGCTCGACGAGCCGACCGCGGGCCTCGACCTCGAAGCCGAACAACTCGTCGTGCGGGCCCTGACCCGGCTCGTGGCCAGCCGCACCGTCATCATGACCACCCACCGGCCAGCCCTGACCCGGCTGGCCATGCGCACGGTCCACCTGCACAACGGCGTCGTCGTCGCGGCTTAGCCTGGCCGGCCTGTCGAGGGCGGGCCGTCAGAACTCGTCCGCTTTGGACAGTTCGTGTTCCAGCGTGTCCGCGCGGGCCACGACGGAGCTGAGGGGACGCGCGAACTCCTCCTCGATGTCGATCGACTTCAACGGCACGGTGTGCTTGATCAGGGCCACGCCGTCGACCACGGCCGCGCCGCCGATGCTGGAGTCGCCGGCCAGTTCCAGCAGGCGGCGCAGGTCGATCTTGTCGGCCCAGCCGACCGGCGAGGAGATCTCGGCCCAGGCCGCGTCGTCGAGTTCGGGCAGGAAGTGCACGGTGACCTGCTGGGTGCGGCCGCCCTCGGTGTCCAGCCGGAAACGGAGCCAGCCGTCCGTCTCCTCCAGCACCTCATATCTCAACCGGACGTAGTTGATCACTTCGGTCCAGATGGTCACCCTCGCCGCCTCTCGCCTGTCGACCCTGGCGCCAGCTTAACCAGCGCCCGGTGAGGCGCGTCACGGTGTGCGACGTGGCTGGGACGGCGGGGTTGAAACGGCGGGGTGCTGCGGCGCCCCGGGCTTCGCCGACCGCTAAGCCGAGGGGGGCGCACCTCCGGAGGACACGGCGAGCCAGAGGACGCCGTTGGGCGGCAGGTGCAGGACGCCGGACGCGGGCTGGCCGTGCCAGGGTTCGGGCTCGGCCTCGACCTGGCCGTAGTTGCCCACGCCGGAACCGCCGTAGCATTCGGCGTCGGTGTTGAGCACCTCGACCCACCGGCCGGTCGTCGGCAGCCCGACCCGGTAGCCGGGATGGGGCACGCCGGCGAAGTTCGCGACGCAGGCGATCTTGGAGCCGTCCTCGCCCACGCGCAGGAAGCTCACCACGTTCCCGTAGGCGTCGTTCGCGTCGATCCACTGGAACCCTTCGGGCCGGACGTCCGCGCTGTGGAGTGCGGGAAGGGACCGGTAGGCCGCGTTGAGGTCCGTGACCAGTTGCCGGATACCGCGGTGCAGCGGCTGGTCCAGCAGGTGCCAGTCCAGAGACCGTTCCTCCGACCACTCCCGCTCCTGGGCGAACTCGCCACCCATGAACAGCAACTGCTTGCCGGGATGGGCCCACATGTAGGCCAGCAGCGCGCGGATTCCGGCGGCCTTGTTCCAGTCGTCGCCCGGCATCCGCTGCCACAGCGACCCCTTGCCGTGCACCACCTCGTCGTGCGAGAGCGGCAGCACGAAGTTTTCGCTCCACGCGTACACCAGGGAAAAGGTCAGCTCGTTGTGGTGGAACGAGCGGTACACCGGGTCATGGGAGAGGTAGTGCAGGGTGTCGTGCATCCACCCCATGTTCCACTTGAACCCGAAGCCGAGCCCGCCGAGGTGGGTCGGGCGGGTGACGCCCGGCCACGCGGTCGATTCCTCGGCGACCATCACCACACCGGGGTGTCGCTTGTAGACGGTCGCGTTGAGTTCCTGGAGGAACCGCACGGCCTCCAGGTTTTCCCGGCCGCCGTAGGCGTTCGGCACCCACTGGCCTTCGCCCCGCGAGTAGTCCAGGTACAGCATCGACGCGACGGCGTCCACCCGCAGGCCGTCGAGGTGGTATTCCGCCAACCAGAACAGGGCGTTCGCCACCAGGAAGTTGCGGACCTCGTTGCGGCCGAAGTCGAACACGTACGTGCCCCAGTCCGGTTGCTCCCCGCGCCGCCAGTCGGGGTGCTCGTACAACGGGGTGCCGTCGAAACGCGCGAGCGCCCAGCTGTCCTTGGGAAAGTGCGCGGGCACCCAGTCGACCAGCACGCCGACGCCCCGCTGGTGCAACCGGTCCACGAAGTACCGGAAGTCGTCCGGGCCGCCGAACCGGGAGGTCGGCGCGTAGTACGACGTGACCTGGTAGCCCCACGAGCCGCCGAACGGATGCTCGGCGATCGGCAGCAGCTCGACGTGCGTGAAGCCGGTTTCCAGCACGTAGTCGGCGAGTTCGTCGGCCAGTTCGCGGTAGCCGAGGCCGGTGCGCCACGAGCCGAGGTGCACTTCGTAGATGCTCACCGGCGCGCCCGTCCAGTCCGTCTCCGACCGGCGCGCGACCCACTCCGCGTCTTCCCACTCGTAGGACGACTCGGCCACGACCGAAGCGGTCTTCGGCGGTTCCTCGGTGGCGAAGGCCAGCGGGTCCGCCTTTTCCCGCCACCCGCCGTCCGCGCCGAGAATGCGGTACTTGTAATGGGTTCCCGCTTCGATACCGGGGACGAACAGTTCCCACACCCCCGACGCGCCCAGCGACCGCATCGCGTGCGCGCGGCCGTCCCAGCCGTTGAAGTCGCCGGCCACCCGCACACCGCGCGCGGTCGGTGCCCACACCGCGAAGGAGACGCCCTGCACGACGCCGTTCGATGTGTCGTAACGGCGTACGTGTGCCCCGAGCGCCTCCCAGAGCCGCTCGTGCCGGCCCTCGCCGATCAGATGCAGGTCCATTTCGCCGACCGTCGGGAGCCAGCGGTAGGGGTCGTCGATCGTCACGACACGATCGCCGTAGTCGACTTCGAGGAGGTAGTCGCCGGGATGGCCCGGGAGCCGGCCGGCGAACAGGCTGTCCACCACGCGGGTCAGTTCGACGTCGTTGTTCTTGGCCAGCACCCGGATCGCGCGCGCACCGGGCTGGAACGCCCGGACGACGACGCCGTGCTCTCCCGCGTGCACGCCGAGGACCGAATGGGGATCGTGGTGCGAGCCGGCCAGGAGCCGGTCGATGTCGCCCGGCGGGGGCACAACAGCGAGCGCCGAGGTGTCGCCGCTGTTTTCGGCACTGTTCACGGCACTGCTTTCGGCACCGTTTTCGGCACCTTGCTCGGACGGCAGGCCGGTCACGGGCTACTCACCTCCTGAGCTGATCCGGGCGATCGACGCGAGGGGCACACCCAGCCATTCGGGCCGGTTCGCGTGTTCGTAGGCCACTTCGTAGACCGCCTTGTCCAGTTCGAAGGCGCGCAGCAGCAGGGCATGGGAGCGGGGGTCGCCGATGTCGGCGGCGGCGGCCTTGGCGTAGCCGTCGCAGAACGCCTCACGGTTGCGCCGCGACCACTCCAGCGCCCGCTCGGTGAGCAGCGGGTCCTCGGGCTGGCCGATGAGCATCTGATGGGCGGCGTAGTCGAAGGAGCGCAACATGCCCGCCACGTCACGAAGGGGGGAGCGCAGCGCGGAGCGTTCGCTCACCGGTGCCGCCGGTTCGCCCTCGAAGTCGATCAGCAGCCAGCCGGTGACGGTGCGGAGCACCTGGCCCAGGTGCAGGTCGCCGTGGATGTACTGCACGGGCACCGGCCCGTCGGCCTCGCGGATCTCTTCGAACGCCTCGTGCAGCGCGGGCGCGTATCCGGTGAGCTCGGGCACCTCCCCGGCCACGCGGTCGAGCCGGGCGTGCATGGCGCCGACCGCCCGGTCGAACTCGGCCAGGTCCGCGGTCTGGTCGCCCAGCGCGCGCCGGAGGTCGTTGTGCACGGTCGCCACCGCCTGCCCGAGGCGGTTCGACTCGCCCGCGAAGTCGCCGCCGAGGAGGTCGGGCGGCAGTTCGGGGTCGGCCATCAGGTCGCGGACGCTGGTGGTCGCCATGGCCCAGCCCTCGACCGCGTCGGTGACGAACTTCTGCAGCATGCCCAGCGTCGTCGGCTCGCCGTGCAACTCCCCGGTGATGGATCCGAGGACCGGGGCGATGTGCTCGGAGCCCACCTCCTGGAGCGCGCGGTGCAGTTTCAGGTCCGGGTTCTCGCCGGGAGCGAGCTTCCGGAACAGCTTGAGGATGTACTGCTGGCCGAAGACGAGTGAGGTGTTGCTCTGTTCCGCGGCGACCGGGCGTGCCCGGAGCCCGCCCTGGACCGGCGCCTTGGCTTCCTGCGCGAACCTGAGCGGGCCCACCTGCGCGTCTTCGGCGATCAAATCCAGCAGCCGGCCGGTGAGGTCCGCGTCGCCGGAAGCCTCGTAGCAGGGCAGGCCCTTCTCGGTGCCGATCCAGCTCGACCCGAGGTACTCCGGCAAGTGTGCCCGGCTGCCGATGAGCAGTTGGTACGGCTCACCGCGGTCGTCCTGCCGCACCTCGACGATCAGGTGCAGCAGCAGGGGATCGCCTTCCAGCAGCACCGTCGTGCTGACCGCGTCGACCGCCGTGACCGGCCGGTCCTTGCCGGCGAACCACCGCTGCGTCGGCAGCCATTCCGGAAGCTCGGCCACCAGCGCATCGATCAGTTCTGGGGCGGCGTTCACGGTCGATCACCTCGCTTTCGCGCTCTCGTCCAGCAAGTGAAACCAGTAGAAACCGTGGCCGGGAAGCGTCAGCAGGTAGGGAAGTTCCCCGATATCCGGGAACAACACGCCGCCGGTCAGTTCCATCGGCGTGCAGCCCTCGTTCGCGGACAGGTCCAGTTCGACCGGCTGCGGGAACCGCGACAGGTTGTTGACGCACAACACCACGTCCGTCAGCCCGTCCGGCCGCGTCCACTGCCGCTTGAACGCGAGCACGCTGGGGTTGGACCCGCCGAGTTCGATGAACTCGCCCTCGGCGAAGGCGTAGTGCTGCTTGCGGACCTCGATCATCCTGCGCGTCCAGCTCAGTAGCGAGGACGCGCTGTCGCGCTGCGCCTCGACGTTGATCGCCTGATAACCGTACACCGGGTCCATGATCACGGGGAGGTAGATCCGGCCCGGATCACAACGGGAGAATCCGGCGTTGCGGTCGGGGGTCCACTGCATGGGCGTGCGCACCGCGTCCCGGTCACCCAGCCAGATGTTGTCTCCCATCCCGATCTCGTCACCGTAGTACAGAACGGGCGATCCCGGCAGCGACAGCAGCAGGGCGGTGAACAGTTCGAGCTGGTTCCGGTCGTTCTCCAGCAGGGGTGCGAGCCGGCGGCGGATGCCGATGTTGGCCTTCATCCGCGGGTCTTTCGCGTACTCCGCATACATGTAGTCGCGCTCTTCGTCGCTGACCATTTCCAGCGTCAGCTCGTCGTGGTTGCGCAGGAAAATACCCCACTGGCAGTTGTGGGGGATCTTGGGTGTCTGCGCCAGGATCTCCGAGATCGGGAAGCGCGACTCGCGCCGCACGGCCATGAAGATGCGCGGCATCAGCGGGAAGTGGAACGCCATATGGCATTCGTCCCCGCCGGGCGCGGGGTCGCCGAAGTACTCCACCACGTCCGAGGGCCACTGGTTGGCCTCGGCGAGCAGGACGCGGCCGGGGTACTCGTCGTCGACCACCTTGCGGCAGCGCTTGAGGAATTCGTGTGTCCGCGGCAGGTTCTCGCAGTTGGTGCCCTCGAGTTCGAACAGATAGGGCACCGCGTCCAGGCGGAACCCGTCGATGCCCAGGTCCAGCCAGAACCGCAGAACGTCGAGCATCGCCTCCTGGACGTCCGGGTTCTCGTAGTTGAGGTCGGGCTGATGCGAGAAGAAGCGATGCCAGTAGAACTGCCCGCGCACCGGATCGTAGGTCCAGTTGGAGGTTTCGGTGTCGACGAAGATGATCCGGGCGTCGGCGTAGCGGGAGTCGTCATCGCTCCATACGTAGTAGTCGCCGTAGGGCCCGTCCGGGTCGGTGCGGGACTGCTGGAACCACGGATGCGCGTCCGAGGTGTGGTTGAGCACCAGGTCGGTGATCACCCGGATGTCCCGCTTGTGCGCCTCGTCGAGCAGGTAGACGAAATCCTCGACGGTGCCGAACTCGGGCAGCACGGCCCGGAAGTCACTGATGTCGTAGCCGCCGTCGCGCAGGGGAGAGGCGTAGAAGGGGGGCAGCCACAGGCAGTCCACGCCGAGCCATTCCAGGTAGTCCAGCCGGCTGGCGAGCCCGCGCAGGTCGCCGGTGCCGTCGCTGTTGGAGTCGGTGAAGGCCCGCACCAGCACCTCGTAGAAGACGGCGCCCTTGTACCAGACGGGATTGCTGGGCGCCTGTTCGGCGTGTTCGAAGTCGCCGGCCTGCGGCTCGACCAGGATGCCTTCCTCGGTGATCGACTCACCGGTGTGGGGCACGCCTTCCAGCCCGAGCGCCGCGTCGGGCCGGAAATCTTCGTCCATCGACTCCACCTCGTCCCACCTCGTCCGGGCACGCCCGTTGGCCTCCGCGCTCCTTGCCGGCGCGGGGTTTGCCGGAGAGAAAGTGTTGTTGTGCTAACCCGCCAATCTGGGTTGCAGGCTCACGATGTGCGCGACCGCGCGCCACGGCTCCAGCCGCACGTAGTTGGCCCGGCCCCAGTCCCAGGTTTCCCCGCTCACCTCGTCATGCGCGATCAGGCGGTCGTGCCAGGCGAAACCGAGCGACGGCAGGTCGAGCCAGAGGGTGCCCTCCTCGGCGCCGAACGGGTTCAGGGTCACCACCATCACGACGGTGTCGCCGGTGGCCGGGTCCTGCTTCGAGTAGGCCAGCAGCCCGCCGTTGTCGACGTGATGGAACCTGAGCGTGCGCATCTGCTGCAGCGCCGGATGCGCGCGGCGGATGAGGTTGAGTTTGGTCAGCCACGGTTCCAGGGAGCGACCCCGCTCGAGCGCGCCGGCGAAGTCCCGGGGCCGCAGTTCGTACTTCTCGGAGTTGAGGTACTCCTCGCCGCCTTCGCGAACCGGCTCGTGTTCGTACAGCTCGTACCCGGAATACACGCCCCAGGCCGGGGACATCGTCGCGGCGAGCGCGGCGCGCAGGGCGAACATGCCCGGCCCGCCCTTCTGCAGCGACTCGTGCAAAATGTCCGGGGTGTTGACGAACAGGTTGGGGCGGCCTTCGTCGCAGTGCCCGACCAGGTCGGCGCCGAACTCGACGAGCTCCTCCTTGGTGGTTCGCCAGGTGAAATAGGTGTAGCTCTGGGTGAAGCCGAGCCGGGCCAGGCCCCACAGCCGGGCCGGCCGCGTGAACGCCTCCGACAGGAACAGCACGTCGGGGTACTCGTCCTTCACGCTGGCGATCAGCCAGTCCCAGAAGTCCGGCGGCTTGGTGTGCGGGTTGTCCACGCGGAAGATCCGCACCCCGTGGCGGACCCAGTGCAGCACGATCCGCAGCACCTCGTTGGAGATGCCCTGCGGGTCGTTGTCGAAGTTGATCGGGTAGATGTCCTGGTACTTCTTCGGCGGGTTCTCCGCGTAGGCGATCGTCCCGTCGGGGAGCGCGGTGAAGAACTCCGGGTTCTTCACCACCCACGGGTGGTCCGGCGCGGCCTGGAGCGCCAGGTCCAGCGCCACCTCCAGGTTCAGTTCGGCGGCACGGTCCACGAACTTTTCGAAGTCCTCGATCGTGCCGAGGTCGGGGTGGATGGCGTCATGCCCGCCTTCGTCCGAGCCGATCGCCCACGGCGAACCGACATCCCCTTCCCCGGAGACCACGGAGTTGTTGCGCCCCTTGCGGTTCACCCGGCCGATCGGGTGGATCGGCGGCAGGTACACCACGTCGAACCCCATCGCCGCGATCCGGTCGAGTTCGCGGGCGGCCGTGGCGAACGTGCCGTGCGCCGGGCGGCCTTCGGCATCGACGCCTCCGGTGGAGCGCGGGAAGAACTCGTACCAGGAACCGAAGGCGGCGCGTTCGCGGTCCACCCACAGCCTGAACGGCTTGCCCTTGGTGACCAGTTCGCGCACCGGATGCTCGTGCATGATCCGCATCACTTCGGGCGACAGCGCGGGGCCGACCCGTTCGGCGAGCATCCGGTCGTGGTCCCGCAACGCCGCCGACGCGCTGAGGAGCACCTCGCGCTCGCGGCGGCGGTCGGGCCTGCGGCTGACCCGGTCGATCAGCTGCGCACCGGACTCCAGATCGTTGTGCAGTTCGGCGGCGTCCTGTCCGGCGGCCACCTTCACCTTGACGTTGTGCCGCCAGGTCGCCCACGGGTCGCTCCACGCGTCCACCCGGTAGGTCCACAGGCCCACCGAATCCGGGACGATCACCGCCGCGAACCGGTCGACTCCCGAGCCCTGCTCGCTCATCCGGGTGCGGCGGGCGACCCGGTCGTTCGGCCCGCGCCAGGTGACGGTCGCGGCGACGGCGTCGTGCCCCTCGCGCCAGACCGTCGCCGAAACCGGGACGTGCTCACCGACCACGGCCTTGGCCGGGTACTGGCCGCAGCTCACCACCGGGGTCACGTCGTCGATGCCGAGCCGCCCGGTCATTCGGCAGCGCCCCTTTCGTTCGCGGTTCTTCTGTGTGGGCGAAGCCGGCGGTGCGGAAAACGCCCCCAGCCTGACCGGGCACTTACCCGCCCGGCCGTCGGCCCAAACCTTTCGCCCGTCACTTTCTTCTTTCGGAGCGCTCCTGTCCAGAGCCGGCGGGTGGCGGTAACCGAGGATTCACCAGCCCTACCCACAACGTGTCAGTGGGGACGGGGAGCCAGGCCGTGCTAACGAGGCGCGCGCAACAGAAGCAGCGAGTGCGCGGGCATCCTGACCCGCCCGCCCGCGCCGACCGGGTCCGTGATAGTGGGGCTGCCGTCGGGAAAACTGGTGTCCAGCATGGCTTCGAAGGTCTTCCCGTACTCGGGGCCGGGCAGGGTCACTTCGACCGGTTCGGCCCCGGCGTGGAGCAGCAGCAGCCACGAGTAGTCGGAGATCAGTTCGCCCTCCTTCGTCCGGGACTGGCTGTTCGAGCCGTCGATCCACATGCCCAGGGTCCGGCGGTCCTCGTCGAACCAGTCCTTTTCGGACATTTCAGTGGCGTCGGGCCGGAACCAGACGAGATCGGGCTTGCCGCTCGGCGTGGTGCGGCCTTCGAAGAACTCGGGCTGGCGCAGCGCCGGGCTCGCGGCCCGCAGGTGCACCAGGCGCCGGGTGAACGCGAGCATCGCCTCGGGCTCGGGGCCGAGCGACCAGTCCATCCACGAGGTCTCGTCGTCGAGGCAGTAGGCGTTGTTGTTGCCGTGCTGGGTGCGCCACATCTCGTCACCCGCCGTCAGCATCGGCGTACCGGTGGACAGCAGCAGCGTCGCCAGCAGGTTCCGCGCCTGCCGTTCGCGCAGCGCCCGGACGGCCGGATCGTCCGTCGGGCCTTCCACGCCGTGGTTCCAGGACCGGTTGTCGTTGGTGCCGTCGCGGTTGTCCTCGCCGTTGTCCTCGTTGTGCTTGCGGTTGTAGGAAACCAGGTCCCGCAGGGTGAACCCGTCGTGGGCGGTGATGAAGTTGATCGACTGCCAGGGGCGGCGCAGGTTGTGGTCGTAGAGGTCCGACGAGCCGGAGACCCGGTAGGCGAGATCGGCGACGCTGACCGCACCGCGCCAGAAGTCTCGCACGGTGTCGCGGTAGCGGCCGTTCCACTCCGCCCACTGCGCGCCGAACTCGCCCACGCGATAACCCTGTCCCGTGATGTCCCAGGGCTCGGCGACGAGCTTGCACCGTGACAGCACCGGGTCGCTGGTGATCGCGGTGAGCATCGCCGAGTTACGGTCGAACGCGCCGCCTCCGGGGCGGCCGAGGGTGCTGGCGAGGTCGAACCGGAAGCCGTCCACGCCCATCTCGGTGGCCCAGTAGCGCAGCGAATCGGTGACCAGCCGGATGACGGTGGGGGACCCGGCTTCGAGCGTGTTGCCGCAGCCGGTGAGATCGACGGCGTGGCCACGGGCGGCGTGCAGGTAGTACGCGGGCGCGTCGAGCCCGCGGAAGCTCAGGGTGGGGCCTTCGAAGCCGCCCTCGCAGGTGTGGTTGAACACCACGTCGAGGATCACCTCGATGTTCACCGAGTGCAGCGCCGCGACCATCGTGCGGAACTCCTCGACCTCCCGGCCCGGCTCGCTGGCGTATCCGGCGTGCGGCGAGAAGTAGCCGAGCGGCGAGTAGCCCCAGTAGTTCCGGCGGCCGGTGCGCACGAGGTAGGGCTCATCGGTGAACCAGTGCACGGGAAGCAACTCGACGGCGGTGACACCCAGCCGCACCAGATGCTCGATGACCGCGGGATGCGCCAGGCCGAGGTAGGTGCCGCGCAGATGTTCGGGCACGAACGGATGCCGCCGCGTGAAGCCCTTGACGTGCAGCTCGTAGATCACCAGTTCCTCGAACGGCACCTCGGGTTTGGTCCCGGTGTCCGGCCCGCCGTGCGAGCCGACCACGGAAAGCGGCACACTGCCCAGCGAGTCCACTTTGGAGCGTGGCCCGTGCATCGGGTCGCCGACGTAGCCGAGCGCGGCGTCCATGTCGGTGACCGTGCCCGCGATATGCGTGGCGTAAGGGTCGACCAGCAGCTTCGCGGGGTTGCAGCGCAGGCCCTTCGCGGGCTCGTAGGGCCCGTGCACGCGGTAGCCGTAGCGCTGACCCGACGTCACGCCCGGCACGAGCCCGTGCCACACGCCGAAAGTGCGTTCGGTCAGTTCGATGCGCCGCTCCGAGCCGTCCTCGCGGATCAGGCACACCTCGACCGCCTCGGCGACGGTCGAGGTCACCGCGAACCGGACGCCACCTCCCTCCGGGTGCGCGCCCAGCGGGAACGGCCGTCCGGCGAGGATCGGCGTGTGCGCCGAGGGTCGAATCGCCATCTCTCAATAGTGTCACCGGCTCCCCGGCATCGGACAGTTTTCGATCGTTCAGCCGACTTCTACCAGCGCAAATGACGCTGGCGGGAGGGTGGCCACCGTGCCTGACGCGGTAGCGCCACCCGACTGGAGCAGCACCTGCCGGGCCTGGCCCGCCAGCGGGGCGGTGGCTTTTTCGCTGCCCAGGTTGCAGGCCAGGCGGAGGACGCCGCGGCGCAGCACGAGCCAGGAATCCTCCGCGCGGACCTCGAAGCGGTCCAGCCGGGAATCGGCCAGTTCCGGCCGCCCGCGGCGCAGGGCGATCAGCGACCGGTACAGCGCCAGCAGCTCGCGGTGCCCCGGCTCGGCCGCTTCCGCCCAGTTCAGGCGGGACCGCTCGACCGTCGCGGGGTCGAGCGGGTCCGGCACCTCGGCGTCCCCCCAGCCGTGCCGGGCGAACTCCCGCCGACGCCCGGTGCGCACGGCCTCGGCCAGCTCCGGGTCCGGAAAGGACGCGAAGAACTGCCAAGGCGTGCTCGCCGCCCACTCCTCGCCCATGAAGATCATCGGGGTGTACGGCGAGCAGAACACGATCGCCGCCCCGCAAGCCAGCAGGCCGTATCCTCTGGGGGTGTGACCCTCGGACCCCGCCTGGGGGCAAGCCCCCGGACCGCTCTGCCCTCCGGGGGTGCGACCCCCAGACCCCGCCTGGAGGCAAGCCCCCAGACCCCCTTGGGAGACCGTCGCGGACAAACGGTCGCCGGTGGCGCGGTTGCCGATCTGGTCGTGGTTGGCCAGGTACGCCAGAAAGCGGTGACCCGGGATCTTCCGGGTGTCCACCGGGCGCCCGTGCCGGCGGCCGCGGAACGACGACCAGGTTCCGGCGTGGAAGAACACCTCGCGCAGCGTGCGGGCCAGCGCGTCAGGTGCGCCGAAGTCCGCGTAGTAGCCGCTGGTCTCGCCGGACAACGCCACGTGCAGGGCGTGGTGCAGGTCGTCGGACCACTGGGCGGTCAGGCCGTAGCCGCCCGCCTCGCGTGCGGTGACCAGCTTCGGGTCGTTGAGGTCGGACTCGGCGATCAGCGTCAGCGGCCGGCGCACGGCGGCCGAGAGCGCCTCGACCTCGACGGCCAGCTCCTCCAGCAGGTGGGTCGCGCGGCGGTCGTTCAGTGCGTGCACCGCGTCCAGCCGCAACCCGTCGACGTGGAAGTCCCGCAGCCAGCCCAGCGCGTTGTCCAGGACGTACCGGCGCACCTCGTCGGAACCTTCGCCGTCGAGGTTCAGGCCCGGCCCCCAGTCGTTCCGCCCCGCGAAGTACGGTCCGAAACGGTCGAGGTAGGCACCCGAGGGTCCGAGGTGGTTGTAGACGACGTCGAGCAGGACGGCCAAGCCCCGCCGATGGCAGGCGTCGACGAACCGCTTGAACCCGTCCGGCCCGCCGTAGGGCTCGTGCACCGCGCCCCACAGCACGCCGTCGTAGCCCCACCCGGCGACGCCGTCGAAAGCGTTGACCGGCATGACCTCCACGAAGGTCACGCCCAGCTCCACCAGGTGGTCGAGCTTGCCGATCGCCGCGTCGAAGGTGCCCTCCGGCGTGAACGTGCCGATGTGCAGTTCATAGATCACCCCGCCCGGCAGCGCCCGCCCCGTCCACGACTGGTCGGTCCACGTGTAGGCGTCGTGGTCGTACACGCGTGACGGCTCGTGCACACCCGCGGGCTGCCAGAGCGACCGTGGGTCCGGGAGCGCCTTGTCGTCGTCCCCGAGGAGGAACGCGTAGTCGGTGCCGGTCGCGAGGGAATGCCACCACTGTCCGTCGCGGGTCATCTCGTGGTCGACGCCGTCGACCCGGACACGCACGCGCTCATGCCCGGGCGCCCACACGCGGAAACTCATGATTCTCCTCGCACCAGCAGCGCCACCGGGTAGGGGGAGGGGGTCTGGGGGCTTGCCCCCGGTCGGGGTCTGGGGGTTGAACCCCCGGAGGGCAGGGCGGTCTGGGGGCTTGCCCCCAGTCGGGGTCTGGGGGTTGAACCCCCGGAGGGCAGTGCGGTCTGGGGGCTTGCCCCCAGCGGGGGTCTGGGGGCTGTGTCTCCGGGTGAGTGCAGCATGGACGACAGCGAGCCGTCCGTGGCCTTGCCGGTGATGACGTCGGTCCACTCGCCGGGCGGCAGCGGCAGGACGGTGTCGCGCCAGCCGCCCGCGGCCGCCAGGCCCACCGGCAGCCGGGTGACCACGGTGATCAGGTCGTGTCGCAGGAAAGCGACGGCGTGGCGGGCAGCGGCTCCCTCTGCGTGGAGCCGCCGGTACCCCCGGAACAGCTCCGGACGGTCGCGCCGCAGCGTCAGCGCCTTGTGCACCACGAGCAGTTTCGCGGCCCCGCTGTCGTCGATGCCCGGCAGCTCACCCGCGGCGATCCGGTCGAGGATTTCCCGCCGCACGCCGTAGTCCACCGGCCGCCGGTTGTCCGGGTCGACCAGTGACAGGTCCCACAGCTCGGTGCCCTGGTACACGTCGGGCACACCGGGCGCGGTGAGCTGGATCAGCTTCTGGCCCAGCGCGTTCGACCAGCCGGGTCCCTTGACGCGCTCGACGAACTCGGCCACACCCAGTTCGTCGTCGCTCAGCACGGCGTCGGGCCAGGCGGCGACCGCGCGCTCGAAGTCCTCGTCGTGCTCGGTCCACGTGGTGCGGATCTTGGCTTCCTTGGCGGCCTTCAGGAGGTAGTCGCGCAGCCGCCCGGACGTGATCGGCCATGCCCCGACCAGGGTTTGCCAGGCGAGCAGGTTGAGCGCCGGCTCGTCGATCGGATGCCGTTCGGTCCACCGGCCGACCGCTTCGGCGAACGCGTCCGGCATCTCCGACAGCACCGCCAGCCGGGCGCGGGTGTCCTCCGACCGTTTGGTGTCGTGGGTGGTCAACGTGGTCATCGCGGACGGCCAGCCGGCCTCCCGGGCGGCGGCCATCCCGTGGAACCCCTCCACCGTGCCACCGAAGGTCTCCGGCGAGCCGCCGACCTCGTTCAGCGCGGCGAACCGGGTGTACCGGTAGAAGGTGGTGTCCTCGGTTCCCTTCGCGACCACCATGCCCGAGGTCTGCTGGATGCGGGTGGCCAGCTCGCCGCGCGGATCGGCGCGCACCCGCCGGTCGATCTCGTCCACAATGGACGCCAGATCCGGCCGCTTCACCCGCGCTCGCCCGATGGTGGCCGCCCAGTTCTCCTCGCCCTCCGGCAGGTAAGAGCGGTAGACCGGAAACGCGATCATCAGCTCGGCGACGGCTTCCACGGTCGCTTCCCGGTTGTCGACGAGCGCGGCGATGCGCCGCATCTCGGCCACCAGGATCGTGTCGGTGACCAGCCGTCGCGCGTCTTCCTCGATGGCGCGGTAGCCGGGAGCCCCGGCAAGCTCGGTGAACCGCGGCTCGCCGGTGGGGTCGACGAAGATCGCGATGATCTCACGGAGCGCGTCGTAGCCGGTCGTGCCGTCCACCGGCCAGCTGGCCGGCAGGTCCTCACCGGGATGCAGGATCTTCTCCACGACCAGCCAGGCGTGGGGCGCCGCCGCGCGCAGCGCGCGCACGTAGCCACCCGGGTCGGCGAGGCCGTCGGGATGGTCCACGCGCAGTCCGGTGACTTCGCCGGAAGCGACCCACCGCAGCACTTCGCCGTGTGTCGCCTGGAAAACCTCCGGCCGCTCGACACGCACCGCCGCCAGCGTGGTGATGTCGAAGAACCGCCGGTAGTTCAGCTCGGCGTTGCCCCGCCGCCAGTCCACCAGTTCGTAGTGCTGGCGCGCGTGCACCTCCTGCGGGGTGCCGCCTTCGGTGCCGGGCGCGATCGGGAACCGGTGGTCGTAGTAGACGAGGTCAGCACCCTCGACCTTCAGTTCGGCGATCGCCGCGTCGTCCCCGAGTACGGGCAACAGGATCCTCCCGCGGCTCCAGTCGATGTCGAAGAACTCCGCGTAGGCCGAGTCACGACCGTTGCGCAGCACGTCCCACCACCACGGGTTGGCGGAAGCCACCTCCACCGCCATGTGGTTGGGCACGATGTCCACGACGAACCCGAGACCCGCCCGCCGCAACCGCTGACCGAGCGCGCGGCGGCCCTGCTCACCGCCCAGCTCGGGCCGGGCGCGGGTGGGATCGACGACGTCGTAGCCATGGGTGGAGCCCGGCGTCGCGTCGAGCACCGGTGACGCGTAGAGCGCGCCGATTCCCAGCCGCCGCAGGTAGTCGACCTGCTCGGCGGCATCGGTGAAGGTGAACCCGGGGCACAGTTGCACGCGGTAGGTCGAGCCGGGAACCATCAGTCCTGCTTTTCGGTCCGTTTCAGCACCATCAGGGACCGGCCGGGCAGGTTGAGCTTGCCCCCGGCTTCCGCGACCGTCCCCGCGTCACCGGCGATCTCACCGCTCGCGGTGTCGATCACCACCGTCCACTTCAGACCGTATTCCGGGCCGGGCAGGATCAGCTCGATGTCCTCGTAGTGAGCGTTGAACCCCATCAGGAACGAGTCGTCGACCACCGGCATGCCGCGCTGGTCGAGGTCCGGAATGCCCTCGCCGTTGAGGAACACCACGATCGACTTGCCGAAGCCGTCGTCCCAGTTCCGCTCCTTCATCTCCTCGCCGGAGAGCGTGAACCAGGCGATGTCCCCGATCTCCTCGCCCTTGCCGATGGGCTTGCCGTCGAAGAACCGCCGCCGCCGGAACACCGGATGGGCGCGGCGGAACTCGCTCAGCCCGCGCACGAAGTCGATCAGCTCGGCGTTGTCCTCGGCCAGCGACCAGTCCACCCAGGACAGCTCGTTGTCCTGGCAGTAGGCGTTGTTGTTGCCCTGCTGCGTACGTCCCATCTCGTCGCCGTGCAGCAGCATCGGCACGCCCTGCGACAGCAGCAGCGTCGCGAGCAGGTTGCGGCGCTGCCTCGCCCGCAGCGCGAGGATCTCCTCCTCGTCGGTCGGGCCTTCGACCCCGCAGTTCCACGACCGGTTGTCGTCCGCGCCGTCGCGGCCGTCCTCGCCGTTGGCCTCGTTGTGCTTGTTGTGGTAGGAGACCAGGTCGGTCATGGTGAAACCGTCGTGCGCGGTCACGAAGTTGATCGACGCGTAGGGGCGGCGGCCGTCGTCCTGGTACAGGTCCGACGAGCCGGTGATGCGCGAGGCGAACTCACCCAGCGTCGCCGGCTCGCCACGCCAGAAATCGCGGACGGTGTCACGGAACTTGCCGTTCCATTCGGTCCACAGGGGAGGGAAGTTGCCGACCTGATAGCCGCCGGGTCCCACGTCCCACGGCTCGGCGATGAGCTTGACCCGGCTCACGGTCGGGTCCTGCTGCACCAGGTCGAAGAACGTGGACAGCCGGTCGACGTCGTAGAACTCGCGGGCCAGTGTGGCGGCCAGGTCGAAGCGGAAGCCGTCGACGTGCATCTCGGTGACCCAGTAGCGCAGCGAGTCCATGATCAGTTGCAGCGTGTGCGGGTTCCGGACGTTCAGCGAGTTTCCGGTGCCCGTGTAGTCCATGTAGTACCTGAGTTCTTCGTCGACCAGCCGGTAGTAGGACCGGTTGTCGATCCCGCGCATGGACAGCGTCGGCCCGAGGTGGTTGCCCTCGGCGGTGTGGTTGTAGACGACGTCGAGGATGACCTCGATGCCGGCCTCGTGCAGCGACCGGACCATGCCCTTGAACTCCTGCACCTGCCCGGCCTGCTCGGGCAGCGCCGCGTAGCCCTCGTGCGGGGCGAAGAACCCGATCGTGTTGTAGCCCCAGTAGTTGCGCAGCCCCTTCTGCCGCAGGCCGTGGTCGGTGATGAACTGGTGCACCGGCATCAGCTCGATCGCGGTCACGCCCAGTTTCTTGAGGTGCTCGACGACCACCGGGTGGGCGAGCCCGGCGTAGGTGCCGCGCAGGCGGGGCGGCACGTCGGGATGGCCGATGGTGAGGCCCCGGACGTGGGCTTCGTAGATGACGGTCTCGTGGTACGGGGTTCGGGGCGGGCGGTCGTCGGCCCAGTCGAAGAAGGGGTTGACCACCCGCGACAGCGGGATGTGCCCGGCCGAGTCGTCGTCGTTGCGCTCGTCCGGCGAGCCGAACCGGTAGGCGAACAGCGACGCGTCCCAGTCGACGGTGCCCGAGATCGCCTTCGCGTAGGGGTCGATCAGCAGCTTGCCGGGATTGCAGCGCAGGCCCTGCTCGGGCTCGTAGGGGCCGTGGACGCGGTAGCCGTAGCGCTGGCCGGGGCCGACGCCGAGCAGGTAGCCGTGGTGGACGAAGCCGTCGACCTCGGGCAGCCTGACGCGCTTCTCCTCCTTGCCGTCCTCGTCGATAAGGCACAGCTCGACACACTCCGCGACCTCGGAAAACAGGGCGAAGTTGGTGCCGACGCCGTCATAGGTGGCACCCAGCGGGTACGGGGTTCCAGGCCAGGGCGGCAAGAGGTCTCCTCAGCGGTTCAGCGGGCGCGCCGCGCGCAGGATGCCGACCTTGCGCCGCACGCCGGGGTCGGCGAAGAACTCGTCGACGGTGACAGGCAAGGGTATCCGCCAGTTCGGATACTCCTCGACGGTGCCCGGAAGGTTGGGTTGCCGGGCCTCGCCGATGACGTCGGCGGGGGAGGTCAGCAGCAGTCGTGACGCGGCCGAGGCGAGGAGGGTGTGCAGCGCGGCGGGCATGTCGCCGGTCGGCACGCCCTGCTTGATCAGGAGCTCGGTGAGCGCCCGCCGTTCCTGCCCGGCCGAGGCGTATTCCCGCTCGGCAGGGCCGTCGAGCAGACCGAGGTCCGCCCGCACCCGCACGTGCTCGCCGGTCAGCCAGCCGGCGACGGTCGGCAGGTCGTGGGTGGTGATGCTCGCCATGGCGTCAGGGTCCCATTCGGCCGGCGGGATGAACGGGTGGTCCGGTTCGTCGTAATCGCGCTGGAACCAGAGCACGGCGGAACTGAGGATGCCCCGCTGGTGAAGGGTCTCGGTCACCTCGGGTTCGACGGTACCCAGATCCTCGCCGACGACGACCGCGCCCGCGCGGTGCGCCTCGAGCAGGAGCACGCCGAGCATCGCTTCGGCGTCGTAGTGCACGTACGTCCCGCGAGAGGACGGTTCGCCCGGGGGGATCCACCACAGCCGCCACAGCCCGGCGATGTGGTCGATGCGGATACCGTCGGCGTGCCGCAGGACGCCGCGCAGCACGTCCCGGAACGGGGCGTAGCCCAGCTCGGCGAGCCGGTCCGGCCGCAAGGGTGGCAGTTGCCAGTCCTGACCCTGCTGGCTGAAGGCGTCGGGCGGGGCACCGACCCGCACCTGGGCGGCGAAAGCGTCCCCGAGTGCCCACGTGTCGGCGCCGCCGGCGTGCACGCCGACGGGCAGGTCGTGCACGATCCCGACCGGCATGCCGGCGTCGCGCGCGGCCTGCCTGGCGTGGTCGAGCTGTTCGGCGCACAGCCGCTGCAGCCAGGCGTGGAACGCGATCCGGTCGGCCAGCTCGGTGCGGGCCCGCTCGGTTTCGGGCGTGCCCGGGTCGCGCAGCGGCTGGGGCCAGTCGCGCCAGTCGGGCCCGTGACGTTCGGCGAGTGCGCAGAAGGTGGCGAATTCACGCAGTGCGGGGGTGGTTTCCCGCGCGGGTGGTCGCACATCCGGACGGCACAGCCACAGCAGCTCCAGCGCGGCGAGCTTGGCGTCCCACACCTTGTCGTAGTCGATCAACCCCGGGCCGGGGTCCGGCCGCAGCGCGCGCACGCGGGCCTGGGTCGCCTCGTCGGCGTCGGTGAACGCACTGGTCGAGGTGACGCGAAGGTACAGCGGGTTGGCGAAGCGGCGGCTCGACGGCGAGTACGGCGAGCGCTCGACCGGATGGGTCGGGCTGATCGCCTGCACCGGATTCACCAGGAGGACGCCCGCACCGAGTTCGGCGGCCGACCGGCGGGCCACCTCCGCGAGATCGCCGTAGTCCCCCATGCCCCACGACTCGTCCGAGCGGAGTGAGTAGAGCTGCAGCATCCAGCCCCAGGCGGGCGGCACTTCGGGGAGCCGGTCCGGGACGACGGCGAGCACGACCCGCTGGCTGTCCGTGACCACGTGGTGCCAGCCGAGTGGCAGGTCGCCGGGGATGACCCGCTCGATCTCGCGCGTGGTGCCGTCTTCGAGCTCGATCACCGCCGGAACTCCGGCGTCGTGCTCCGTTCCTTCCCGCAACACGAGGGTCGGGGGCAGCGCCTCCGGCTGTTCGCGGAGACGAGCCAACTCGCGCTCGATCGACTCCGGAGTCGATGCGTCCACGCCGAACTGGGCGAGCACCGCGATCACGACTTCGTCGTCGACCACGACTTCCCGTTGTTCGGCGTTTTCGTAGCGGGTGGCGACTCCGTAGGCGTCGGCGAGGGCGGCGAGGTCATCCACCGGTTCAGCATTACCGTCCACGGTGGCTGACGCTAGTCCCGTTCTCCGCACATGGACACGTTTCGGCTGGTCAGCGGGCTGCACAAGATGTTCTCCTGGGTATCACCGCAGGTCAGCGGCTCATGCTCATGCCGCGCGAGTCGGGCTTTCGCGTCGCGCGAGTCGGGCTTTGCGTGCGCGCGAGTTCTACGTTCGCGACGGGAATGGGGAACTCGGGTTAGGCGAACTGGGACTCATACTCGGGAGTGTGGGACTCGCACGACGGGAGTGTGGGACTCGCACGACGGGAATGGGGGACTCGCACCCAAGATGGGAAAAGCCGAGTCACCCGGCGGGGGCCGGTGTCAGTGCAGGGGGACGAGGTGGGCGAGCAGATCCCGCCAGCTGATCATGCCGACGATCCGGCCCCCGTCGAGCACCGGCAGGCAGCGCTGGTGGGCGTTGACCATCACGCCGGCGACCTCCGGCAGCCCCGCGTCGGTCGGAACGGAGGCCGTCGGGCGCATGACCTGGCGAACCAGCCTGGGCCGCAGGCCGGTGGCGGCTCCGCCGCCGAGCGCGTCGTCGTGGGCACCCGGCATGAAGCGCGCCCGGCCGAGTTCGGCCTCGGTGAGTACGCCGAGGAGTTCCCCGTGTTCGGTGAGCACGGGGATGGTGGTGTATCCGCGGTCCATCATCAGCTCCGCGGCCTCCTCGATCGTGGCGTGGCCGGTGAGCCCGACCACCGGGCTGCCCATGATGTCGCGTGCTCGCATGCCCCACGAGCCTGCCGCCGGGCCGGCACGGTGCCCAGAGCCGAAAGGCCTCTTCGCGTGGGAATTCGGCCTCGATGGCCGGGACCGGTGACCCTGTTCGTGTCGGGCCCTGTGGCGCAAGATCGGACCGGTGAGCGGAAAGTTGGCGCGCAAGCTTTACGAGCGGGAACTTCGGCGGCTTCAGGGGGAACTGGTGAAGCTACAGGAGTGGGTGCGCGTGGAGCGGCAGCGGCTGGTGGTGATCTTCGAGGGCCGTGACGCGGCCGGGAAGGGCAGCACCATCAAGCGCATCACCGAGTACCTCAACCCCCGGGTGGCCAGGATCGTGGCCATGCCCCGGCCCGGCGATCGTGAGCGTGGCCAGTGGTACTTCCAGCGGTACGTCACGGAGCTGCCCGCGCCGGGTGAGATCGTGTTCATGGACCGCAGCTGGTACAACCGGGCCGGAGTCGAGTGGGTGATGGGCTTCTGTACCGAGGATGAGCACCGCCGGTTCCTGCACCAGTGCCCGATCTTCGAGCGACTGCTGGTCGAGGACGGCATCCTGCTGCGCAAGTACTGGTTCTCCGTCAGCGCGGACGAGCAGCAACGGCGGATCCGGGCGCGGCTCGACGATCCGGTCCGGCGCTGGAAGCTGTCCCCGGTGGACCTGGAGTCGATCACCCGCTGGGACGACTATTCCCGCGCCAAGGACGCGATGATCGTGCACACCGACATCCCCGAGGCGCCGTGGTCTATTGTGGACAGTGACGACAAGCGGCGCGCCCGGATCAACATGATCACCGACCTGCTCACCGGAATTCCCTACCAGCAGGTCGCTCCTCCACCGATCAAGCTGCCGGAGCGCCCGGCCTCTTCGGGCTACCGGCGGCCGGAGAAGAACCCGGGCAGTTACGTGCCGGACCATGCCGCCCGGCTGGTGAAGGGCTGAGCAGCGGGACCCCTACCCGGGCCCGGGAGATCGTTACGGCGACCCGTGCCGCCGAGCGAGTCAGCCGGTGAGGGCGATTTCGCGGCCGGTGAGGATTTCGATCGGGATGCGCAGATAGCAACTGCGGTCGCCGGGCGCCCAGGGACGATGCCCCGGATCGGACACGGCAACCAGCGTGTCGACGTCGGTCACGCGCTCGGCCTTGCCGACGGCGACGACACTCCAGCCCGTCCGCGTATCGGGCGCGATCTCGTCGACCTCGAACGCCACCACTTGACCGCGGAGTTCGCTCAGCGTGCCGGCCGGCGAAGTGCGGACGATGATGTCTTCCCCGTGCAGGAAGAAGTTCACCGGGCGGATCGCCGGCAGCGCGTCCTGGGTGAAGGCCACCCGGCCGACGGACATCGATCCGAGCAGCGCCAGGCAGTCCTGGGGCGTCAGCGGGCGTAGTTCGTTCATCACGCCAGTGTCGGCCGCCTGATCACGCTCAAGCGAGGGCCGGAAGTCCTCACCACTGGTGACCGTTGCCCGCCGCGCCGGGACTCCCGGCATTCATAACGTTGTGGCCGCGAAGGAAGGGACGGAAATCATGGAAACTTCGGACGGTGCGGTCGTCGTCGGCGTGGACGGCTCGGACGTGGCGCATGAGGCGCTGCGCTGGGCCGCCAGGGAAGCGGTCGCCCGGCGGGCTCCACTGCATCTGATCTACGCGTTCAACCCGCCGGCGGCGTTCTATGGCGGTGGACTGCCGGCGCCGCAGCGCTTTTACGACGATCTGGAGCTGGCCGGGAAGAGGCTGCTCGAACAGGCGCTGGCGGCGGCCCGCGAGGTGAGTGGGGATCTGGTGGTGACCGCGGAGATGCCGTCGGGGCCGCCGGTTCCCGTTCTCGTGGAGGCTTCGCGCAAGGCGCGCCTGATCGTTTTGGGCGCGTCGGGCCGGGGCGGGTTCGCCGGGATGCTGGTCGGGTCCACCGCGGTCGGGGTCAGCGCGCACGCGCACTGCGCGACGGTGATCGTGCGTGGGGAGACAGCGCGGGCGGGCGGTCCGGTGGTGGTCGGCGTGGACGGCAGCCCGGTGAGCGAGCGGGCGATCGCGGCCGCGTTCGAGGCGGCGGCGCGGTGCGATGCCCCGCTGGTGGCGGTACACGCCTTCAGTGACGGGGATTTCGGCGGGGTCTACGGCACCGTGCCGTTCCTGGTGGACGGGTCCGAGATCGAGCAGCAGGAGCAACGGTTGCTCGCCGAGTGCCTGGCGGGCCGGCGGGAGAAGTACCCGGACGTGCTGCTCGAGCAGGTTACGGTCAAGGACGGGCCACGGCCTCTGCTGCTGGACTGGGCGCGCCGGGCGCGGCTGGTCGTGGTGGGCAGCCGCGGGCGCGGGGGGTTCGCCGGGCTGCTGCTCGGCTCGACCAGCCAGGCGCTCATCCACCACGCGGGCTGCCCGGTGATGATCGTGCGGGAAGACGGCGGGAAGTGATGACGGACCAGCTGCCGCGAAGGCTTGTGTGGAGGCGCCGGCCGTCGGCGCGCCGATGACGGCTGAGCCGCGAGGACAGGCCTGGAGATCTCCTCCGGCTCAGCGCGACGGCGGGGGCGGGGCCGTGGTGGCGCGGACGATCAGGTAGGTGTCGAGAACCTGGGTGATGTCGTCGTCGGCTTCGCCGTCGAGAAGGCCGAGCAGGACCGTGACGGCGGCACGGCCGGCCGCTTCCGTCGGCATCGCGATGGTGGTCAGCGGGGGCGCCGAGATCGCGGCGAAGACCAGGTCGTCGAAGCCGACCAGGCTGACCTCGTCCGGCACGGGCACGCCACGGGCGTTGAGCCGGGCCAGCGCGCCGAACGCCACCAGATCGTTGTAGGCGACGATCGCGGTCACGTCCGCGGCGAGCGCCAGGTCGGCACCCTGCAGGCCGCCTTCGAACATCGGGGGGAACGGCCCGAACTCGACGATCTCGATGCCGTGCCGCTCGGCGGCCTCCGCGAGCCCGCGTTTGCGGGCCTTGTTGGACCACGACGTCCGGGGTCCGCCGAGGTAGGCGCAGCGGTGGTGGCCGAGTGCCGCCAGGTGCTGGATCGCCTGGCGCATCCCGTCCGCCGAGTCCATCACGATCGACCCGACCCCCGGCACCTCGCGGTTCAACAGCACCAGGGTGGTCTGCTCGGTGAGCGCGCGGACCTGGTCGTCGGTCATGCTCGGGCTGCACAGCACGATGCCGTCCACCTGCCCGGCCATCCGGCGGACGATGTTCTGTTCGGCCGCCGGGTCCTCGTCGCTGTTGGCGAACAGCACGGCGATGTCGTGCTGGCGGGCCCGCGCCTGCACGCCGTTGAGCACGCCGGTGAAGAACGGGTTGCCCAGTTCGGACACCACGATGCCGATGTGGCCGGTACGGACCGCCGGCACCCGGTGCGGCGCGCTGGTGGCGTGGTAGCCAAGCTCGGTCGCGGCGGCCAGGACGCGGTCACGGGTCTGCCGTTTGACCAGATCCGGAGAGGTGAACGCCCGCGACACGGTCGAGATCGACACGCCCGCCCGGCGGGCGACATCGTGGATGGTCACGGTCACGGATACTCCTTGCGAGCTTCCACAACATCTTGTAAACGGCGTGGATCGTTGTCAACAACGAGCACCCGCTGGTGGCGCGCCGATCGCGACCCATCGTGGCACACCCCCGCTGCCGTGCGACCTTCGGTTACCGTCGCGATGAAAACCATGAAAATCCTTGACGAGTGCTTCCTGAAACTTCACGGACGAGCCACCGTGGTCCCGGGGCCGGGGAGGCGCGCCGGCGAGATCGGGGTGCATGACGACAAGGACCTCGCTGTCCCATCACGCCGGCCACAACCGGTTCGAAAACGTCAGCTCGCGGCCGCCCAGCCTCCGGTTCGGCACCGGGCACTCAGCCAACGACTATTTCCGCGATGTCGGCGGTTCGGCGATCCATTTTCGGATGGGCACGCAGTTCCTGGTACAGAACAACGTCTTCGGAAAAACCGGCACGGGCGCGTCGGCATGATCCGACCAGTGGGGCCGGATCGGGATAGCGCTATCCCGATCCGGCAGGCGACCGTTCGGCGTAACGTGGATTTCGACTTGTTCGACGCAAACGGGCCGTGTTGACACCCCGCCGGGCACACCCTACGGTGAGCAGCCGGAAGTTTTTCCCGATCGGAGACCCATGTCGGGTATCAGGGGACGCACCGCCGCGGGCGCGCCGAGGCTGGCCGTGGTCGGCACCTCCGGCTACGCGTTCAGCTATCTGCATCGCGCCCGTATCCTGCACGACGAGGGGCTCGTCGAGTTCGTGGGCATGGCCGACATCCGCGTGCCCTCGGCCGCCGCGGTCGCGCTGCTGCCCGACGGCGGAACGGCGCACCTCGGCGTCGACGACCTGCTTCGCGCCCGCCGCCCCGACATCACCGTGGTCGCGACCCCACCGCACGCCCACGTCCAGGTCGGCAGCGCGGTGCTGCGGGCCGGCAGCGACCTGTTGCTGGAAACCCCGCCGGTGCTCGACCGCGAGGGCTTCCAGACGCTGTCCCGCTTGGCCGACGACGCCGGGTTGGCCTGCCAGACCGGTTTTCAGAGCTTCGGCTCTTCGGCGCTGCCCGTGCTCGAAGCGGCGATCGCGGCCGGAAAACTGGGCGAGGTGGTGGGGGTCGGCGCGGCCGGGGCATGGATCCGCACCGACGCCTACTACCGCCGCAATCCCTGGGCCGGACGGCGGTGGCTGGACGGCAAGGCCGTGGTCGACGGCACGCTGACCAATCCGTTTTCCCACGCCGTGGCCACCGCGCTGCTCGTCGGCGGGGCCGGCGGGCGGGACCCGGCGGAGATCGCGCTGGAGCTCTACGGCACCCGCGACATCGAAGCGGACGACACGGCCTGCCTCCGCATCCGGTTCGACGGCGGCCCCGAGATCGTCGTCGCCGCGTCGCTGTGTGCCGAGCAGGACCACGAACCCTACGTCGTCGTGCACGGCGCGAAGGGACGCGCGAAGTTCTGGTACAAGAGTCACCGGCTGGAGATCAACGACGTGCGGGTTTCGGTCGGCGCACCGGCCGACCTGCTGCGCAACCTGGTCGCCCACCACGTCGACCCGGCGCGGACGCCGCTGCTCGCGCCCCTGACGAGCACCCGGGCGTTCGCCTCGATGGTCGAGGCGGTCCGGGACGCGCCGTCCCCGGCACGGATTCCCCCGGGCTGGATCCGGACGGTCGGGGAGGGTCTGGGGCGGCATCCGGTGGTGCGGGGGATCGGCGAGGAGGTAGCGGTCGCGGCGGACCGGCTCGCGCTGTTCTCCGAGATCGGCGTGCCGTGGGCGAGTTCCGACCAGTGGTGGCGCCGGCACTGGGCCGCGGACCGCGCGGCCACGGCCGAACGCACCGGCTAGCCATCCGCGCTTGCCGCGGGCTGAAAACACGCTGATCTGGGCAAGCGCTTTCCCATTCTGCTCGATTCCGGCTGATATCGTTGCCGTCCAACGGGTTTTGTTACGGAACAAGCGTTGACAGGAGCGCGGCGCGCTGCTTACGGTGAGCGCCCTGGCAGCGTTTTCAGAAAGTGCTGACCGAGCTGACGTGGTCGTCAGCGGCGGGTGCCGGCCGAGGATGGAGAGCTCGATGAGGAGCAGAAAACGGCGGATCTGGGGACTCCCGCGGCGAGGTGCCGTCGCGATGCTGGCGGTGGTTCCGTTCCTGCTGGCCGGAGTCGCCGCGTGCGGTGGTGGTGGAGCCGGCGCTGACGGGGAAGTGGCCATCACCTTCGTGTGGTGGGGCAGCGACGGCCGGGCGAACCTGACCAAACAGGCCGTCGACCTCTTCCAGCAGCGAAACCCGAAGATCAAGGTGCAGACGTCGTTCTCGGCGTACGCGGCCTACTGGGAGAAGCTCGCCACCCAGACCGCCGGGGGTAATGCGCCGGACGTGCTCAACATGGACGGTCGCTACCTGGCCGAGTACGGCGGACGGAACGTGCTGGCCGACCTCAACCAGGGCCCGGGCAAGTCGATCTCGCTCACCGACGTCAATCCCGAGCTCGCGGCCACGGGTGTCTACCAGGGTAAGCGGTACGCGGTGCCGTGGGCGCAGAACACCCCGGCGATGATCTACGACCCGGCGGCCTTCACCGCGGCGGGCGCGGATCCGGCCAACGGCATGACCTGGGACCAGTTCGCCGACGCGACCCAGAAGGTCAGCGCCGCCAGCGGGTTCTCCGTCCGTGGCGCGACCGACTTCGGGATCCTGGACACCGCACTGGAGATCTGGCTGCGCCAGCAGGGCAAGCAGCTCTACACCCCGGCGGGCAAGCTCGGGTTCACCGCGGACGACCTGCGCCGCTACTGGCGGCTGGCGGGCCGGTTCCGTGATGCCAAGGGCGTTTCCCCCGCGGACGTGACGTCCTCCTACAACACCTCGCCCGAGCAGTCGCCGCTCGGCAAGAAACTGACCAGTTCCGAGTTCGCCTACGACAACCTCCTGCCCGCGTACAAGACGGCCAGCGGCAAGGCGCTGAGCGTGGCGCCGTACCCGGGCGACGCGAGCGGGAACAACGGGCAGTACCGCCGCCCGGCGATGTTCCTGTCGATCTCGGCCCGCAGCAAGGCACAGGAGGCGGCGGCCAAGCTCGTCGACTTCCTGATCAACGACCCGGATGCGGGCAGGATCCTGGGCACCGACCGCGGTCTCGCGCCGAACCTGAAGGTCCGCGCCCAGCTCGCGCAGGGCGCGACCGGGAACGACAAGACGCTGTACGGCTACGAGTCCGCGCTGGAGCCGAAGCTCGGCGCCGCGCCGCCGGTACCGCCGAAGGGCGCCGGTTCGATCCAGAAGCTCCTGCAGCGCACCTACGAAGAAGTCGCGTTTGGACGGATGAGCGTCGACGACGCGGTCAGCCGGTTCATGTCCGAAGCGGAGAAAGCGCTTACCTGAGCATGACGACCTTTCGTGCGCCGGACCCGGTGGTCGCAAAGGTGTCCGTGCCGTTCGCCCGCCGGTCCGGCCGGCCGGGCGGGCGGCGCCGGACAAGCCGGCCGGAAGCCTTCGTGTTCCTCACCCCGTGGCTGCTCGGCGCGGTGGCGCTGACCGTCGGGCCGATGGTCGTCTCGCTCTACCTCTCGTTCACCGACTACGACATGTTCACCTCGCCGAAGTGGGTCGGCATCGACAACTTCGTGCGGATGTTCACCGACGACGACCGTTACCTGCAGTCGGTGAAGGTGACGGCGATCTATGTCCTCGTTTCGGTCCCGCTGAAGCTCATCGTGTCTTTGCTGGTGGCCATGCTGCTCAACAGTCGCCGCGGCGCCAACGGGTTCTACCGGGCGGCGTTCTACGCCCCGTCGCTGCTGGGTGCGAGCGTGGCGGCCGCGCTGGTGTGGCGGGCGCTGTTCACCGGCGGCGGCCCGGTGAACGAGTTGCTGGCGAGCCTCGGCTGGCACACGCCGAGCTGGATCGACGACCCGAAGTTCAGCCTGGCCTCGATCGTGCTGCTGGGGGTCTGGCAGTTCGGCGCTCCGATGGTGATCTTCCTGGCCGGGCTCAAGCAGATCCCGCCCGAACTGCTCGAGTCGGCGAGTATCGACGGCGCGGGCGCGCTGCGCCGGTTCTGGCACATCACCCTGCCGATGCTGTCCCCGGTGATCTTCTTCAACCTGGTGATGGAGGCCATCCACGCGTTCCAGGCGTTCACGCCCGCGTTCGTCATCGGCGGCGGCCGCGGGGGACCGGCCGACGCGGACTTGTTCTACACGCTCTACCTGTTCGAGGTGGGGTTCCAGGACTTCAAGATGGGCTACGCCTCCGCGATGGCCTGGGTGCTGCTGGCGGTCATCGCGATCGTGACCGCCATCGTGTTCCGCACCGCCAGGCTCTGGGTGTTCTACGAAGACGCGGAGGCCCGATGATGACGACCGCGAGCACGCTGCGTCGCGGGCGCACGGCGCGCTCGGCCGGCTGGCACCTGGTGTGCCTCGCCGGAGTGGCCGTGGTGCTGTATCCGTTGGTGTGGCTGGGGTTCTCGTCGTTCAAGCCACCGGACGAGATCCTGTCGCGGCTGGCGTTGCTGCCGAGCCGGTTCGTCTTCGACGGCTACACGAAGGGCTGGGAAGGGGCCGCGGGTGTCGGGTTCGGCCGGTTCTTCCTCAACTCCTTCCTGGTCGCCGGCCTTTCGGTGGTGGCGAACGTGCTGTCCTGTTCGCTGGCCGCGTTCGCGTTCGCCCGGCTGCGGTTCCGGTTTCGCGGGGCGCTGTTCGCCTTCATGATCACGACGCTGATGCTGCCCTATCACGTCACCCTGATCCCGCAGTACGTGATCTTCCAGCAGGCCGGCCTCGTCAACACGTTCGTCCCGCTGATCCTGCCGAAACTGCTGGCGACCGAAGCGTTCTTCGTGTTCCTGATCGTCCAGTTCATGCGCGGGATCCCGAGCGAACTCGACGAGGCGGCGACGATCGACGGCTGCGGCGTCTACCGGACGTTCTGGTATGTGGTGCTGCCGCTGTCGAAACCGGCGCTGGTCACCACGTCGATCTTCACCTTCATCTGGACGTGGAACGACTTCTTCACGCAGATGGTGTACCTGAACGACACGGAGAAGTTCACCGTGCCGCTGGGCCTGAGGTTGTTCGTGGACACCAGCAGCCAGTCGAATTTCGGTGCGATGTTCGCGATGTCCGCGCTCGCACTGGTCCCGATCGTGCTGTTCTTCCTCGCCTTCCAGCGGTTGCTGGTCGAAGGCGTCAGTACCAGCGGCTTGAAGGGGTGAGGGATGCGAAGCGTAGGTGCCGACTGGCGAGCCGGACTGGGTGAGTTCGCCGACTGCCTGCAGGTGGGCCTGCTGGTCGCGCTCGCGTCGGTGCCGGTGCTGACGGCGCCGGCGGCGTTCGCGGCGGGATGCCGTGCTCATGCCCGGGCCCGGTACGGCGCCGTCCGTCCATTATGGACGCAGTTCTGGGCGGACTTCCGGCAGGCCGCCCGCGGCGGGGTGGCGTTCGGCGCGCTGGCCATGGCGGCGGGCGTGCTGTTCGCGGCGGATCTCGTGGTGGCGGGCTCGGTGCTGCCGGGCGCCGGGGTGGTCAAGCCCGCGCTCTGGGCACTGGCCGTGGCGGCCGCCGTGATCGCCGTGCGCACCTGCGAGGTGGCCGGGGTGCGCGGGCAGCCCTGGCGACGGGCCGTGGTGACGGCCGCCCGGGCGACGGCGACCGGTCCGCGAGCCGCCGCGCTGACCGCGGCGGCGGTGGCGGTCGCGGGCGTGCTGGTGTGGATGCAGCCGCTGCTGATCTTCCTCGTGGCCGGCCCGCTGACACTGGCCGCGGTGGCGACCGGCGGCCGAGGATGAACCCCGCACCCAGGATCGTCGTCTTCGGCACGGCCGGCCACGCGATCGTCCACTTGAGACGCGCCCGCGCGATGCACGACCGCGGGGAGATCGTGCTCGCCGGAGCCTGTGACATCCGCGAGCCGCCGGACGAGGCCCGGCAGCTGCTGCCGGACAACGCCGTGGTCGCGCGGGACCCGATCGACCTGTTTTCCCGCGCCGGCGCGGACATCGCGGTCGTGGCCACCCCACCGCACGCGCACCTGCCGCTGGGGCGGCTCGCTCTCGCCGCCGGGTGCCACCTCCTCGTGGAGAAGCCACCGGTGCTCGACCTGGCGGCGTTCGACCAGCTTTCCGGTCTGGCAGGCTCGCGCGGGCGTGCCTGCCAGACCGGGTTTCAGAGCTTCGGATCGGCCGCCGTTCCGGTGGTGCGCGACGCCATCGCGCGGGGTGAGATCGGGGCGGTGACCGGCATCGCGGCCGCGGGCGCCTGGATCCGGCGGGACCGGTACTTCGGGCGGACCGAGTGGGCGGGCCGGCGGCGGGTCGGCGGGCAGGCCGTGGTGGACGGGACGCTGACGAACCCGTTCGCACACGCGGTGGCCACCGCGCTCCTGCTGAACGGGACCGCCGAAGTCCTGCCCGAGAGCGCGATCGTCGAGCTTTACCGCGCCCGGAACATCGAGTCCGACGACACGGCCTGTGCCCGGATGAGGTTCGCGGGCGCTCCGGACGTCGTCGTCGCCGCGACGCTCGCGGCCGAGGCGGACAACGACCCGTACATCCTCATCCACGGCTCGGGTGGGCAGATTCGCTGGCACTACAAGACCGATCTGGTGGTGGTCAACGGTGTGGGCGTGGAGGTCGCGCCACCCGAGGACCTGCTGGCGAACCTCGTCCGGCACGTCCAGGCCCCCGAAGCCGTGCCGCTGCTCGCACCGTTGGCCGTGACGCGCGCCTTCACCGCGATGGTGGAGGCGGTGCGCGACGCACCCGAACCGCGGGCGCTGCCCGCCGAGTGGGTCCGGAGCGTCGGGAGCGGACCCGAACGCCGGTTCGTCATCCCGGGCATCGACCGCAACGTCGACACCGCGGCCGACCGGCTCGCGCTGTTCTCCGAACTCGCCCTGCCCTGGACGGGCGCCGGTTTCCGTGCCTGTGGTTGAAAGAGAGGTGGCCGGCGTGACGATGCGTCGCTACGCGGTGGTCGGCCTGGGCTCGCGCGCCCAGCTGTTCGTGCGAGCGCTCGCGAAATCGGAACGCGCGGAACTGGTGGCCTTCTGCGACCGCAACAGGACCCGGATGGATGTCCACAATAGATGGTTGAGGGAGGGGACCGGCGCTTCCCCGGTGCCCGGTTACCCACCCGGGGACTTCGCCGGCATGCTCGCCAAGGAGCGGGTCGATGTGGTCGTGGTGTGCACGCCGGATCACACCCACGCGGACTACATTGTGGACGCCCTCGAAGCGGGGTGCGACGTGGTGACCGAAAAGCCCATGACGACGGACGTCGAAGGTGCCCGCCGCATCCTCCGGGCCCGGCGCCGGACTTCTCGCGCGGTGACCGTCACGTTCAACTACCGGTACAACCCCGTGCATCGGCGGGTACGTGAGCTGCTGGCCGAGGGCGCTGTCGGGGAGATCGGGTCGGTCCAGTTCGCCTGGCTGCTCGACACCTGGCACGGTGCGGACTACTTCCGGCGCTGGCATCGCGAGAAGGCCCGCTCCGGCGGGTTGCTGGTGCACAAGTCCGGCCATCACTTCGACCTGGTGAACTGGTGGCTCGGCAGCGGGCCCGAGACGGTGTTCGCGATGGGCAGGCTGTTCTTCTACGGCGACCAAAACGGCCGCCGGCACGGGCAACGCACCGGCTACGCGCGGGGCACCGGAGACGGCGAGAGCGACCCGTTCGCACTCGACCTCGAATCCTCGCCACGACTGCGGGCGCTGTACCGCGACGCCGAGGCCGAAGACGGTTACCTCCGCGACCAGAACGTGTTCTCGCCCGGGATCACCATCGAGGACGACATGGCCGTGCTCGCGCGGTATCGCGGTGCCGTCACCTTGAACTACCACCTGCACGCCTACTCCCCGCGCGAGGGCTACCGGGTCGCGTTCACCGGCAGCAAGGGGCGGATCGAGCTCGACGTAAGGGAGAACGAGTACCCGTTCCGAACGGGAAAGTCCATTGCGGACCTTCCGCCGGGCGTGGTGCCGGAGCCGGGCCGGGCAAAACTCACCCTGCAACGGCACTGGGCGCCGGCCGAGGTGGTGCTCGACACCCCGCTCGGCGAGGGCCACGGCGGCGGGGACGAACGGATGCTCGCCGAACTGCTTGGCCAGCGGCCCCCGGACCCTTTGGGCAGCGCCGCGGACCACGAGGCCGGGCTCCAGGCGCTGCTCACCGGGCTCGCCGCCAACCGGTCGATGGCCACCGGGCGTCCCGTCCGGGTCGGCGAGCTGCTGGCCGAGATCGGGGAGCAGCCGTGAGCCGAGCCGCGACAGAGCAGCACACGATCGAGGCCACGGAGGACGACGGCCGCGTGCGGGTCACCGTCGGCGACGTGGTGCTGGCCGAGTACCTGGTGGCGCCGCCGACCCCGGCACCGGACTCGCCGAAACCGTACCTGCATCCCCTGCGGACAACCGCGGGGGAGACGGTGACCGCGGTCCGGCCGCACGATCACACCTGGCACAACGGCCTCCAGTTCACCATGGCCAACCTCTCCGGCGAGAACTTCTGGGGCGGCCGGACCTACGTGCGCGACCGCGGGTACACCCCGCTCGACAACAACGGCACGGTCGGCCACGTCCGCTGGGAGGGCATCGACCGTGCCGCCGGGCACTGCGAGTTGCGGCACGAGCTTGCCTGGCGTACTGCGGCCGGACAGCGGTGGTTCGCCGAGCACCGCACCCTTCGCTTCGGCGGCGTGTCGGTCACCGACGGGCATTGGACGCTGACCTGGACGAGCCGTCTGCGCAACACCAGCGGGCGTGAGCTGCGATGGGGGAGCCCGGTGACGGAAGGGCGGGAAACCGCCGGGTACGGCGGGCTGTTCTGGCGCGGCCCCCGATCCTTCGTCGGCGGGTCGGTGCGGACGTCGGACGGCCGCTCCGCGGGGGAGGCGATGGGTCACCGCGCCTCGTGGCTGGCCTTCACCGGCCGGCACGACGTGAGCCTGCGGTCCTCGACGCTGCTGTTCGCGGACAACCCGGCGAACCGGGGATACCCGACGCCCTGGTACGTGCGCGCCGATCCGTTCCCGGTGGTCAGTTTCGCCACGACCTACCACCGGCCGTGGTTGCTGGCCCCCGGCGAGGAAGTGACGCTGACCCACCACCTCGCGGTCATCGACGGCCAGTGGGACGACGACCGGCTCGACCGTCTTGTCCCCCAGTTGCTTGCCCGGAAGTAGGCAGTGAGGAGCCGACATGCATTGGAAGCACGGCAAGATTATCGCGGGATCATTGGCACTGCTCGGATCGGCGCTGGTGAGCGCACCGGCGTCGGCGCACGGGAGCGACCCCGGCCGGGCCGTGCTCGGCCAGGGTGATGGCTGGGCCGCCGCGACCACGGGGACGACGGGCGGTGCGCACGCCGCGCCCGGCGATGTCTACACGGTTTCCGAACGGTCCCAACTCGCCGCCGCGCTGCGGGCACACCCGGGGGCACCCAAGATCATCTACGTGCGCGGCACGATCGACGGTAACGTGGACGCCCAGGACCGGCCGATGTCCTGCGAGGACTTCGCCGACCCCGGCTACAGCCTGCCCGCTTATCTGGCTCGGTACGACCCGGCGACCTGGGGGAAGGCTCCCGTCACGGGACCGTTGGAGGAGGCGCGTGCGCGGTCGCAGCGGAACCAGGCGGCGCAGGTGGTGCTCGATGTCGGCTCGAACGTCACCATCGTCGGGCTCGGTGGCGACAACGTCCGGGCCACCTTGCGCGGGCTGAACCTGCGCGTCGTCGGCGACAACGTCATCCTGCGAAACCTGCGTTTCGAAGACGCGCACGACTGCTTTCCGCAGTGGGACCCGAACGACGGGGCGACCGGCAACTGGAACTCCGAGTACGACAACGTGACGTTGTTCGGCGCGAGCCATGTCTGGGTCGACCACAACGAGTTCAGCGACGGGACGGACACCGATCCGCCGGAGTACTTCGGGATGAAGTACGAGATCCACGACGGCCTGCTGGACATCGTGAACGGCTCGGACCTGGTCACCGTTTCGTACGACAAACTGCACGACCACGACAAGAGCATGCTGATCGGCAGCACCGACAAGCCGACCTATGACGTGGGGAAGCTCCGGGTCACGCTGCACCACAACCTGTTCTCCAACCTCGGTCAGCGGGTGCCGCGGGTGCGGTACGGGCAGGTGCACGTCTACGACAATCTGTACCTGGTGCCCGACGCGGCGAGCTACACCTATTCCCTGGGCGTGGGCGTGGAATCCCGCATTTACGCGGAGAACAACTTCTTCCGCATCCCGGATACCCCGGATTTGCTGCCGCTCGGCAACATCGTGAAGTACTGGAAGGGAACGGCGCTGCACGCCACCGGAAGCCTTGTCGCCGCTGGTTCCCGCCACCCCCGGCCGGTGGACCTGGTGGCCGAGTACAACGCCGCGTACGACCCGGATCTCGGCGGCGACGTCGGCTGGACGCCCACCCTCGTGCCCCGTCTAGACCCGGCCTTCGAAGTCCCGGCGCGGGTGTTGTCCGGCGCGGGCCCCGGTCACTGAGGGGAAGGCGCCTCCGATGCTCAGCACCGTGTTGCTCACCGCGTTCACCGTGTCTTCGCTGTCTTCGCTGTCCACACTGGCCTCGCTGTCCACACTGGTCTGTCCGCATCCGGCCGCCGCGGTGAACGTCGTAGTGGCCAAGGACGGTTCCGGCGGCTACACCACCGTGCAGGCCGGGATCGACGCCGTCTCGCCCGGCGGCACGATCTCGATCAGGCCCGGCACCTACCACGAGGTGATCACCGTGCCCGCCGGCAAGACGGGGATCACGATGCGCGGCGCGGCCGGCAAGGCGTCCGACGTCGTGATCGACTTCGACAACGCCAGCGGGACGAGGAAGCCGGACGGCTCGACGTACGGCACGTCGGGCAGCGCGACCGCGACGATCGCCGCCAACGGCTTCACCGCGACCGCGCTGACCTTCCGCAACTCCTTCGACCGCGGGGCACACCCGGAGATCACGGCGACCCAGGCCGTCGCGATGAAGGCGACCGGCGACCGGATGGTTTTCGACGACGTCACCTTCCTGGGCCACCAGGACACGCTGTACGCGGACACCGCGGCCGTCGGCACCGTGGGCCGGCAGTACTACCGCAACTGCGCCATCAGCGGTGACGTCGACTTCCTGTTCGGCCGCGCCACGGCCGTCTTCGACCGGGCGACGATCACCGCCCTCGACCGCGGCTCGAACCCCAACGGCTACCTGACCGCGGCGAGCACCCGGCGGACGAATCCGTACGGATTCCTGATCGTCGGCAGTCGGGTGGTCAGCACGGCCCCGGGTGCGACCTTCTACCTCGGCAGGCCGTGGCATCCCGGCGGTGACGTCGATGCCATCGCCCAGGTCGTCGTGCGCGACACCGTCCTCCCGGCCGCGATCAAACCCGCGCCGTGGACCGACATGTCAGGTTTCTCCTGGCAGGACGCCCGTTTCTTCGAGTACCACAACACCGGCCCGGGCGCGGGGACCGGCGCCGACCGGCCGCAACTGACCGACGCGCAGGTTTCGTCCTTCACGCCGAAGCACTACCTCGCGGGCACCGACGGCTGGAACCCCGTCCACTAGCCACCCCACCCGCGAGTCCCCCATTCCCGTCGGGTGAGTCCCACTTTCGCGTCCCGCGAGATCTGTCCACAGTGGTGCGATGATCGCCGGCCTTGACCCGACGGGGCGAGGCCGGCGTCCCTCCACTTGCGACCTTGGGTGACCTTCAGCAAACTGCTTGCAGGTGCGGTTCCAGCCGAGCGCAACCCGCTCCCGGCGATGAGCTCGCATCGGGCAGGAGGGTCCAATGGGGACCACACCCGGCGACGAGCCCTTGCGGCGCCGGCCGTTTCCCGGGCCGGCTGGATCCACGCCCGTCCATGCCCCACCGAGTACCGCGCGCACGGTCCTCGTCACGGCGACGGCGGCGCTTGGCGGCTTCCTCTTCGGCTATGACACCGCGGTGATCAACGGCGCGGTGAAGGCCGTGGGGGAGTTCTATCACGCGTCACCGTTCGTCCTGGGCCTCGCGGTGGCGGCGGCACTGATCGGCTGCGCGATCGGCGCCTGGTTCGCGGGCGAGATCGCCGACCGCTACGGCCGGATCCGGGTGATGGGACTCGCGGCCCTCGCCTTCGCGATCAGCGCGCTGGGCACCGGATTCTCGTTCTCGATCTGGGATCTCGCGTTCTGGCGGCTGATCGGCGGGCTCGGTGTCGGTGCCGCTTCGGTGATCGCGCCCGCCTACATCGCCGAGATCTCGCCGGCCTATCTTCGCGGGCGACTCGGTTCGTTGCAGCAACTGGCCATCGTGACCGGCATCTTCGTGGCGCTGCTGGTGGACTACGCGCTGGTCGCCACCTCCGGGAGCGCGTCGGACCCCCTGTGGTTCGGCATCACGACGTGGCGGTGGATGTTCCTGTCACTGCTGATTCCCGCGGTGGTCTACGGTGTGCTGACCCTGTCGATCCCGGAATCCCCGCGGTACCTGGTCGCGCGGGAACGGTTCGAGAAGGCCGCGCAAGTGCTGCGCCGGTTCGTCGGCGGCGACGTCGACGGCAGGATTCAGGAGATCGTCCGGACGCTGCGCGGCGAAGGCAAACGCGGCAGCCTCCAGGTCATCCGCGGCCACGCGCTGGGGCTCGTGCCGATCGTCTGGGTCGGCGTCGGACTGTCGGTCTTCCAGCAGTTCACCGGTATCAACGTGATCTTCTACTACTCGTCGGTGCTGTGGCAGTCGGTGGGATTCAGCGAGCAGAACGCCCTGATCATCACGGTGATCACGTCGGTGACGAACATCCTCACCACGATCATCGCGATCGCGATGATCGACCGGATCGGGCGGAAACCGCTGCTGCTGATCGGTTCGATCGGGCAGTTCGTCTGCCTGGGCATTCTCGCGTACCTGTTCGGGACCGCACCGGTGATAAACGGCGTGCCGAACCTGGGTTCGGCCGGGTTGATCGCGCTCGTGGCCGCCAACCTCTACGTCGTGTTCTTCGGCGCGACCTGGGGCCCGGTGGTCTGGGTGCTGCTCGGCGAGATGTTCAACAACAGGATCCGCGCGATGGCCATTTCGGTGGCCGCCGCGGCCCAGTGGCTGGCGAACTTCGTCGTGTCCACGACGTTCCCGACACTGTCTTCGATCGGGCTTGGCCTGGCATACAGCGTCTACACGTTCTTCGCCTTCTTGTCGATCTTCTTCGTGATCCGGTTCATCAAGGAGACGAAGGGCCGTGAACTGGAGGAGATGGTCTGACGATGGCCGCGCGGACGCGGACAGTGCGAGACCTTCCCCATGCGCTCCGCGAGGACGCGCGGCTCGCCGAGCGCCTCGCCGGGCGGCGCCCCGCAGTGTTCCTCGACTACGACGGGGTCCTGACGCCGATCGTGGACCGGCCGGAGGACGCCCGGATCTCGGACAGCATGCGGCGCGCCGTGCGGGCGCTCGCCCGCCGCTGCCCGGTCTGCGTGGTCAGCGGGCGGGACCGCCGCGTGGTGCAGGACTTGATGGGCATCGACGACCTGGTGGTCGCCGGGAGCCACGGTTTCGACATCTGGAGCCCGGTCGAGGGCACCATCCAGCACGACGCCGCCGGCGGGTTCGGCGACATCATCCCGGAAGTCACCGAGCGGCTGCGCGCCGAAGTCGGCTCGATCGAGGGCGTGCGGGTAGAACCGAAGAAAGCCGCGGTCGCCGTGCACTACCGGCTCGTCGACCCGGTTCAGCACGAGCGGATCACCGGTGTCGTGGAGACCCTGCTGTCCGAGTGGCCCGACGGGCTGAAGGTCACCCCGGGCAAGATGGTCTACGAACTTCAGCCGAAGATCGACTGGAACAAGGGCCGGGCCGTGCTCTACCTGCTCGGTGCCCTCGGCCTGGATTCCGAGGACGTGGTGCCGCTCTATCTCGGCGACGACCTCACCGACGAGGACGCGTTCCAGGTGCTCGCGGGGGTCGGCGGCATCGGCATCCTGATCGGCGATCCCGGCGATCCGGAGGTGGACGACCGGCCCACGGCGGCGGACTTCGTGCTCTCGTCCCCGGACGAGGTGGAACAGCTGTTGTCCGCGATGGCGGCGGAGAACGATCGCGACCAGTACACCGCCGCCGGCCAGATCCTGGTCTACGACCACTTCGATCCCGGCAGCGAAGGGCTACGGGAGGCATTGACCTCGACGGGCAACGGCTACTTCTGCACCCGCGGCGCGGCCGAATGGGAGGACACCGGTGTCCACTACCCGGGCACCTACGCCCACGGAGGCTACAACCGGGAGACCACCATCCTCGGCGGCCGTCCGGTCCCGAACGAGGACCTGGTGAATCTGCCGAACTGGCTGGTGCTCAAGCTTCGCATCAACGGCGAGGAAGCGATCCGGCTCAGCAACGTCGATCTGATCTCCTACCAGCACTCCTACGACATCCGGCTCGCGACCGTGCGGCGCGAGGTGCGCTTCCGCGACCGAGCCGGCCGGGTGACGACGCTGAACAGCCGCCGCTTCGTCAGCATGGCCCACAGCCACCAGGCCGGTATCGAGTGGACGGTGACACCGGAGAACTGGTCGGGTCACGTCGACGTCATCTCGGCACTCGACGGCCGGGTGACCAACCAGATGGTCTCCCGCTACCGCGAGCTCGAGGGGCGCCACCTCGATCCGGTCTCCCCGCGCACGTTCGGCCCGGAGACCATCGCGCTGAAGGTGGAGACCCGGCAGTCGAACATCTACGTCGCCGAGGCCGCCCGTACCCGCGTCTTCTCCGACGGCGGGCAGCTCCCCGTGGAACGTGAGTTGTACCAGACGGAGGACTACATCCAGCAGGTCATTTCCTTCGAGGTGACGCAGGGGCGGCCGGTGCGCGTGGAAAAGATCGTGTCGCTGTTCACCACACACGACAACGCGATCACCGAAACGCTGACGGCGGCGGGCCGGTATGTGCTGCGTTCCCCGGATTTCGCGGCCGCGCTGGAGGAGCACATCGAGGCGTGGAAGGAACTGTGGGACGTCTGCGACATCGAACTGCCCAAGGAACCGCGGACGGAATTCTTGCTCCGCTTCCACGTGGCGCACGTGCTGCAGGTGTGTTCCCGGCACACCGCGCGGCACGACGCGGGTGTCCCGGCCCGCGGGCTCAACGGCGAGGCCTACCGCGGCCACGTGTTCTGGGACGAGCTTTTCATCTACCCGTTCCTCAACTACCGCCTGCCGGGCATCACTCGCGCGTTGCTCCTTTACCGTTACCGCAGGCTCACCGAGGCCCGCGCGGCCGCCCGTGAGGCGGGCTACCGGGGCGCGATGTATCCGTGGCAGAGCGGCAGCGACGGCTCCGAGGAAACCCAGGTCGTCCATCTCAACCCGTTGTCCGGGCAATGGGATCCCGACCTCAGCCACAATCAGCGCCACGTCAGTGCCGCGATCTTCTACAACGTCTGGATGTACTACCTCGCCACGGACGACCGGGAGTTCCTGCGCGACTACGGCGCGGAGATGATGCTCGAAATCGCCCGTTTCTGGGCTTCGATAGCGCATTACAACCCGGAACGCGACCGTTTCGAGATCCACGGCGTGATGGGACCCGACGAATTCCACGAGCGCTGTCCCGGCGCCAGGGAGGGCGGCCTGCGCAACAACGCCTACACCAACGTCATGGTGGCCTGGATCGCCGACACGGCACCCCGCGTGCTGGACCTGCTTCCGGCCAGCCGCCGTGCCGCGCTGTGCACGCGCCTCGGTATCACCGGAGAGGAGCTGCACAGGTGGGACGAAATGAGCCGGAAGATGTACGTGCCGTTCCATCCGGACGGCGTCATCAGCCAGTTCGAGGGCTACTACGAGCTCGAAGAGCTTGACTGGGAGCGCTACCGGGCCAAGCACGGCAACATCCAGCGGACGGACCGGATCCTCAGGGCGGAGGGCGAGGATCCCAACCGGTTCAAGGTGGCCAAGCAGGCCGACACCGTCATGCTGTTCTTCCTCTTCTCCGACGAGGAACTGCGCGCGCTGTTCGATCGGCTCGGCTACCGGTACAGCGCGGACGTGGGGCGCCGCACGATCGAGTACTACGACCGGCGCACCTCCCACGGCTCGACGCTGAGCCTGGTCACCCACGCCGGGGTGCTCGCCGCCCGGGACCCGAAGAGCTCGTGGGACCGGTTCATGGTGGCGCTGCAGAGCGACATCGGCGACGTCCAGGGCGGGACCACGAAGGAGGGCATCCACATGGGAGTGATGTCCGGGACGCTGGATCTGCTGCAGCGCTACTACGCGGGCTGTGACGCCCGGGACGGCGTGTTGTACTTCTCGCCCACGTTGCTGGACCGCCTCAGCGGGCTGGTGTTCTCCATGCAGTTCCGTGCCAGTTCGCTCCGAATTTCGATCACGGGGGACGAGCTGACCGTGCTCGCGCACCCCGAAGGTTTCCGCGGACCGCTCCGGGTCGGAGTCGGAGACGAGGTCCGGGAAATCGAAGCGGGCCAGCGCTGCGTGTTCTCGTTACCGCACGGGGCGGACGCAAAAAGGAGTCACCATGGCGACGGGCTTTAGGGGCTTTAGGGGCTTTGGGGGTGCCATTTTCGACGTCGACGGCGTGCTCGTCGACTCGCCACACGCGCGAGCCTGGAAGGACTCGCTGCGCGAACTGATGGAGACCGACTGGGCCGGTATCCGCGACCAAACCACGTGGACGGACGAGCGCTTCACGCCGCAGGTGTACCAGCAGGTGATCTCCGGCAAGCCCCGGGCGGCCGGCGCGCTCGCCGCGCTGGAGTATTTCGGGGTGCCCGGCGCGGAGGAACGCGTCGGGGCCTATGGCGCCCACAAACAGAACATGGTCATCAAGCTCATCGAGGCGGGCAAGTTCGAAGCCTATCCGGACGCGCTACGGTTCGTGCTCGCCGTGAAGGCCACGGGCATCCCGACGTCGGCGGCGTCATCGTCGAAGAACGCCGGGCTTTTCCTGCGGCAGATCCGGTTGGACACCTTCGCCGAGCGCGAAAACCTGTCCTGTGACTTCGTCAAGCCCGGGCTCACCCTGCTCGACTCGTTCGATGCCGATATTTCCGGCCGCGATTTCGCCCGCGGCAAGCCGGACCCCGAGATCTTCCTGACCGCCGCGGAAGAACTCGGCGTCGCCCCGCGCAACTGCTTCGTCGTCGAGGACGCGGCCAGCGGCATCAAGGCCGCGAAGGCCGGGGGCATGGCGGCACTGGGCGTTGCCAGGGCGTCGGACGAGGACCTGCTCGCGGCCGAGGGTGCCGACCTCATCGTCACCTCTCTCGACGAGGTCGACGTCACGATGCTCAGCCGCCATCAACTGGTGAGGGGAACGTCATGAACAGCCGGGCGACCCCCACCGCGAGTCCGCGGCTCGTGCCCGAACCCCGCGAGGGCACCCTCGCCGTCGGTGTCGACATCGGCGGCACCAAGATCGCCGCCGGGGTGGTCGACCCGGGCGGGCGGATAGTGACCCGAACCCGCCGCCCGACCCCGGCCGACGACCCGGCCAGGACCCAGGACAGCATCGCCGACGCAGTCCGGGAACTGATCAGCGCCTACCCGGTCGCGGGGGTCGGCCTGGGCGCGGCGGGCTTCGTCGACGAAAACCGCTCGACCGTCCTTTTCGCACCGAATCTGGCCTGGCGCGACGAGCACCTGGGGGAGTCGCTGCGGGACCGGCTCGGGCTACCGGTCGTCGTCGAAAACGACGCCAACGCCGCCGCGTGGGCCGAAGTCCGGTTCGGCGCCGCCCGCGGGGAAACCCACGTCGTCATCCTGACCATCGGCACCGGAATCGGTGGCGGCATCGTCCTGGACGGGAAACTGCTGCGAGGCCGGCACGGACTGGCCGCCGAAGTCGGGCACCTCAACATCGTTCCCGACGGCCGGCGCTGCGGGTGCGGCCTGCACGGCTGCTGGGAGCAGTACGGCAGCGGGCGCGCGCTCGTCCAGGAAGCGCAGGAACAGGCGATGGTTTCCCCCTTGCTGGCGCGCGAAATGCTCCGGCTCGCGGGGGGCCGGGCGGAGGCCATCACCGGCCAGATGGTGACCGCGGCCGCCATCGCCGGGGATGTCGCGGCGCTGCACTGCTTCGACGAGCTGAGCAAGTGGCTCGGCCGGGGGATGGCGGAACTGGCCGCGGTCCTGGACCCGGGCATGTTCGTCATCGCCGGTGGCGTGTCCGACGCCGGCGAACTCCTGCGCGCGCGGGTCGAGGCCGTCTTTCGCCGGAACCTGATCGGGCGGGGACAGCGTCCGGTCGCCACCGTCCGTATCGCGGAACTGGGTAACGAGGCCGGGATCGTCGGCGCGGCCGACCTGTCCCGCCAGCGCTGAGGGCCGCTCGCGCCCGGGGACCCCCGGATTCTGGGGGCGCGAGCGGCTCCCGGTATCCGTCAGACGCCCACGGCGAGTTCGCGCTCGGGCGGGGGTCCGACGACGACGAGGTCGAGATCGTCGACGGCCATGGCCGGCGGTGCTCCGTCCGGCCTGCGCCGCTTGGTTTCGTCGTAGACGTGGTCCTCGGTCGGCCTGCCCATGATCTCGAAGAACCGCTCGAAGATGTCCGGTGCGAGGATGCCCAGCATGTGCGTGTTGTGGGCGTCGAAGGCGAAGGTGTGGATGGTGCCCGCCGGCGCGTGGACGAAGTCACCCCTGGTCAGCAGGACCTCCTCCCCGTTGATGTAGAGCCAGGTCCGGCCCGACAGGCACAGGAAGGTTTCCGTGTGCTCGCGGTGGAAGTGCATGAGGAAGTAGCGCCCCGGGCCGCCGAGCGTGCTGACCGCGAAGTAACGGTTCCCCGTGTTGATCCCGCGTACCACGTAGGTGTTCAGCGCGTTCGGCGCGGCCAGGCGGTCTCCTTCGCCGGCACGCAGGAAGTACGGGCTGGCGTCGGTCGGAAGCTTCGCGTCCCACTCGTCGGTCGCGCGGACCTCGTCGAGCTGCGGGAAGGTGATGCCCAGTGGACCGCCGAGTTCGGCCCGCCGTTGCCGGTTGCCGCGGTGCTGCGGCCTGGCGGGGTGAATGTGCGCACCGACCGGAAGGCCCAGTTTCTCGATGTAGTCGAGCGCGCCGCCGGGTGCGGCCCAGACGAGCAGGCGGGTGTTGTGGGCGAGCATCCGGTAGGCGACCGGCGTGCCGGGTGGCACGTGGAGGGAGTCCCCCGGCATCAGGATCCGGCTGCGGTTGCCGAGCCAGGCCTGTACGGTGCCGTCCACCACCAGAAAGGAACGCTGGTGGTCCCGATGCGTGTGATACCCCGTGCGGGCGCCGCGGCCGCCGTTCACGAAGGCCGCGTCGAAAAGGCCGCCCGTGTCCAGCGCACGCGCGAAGACAGTCCAAAGCTGACCGTCTACTTCATACCGTTTTCCTTCGCCGCCGGCCATGAAGTACGGTGCCGGCTCACCGGGCAACTGGTTGCGCAGGAGCGCCCGCTTGTGCATGTGTTCCAGATCGAGGCTCATGGTGTTCTCCGTCCGATCCGTCGGCGGGCCCTCGCCTACCGCACGCATCGGTCAGGATCCCGGCCGGTCGTCACGCCCCTGGACGAACTCCGCTTCGGCAGGCCTCATTGTGACGGGGCGGTCACGAAGCGGCGACGCCGTGATGTTCTTTCTCCGAAAACGTCCCCGAATGTCCGATCCGTGGGTGTACCCGCGCGTTGTCCTGGCCCAGCCGTCGTGGATGTGCTACTTCTGAGCGCGCCGGGAGTCGGGAGTCATGATGGATCGTTGTGCCGTGCTGGTCGACGCGGGGTACCTGCTTGGTGCCGCGGGCACCCTCCTCGGTGGTGAGGCGGACCGCAGCAACCTCGAGGTCGAGTACGAACGCCTCGTGGGCGCGCTGATCGACGAGGCCCAGCGGCAGACCGGAATGCCGGTTCTCCGCGTACTGTGGTACGACGCCGCGTACAACGCCCAACCCACCCCGGATCATCGCGCACTCCGGGTGCTGCCGGATGTGAAGGTCCGGCTCGGCGAATTGGTCAAACGGGGAAATCGCGTCCAGCAGAAGGGCGTCGATTCCTACCTGCAACGTGACCTGACAGCGCTGGCGCGGAACCACGCGGTCGCCGACGCGGTGCTGGTCGGCGGGGACGAAGACCTGCGGAGGGCACTGGAGGAGGCTCAGGACTACGGTGTGCGCGTCCACCTGTGGGGTGTGGAGGCGGCGGCGCCGGAGTACAACCAAAGCCAGTCGCTGATCGGCGAGGCCGACCGCCGGTGGGTCATCTCCGGCGGGTGGATCGGCGAATTCGTGCGGCTACGGGAAGCGAACCCGGCTACGGCAGCGGCGCCGGAAGCAAGCGACGCGCCCTCCGTCGAGGAACGGACGCCGGAACAGCCCCGGTCCCCGGCCGCTCGAGTTACGCCGCGGGTCAGCCCGGCCGATATCGCACGGCTTCAGACCGCCTTTCACCATCGGGACGGCGGAAGGCCCGAACCAGCGGGGAGAACCGGGCGGGGCTGGGAAGTCCGGCCCGTCGAGCATGACGACATCCCCCGGCTCCAGACCTTGACGACCGCGCGGCAGGCGTGGCTGGACAACGAAGAGGACGCCACCCACACCACCGCGAACCCGGCCGAGGTCGGCGCGAGGTTCGGTAGCCGGTGGGCCGCGCGTGCCTCCCGGGAGCAGCGGGAGGCACTGCTGGCCAACCAGAAGCCCCCGCCCTACCTGGACGGGGAACTCCTGCGCTACGCCGAACGCTCGGGCATCGACACCTGGGACGACGAACCCGCCAAGCACGCGGTCCGTGGCGGGTTCTGGGAATCCGTTTCCCGCTCACCCTCCTGACATTCGTCCAGGTTGTACGGAAGTGGCCGGTCCCGTCGAAGACCACCGACGGCGTTCACACGTCGTTCCCCGGGCTTTTCCCGTGTGCGCGTGGACGGATTCGAATGCGCTCACCCGTATTCGAGGGGGACGCAGTGGCGCGCGCACGTTTTCGGTATGCGGCGATGTTCGGTGTGATCGGCCTGCTGGGTGGTACGATCCCGGCCGCGGAAGCTTATGAAGAGCAGGCGAAGCACGTTCTCTTGTTGAGTGTGGACGGACTACATCAGTCCGATTTGGTCTACTACGTCCCGAACCACCCGGGCTCGGCGCTGGCCTCGTTGGTGCGTAAGGGAACCGAGTACACCCACGCAGTGCTGGTTCCCCCGGTCCGGTTGGCCGAGGAATCCCGCCCATGTGCAGAACAGGTTCACCGATGTGCCGGCGGTCAACACGCGGGTGACGGCTTTGTGGACTATGCCCCTGGGATCAACCTGTTCGCGCGCCCATTGTTCTTGGACCCCGCCGAAAAAGAACCGCGGCCGGACTGCGAGGAGCTGACCGAGGAGGGCGTGGCCACCGCGCGTGCCCGCGTCGACGATCCGCGGCTGGCGCAGGCCTCGCCGTGCCGCCCGATCGGCCACGCGCGGCGCCCCCGAACACCATCGCATCGACAACGGCCGGCGCCTCAGTCGTCGGCGGCCTCAGGTGACGCGATGCCGGAAACCAGCCGGTTGATCTCGTTCTCGTCGTTGGTGGGACCCAGGGCGCCCAGTTCGGCGACCCGCCTGCGCCGCTCGCGGTTTCCCCTGCCGGAGCAGAAGATCACCGGACCCGTGTACAGGCCGGCCGACCGGAAGAACTCGAGGTCGTCGATGCCCGCGTCGGCGACGCCGTGCCGGCCGAAATCGCTCAGGATGACAGCGGGTTTCGTCCGCTCGAGGGCTTCGATGGCCGAGGTGCGGTCGGTGGCGATCGTGACGTTCGCACCGCGCGTGGTCCACAGATCGGTGAGGCGCTTGTTGGACAACGGGTGGTCGTCGATCCACAGGATGTTCATGCCGGTCATGGGGCCCGACATGCCGGGAGAAAGGATCAGCCTCTGCCGGGGCTCGACCGAGAACTCCAGGAGCCAGTCATGGTCGAACTCCGGCGCCCGGTAGGTCGAGGCGAAGTCGGGGGTCAAGGGCCGGCTCAGCAGCTTCTGGAGCTGCTCCGGATCGACCGGGCCGTTCAGGCTTTCGATCAGGCCGACGAAGTCACGGTCGGCGGCGAGGGCGGGGAACTCGGGCGGGAGTTCCCGTTCCAGGATCTCGAGATGCCGGGTGAGAACCTCTTCCTTCGCGTCGGGCAGCGGTGGCTTCAGGCCCTTGCCGTCGAACAGGTCCCGCCATTCCTCCGGCTCCCGGTCGCCCCCTTGCCGGACCACCGAGCGGAAGCGGTGGTAGGAGATGAACTCGGCGATCGGGTCCTCGGCCCGGGGATTCGCCATGATCCGGTAGAAGCCCGGGTAGAAGTGCTGCAGCATGACGACCTTGACCAGGTTCTCGACACCGATTTCGGCCCAGGACCGGTTCAGGTGGTACTCGAGCACGAAGCTGTTGATGAGCCGTTTGATCCGGCGCGGGTTCCGCCCCGACCGTTCGGTGATCATGCTCTTCATGGCGTCGTCGAACAGCCGGCTGGTCCGTGACCTGTCCAGGTAGCCATCGACCAGCCGTCTCGCCAGCGGCGTGCTCGGTGCCGGGATCCGGTAGTTGATCTGAATGATCTTCTCCAGGTATTCGACCGCGCCGGCCGACTCGCCAGATCCGCTCGAATTCCGGACGGCGCGCCACAGCACCGACTGGTCGCAGGCCAGCACGAACACCACACCCGGCACGTCGAGATACAGCTTGATCGCCTCGCAGACCTCCACGATCCTCTCGTTCGCGCAGCGGTCCAGATCGTCGATGAACACCACCAGCAACCGCCTGCCGTCGCCGCGGCCGCCGGCCTGGATCCACCCGGCGAACATCTCCCGGAGCACACCCTTGATCTGGTTGCGGGACTTGGCGTCCAGTGCCATCGCCCGCCACATCTCGTCGATGACCCGTCCGAGACCGAAGAAACTGGCCAGGATGAGCGCCGACGCGTGCAGCAAGCCGATGAGGTGCGTCCGCCGGGACATCGACCGGACGGCCCGGCGGATGACGTTGCGGTCGAACCGCAGCAGCACCGACTTGATCAGCCCTTCCAACGCACTGGCCCGCCCCGACGTCCAGGCGTTGAACCACACGGTGGAGACGGCCTTCTCGGTGGCGAGGGTCGCCTCCAGGCGGTGCATCAGGCTGCTCTTGCCCATGCCCCAGGCCGCGTCGATGGCGAGCGTGAACGGCGCGGCTGCGCGCGACGCGATGATCAGGTCCGCCAGACTGCGGGCGCTCTCGGTGGCTTCCAGCAGGTCGAAGTCGTCATCGCCGCCGACCGGCGCGTCGTTGAGTACGACGAACCGGCGGTCCGGGGTTTCGGACACGGTGAAGCCGTCTTCGTCGAACATGGACCGGACCGTCGGAGTGGTCATGGACCTTTTCTAGCGGATCGGTCCGGGCCGTGTCAGGATCCCGGGGTGATCCGCAGGACCTTGTCGTCATCGCCGTCCGAGGTGGTCACGTACAGGGCGCCGTCCGGGCCACCGCGGACGGCGCGCAGCCTGCCATAGGTGTCGTCGAACTGGCCGGGCAGGCTGACCTCGGTGATGGCGCCTGGTTCGTCCACAGTGAACAGCAGCATCTTCTGGCCCTTCAACGCCACCACCGCGAGCCGCCCGTCGAGAAAGCCCCATTGGCCACCGGTGATGAACGCGGCACCGCAGATCGCTTCCGTGATCTTCCCGGAAGTCCACAATGGACTGACCGCGTCCGGGAAGCGGACGGTGTCGGTCATCGGGACACTCTCGTCGTACGACGTCTCGGTACCGCCCCGGGACGGGTCCCAGCCGTAGTTGGCGCCCGTGCGCAGCAGGTTGATCTCGTCGTCGAAGGTGGGCCCGTGCTCGGCGGTGAACACCTGGCCGGTGCCCGGGCGCACCGCGACGCCCTGTATGTTGCGGTGGCCGTAGGTGTAGACGCGCTGCTCGGCGGGATCCGCCGAGGAGATGAACGGGTTGTCCGGCAGGCCCAACCCGGTTTCCAGGTCGATCCGCAGCACCTTGCCGCCGAGGCTGTGCCGGTCCTGGGCGACCGGCGGGCGCGCGGTGTCGCCGGTCCCGACCAGCAGCGCGCCGTCGGCCGCGATCGCCGGTCGGCAGCCGGAATGCCGGCCGCTGGGGTTGACCGGCAGCCCGGTGAGCAGGTCACGCACCCGCGTCGCGCTCCGCTCGTCGGCCGAGAGGGTCCACGTGACCAGCCGGACGTCGACCGCCTGCCCGCGCTCCTGGTGTGCCTGGCAGGTGGTGAATCGGCGCGTCCGGGCGAAGTCCGGGTGCACGACCATGCCCATCAGCCCGCCCTCGCCACGGGCGTACACATCGGACAGATCGGCGGCGACGGTGCGGACCGCCGGTCCGTCGATCAGCGCCAGCGTCCCCGGCCGCTGGGTCACCAGGAGCTTGCCGTCCGGCAGGAACCCGATGTCCCACCCGTGCTGCAGCCCCTGCGCGAGCACCTCGACCTTCAGCGCGCCGCCGCCCGGCACCGTGCGTGCCGGGTTGGGCAGATCCTGGGCGGGCGAGCTCGAGCAGGCCGCCGCGAGCAGGACGACGGAGATCAGGGCCTTTCGCATGCCCGCATGATGTCACGTCGCATATGCCGAGGATGTCAGGTTCGCGCTGACTCGGGTCTTCGCCCGTCTCGCCGTGGACGCGACCGATTACCGGATCGGTGTGGCTTCCACGAGGCTGCTCCGGGTCGGTGCGCGCGTCCGGCCGGGATTGTTCCCGGCATTCACCGTCGATTGTTTCCAGTACTGAAAAAGGCATATCAAATCTGCGCGGAGGGATCTTGGCGTAATCAGTCTGGTCGCCGTTGTGTTTTCACCGGGAAATTACTTCGGAGTATCCCTGTCCGATCCGATCGAATTGAAGTAGGGTTCTCGTCCGCCGGGCCGGGGAGGCGTCACCGACATTCGATGGGACCGAAATGGATCAACTGGGGTCGATGACGGAACTGGGTTTTGGCTGGATCACCCCGGTGCTGTCCTACGTCATGGCCTGCGTCGGTGGCGCGCTCGGGCTGCGCTGCATGGTGCGCGCGCTGAACGCGGCGGGCCGTTCACGGCGGAACTGGCTGATCGGCAGCGCGACGGCGATCGGCACCGGGATCTGGACGATGCACTTCATCGCGATGCTGGGCTTCGGTGTCACCGGCACCGACGTGCGCTACGACGTCCTGCTGACCCTGCTGAGCCTGGTGATCGCCATCGTGGTGGTCGGCATCGGCGTGTTCGCCGTCGGTTACAGCCACTCGCGCACGCTGTCGGTGCTCCTTGGCGGGCTGGTCGCGGGGCTGGGCGTGGCCGCGATGCACTACGTGGGCATGGCCGCGATGCAACTGTCCGGGCGCGTCGGCTACCACCCCGTGGTGGTCGCGCTGTCCGTCGCGATCGCGGTCGCCGCCGCCACGGCCGCCCTGTGGGCGACGCTGACCATCCACGGCCCGATCTCGGCGGTCGGCGCGTCGCTGGTGATGGGCGTCGCGGTCAGCGCGATGCACTACACCGGCATGGCCGCGGTCCGGGTCGAGGTCCACGCCGCACACGGCGCGGTGGCCGGCGCCACCCCGATGCAGTTCGTGTTCCCGCTGGCCGTCGTCCTGGGTTCGTATTTGTTCCTGACCTCGGCGTTCGTCGCGCTTTCGCCGGGCGGGCCACAACAATGGGGCGAGCTCACCCCGGAAACGGAGCCGGGTGAGGCCACCCGGTCGATCCGGGCGTGACCGGGTTTCCGATCGGGGGGCTGGAGAATTGATGCCCGTGCGGCACGGGCTGTCCGCCCGTTATCCGAACACGCAGTCACTCGCGCGCCGGTTGCGCCCGAAATCGGTGCGCGCGAAAGTCGTCGCCCTGCTGATGGTGCCGGTCGTTTCGCTTATGGTGCTGTGGGCACTGGCGACCGTGTCCACGGTCCAGGACGCGTGGACGCTCCGGCAGCTCAAGGAGCTCAACGCCAACCTCACCGGGCCGGTCGCGAAGCTGGTCGCGAGCCTGCAGGCCGAGCGGGCGGCGGTAGCCCTGTACCTGTCCTCGAACGGCACCGGCGACCAGGCCGGCCTCGCCCAGCGGCACGGCGAGACCGAAGGTGCGTCGCGAGGGCTTCAGGACGGCGTAGCGCGCACCAGCGCCGACCTCGCGAGCCTCGCCCCGGAGGTGAGCCACCGCCTCGACGGAGTCACCGGCGATGTCGGTCGCCTGCAGGCCGACCAGGCCGCTATCGCCGCGCGGCAGAAGGACTGGCAGAGCGCTTTCGACGCCTACGGCACGGCGATCCAGGACGCGTTCGCGGTCGAGTCCGCGCTGACTGATGTCCAAAGTGGAGGTTCGGCCAAGGTCGTCGTGCCACTGGCCCAGATCGGGGAGATGCTCGCCCGCCAGGACGCCGTCGCCACCTCCGCGAACGCGAACGGGCGGATGACCGCCGACCAGTACCGGAGTTTCACCGACGCGCTGGGCGGGCAGCAAGTCCTCACCACCAACGCGGTGCCCGACCTGCGGGCGGATGCGCGGGCCGCGTTCGGCCGGCTGGCCGGCGGCAGTGCGTACGCCTCGCTTACCGGACTGCAGAACGCGCTGCGCACCGACATGTCCGGCCGGGCCACCGCGGTCGCCGTCGGCAACGGAGCGTGGCGGGCGGCGGTCGATCCGGTCACGGCGAACCTCCGCACGATCACCTCGGACGCCAGTGCCGCCGCCACCTCCGAGGCCGACTCGGCCGGCGATACCGCGCTGACCCAGGGCGCCGTGACCGTCATCCTCGGCCTGGCCGCCGTGCTCGCGGCGCTGGTGATCTCCGTGCGGATCGGGCGTGGCCTGGTGGTCGAACTGGTCGGGCTGCGGGACTCGGCGCTGGAGCTGGCCCGCCACCGGCTGCCGCGGGCGATGCTGCGGCTCCGGGCGGGGGAGAGCATCGACGTCGATGCCGACGTGCCGGTCGTGACCCCCGGGGACGGCGAGATCGGCCAGGTCGGCGACGCACTCAACGCGGTGCAACGATCCGCGCTGCAGGCCGCCGCCGAACGCGCGGAGCTGCTGCACGGCGTGTCCGGGGTGTTCGTCACGCTCGCCCGGCGCAGCCAGTCCCTGGTGCACCGCCAGCTGAGCCTGCTCGACGCGATGGAGCGGCGTACGGAGGACCCGGCCGAGCTGGAGGACCTGTACCGCCTGGACCATCTGGCCGCGCGGATGCGGCGGCACGCGGAGGGCCTGATCATCATGTCCGGCGCGGCGCCGGGCCGGGCGTGGAGCAACCCGGTGCCACTGATGACCGTGATCCGCGCGGCGGTCGCCGAGGTCGAAGAGTTCCAGCGGGTCGAGGTGCGGCGCATGCCGGAGGTCTCGGTGCAGGGCTCGGCGGTGGCCGACCTGACGCATATGATCGCCGAGCTGGTCGAGAACGCCACGTCGTTCTCGCCGCCCAACACCGTCGTGCTGGTGCACGGCGAGCCGGTGGGCGCCGGGTTCGTCGTGGAGATCGAAGATCGCGGCCTGGGCATGAAGCCGGCGACCATGGCCGAGGCCAACCAGCGCATCGCGCAGGCCCATCAGCTCGACCTGTTCGACCGCGACCAGCTCGGCTTCTACGTGGTGAGCCGCCTGGCCAACCGCCAGAACATCGGCGTGACACTGCGCCGCTCGGCCTACGGCGGGACGACGGCCGTGCTGCTGCTGCCGGCCGCCATCCTCACCCGGTACGACCCGGTGACCGGATTCGAGGAAAGGCCCCGGCGCGCCCGGCAGCCCTCGGTGGTGTCCGCGCCGTCGGTGCGGGTCGATCCGCAACCCCGCCACGCCGCGGTCAAGGAGCTGCCCCGGGCCGCCGCCCCTGATCCGAAACCACCGCCGGTACCGCCGCCCGCCGTCGCGCCGCCGGGTGACGACCGCACG